>NZ_JBHSMG010000003.1:0-293712 GCF_042655435.1 Lysinimonas soli
CCGACTTCCCCGCCCCGGCGTCCGCCGAGCCGCCCGCCCCCGCGCCCGCCGAGCCGCCCCCCCGCGCCCGCCGAGCCGCCCGCCGTCGGCGGCATCCCGCACAGTCGGTAGCATCGTTCGAGGCGTGACCGATGTCGGCACGCGAGGAGGCACCGTGAGCAGTCCCGGCCCCAGCAGGCCGGTCGTCGTCGAGACGATCGCTGCCCTCCGAGCGGAACTCGCCGGCCGCAATGGATCCGAGAACACCGACCCGTCCCGCACCGGCCCGTCGCGCACCGTCGCGCTGGTCCCCACCATGGGCGCCCTGCACGAGGGGCACCTGGCCCTGGTCGAGCGGGCGCGTGAGCTGGCCGACGTCGTCGTGGTGTCGATCTTCGTGAATCCGTTGCAGTTCGGGCCCGAGGAGGACCTCGACAAGTACCCGCGCGACCTCGGCGGCGACCTCGACGCACTCGCCCCCCACGGAGTCGGGTATGTCTTCGCTCCGACGGCCGCCGAGATGTATCCGGATGGCGACACCGGTACCAAGGTCACCGGCGGCGAGGTCGCGAACCTGCTCGAGGGCCGCACCCGGCCCGGCCACTTCGACGGCGTGCTGACCGTCGTCGCGAAGCTGCTCGGCATCGTCCGGCCCGATGTCGTGCTGTTCGGACAGAAGGATGCGCAGCAGGTCTTCCTCGTGCAGCGCATGGTCGCCGATCTCAACTTCGCGACGCGGGTGGAGGTGGTCGACACGGTGCGCGCGCCCGACGGCCTCGCCCTGAGCAGCCGCAACCGCTACCTCAACCCCGACGAGCGGCGCGCCGCACTCGCGCTCAGCCGCGCGCTCGAGGCCGCGGCATCCGCCTCGGATCGCGGCATCGACGCGGTGCTGGCGGCGGCCCAGTCGGTTCTCATGGATGAGCGCCTCGTTAAGCTGGACTACCTGAAGGTCGTGAACCCGCGCACCTTCCTGCCTGTCGATGACGGCTACCGGGGCCCCGCACGCGTCGTGATCGCCGCACGGGTCGGGCCGGCCCGCCTGATCGACAACGACGCCATCTACCTGAACTGAGCATCATGAGCGACGACACGCCCACGCCCGCCGTGCCCGAGAGCCCCGCCGAGCCCGAGATCTCGGTCGAGGAGATCGCCGAGCAGAAGGCCGTCCGGCTCGCCAAGCGGGAGCGGCTGATCGCCACGGGCGAGGCCTACCCGGTGTCGCTGCCGATCACCACCACGATCCCCGCGGTGCGGGCCGAGTTCGGCCACCTCGTCGCGGATGACGTGACCGGCGTCACCGTCGGCCTCGCCGGCCGCGTCGTGTTCAGCCGCAACACCGGCAAGCTCTGCTTCGCCTCGCTGCAATCGGGCGACGGATCGCGCATCCAGGCCATGGTGTCGCTCGCCGAGGTCGGCGAGGAGTCGCTCGAGCGCTGGAAGGAGTACGTGGATCTCGGCGACCACGTCTTCGTGCGCGGCGAGGTGATCTCGTCGCGGCGCGGCGAGCTGAGCATCCTCGTGACGGAGTGGGCGATCGCGGCCAAGGCCCTGCTGCCGCTGCCCAACCTCTACGTCGAGCTCAACGAGGAGACGCGGGTGCGCCAGCGCTACCTCGACCTCATCTCGCGCGAGCAGGCCCGCGCCAACGCCCGGGCACGGGCGCTCGCCGTGGCCTCGCTGCGGTCGACCTTCGCCGGGCACGACTACCTCGAGATCGAGACGCCGATGCTCCAGGTGATTCCGGGCGGGGCGGCGGCACGCCCGTTCACGACCCACTCGAACGCCTTCGACACCGAGCTGTACCTGCGCATCGCGCCCGAGCTGTACCTCAAGCGCGCCGTGGTCGGCGGCATCGATCGGGTGTTCGAGATCAACCGCAACTTCCGCAACGAGGGGGCGGATTCCACCCACAGCCCCGAGTTCGCCATGCTCGAGGCGTACCAGGCCTACGGCGACTACCACCAGATGGCCGACCTCACGCAGGAGCTGATCCAGAACGCGGCCCTCGCGGTCGCGGGTTCGCACGTGGTCACCTGGGCCGACGGCACCGAGTACGACCTCGGCGGCGACTGGGACCGGATCAGCATGTACGAGTCGCTGAGCGCCGCCGCCGGCGTGACGATCACGACCGCCACCGCGCTCCCCGAGCTGAAGGCGCTCGCCGATGCCCAGGGTATCGAGGTCAAGCTCGCCA
This sequence comes from Lysinimonas soli, assembly GCF_042655435.1. Classification (NCBI taxonomy): domain Bacteria; kingdom Bacillati; phylum Actinomycetota; class Actinomycetes; order Micrococcales; family Microbacteriaceae; genus Lysinimonas; species Lysinimonas soli. The sequence continues at coordinate 2,177 of NZ_JBHSMG010000003.1, forward strand.
CCCACGGCAAGTACGTCGAGGAGCTCTGGGAGCACTTCGTGAAGGCCGATCTGGTGCGCCCGACCTTCGTCATGGACTTCCCCGTCGACACCAGCCCGCTCGTACGCGACCACCGCTCGATCCCAGGCGCGGTCGAGAAGTGGGATCTCTACATCCGCGGATTCGAGCTGGCCACCGGCTATTCGGAGCTCGTCGACCCGGTGATCCAGCGCGAGCGCTTCATCGAGCAGGCGGCTCAGGGTGCGCGCGGCGACGACGAGGCAATGCGACTCGATGAGGAGTTCCTGCGGGCTCTCGAGCACGGGATGCCGCCGACCGGTGGCATGGGAATGGGCATCGACCGGCTGCTCATGGCGCTGACCGGCCTCGGCATCCGCGAGACGATCCTGTTCCCGCTCGTCAAGTGACGTAGGGTCCGATCATGAGCACGCCCCCCGAACCGTCGTCGAACGGCGACAAGCCCAAGCTCTCGCCCACGCGCGTGGTGATCTGGATCGTCGTGGCCGGCATCGCGATCTACCTGATCGCCTCGGGCATCGTCGGCATCATCGCCAAGGGCTGAGGTGGACCGCCGCACCTCGCGCCTCGTCGCCATCGGCGGCCTGGTCGTCATGCTCGTCGTGATCGCGATCGTCTTCTTGGCGAACGCACATTGATGCGGGCGTAGCCTGGAGCCATGCCGACGGACTTCTGGGGTGGGATCATCTGGTCCCTCGCGCCCACGATCGTGATCGGGCTGCTGTTCTGGTTCATCATGCGCGCTCTGCTGCGCTCGGATCGCAACGAGCGCAAGGCGTACGCCAAGGTCGAGGCCGAGGAGCGCGCGCGTCTGGTCGCGAACTCGCCGGTCGAACCGGGCGGCCCCCGCTAGCCGCGTCGCGCTAGTCGCGCGGGCGCAGGCGCACGTTCGGCAGTTCCGGAGCCGGCAGGGCCTGCCCCGGGTAGCCGTCGACGTGACCGAACCGCCCGTTCGCCTCGGCACCGGCGATGACCTCGGCCTGCCACTTCTCGCGGAATGCGACGATCTCGTCGTGGCTGCGGCCGACGAAGTTCCACCACATCACGATCCGTTCGCCGAGCGGTTCGCCGCCGATCAGCAGGGCGCGTAGCGGCGCGTCGCCGGCCTCCACGGTGAGCGTCTCGGGTCCCGCGGGCACGACGCCCAGGTGGGTCGCCAGCACCTCGACGCCCTGCAGGCGGGGCGTGCCGGCATCCACCACCAGGCCGTGTTCGAAGCCGGGATCGACGGGGATCGTCACGGAACCGCCCGCCGGAAGGTCGAGCTGGGCGCCGAGCAGCCGCGTGAACGTCGTGACCGTCGAACTCTGCCCGAGCAGCGAGCCGAGGAACACCCGCAGCGTCGCGTCGCCGTGCCGGATGACCGGCGGCACGTAGTGCTCGAAGAACGGCGCGACGTGCCGGGAGCGGTCGGGGAGGGCGAGCCACAGCTGCACGCCGTGCAGCTCGCTCGTGGCCTCGGTCGAGACCTCGGAGTGCTGGATGCCGGCTCCCGCCGTCATCAGGTTGACCTGCCCCGGTTCGATCAGGGCCAGGCTGCCCGCGCTGTCGCGGTGCTCGATCTCGCCGGCGTACAGCCAGCTCACCGTCTGCAGCCCGGTGTGCGGATGCGGCGGCACGTTCATCGCGCCGCGCCCCGTCACCGGGGTCGGCCCGTACGAGTCGACGAAGCACCACGCGCCGACCAGGCTGCGCTTCTTCTGCGGCAGGGTGCGGCGCACGGTCATCGCGCGCGGACCGCCGAGCGGCACCTCGCGCGGCTCGAGCAGCTCGACCGGCGACGCGAGGTCGGCGGCGCTCTCGTCGATCGCGGGTTCGGCGACCAGCAGCTCGCTGGGATCCTTCTCGAGGTTGCTCACGACAGCTCCTTCAGCACGGCGTCGAGTTCGCCGACCAGCCTGCTCGCGTCGGTGTCGTTGAAGACGAGCGGGGGGCGGATCTTGAGGGTGTTGTTGCCGGGTCCGGATGCCGCGAGCAGGATCCGCCGCTGCCGCAGCGCGTTCACGACCTCGATCGCGAGGGCCTCGTCGGGCCGGCCGGCGTCATCCACCAGGTCGACGCCGAGGAAGAGGCCCTGCCCGCGCACCTCGCCGATGCGCGGCGAGTCGATCTGCTCGAGCGCGCGCCGCAGCCGGGGGCCGATCGCGCGCGCGTGCTCCACGAAGCGCTCCTCGCGCACGACGTCGAGCGTCGCCTGCGCGGCCGCGATCGAGACGGGATTGCCGCCGAAGGTGTTGAAGTAGCGACCGCGCGCCGCGAAGGCCTCGATGGGCGCGCGGCGCGCGACCACAGCGGCGACCGGATGACCGTTGCCCATCGGCTTGCCGAGCGTCACGATGTCGGGCTCGAGTCCGTAGCGCGCGAACCCCCAGAGCCCGAGGTCGGCGCCGTTCTGCCCGGCGGCGCCGGCGTCGTCGCCGCCGGCCGGCCCTGCGCCGGCCGACCCTCCGCCGAGGCGGCCGAACCCCGCCTGCACCTCGTCGGCGATGAACAGCCCGCCCGCGGCGCGGATCGCGGCGACGGCGAGCGACAGGCCGGCCGCATCCGGGAACACTCCGTCGGAGGCGAAGATCGTGTCGACGATGAGCGCCGCCGGGCGGATGCCGACCAGCTCCAGGTCGGCGATCGCCGAAGCGACCGCCGCGTGCAGATCGGCGCCCCCGCCGGGGGCGTGCGCAACCCGGGTCCACGGCGCGAGCGAGTCGACGCCGCCGAGCGAGGGCGAGATCGCCGCGACCTCGGTCGTGCCGCCGTGGTAGGCGTTGCGGGTGACGATCACGCCGCCTCCGCCGGTCGCCGCCTTCGCGATCCGCAGGGCGAGGTCGTTGGCCTCCGACCCCGAGCAGGTGAACATGACGTGCTCGAGCGAGCCGGGGAAGGTGCCGAGCAGGTCTTCCGCGTAGGCGATCGTCGCCTCGTCGAGGTACCGCGTGTGAGTGTTGAGGCGCGCCGCCTGTTCGGCGATCGCCGCGACCACGCGGGGGTGGGCGTGGCCGACCGAGGGCACGTTGTTGTAGACGTCGAGGTACTCCACGCCGGCGCGATCCCACACGTAGGCGCCCTCCCCGCGCACCAGTTCGAGCGGTTCGCGGTAGAAGAGGCGGTAGGCGGGGCCCATCGCGGCGGCGCGGCGGCGCACCAGTTCGGCGGTTCGCGGGGCGAGCTCGTCGGTGTCGGCGGGATCGAAGTAGGTCGAGGGGCCTGCCATCATGAGCCTTCCGCGAGGGCGCGTGCGAGTTGCGCGCGGGTGTGGGCGATGTTGCGTCCGAGGTAGTCGGCGTTGCCCGGCAGCTCGCGGGCCAGCCAGGAGCCGAGCAGGATCCGCTGCACCAGACGGCCGACCACGAGCCCGGGCAGCAGCTCGCGTTCGAGCGGCTCGAGGGGGAGCACGCTCTCCCAGCCCGCCACGAGACCGGCCAGGACCTCGGATGTCGCGACCCGCCCGTCGCCCGGAACGAGATAGCTCGCCGCCACCGCCAGGTCGAGCGCGCGGGCGGTGCGCACGACGTCGCCGAAGTCGAGGATCGCCGCCACGCGGACTCCCGCCCCGGGCGCCGAGTCCGACACCAGCAGGTTGTCGAGGTTGCCGTCGTTGTGGATGACCTGCTGCGGCAGCTCGTCGAGCCGCGGCGCGACGGTGCGCGCGAAGCGGTCGAAGGCGTCCGTGACGGGAGCCGGGTCGTCGACCGCCTCGAGCAGCGCTCCGAGCTCGGGCAACCGGGCGACGTCCCAGGCGAGGGCGCGTCCGTCGGCGGGGTGCGCGAATCCCTCGAGAGCGACGGTCAGGCGGGCCTGCGCCGTCCCGACCGCATGCAGCAGCGTCGGCGGGGGAGCGCCGTCGGGAGCGGCATCCGCGACGGCGTCGCGCAGCGGTCGCCCCGGCATCCAGCGGCTGAGCCGCGCGACCCGCCCGTCGGCCACGGGGAGCAGGCGGCCGTCGAGCGCCGGGATCGGGTGCGGCAGCGGCAGGCCGGCATCGCGCGCCGCCGCCCACTCGATCGCCGCGAGCTGCAGCTCGACGACGGCCGGGTCGTCGGCGGGATGGCTGATCTTGAGGGCGTACCGGCCGTAACCGCCGTCGATGGTGTCGGGGATGCCGGCCGCGTCGGCGGCCTCGGCGGTCTCGGCGGTCTCGACGAGGAAGGTGTCGTCGCGCTCCGTGTCGACCCGGACCGCACGGGCGGGCGTGAGGCCCCAGAGCGCGTGGGCGAGGGCCGCGGCATCCGCCTCGGTCGTCCGCTCGAACGGCGCCGCGAACTCGGTGCTCAGGAGCTCGCTCACCGCCATGCTGGAAGGCTACCCTCGCGACCTCAGCCTCGCGGATCGGACAGATGCTGCCGGGTCAGCTCCTCGAGCTGCTCGTCGGTCAGCTCGTCGAACTTCTTCTCCTCGCGCTTCTCGGAGCGCGTCCAGCGCACGAACAGCAGCACCAGGATCGGCACGTCGGCGATCTCGGCGATGAACCAGAGGAAGTCGCCGGCCAGGTGCTGATCGTGCACGGGATTCGGCCACCAGCTCGCCGCGCTCGAGACGGCGGGGCCGATCAGGGGGGCGTGATCGAGGATCGCGTCGTTGAGCCGCATGACGATGCCCGGCACCGCATCGATCACCAACTCGACGAAGGCCAGCAGGAACTCGACCGTGATGAACAGGCTCGTGCGTCCACCCGCGTTCTCGACGATCGGCAGCACCATGATGAGCCCGAGCAGGGGGATGACGATGCTCATCGCCGAGTTCAGCGCGGGGGTGCCGCGCAGCACCCAGGCCGCGGGGGTGAGGAAGACCGAGAACACGATCGCCGAGAACAGGGTGGCGAAGATCGCGTTGCCGAACAGGCGCAGCAGGCGGGTGCGCAGCATCCATTCGAGTCGGGCGACGCCGCTCTCGCCGAGCGACGCGCGCAGCAGCCCGATCGGCCGGCCCGCGCTGATGCAGGCCGGGATCACGAACAGCAGCAGCGCGATGCGGGTGGTGAAGGCCCACCGCAGATCGTGGCTGTACGCCCCGAGGAAGCCGAACTCGACCACCGCGAACGAGCCGAGCCCGAGCAGCAGGAACGCGAGCGTGAACCGCAGCGGCCAGCGCCCGCCGCGTCGCCGCACCCGCACGACACCGGCCGCATACAGGGCCGCCGCGAGCAGGATCGCGGCGAGCGCCACCGGATCGAGCCGCCAGGTGGCGAAGAAGACGGAGATGGACGGCACGGTCAGGATGCTACGCCCGCCGGTCTGAGCCCGGGCCGGGGGAGACCGTGGCCGGTTCAGGAAGAAACGGCAGGTGTCTCACTCTCGGTCTCGTGACGTCCGATTGTTCCTGAACGGGCTCCTGGTGACGGCGGGGTGACGGCCGGGACACGTCTCACGCCCACGGCGAACACGGGACTTCTGAGCCGCCCCCGTCGTTACTCTCGATGTATCGGAGCCGCCCCTGCTCGGCTCCGGAGGAGCAAAGAGAAGATGTTCGAACGGTTCACGGATCGCGCCCGTCGGGTGGTCGTCCTCGCCCAAGAAGAGGCGAAGATGCTCAACCACAATTACATCGGCACCGAGCACATCCTGCTCGGCCTCATCCACGAGGGCGAGGGAGTCGCGGCCAAGGCCCTGGAGTCCCTCGGCATCTCGCTGGATGCCGTGCGCGAGCAGGTGCAAGACATCATCGGCCAGGGTCAGCAGCAGCCGACCGGCCACATCCCCTTCACGCCGCGCGCCAAGAAGGTGCTCGAGCTGAGCCTGCGCGAGGCGCTGCAGCTCGGCCACAGCTACATCGGCACCGAGCACATCCTGCTCGGCCTGATCCGCGAGGGCGAAGGCGTCGCGGCGCAGGTGCTGGTCAAGCTGGGCGCCGACCTGAACCGCGTGCGCCAGCAGGTCATCCAGCTGCTGAGCGGCTACCAGGGCAAGGAGCAGGTCGCGGTCGGCGGCAACGACGCGACGCCCGACAAGGGCTCGCAGATCCTCGACCAGTTCGGCCGCAACCTCACCCAGGCCGCGCGCGACGGCAAGCTCGACCCGGTCATCGGCCGCGAGAAGGAGATGGAGCGGGTCATGCAGATCCTCTCCCGTCGCAGCAAGAACAACCCGGTGCTGATCGGTGAGCCCGGCGTCGGCAAGACCGCCGTCGTCGAGGGCCTCGCCCAGGCGATCGTGCGCGGCGACGTGCCCGAGACGCTGAAGGACAAGCAGCTCTACACGCTCGACCTCGGCTCGCTGATCGCGGGCAGCCGTTACCGCGGCGACTTCGAGGAGCGCCTCAAGAAGGTCACGAAAGAGATCCGCACCCGCGGCGACATCATCACCTTCATCGACGAGATCCACACGCTCGTCGGTGCCGGTGCCGCCGAGGGCGCGATCGACGCGGCCAGCATCCTGAAGCCGCTGCTCGCCCGCGGCGAGCTGCAGACCATCGGTGCGACCACGCTCGACGAGTACCGCAAGCACTTCGAGAAGGATGCCGCGCTCGAGCGCCGCTTCCAGCCCGTGCAGGTGCACGAGCCCACGCTGCCGCACACCATCAACATCCTCAAGGGGCTGCGCGACAAGTACGAGGCGTTCCACAAGGTGTCGATCACGGATGGCGCGATCGTCGCCGCCGCGAACCTCGCGGACCGCTACGTGAGCGACCGCTTCCTGCCCGACAAGGCCATCGACCTGATCGACGAGGCCGGCGCACGCCTGCGCCTGTCGATCCTGTCGGCCCCGCCGGAGCTGCGCGAGTTCGACGACAAGATCGCCGGAGTGCGCGCCAGCAAGGAGGCCGCGATCGAAGACCAGGACTTCGAGAAGGCCGCCAGCCTGCGCGACGAGGAGAAGAAGCTGCTCGGTGAGCGGCTGCGCCTCGAGAAGCAGTGGCGTGCGGGTGACGTGGCCGCCAGCGGCACCGTCGACGAGGGCGTGATCGCCGAGGTGCTCGCGAACGCGACCGGCATCCCGGTGTTCAAGCTCACCGAGGAGGAGAGCTCGCGCCTGATCTTCATGGAGAAGGCCCTGCACGAGCGCGTGATCGGTCAGGAGGAGGCCATCTCGGTGCTCGCCAAGACGATCCGCCGCACCCGCGCCGGCCTCAAGGACCCGAAGCGCCCCTCCGGCTCGTTCATCTTCGCCGGCCCCACCGGCGTCGGAAAGACCGAGCTGGCCAAGGCGCTCGCCGAGTTCCTCTTCGACGACGAGAACGCGCTGATCTCGCTCGACATGAGCGAGTACGGCGAGAAGCACACCGTCTCGCGGCTGTTCGGTGCCCCTCCCGGGTTCGTCGGCTTCGAAGAGGGTGGCCAGCTCACCGAGAAGGTGCGCCGCAAGCCGTTCAGCGTCGTGCTCTTCGACGAGATCGAGAAGGCGCACCCCGACATCTTCAACTCGCTGCTTCAGATCCTGGAGGAGGGACGTCTGACGGATGGTCAGGGCCGCGTGGTCGACTTCAAGAACACCGTGATCATCATGACGACCAACCTCGGCACGAAGGACATCACGGGCGGGCCGGTCGGCTTCACCATCGAGGGGAGCGCCGAGAACTCGTACCGGGCCATGCGCGCCAAGGTGGTCGAGGAGCTGAAGAAGCACTTCAAGCCGGAGTTCCTGAACCGCGTCGACGAGACGATCGTGTTCCCGCAGCTCAGCAAGGAGGAGCTGCTCCAGGTGGTCGGGCTGTTCATCGGCCGGCTGTCGGAGCGCCTGCTCGACCGCGACATGACGATCGACATCACGGATGCCGCCAAGTCGCGCCTGATCGAGATCGGCTGGGACCCGACCCTCGGCGCCCGACCGCTGCGCCGCGCGGTGCAGCACGAGGTCGAGGACGCGCTGAGCGAGCGGATCCTGCACGGCGACCTCAACGCGGGCGACCACGTGCACGTCGACTACGTCACGGATGCCGCCGGGCTGGGCGAGTTCGTCTTCACGACCGGGCGTCAGCCGGGCCGCGAAGAGACTCCGGCCAAGGAGCTCCCGGCCGCGGTGGGAGCCGTCGAAGCCGAGTAGCGTCTCAGCTCACGACGAGGGCGGTGGTTCTGCGGAACCGCCGCCCTTCGTCGTCCCGCCCCGCGCCGCGATCCGGCATCCCCGATCGCACCTGCCGAATGAAGGAGATTCGGCACGTGTCGGCGCATCCGGGCGCATCTCACGACGGATTGCGATGCATCTCCTTCATTCGGCAGGTGTCGGCGGCGGGGGCGGCGGGGGCGACGGGCGCGAAGGGGAGGCGGCGGAGGCCGCCGGGTCGGAGGCGGGGCACTTGTAGGGTGGCAGCGTGACCTCTGCGGCCCCGACCTCGGCAGCCCCCGGCTTCGCGGTGCGCCGCGCCCGTACCACCGACGTGCCCGCGATCGACGCGCTGATCGAGCCGCTCGTGCAGCAGCGCATCCTGCTCGGAAAAGACCGGGTCGTCTTCTACGAGGCCGTACAGGAGTTCCGCGTCGCCGAGACCGCCGACGGCGAGCTCGTCGGATGCGGCGCTCTCCACGTGATGTGGGAGGACCTCGGCGAGGTGCGCACTCTGGCCACGGCTCCCGCCTGGCGTCATCGCGGCGTCGGGCACGCACTGCTGGAGCGGATCGAGAACGATGCGCGCGAGCTCGGCCTGACCCGCCTGTTCTGCCTCACCTTCGAGACCGCGTTCTTCGAGGGACACGGCTTTCGCGAGATCGGCGAGGGCGTGGTGTCGGCGGATGTCTACGCCGAGCTGGTGCGCTCGCCCGACGAGGGCGTCGCCGAGTTCCTCGACCTGGCCAGGGTCAAGCCGAACACCCTCGGCAACACCCGGATGCTGAAGCAGCTGTAGCAGCGCTTCATGCGCGGTCGCGGCGGGTCAGCCGCCCGTCGCACCAGGCCGGGCTTACCCTGTCGGCATGTCGACGATCCGCAATCCGGTCGGCCCGCAACCGCCCTCGGTGTATTGGCGCCGTCGTCTGCTGCTGCTGCTCGTGATCGTCGCGGTCATCGTCGTGGTCATCCTCATCGTGGTCCGACCGGGATCGGGCACTCCGGGCGCGACGCCCAGCCCCTCCCACACGACGAGCCAGAAGCCGTCCAGCTTCGCGAGCACGGGGGCTTCCGGTAACGCAAGCGCGTGCGATCCCTCGGTCGTCACGCTGCAGCCCGTGACGGATGCCGCGAGCTACGCCACGGGGGCGCAGCCGCAGCTCTCGATGACGATCACCAACTCGGGCGCGAGCGCCTGCAGCTTCGATGTCGGAACCGACGCCCAGGTGTATGTCATCACGAGCGGAGCCGACCAGATCTGGAGCTCGAAGGACTGCCAGACCGCTCCCGCCGCCAACGTGCAGGTGCTGCAGCCAGGCAAGGCGGTGTCGACGACCCCCTTCGCGTGGGATCGCACCCGCTCGTCGAAGACCACCTGCACCACGAACCGGCCCGCGGTCACCGCGGGAGGAGCCAGCTACCACCTCTCGGTGCAGCTCGGCGCCGCCAAGTCGGCGGGCACCAGGCAGTTCCTGCTGCAGTAGTCCGCGGTCGTCCCGCGAGCCTGGGGCGTGCCAGGATCGACAGCATGACTGCCGCTGTGATCGTCGTGGGCTCGGTCAACGTCGACCTGGTCGCGGCGGGCGGTCGGATGCCGCGACCCGGCGAGACCGTGTCGATGGCGCGCTTCGCCGAGGCGCAGGGCGGCAAGGGCGGCAATCAGGCGTCGGCCGCCGCCGCCCTCGGAGCGCGCACCTACCTGGTCGGCGCGGTCGGCTCGGACCACTGGGGCGCGGCGGCCCGCGCCGACCTCGCCGCCCGCGGGGTGGAGGTGTCGGGGCTCGCGACGGTCGACGGCGCGACCGGCGTGGCCATCATCCTGGTCGATGACGACGGGGAGAACTCGATCGCGATCGTGCCGGGCGCGAACTCGGCCGTCACCCCCGTCGTGGTGGCCTCCGCCCTCGACGCGATCGACGAACCGCAGGCCATCGTCGTGGCCTGCCTGGAGGTGCCGCTCGACGCGGTCGAGGAGGCGGCGCGGGTGGCCGCGCGACGCGGCTGGGGCTTCGTGCTCAATCCGGCCCCGGCGCCGCTCGGCGCTCTGCCGGCCTCCCTGCTGGCTGCAGCGAGCGTGATCACCCCGAACGAGACCGAGCTCGAGTCGCTGGGCGGCGTCGCCGCTCTGCTCGCGGCCGGCGCGGGCGCGGTGGTGGTGACCCGCGGCGGCGAGGGCGCGGAACTGCACCGGGCCGGTGCGGCGCCGCAGCACATCGCGCCGATCCCGGCCGACGTGGTCGACACCACCGGCGCCGGCGACGCGTTCACCGCGGCGCTGGCCGTCGGCCTGGCAGAGGGACGAGCGCTGCCGGATGCCGTCAGCTGGGCCGCCGTGGCCGGCGCGATCGCGACGGAGGGCTTCGGTGCGCGGGGCTCGCTGCCCACCTCCGCCCAGGTGCAGGCACGCCTGCGCAGCTGAACCGCAGCCGCCGCCGCTCAGAACGCGGGCACGTCCACCCGCTCGCCGGGCGCGGTCGCGGCGAACGCCACCCGGATCGCCTCCTTGAGCGGTCCGGCCGTGCTGTCGACGATGGTGGTGTAGCCCAGGCGGCGGGCCTCGGCGGCACGCTGCTTCGCGGCCGCGACCGGCCGGATCTCGCCGGCCAGGCTGATCTCGCCTACCGCCGCGGTGGTGGCGGGCAGCGCCTGATCTTTCACGGCGCTGGCGATCGCGAGCGCGATCGCGAGGTCGGCGCCGGGCTCGGAGAGCCGGATGCCGCCCACGGTCGACACGTAGACATCCGAACTCGACAGCCGGAAGCCGCAGCGCCGTTCGAGCACCGCCAGCAGCATCGCGACCCGGGAGGCGTCGACCCCGTTGACCACCCGCCGCGGCTGGGGCGCCTGGGTCGCCACGATGAGCGCCTGCACCTCGACCGGCAGCGCCCGGCGGCCCTCGACGGCGACCGTGACGCAGGTTCCGCTCACGGCGGTGCCGCTGCGCGAGAGGAACAGCCCGCTCGGGTCGGAGACCTCGGCGATGCCGTCGCCGGTCATCTCGAAGCAGCCGACCTCGTCGGTCGGGCCGAAGCGGTTCTTCAGCGAGCGCACGAAACGCAGTGCGGTCTGCCGGTCGCCCTCGAAGCTGCAGACGACGTCGACGAGGTGCTCGAGCATCCGCGGCCCGGCGATCGACCCGTCTTTGGTGACGTGCCCGATCAGCAGCACGGGCAGCCCGCGCTCTTTGGCGACGCGGATGAGCGTGCCGGCGACCTCGCGCACCTGGGCGGGTTGCCCGGGTGCGCCCTCCGACATGGACGACGAGACGGTCTGCACCGAGTCGACGATCAGCAGCCCGGGCCGCACGGCGTCGACGTGCCCGAGGATCGTCGCAAGATCGGTCTCGGCGGCGAGGTAGAGCTCGTCGTCGAGGGCTCCCGTGCGCTCGGCGCGCAGCCGCACCTGGCCGGCCGACTCCTCGGCGCTGACATAGAGCACCCGGATGCCGGTGCGCGCCGCCCGCGAGGCCACCTCGAGCAGCAGGGTCGACTTGCCCACGCCGGGTTCCCCGCTGAGCAGGATCGCCGCCCCCGGCACGATGCCGCCGCCGAGAACGCGGTCGAACTCGGCGATGCCGCTCGGCCAGTGCGCGAGCGACTCGGTGCCGAGCTCGGTGATGGGTCGGGCTGCGCGCCCCTCGGGCACCGCCATGGCCCGCACCGAGGCGACGGGGGCGCCGCGCTCGACGACGGTGCCCCATGCCTGGCATTCGGCACAACGGCCGACCCATTTCAGGCTCGTCCAGCCGCACTCGCTGCAGGCGTAGGACGAAGTCGGGCGGGCCATGCGGTCAGCCTAGGCGGCACCGCCGTCGTCGCCCGGCGGCGTGCCCGGCGTAGTGGACGACTGGGTGCCCGACTGGGCATCCGGGGTGCTGCCCGGCGCATCCGCCGCCGTCGTCGCCGATCCGTGCCGCCGGTCGTGCCCGTCCCGCGGGCCGCGGGCTCGCTCCGGCACCCACCCGGCGAGGAAGTCGGCCTGCGCGTCGAGCCCGCCGCCCGGTCGGTTGGCGAGGCGCACGGTCGCTCCGCTGGCGCCGGCCAGTTGCGCGACGATCGACAGGCCGAGTCCGCTGCCGCCCCCGGTCCGGCCTCCGCGCCAGAAGCGGTCGAACGCGCGGTCGAGGTCGGCGGTCGCCATCCCCGGCCCGGCGTCGAGCACGTGCAGGGTGGCCCCGTGAGCGCCGGCGTCGACCCGCACGGTCAGGCGCGATCCACTCGGGCTGACGCCGAGCGCGTTGTCGATGTAGTTGTCGACGATCTGCTCGACCGCCGGCGCCGAGGCCAGCACGACGGCCGAGGCGGCCCCCTCGTAGCCGACGGTCACCCCCGATTCCTCGCCCAGGGCGCGCCAGTGCTCGACCCGGTCGCGGGCGATCGCGGCGATGTCGGTCGGGGCGACCGCGGCGATCGAGCCCTCGCCGCGGCTCAGCTGCAACAGCCCCTCGACGAGGGTCTCGAGCCGATCGGCCTCGGACTCCGCGGCGGCGATGCGGGCGACCGACTCGGCCGGGTCCACCCCGACCAGTTCGCGGGCGCGCTCGAGGCGCAGACGCAGGGCGGTGAGCGGCGTGCGCAGCTGATGGGAGGCATCCGCGGCGAAGCGACGCTGCTGGTCCAGGGCCGAGGCGAGGCGCTCCGCCATCGCGTTGAACGACCGGGAGAGCGATCTCAGCTCGGGCGCCCCCGTGCGCTCCTCGGCGCGGACGGCGAGATCGCCCTCGGCGAAGCGCTCGGTCAGCTCCGTGAGCTGCCGAAGCCGTCGAGTGACGGTGCGCGACAGGATCAGACCGATCGCCCCGGCGAGGACGACCGTCGTCACCGCGACGATTCCGAGCGCCGCGACCTTGGAATTGACGGCCGAGTCGACGACGCCGGCCGGATAGGTGAGCCGCACCGCGCCGAGCACGCGATCGCCGCTCAGCACCGGAACGGCCACGTAGAGCAGCTCTTCGGAGAGCGTCTTGGAGTAGCGGGTGCCGTTGGCGATCTGCCCGGTCAGCGCTGTCGCGATCTCGGGGCGTGAGGCGTACGACGATCCGACGGCGGTCGTGTCGTCGTCGCTCGTGACGATCGCGATGCCCTGGGCGTCGGTGACGACGATCCGGGCATTGTCGCTCGAGGCGCGGTACGTGCGGGCGAGCTCGGTGATCGCCGCGCGCCCGCTCTCGCTGGGTGTCTCGAGCGGTTGTTCGCTGCGACCCGCCAGCACGAAGGCGTCGCGTTCGAGCGCGGTCGTGATCCGGTCGTGCTCGGTGCTGGCGAGGTAGCCGCTCAAGGGCACGAGCAGCACGAGCAGCACGACCGCCGTGACGCCCATGAGGGCGACCATGAACCGCCAGGTCATGCGGGGATCTCGAAGCGGAAGCCCACGGAGCGCACCGATTCGATCCAGGCGGCCGAGCCGAGCTTCTTTCGCAGCGCCGCGACGTGCGCATCGAGCGTCTTGGTGGCGCCGAACCACTCGGTCTTCCAGACGCTGCGCAGGATGTCGGAACGCGGCCGCACGGCCCCCGGCTCCTCCGAGAGGTAGAGCAGGATCTGGTACTCGGTCGTGGTCAGGTGCACCGGTTCGCCGTCGAGGGTGATGCGCTGACCGCGCAGGTCGATGACGAGGGGACCCAGTCGGCGCTCGGTCGGCGCCGGCGTGGCGTCGGCCGAGGTGCGGCGCGTCACGGCCCGGATGCGGGCGATCAGCTCGCGGATGCCGAACGGCTTCACGAGGAAGTCGTCGGCCCCCATCTCGAGGGCGAGCACGCGGTCGATCTCTTCGCTCCGCGCGCTCACGACGATGATCGGCACGGTCGAGAACGACCGGATGCCGCGGCAGACATCCGTGCCATCCAGGTCGGGCAGTCCCAGGTCGAGCACGACGAGGTCCGGAGTACCGCTTCGCGCCGCATCCAGCCCCGCCGTTCCCGTGCTCTCGTGGCGCACCTCGTGGGCGGCTCCGGTCAGGGCGTCGACGATGCCGGCCGCGACCGAGGGGTCGTCTTCGATCAGCAGCACGCGCATGGTCCATTGTCGCGGGCGCATGCCGGGACGAGCTGGGTACGCGGGGTGGATCTTGGCCGTTTCTTGGATTTCAGCCGGGACGGCCTTCGACATCCGACCCGTAGCGTCGAAGGCATGAAGACACCCATCATCATCGCCCTGTCCATCGTCGGCGTTCTCGGCACCGCCGGAGCGGCGATGGCCGTCAACGCGGGAACGCTCGCGGGCTTCTCGCAGGGCAACGTCGGCAACGCCCCGAGCACCCTGGTCGGCACCTCGACGCCGATGCCCACCCCGACGTCGACCCGCACGCCGGAGCCGTCCGAGACCGCCGAGCCCGGGGACGACTCGAGCCACGTCGGCGGATCGACCGATGGTTCACGCCACGACGACGCGACCGAGCACAGCTCGACCGTGCCCAGCCCGACCCACCACGAGGACGACTCCTCGACCGGTGGCGACGACAGCGGCAGCGGTGGCCACGGCAGCGATGACTAAGCACCCCGCAGCATCCGCGCGTACGGCGGCGGGGGCGGCAACCGCCCTCGCCTTCGTCGGGCTCGTGGTCGGCTTCCAGACCACCGCGGCCGCGTCGACCGGCGCCGCCGGACCCACCTCGACGCCGGGCCCGGCGGGCACCGCGACGCCGACCGCGACAGCGACTCCCACGCCGGCGCCCGCGCCCGCCGCTCCGGCGCCCGCGGCCCCGGCACCGGCCGCGAAGGCCCCGAGCAAGCCGGCTCCCGCGCCCGCCGCCCCGGCTCCGGCCCCCGTGGCGAAGGCCCCGGCTCCCGCTCCGGCTCCTCCCGCGGCGTCGACCGGCTCGTCCGGGCACTGACCCGGAACGTCGCGTGATCGAGTCGCGGACCCTGTCCGCCATGGGCGGGCCCGCCCATCTGACCGTCAACGGGGGCCGGGCCGGGCTGCTCGACGAACTCGCCGAAGAGCTCGAGCGCCTCGACGGCCTGTGGTCGCGCTTCCTTCCGCACAGCGAGCTGTCGCGGCTGAACGCGGCGGCCGGCGAGACCGTCACGGTCGACCCCGCGACGGTCGGACTCATCCAGGCGATGCGCGACGGCCACGCCGAGACCGGGGGAGCCTACGATCCGACGATGCTGCCCGCGCTCGTGGCAGCGGGCTACGAGGCCTCGTTCCGTGATCCGGATCGGCGCACGGCGCTCGCCGACGGGGTGCGCGACGGCGGCGATCTCGCCGCGATCGAGATCGAGGGCACCCGGGTTCGGCTGCCGCGGGGCATGACCCTCGACTCCGGGGGGATCGGCAAGGGCTACGCCGCCGATCTGCTCTGCGAACGTGCCCTGCAGCGCGGCGCGACGGGGGTTCTCGTCGAGCTCGACGGAGACCTGGTCGTCGCGGGGGAGGCGCCGGTCACCGGATTCTGGACGGTCGGCGTCGAGCATCCGGATGACGCCACCACCCACGTCGAGACCGTCCGGCTGGCTGCCGGCGGGGTCGCGACCTCGGGCACCCGGCGCCGTCGCTGGTCGGTCGGCGACGAGGAACGCCATCACCTGCTCGACCCGCGCACGCTGCTGCCGGCCCGCACCGGGCTGCACGCCGCGACGGTCATCGCCGGCACCGGTGCCCGCGCCGAGGTGCTCACCAAGGCCGCATTCGTGCCCCCGCCGGAGGGATTCCTGAACTGGCTGCCGACCCGCAATGCCGCGGGCCTGGTCATCTCGACGGAAGGCGACATCCGCACCTCGTCCAACTGGGAGGACTATCGATGAACGACCCGCACATCTGGTGGTACGTGACGCGCTCCAGCGCGATCCTCGCCTGGATCCTCATGACGCTCGCGGTCGTCTGGGGCGTGCTGCTGTCGACCCGGATCTTCCGCAAGGTCGACAACCCCGGCCATCTGCAAGACCTGCATCGCTACTTCGGCGGGCTCTCGCTGCTCATGGTCGTGGTGCACGTCGTGTCGCTCATGCTCGACGGCTGGCTGCATTTCACGCCGTTGCAGGCGCTCGTCCCGTTCCAGGCGAGCTATCGCACCATCCCGGTCGCGCTCGGCATCGGGGCGCTCTACCTTCTCGTCGTCGTGTACGGCTCGTCGCTGCTGCGCGACCGGCTGCCTCCCCGCTTCTGGAAGGGCCTGCACTACGTCAACTACGGCGCCGTCCTGCTGATCGGATTCCACGCCGGACTCGCCGGGACGGATGCCGGCAGCTGGTGGTACTTCGCGGTCTCGGTCATGATCCTGTCGTTGACCGCGATCGCGATCATCGTCCGTCTGGTCATGAGTCAGAGCCCCTCCGGAGCGACCGGAGCGACCGGAGCTGCCGGGAGCGGCGCGATGGTCGCGGGGCAGGCATCCGCGCCCCGACCGCGCGCCGTCGGCCCGACCGCCGGCGGTGCGGAGCAGACGGCGCTGCTGGCGCAGCTGGGGTTCGCCCCCACCGCCGTGCTCGAGCGCTCGCCCTTCGATGTCGGTCAACGTCAGCCCATGATCGAGCCGCCCGGAACCGCGTCCGGCATCTCGACGATGATCGTCGCGGCCTCGTTCGAGCTCGCGGTCGGCGTGCGCGGGCTGCGGCTGGTGCCGGCCGGCGGCGCCGAGCTGCCGCCGTGGCATCCGGGAGCCCACCTGACCCTCGAGCTGCCGAGCGGCGAAACCCGGCAGTACTCCCTGTGCAGCGATCCGGCGGATCGGTATCACTACGACATCGCCGTGCTGCGCGAGCCGGACTCGCGCGGCGGGTCCCGCTGGATCCACGAGTCGCTGCACCCCGGCATGGCGGTGCGCGTCTGGCAGCCGCGCAATCACTTCCCGCTCATCGCGGCCCCCGAGTACCTGTTCGTCGCGGGCGGCATCGGCATCACGCCGCTGCGCTCGATGATCGAGTCGCTTCCCGAGCGGCGGGAGTGGAAGCTGATCTACCTGGGCCGCAGCCGTTCGACGATGGCCTACCTGCCCGAGCTGCTCGAGCGGTACCCCGGCCGCGTCTACGTCTACGCCCGCGACGAGCACCCGGATCGGCTCAACGTCGCCGAGATCGTCGCCGGGTTGGGCGGCGAGGTGTTCTGCTGCGGACCGGAGTCGCTGATCGCCGACGTCGAGTCGGCGACGCCGCCGAGCCGGTTCCACGCCGAGCACTTCGAACCGGTGACGCGACCGGTGATGATCGCGCAGCCCCTGCGGATCTCGCTCGCCCGCAGCGGGGTGGAGCTGACGGTGCCCGAGAACCGCAGCGTGCTCGAGGTGCTCGAGGAGAACCGCGTGCCCCTGCTGGCCTCCTGCCGCCGCGGCGTGTGCGGCACCTGCGAGGTGCGCGTCACCGGGGGAGTGCCCGAACATCGGGACTCGGTGCTGGGCGATTCCGAGAAGGACGAGCTCGGGATCATGTTCCCCTGCGTCTCGCGGGCGCGCGGCGACCGCCTGGTGCTCGACATCTGAGCCGCGGGCGGCGTGGCGTCGGGGTCACGCCGCCCGCTTCACCCCGTCTGCTCGTCTGCTCCGACCAAATGAAGGAGAATCCAGCTCCCGGTCCGAGGGTTCGTGGGTTCTCGAGCGCTGGAGCGACGATCTCCTTCATTTGACCGTTAGCTCGGGGGCGATCTCCTCGTCGACCGCTAGTTGCCCGGCGCCGCGGTCGCGTCGGAACCCGGACGGCCGCCGAAGCCGCCGAGGCCGGCTGTGCCCTCGGCGATGCGTGTCGCGGTGATGTTGCCGCTGGCATCCTTCTGACCGATCACGGTGATGGTCTCGCCGGCCGCGAGCCTGTCGACCGAGGTCGTGGCGGTCTGGGTCACGGTCGTGTTGCCGCTCGTGTCGACCTTCACGGTCGAGCCGTCGGCGAGCTTGACGGTCAGGGTGCTGCCGTCGATCGAGGTGATCGTGCCGGCCGTGAAGCCGCCGCGCGCGGCCGAGCCGCCGGTGCCGCCGCCCGGAACGCCGACGCCCCCCTCCCGATTTCCGAAGCCGCCCCCTGCCCCGAATCCGCTGCGCACGTTGCTGGCGTTGCTGGCGCTCGCGGTGCTCTGACCGATGAGCACTCCCGCCACCCCGCCGACGATGAGTGCGGCGACGAGCGCGAGAGCCGGGGTCAGGTACTTGGTCCAGCGCGCCTTCGGTGCGGCGGCGGCCGGGACGTCGATGGGAGCGCTCGCCGGGACGGCGGGCCCGGCGACGGGTTGCGACTCGGCGGGTGGCTCAGCGGCGGCCGGGGTGATGTTCTTGTCTGCCATGTGAGGTGTTCCTTTCGTGGATCAGTTGGAGCGAAGGGCCTGGATGGGGCGCATCGCCGCGGCGCGGGCCGCCGGGTAGACCCCGAAGAAGACTCCGATCGCGACGGAGACTCCGAGCGCGAGCGGGATCGAGTAGCTGAGCACCTCGGGCTGGGTGCCGTTGATGGGGAACTGGGCGCCGACGAGCGCGATCACGACCCCGAGTACGCCGCCCAGAAGGGTGAGCGTGGCCGCCTCGACCAGAAACTGACCGAGGATGGCGGTCCGCGTCGCTCCCAACGCCTTGCGGATGCCGATCTCTCGGGTGCGCTCGGTGACGGTCACGAGCATGACGTTGGTCACGCCGATCCCGCCGACCAGCAGCGAGATCGCGGCGACCGCTCCGAGCAGCACCGTGAAGCTCTGCGCGCTCGCGGCCGCCGTCTGCAGCAGGGTCGTCTGATTGCTGATCGTGTAGGGCGCGGTCTCGGTGGTCGAGGTCGGGTCGTACTTGAGCAGCTGGTCGAGCATGACCTGCACCTCGCCCTCGGCGGCGGTGACCGCGTCGGAGCTGATCGCCTCGACGGTCAGAGAGCTGATCGCCCCGAATCCGGTGTAGCTGCGTTGCACCCGGCTGATCGGCGCGACGAGCACCGAGTTCGGGTCCTGGATGCCGACACTGGTCTGGCTGGCGAGCACTCCGACCACCGTGAAGGCGGTGCCATCGACCGACACGGTCTGCCCGATCGCCGATCCGCTGGGGAACAGCTCGCTGGCCAGGGTGGACCCGATCACGGCGACTTTCGCGGCGCTCGTGACGTCCGCGACGGTGAACGGCGAGCCCGCGCCGATCTTCGAGGTCGTGACCGTGAAGTAGTCGGGCGTGGTGCCGACCACCGAGATCGACGACTCGGTCGCGCTGCTGGTCGAGACCGTGAGGCTGGTCGAGACCTGCGGCACCACCGCGTCGACATGGCCGAGGCCGGCCGCCGCGAGGCGGTCGGCGACCGAGAGCGTGAGCTTCTTGGTCGAGGTGTCGGCAGAGGCTGCCCCGCCGCCGAAGCCGAATCCGCTGCCGGCACGCACGGTGATCGTGTTGGTGCCGAGCTGGGTGATCAGGTTGCGGATCTGTTGCGAGCTGCCGTTGCCGACCGCGAGCAGCAGGATCACGGCGGCGACGCCGATCATCACGCCCAGCAGCGTGAGGGCCGAGCGCAGCTTGTTCGCCGTCAGCCCGCGGAATGCCGAACGGAGCGTCTCGAACAGGGTCATGCGCTCACCACCTCGCGGTTTCGGCGGTCGCCCACGATGTGGCCGTCGCGGATCGAGAGCACCCGGGCGGCGTGCTCGCCGACGTTCTCTTCGTGGGTGATCACCACGATCGTGCGGCCGGCCTTCGACAGGGAGTCGAGGATGCCGAGCACGTCGTCGGTCGATTCGCTGTCGAGGTTGCCTGTGGGTTCGTCGGCGAGAAGGATCGTGGGACTCGTGACGAGGGCGCGCGCGATCGCAACGCGCTGCTGCTGCCCGCCCGAGAGCGCCTGTGGGCGGTGATCGACGCGATCCGCGAGCCCCACCAGCTCGAGTGCCTCAAGCGCGAGCCGGCGACGCTCGGCGCGCTTCACCGCGCCGTAGACGAGGGGCAGTTCGACGTTGGCGAGGGCCGTCATGCGCGGAATGAGATTGAACGATTGGAAGACGAAGCCGATCTGCTTGTTGCGCACCTTGGCCAGCTGCCGGTCGTCGAGTTCGTTGACGTCCACTCCGCCGAGCAGGTACTGGCCCTCCGAGGCGATGTCGAGGCACCCGAGCAGGTTCATCAGGGTCGACTTGCCCGAGCCCGAGGGACCCATGATCGCGACGTAGTCCCCGCGAGCCACCTCGAGGTCGATGCCGCGCAGGGCGTGCACCGCAGCCTCGCCGGTTCCGTAGGTCTGACGGATGCCCCGCAACTCGAGCACGGGAACGTCGCGGTCTGCCCGTTCGTTGACGACGACCGCAACCGGTGACGCGGTCGTCATCCGTTCGCCCCCGTGCGGTTGCCGCCGCCGAAACCGCCCGTGCCGCCGAATCCACCGAATCCGCCTCGTGTGCCGGTGCCGGTCGTGCCCGTGGTGGTCGTGCCGGCCGAGACGGTGCCCAGCACGATGGTCTCGCCGACAGTCAAACCCGACTTGATCTCGGTGCCGCCGTCGCCGATGACGCCGGTCGTGACAGCCACGACGGTCGTCTTGCCGGTCTTGGAGTCGACGACCTTGACCGTCGAGGTGCCGTCGCTCGCCGTCGTGATGGCGGCGGCGGGCACGTAGAGCGCATCGGCGGCGCTCGTGGCCACCGTGATGGCGACGGAGGCGGTCTGCCCCAGACGCACCTTCTCCGGAACGGTGTCGAGCGTCAGCGTGGTGGCGTAGGTGACCACCGAGTTCGAGCTCGTCGCGGTCGGCGAGATGGCCGTGACCTTGGCGGTCGCGGTCACTCCGGTCAGTGCGGGGAAGGTGACCGTGGCGGCCTGCCCTACCGTGACGTTGGCGATGTCGGCCTCGGCGATGCTGGCCGTGACGGTGTACTTCGAGACGTCGGCGATCGTGACGAACCCGCTCGACGACGAACTCGAACCGCTCGTCGAGCTGCTGGAGCCGCTCGTTCCCGAGCCGCTGGATCCCGATGACCCCGACCCCGACCCCGACCCCGACGACGCCGAGGTGCTGCCGCTGGAGTCCCCCACGGCGCCGTTGACCGCCACGACCAGTCCGGCCACGGGGGAGGTGAGGGTGGTGGAGGCGAGCGCCGACTTGGCCGCGGTGTACGTGGCGCGTGCCTGGGCGAGGGCCAGCTTGGCCTGATTGATCTGCGACACCTGCGCGTTCGGCTGGGCCTCGGCGGCGGTCAGGTCTTGGCCCGCGTACACGTATGCGGTGTAGTCCTGGTCGACGGTGGATTGGAACGTCGAGGTCTGCAAGGCGCCCAGCTGCTGGCCGACGCTGACCGTCTGACCGACGGCGACATCCACACTGGCCACGGTGCCCGAGACCGCGAACGAGACCGGCGTCGTGCTCAACGGGGCGATGGCACCGCTCGCGCTGATCGTGCTGCTCACCGTGCCTTGCTGCACCGTTCCGGTGAGCTGGGTTCCTGTGGCGCTGGCGGTCGATGCGGAGAAGGGCTTGAACAGCACGAGGCCTGCGATGACGAGCGCGGCGACGATGACGATGGCAAGCCCTCCGTTGATGAGCACACGGCGGGGGATTCTCATGCTCGAATGCTCGGGAGCGTGCTTCTGCGCACCATATGGCAGGGCTGTGAATCCGCCGTGAGCGGCGCTGCCCACGCACATGCCGGATACCGGCGCTCAAAGGCCGCTTCGGCCTGCGTTAGACTCCCTCTCGGTACCGTGTCCGAGCGGCCGAAGGAGCATGTCTCGAAAACATGTGATGGTGCAAGCCATCCGTGGGTTCAAATCCCACCGGTACCGCCACGAAAAACCCCTGTCTGATCAGGGGTTTTTCTCTGCCCAAGTGTCGGACCGAACGCATTTGGCAACAATCCAGCAACGTCGTACTGATCGAGGATGGGTCGTACTGATCGAGTTGGCGGCTATTTCGCCGTCCCAATGGGATTGGCAACGTCCATTCGTCCCGATCGGAGGCGACCGAGTGTGCTCCCCTTAAGCAGCCGCGACGCTCGATTCTCAGCATCTCGGCTGCAGCAGCTGGCACGGGTTTCCATCTCGGAACTTGGTATCGACCTGCCGTCCCGCATGATGGCGGAGGGCATAGCCATTCATAGGTCGCGACTGATCTGACCCAGTGAGTTCGTCACGCCGGCGAGGGTGAAGCTCAATCTTCGTGATCGCGTAGTACATGAGGGAAGCATTCAAGCGGGCGGCACCCGATAACTTGATCGCATGTCGCTTGCCTGGGGGTCGGTCGCGGAGTGGGTCTCTGGCATAGGGACACTCGCGGCAGTCACGGTTTCGCTCTCTGTCGTACTCGGTGATCGCCGTAAGCAGCAGCGCTCCGAAGCGGACAGTTTCGCCACATGGTCACGAGTCGGACATTCGACCTTCACTGTCGGCAACGAGCCGCATACAACCAAATGGTGGATAGAGACCAATTTCTACAACGCCGGTGGCCGTCCGGTTCCATACGTGTCTCTGAGCTGGTGGGACGGCGAGCATTGGAACCGCGAAATGGGAGCTGTTAGCGGTGGATCGGTAGAGCCCTATCTCATCTCGCCCGGGCTCGGCGGGCTAGTTCGGGCGCCGATGAACGGGAATGAGCGCTTGAACTGGGGAAGTTACTTCATCACCTTCACGGACGGCTCGGGTGTCACTTGGCATCGCTCGCCCCGGAACAACGGCTATATCTCCGTGCGGAAGATGAGGCGCCTTGAGAGGCGCGGGCCGAAGGCGCCTAAGAAGGTCAGGGCATAAGCGCGATCTGGTCGTGGCTGATATCGCTAGCTCTCCGGCCCGTCGGCGCCTGACAAGTGGGCGAGATCGAGCTGGTCGCTCTTGCGGAACTCCAGCATCGTCAATTCGTCCTCGCCAGCGACCTCGACTACGAAAGACAACACTGCGTCGCGAACCCTCGGATTCGGATTAGAGCCCGCGTTTGCGACACCCAGCCGCTTGAACGCGTTGGCGAACGCGCGCCAGAGTGCATCGCGGTCAACGGCTGGAGGGCGATCGCCCTTCGCCGGGAACAGCCGTTCCGCGATCTCGCTTGGGTTACGCTCCTTCCCCTTGAGCCAGTTGTCTAGAACCGCGCTCACCGGCGGCGGGTCATCGTCATCGGTGAACGGCGCCAGTTCCTGAGGGGCTAGGACGAAGTAGAGGGTCAGGTCGATGCCCTCGGCATACCAGTCAGGCGAGAAGATCCGGAAGTCGGCGACCGCCTCCACTGCGCGGTAGAGAGCAGAAGTCGGCTTGAGCGCCTTATCCATCACCGAGTCGGACATCGGACTTAGCCATGGAACGACCTCGTCGGGAATCGCGACCCTCGAGAATCGACGCCCGACGCTCATCCCGAACTTGCGCTGCGCGCGCCAGTCATCGTCGCGAACCCCGCGCAGAAAGTCGACAGCGTCCATCGCGGACTTGGGAAGGGTAACGACGTACTCGAGGTCCGCGAACAGCAAATCCTCCATGTGCGGGATCTGTACGTGCCTAGGCCGCTTACCCTGCTGCGCGAGTCGTGCGTCGTTGTCGCCGAGGCGAACCACTGGAGCGACCATCACGTTCGGCCGGCCGCCGTCCCGTACTACGTCACAGGTCTGGGTGAGGAGGACCCACCCATCTTTGCCGTTGAACTCGATGCCGGCGACCGTCATTGGCCCAAGCTGGAGGACATCGCCTTGGCGAAGGTGCGCGCACTGGCCCTCGTGCGATTCGCCGTCCATTACGGACTACTCGGCGCCGAGCAGGGCGTCCTTGGTCGCAGGCTCCGGGTTGGGGCGCGAAACCGCGGACACGCGCTGCTTGAACGTTTCTACCGGGCTGATGCCACTCTCCTCGGGAGTGAACAGACTGGTGCGGGTCTGGACTGGGTCACCGGCGTCGACCTTCGTGACGAGCGCGTAGAGCTGGCTCAACAGCTCGATGTTGTGCGCGCTCATATTCTCGCCGGACGCCCAGTGATGCACGGAGCGCCGAGAGACTCCGAACAGGCGAGCGATTTGGTCCCACGTCAGCGCGGCGCGATCACGGATCCGGCGAATGAGCGCGTCAGTGGTGAGGGAAGGCGCAGCTAGCACCGGAGTCGGAGCGATGAGACCGCTAGTCACGGTGCGGGGAAGCTCGGTGCTCGCGATGTTAGTGGGCATGCCGAAAGCTGCCGTGGTGACGGCCATGCCGGCCGCGAAGATGAACTTGGTCGCGGCAGCGAATCGGACGGGTTCCACGTCGTACTGTTCGACGGGGCTGGTGCGCGCTTCCACCGCTCGTACGTCGGCGGTTTGGCGATCGAGTATTACAGTCACTCGTGTCCTCCGAACCTCGTGATGAACTCCGGCTTCACGGCCCAGCGGAAGAATCCATACGCCATTGAGGATAGTTCGCCGACCTTGTTCATGACCGATTCGACGCTGAACGGTGACCTCGTGTCGTCGTAGGCGTCAAGGTCCAGAACCCAGCTCGAAGTAGGTACGGTTTCGAGCGTCGAGTCGTGAAGACCCCCTGGCGGCAGGAATCCCCATTTGGCGCCCAGGCTGCCCGCTTCGGACCGGAACAGCGAATCGGTCATCGAGTGGTGCATGCTTGTGCCGCTGGGCAGGGCGATCACCTGTGCACCACGGACGCTGTCCTCGACCAGCTCACCGAGGGCGTCGTACTCGGCGGCCTCGGATATGCGATTGACGTAGCGCCAACCCACGCGCTGGTAAGCGGGAACCTGCGCGAGCTTGCTGACGACTTCGACGATCCGCCGGAAGCGGGCGGTCATGTCGGTACGGCTCGTGTAGTGACCACGGTTCTCCAGCGTTACGAACTGCGGAGTGAAGTAGACCCGCCAATACTGGTCGAGCGACGACCACTGCCGGCTCGGCGGTGATGCGGGAGTGCGCACCTGGCCTGTCAGAGCGTCGAACTCGACGCTCATCATGGGGATCGCATCGCGTGTTGGATAGGCATCCGCGAGAGCAACGCCGATCTCGTCAGCGATCTGGTTGAACGCGGCGGACAGTAGGGTCTGCTCAGGCCAAGCGACCTGGCAGAGCACGCGCAGGAGAGGGGCCCGGTCCAAGGGGACCTCGATGGGGTCCAACCCGAACGGCCCCGGGTTTGGGGTGCTCACGCTTCACACACTACTTCACACAGCCGAGGACAGCTCGCCCCACACCGGGTGGCATTTTACGAACTGAGTGGTAAGGCCCTAGAGGAGCGGGTCCGCGCCACGATTCGCAGAAGCGCAGCCGAGCGATTCCGATCTCGGCCGCGTCTGGCGCCGCAACGCGATCCGCGAGGTGATCGTAGGCGGACGACTCGACGACTTCGTGAACGAACATTTTTCTATTGGCCGCCTGTTCCCCGCGTCGGTCCAGCTGTGGAGCGGCCGATGGGCACCGTCTGGACATATTCTTGGACACAACCTGTCGTCATTCGTTGTCCGGTTTTCTCCATGCCGTCATTGGCTTTGGGGTCAAGAACACGGCTCATCATTGTGATGTCGGGGGTTCGGGCCAGCCGGGCAAGGGCGTGGTAAAGACTTGGCATAGCCTCTCGGCATGGAAGCGATTATCGCGGCGTGCATCGCTGCTTTCGGCGCCGTACTGTCCGCGGTCTTTGTGGTCGTTGGTTCCCGAGGGCCGCTCCATCGACTGGACGTGGTGAGCCGCGCACTAGCTGGCATGACTAGCGAGGACCCGGCTTACAAGGGTCTGGTGGAGGTTCGACGTGTGGACGCTGAATCGATCGGCCGTGCTCAGATGTCGACCCTGAAGTACTTCGTGGGATTGTGGATCGCTCTGAGCTTGGTGACTGTCGTCACTGGTTCATTCGGCACGCAGATCAGCAACCGGTCGCCATTGCTTTGGTACATCCTGGTGATGACGGAACTGGCGCTGGTAGTCGTACTCGTCGTTGTCCTTATCGCTGCTGCGGTGGGCGTCCTTTCAAGGCGCTTGAAGCGAAGGGGCGCGTCAGTGGCTTGATCGCCCACCTGGAGCACTGCTTCATCTCGGTGCCCAGCGGGCCGGATCTAGCGAGTGACGGATGAGGGAAACGAGAAGAGGCGCTGTTGCGCGCGCGCCGATCAGCCCACCGCAACAGGAAGAACATGCGCTCGCGGACGATCTGCTTCTGGTCGCCCATCTGCGCGAAGAGCCCGCCCCGGGCGGGGCGACGAGCGTCGGGCGCGGCCGCCGTGATCAAAGCGCTCCTCATCAATTCTCCCCGACAGACGCCGAATTCCCACCGAGCCCGCCTTTGGCGCCGGACTCAGCATTCGCATTCCCTACGTGACGGAGCACGTCCTTCAGAACTCGGGCCGCCTCTTTTCGCACATCGTCACGTACCCGTGTCCCGCCCTTCTCGAGCAGCCCGACGACCTCGTCTTTCGCGCTGGCGCTCGGCTTGTAGCGGATGTCGAGTGCTGGGATGCGACGGACGAGCACCTCCGGCGCCATGGCGTCGAGGAGTTCTTCCGCCTTGCGAGTGCCGGGCTGCCCGTCATCATCGAGGATCGCGGCGATCCGGGTGAATCCGAGCTCTCGGAAGAGTCGGGCGAGCGTCGGGATGTTAGTTGCTCCCCCAGATCCCCAGCCGTAGACGTTCTCCGATTCATCAAGCCCGAGATCGGCGAGCACGCGAGGGAGGTAGACGACGTCGTCCTGTCCTTCCGTGAGGATAATGCCGTCCTCGAGGAAGAGGGCCTCGCGCGCGACCGCGCCGACGGTGTGCGGATTCGAGAGGTTCCGGTCGTCGGCGAGGAGCGCCGTCTTTCGCAGGGTTTCAACGCTCGCCTGCGCGACTTCGGACTGTCCGCGCGCCTTGAAGGTTCGGGCGACCGTTGCCCCGTTCCCGATGTCGGCCCAGTCGATTAGGAGGGGGGAATGGGTTGCCACGACGATCTGGCGGTCTGCAGCGTAGCGTGACAGAACGCGGCGGAGACGCCGCACGAGCTGCGGGTGAAGAGAGAGCTCGGGCTCGTCGATCGCGATCAGGGATCCGGGCGCGGAGTCGTAGAGTGCGTCCACGATGAACAGCAGGCTGACGAGACCATCCCCGAGGCCCTCGCTCGTGTGCCACGCGCCGCCCGGGTCAGTCATCTTCACAAACTGCTGGGACGTGGTCATTTCGTCGATGGTCCACTCGAGGGGCTCCCCGATGATCTCCTCGAGAAGGCCATCAAAAGCGACACGTGCCACCGGATCCCGGTCGACCTTTTTCAGGCGACCGACGAAGTTGTCCCGCGTTTGCGTCCGAGAGAACTCCTGATCCATCAGCCCCCAGTCGCGGTCGCCGATGCCCGAGTTGCCGAAGTACGGATTGAAGCTTCGACGTGACGGCGTCACCTGAATGTCGAACTTGCCGGGTCCGATGTCTTCCGGCAACCACGTCGCGGTGGCTTGACTGCCGCCCGGACGGATCGAACGGATCGACAGACGCCGGCCGTCTTCACGCGACAGCTCGATCGAGACCGCGTCGAGATCGCGGTGCCTACGGGGCTGCGGGAAGTTGAGATCCACCTGATTCCGCGCCCTTGCGGAAATCTGGATGGCTTCGATAAACGTTGACTTCCCACTGTTGTTAGCGCCGACGAGCAAGGTGAGCCCCGATCCCGGTGAGCCCGTCGGACGGGCGAAGCGCAACGATTTCTCCGCCGCAAACCCGCGGTAGCCCTCAACTTTCAGCTCGTCGAAGTAGCGGGCTTCCGGGACACCCTCGGCCGGTGCCGCGCGCAGGTCGCTCCGGTCCAGCATGCCTGCGTCAACAAGGATATCGCGTGCCTCGGCGCCCTCGAGGGTCCGACCCATCGCGAATCCGTCTGCCTTGGTGAAAGTGGTGTCGACGCCGATGACCGAGATTAGCTCGTCGGTCCCGCTCGACCACGTCAGGAAGACTGCAATGCGGGCGTCAGCGGTGAAGCCTGCCGTGTAGTCCGCTCGGACTGTGGATTGGTCGATCTCCGCCGTGTCGATAAGGATGACGAGAAGGTCGCGCGCAGTGTCCCCGGCATCCCATCCGTCACCAGATCGCGCGACCCCGTCGATGAGTATTCCGAGGTGTACCTTCGCGTTGCGCGCGACTCCACCGCCATGGACGAAGTCGAAGCGTGTGTATCCGGCCTCGATGGTCTGTTTGAGAGTAAATGTCGCGGGGGTTGTCTCGGTCATCTCCTGATCCTGATCCTTTTGGTTCAGGTCAAGCTACGTGAATCGCCCTGGGTTTCGTTCCGTCAATCTCTCTGGTGTCACAAGGTGGCAAGAAAGTGGCAACAATCGAGCAGGGTCGTACTGATCGAGGAGGGGTCTACTGATGTGCATGAAGCCCAGAATCTCGGGCTTCTCGATGACTGCCTCGTGATGTGGCGATTTCAAATCCCACCGGTACCGCCACGAATGACGCCTGTATAATCAGGGATCTTTCCGCTTCCTGTGGTGACGGGAGCGCTGGCGGATTAAGGACAGGTGAGCCAGGACACGCCCTGCCCGTCCTTCTCGTCTGTGGGCTCATCTCGGGTCCGGGCGCGGCACTACTTACCAAGCCACGAATGGCAAGAGCCCCGGACGGAAGGACGTTGAGCTTGGCCAGGTCCGTTTCGATGGCGGCGGTCTGACGGGCTTGCCTTTCTCGGTGACCGAACGAGAGCTCGAGCGATCGCGCTTCCCGGGTGTCGAGAGTGACGCGTGCCGATGCTCGAAACGTCGAGCATCCATCGCTTGAGAGCAGTGCCGATTGACAGTCGAAGACTTTCCGGCATAGGCATCTTCCCTCCCCGCCGTCCGCGCATGAAGTCGGCTCGTCTCAAACGCCCGGAGAGGCGCCCGTGAGACGCAGCGCCGCATCGACGCGGAAGCGATGATCCACATCCTTGAGGTCGATGGACAGGATCGCCTCGATGCGCGCCACCCGGTAGCGCACGGTGTTCGGGTGCACGTTCAGCCGCTCCGCAGTGCGCGCGAGATGGCGGTCACTCTGAAGGTACGCCGCGAGCGTCCGCACGTAGTCCGTGCCGGTCTCTTCGTCCGAGGTGACAAGAGGTCCGAGCAGGCTCTCGAGCTGGCGGTCCAGCCGGTGGGACGAGACTCCGCCCGCGAGCGTCGCGTCGACGGAGTGCACCTCGCGAATTCGCTGAGGCCGCGAGTCCGCGCCGACGGTGTCCGCCATCGCAACGAGGTTGTCGAGGCAGATGCGCAGATCCTTTCCGCTCGTGCACGGCTCGCCGATCACGACGACCCATTGCTCGGCACCGACGACCGCGAGGACTCCGTGCTCGAGGCGATCACGAAGGTGCGGGATCCCGTCGCTCGCATCCAGGACGGCGATGAGCTCGCCATCGCGCCGGCACAGCAGGGCGGTCGGCAAGGTGGCGTCGAGCGCGTCGCCGATGAGTCCCGCGTCGATGTCGGTCGCGCTGTGCGCGCCGTCGCTTCTGGGTCGTCGCACGAAGAGCGCCGGTGCGCGCGCCGGGCCCGCCCACGGTTGGTCGAGCAGAGCCTCCACCTCGGCCCCGCCTTCGTCGACGTTTGTTCGCGCCCGGATCGCGAGGTCGGTGAGCAGTCCGCCGATCATCGACGCGGAGGTGCGCAGCAAGCGCGTCTCGGCCCTCGTGAGCTCGCGCATTCCGAGCACCACGAACTCGAAGTCACCGCTTCGTCCTGCGATATGGCGCCACCGCACCTGCGAGTCGCGCATCGTCGCATCGGCCACCACGATGTCAAGGAGCCCACCGTCGAGCTGCCGCAGTTCGACCGTCATGCCGAGCGCTTGGGACAGGATCTCGAGTGCCCGATGTCCGCCGGCGCGGAGGCTGAGCGAGTCGGCGACCAGCTCGGTGGTGTGCATCGCCCGGTCGGTCGCGTCCAGCTCCTCTTGAGCGCTCGTGGCGGCATGGCGGGCGTCGTCGATCTCGCGCAGCAGCGACACGCAGGCCGAGAGGGTCTGAGCGATCTCGCGCATACGGCCGATCTCCTCGGCGCTCCAATCATGGATGCGTCGATTGGCCGCGTAGAGGACGCCGAACATGTGCTCTCCGGCGTGCACCGGCACGGTCAGTGTTGAGAGGATGCCCTCTTGGTCGATGACGCGCGCCATCACCGGTCCGCGCCGGGGGTCGGTGGCGTAGTTGCTGCACACGGCGACGACGCCCTCGACGGCAACCCGCCCGCCGATTCCCTCGCCGAGGCGCAGGCTCCATGAGGACGCCATCTCCGCCGTGCGGAGGCCGGCGTGCGCGCCCATGACCAGGTACCCGTCGACGATCGGGGCGGCCCAGGAGAGCTCGCTGCCGACCCAGTCGACCACTTCGTCGCTGGCTGCCTTCATGGCCTCATAGAGGGATCGCGCACCGAGCAGCTGCCGGAGGAGGCTCGCTCGCGATTCGCGGCGCTCGGCACCCATTCGTTCGTCCACGGAGACAGCAACCTATTCCTGCTCGTCAGCGAGCATGACTTGACGAGATTCTAGGCCGCTGTCGCTGCGTGACAATCCGCCGCCGCCGAA
The DNA here is from genome assembly GCF_042655435.1 of Lysinimonas soli. Taxonomy (NCBI): domain Bacteria; kingdom Bacillati; phylum Actinomycetota; class Actinomycetes; order Micrococcales; family Microbacteriaceae; genus Lysinimonas; species Lysinimonas soli. Next base: position 32,512 of record NZ_JBHSMG010000003.1, read on the forward strand.
CTTTGGCAGACCGGTCCTAGAGACGGCGGGCGGGCGCCAGCAGACTCGGTCCTGCCGTCGCGGAACCCGTCGTGACGGCGTTGTCGACGGAGACAGAGAGGCTTCACCATGTCTGCAGCAAGCAATGACGCTCGCGCCGCTTCGAGCCGGGACGCCGCGTCCGCCGGTCGGAGCGAGGAACTCGTCATCGTCGCCGGGGGAGGCCCGATCGGCATGGCCGTCGCGATCGATCTGGCGCTGCGTGGCGTCCGTACGGTCGTCCTGGAGTCGCGGTTCGCCGACGAGTCGTTCGGGCCGCGAACCAACCAGACCAACTCGCGTTCGATGGAGCATTTCCGCCGCTGGGGCATCGCCGACCGACTGCGGAGCAACGATCCGATCGACCCCGAACTCAAGCGCGACGTCCGCTTCACCACCCGTGTGGTCGGGGGCTACACCCTCGCCAACCTGGAAGGCGGAGTCGAGTGGGCGGCCCGCTTCCCGTTCGCCGCGGAGACTCCGGAATGGGCTCCGAACCCCGCGATCGAGAAGACGTTTCGCGACCGGGTCGCCGAACTCGACCTGATCGACCTCCGTTTCGGAATCGAGGTGACCGGTTTCATCCAGACGGATGACGGCGTCACTGTCGAGTTCGTCGACCGCGACGGGACTACCGGCTCGGTGCATGGCGCGTTCCTCGTCGCGGCGGACGGAAGCAGGAGCACGGTGCGCCGGCAGCTCGGGGTCAAGCTCGAGGGCCTGCCGAACCTGGTGACGGCGATGGCGTGGCACGTGCACGCTCCGGCCCTCAAGGAGCTCGCCCGCCCCACCGGGCTCTCTGCGTTCTACTGGCTGATCAACGAGGACCGTACCGGCCTGATCGTCTTCGCGCAGGACTCCGAGGACACGTACCTCTTCTTCGACGCTCCCGCCCCCGCCGGCGTGGACCCCGATGACTGGACGTCGGTGCGCGATTACTACGTCGCCCAGATCGGCGCCGACCTCGAGCTCGAGTCCCTGGGTGGCGGGCAGCTCATGGTGCACTCCGTCATGGCGCCCCGCTACGACTACGGACGGGTTCTGCTGGCCGGCGATGCAGCGCACCTGATCTCTCCTTATGGAGGGTTTGGGATGAACATCGGCATCGGGGACGCCGCCGACATCGGCTGGAAGCTCGCCGCCATCCTGCAGGGCTGGGGCGGCGACGCGCTCATTCCGAGCTACAGCGTCGAGCGCCGCGAGGCCGAGACCTGGATCCTCGACGTGTGCGCCAAGAACACCTCGCTCATCGGCCCCACGATGACCCGCGACCACATGGAGCAGGAAGGCCCCATCGGGGAGGCAGCTCGCAACGAGGTGACGGCTCTCATCTTCGAGAAGAAGGTCTCGGAGCTCAAGAGCATGGGCGCTCAGCTCGGCTACCAGTACAACGAGTCGCCGATCGTCGTGCACCAGCCGGATCCGCCGCAGTCCACCGCAGGTGACTACATCCCAACCGCATCACCGGGATCCCGTCTGCCGCACGTGTGGCTCGACGAGACCACGTCGCTGTACGACCGACTCGGGCCGTGGTTCACGCTTATCACCACCGTCGACGGTGTCGACACCTCCGGGCTGGAGGCTGCCGCACGCGATCGCGGCGTTCCGCTCGAGGTCTACGCTCCGGGGCATCCGGATCTCGCGGAGATGTACGAAGCCAAGCTCGTGCTCGTGCGTCCCGATCAGCACGTCGCGTGGCGCGGCGACGCCGTGCCCGAGGATGCGGAGGGACTGATCGACCTGGTGCGTGGGCATGTCTGAGGGTCGGGTCGGCGTCCGCGGCATCGACTGGGCGTACACCGAGGTCGGTGAAGGGCCACTCGTACTCTTCCTGCATGGAACCCTCAGCGGCCGCGCGAGCTTCGCCGACACGGTCGCGTCGGTCACCGGTGCGTATCGCCTGGTCGCGGTCGACTGGCCGGGTCATGGAGACTCGGGCTGGCATCCGGCGGGGTGGTCCGCCGATGACCTCGTCGCTGCGGTGCCCGAGCTGGTCGCCGCACTCGGCGCGGAGTCGGCAGTCCTCATCGGGCTTTCGCAGGGTGGGGCGATCGCGACCCGGGTCGCCATCCAGCATCCCGGCGTCGTCCGGGCGTTGGTGCTGATCAACGCGTCGCCCGAACCTCCGGGACCGGACGCGGTCGATGCCCTTGCGCGGGTGGGGATCGCTCTGGCGGGGGACGACGAGGGGGAGCGCCGTGCGGCCGCCTCCGGCCTGCAACGGATCTTCCATGCGCCGGGCTGGCTCGAGGCACACCCTGATGCCGCCCGGCGCGAACTCGACCAGATGCTGCGGCACCCCCGCCAAGCCATGCCCCTCGCGACTCGTCTCCCTGCCACCTACCGCTCGATCACCGACCAGCTGCCTCTCATCGCCTGCCCGACTCTCGTGATGTGGGGCGAGCTCGACGCGGGGGCGTTCCGCGGGCCGGACATGGTCGAGGCGATCCCCGACGCGGAGCTCGTCGTCATCCCCGGAGCCGGTCATCTGGCCACGCTCGAGGCGGCTCCTGAGATCGCCGCCGCCATCTCCCGATTCCTCGCCCGCCTCGACCAGAAATGAGCTGAACGATGTACCTCGCCTCCATCGAGAACCGCCTGTCGGTCTTCGTCCACGGTCATCCGGTCGACGTGAACCGGGCCTCCGACGGCCGGTTCCCGGCCGACATCGCCGAGGTCTACGAGGTCTGGGACGAGTTCACGAAGTGGGCCGCCTCGCAGGGTGCCGGGGCTCCGGGGCAGCTCGCCCCGGCGTCCCTCGGAGCCCCCTCACCTCGCCCGTCCCAGGTGTTCGCGATCTCGCTCAACTATCGCGACCATGCGGCCGAGGCGTCGCTGCAGATCCCCGACTTCCCCTCCGTGTTCACGAAGTTCCCGTCCTGCATCATCGGCCCCTCGACCCCTGTCGAAATCGCGCGGCCGATGACGGATTGGGAACTCGAGCTCGTCGTCGTCATCGGCCGGCCCACACACCTCGTGAGCGAGTCGGCGGGGTGGGATCACGTCGCGGGGCTGACGATCGGGCAGGACATCTCAGATCGCGAACTCCAGCTCGCGGGGGCCTCATACCCCCAGTTCAGCCTCGGCAAGTCCTTCCCCGGCTACGGCCCGACCGGTCCGTGGCTGGTGACGCCCGACGAGTTCGAGGACCGTGATGACATCGGCCTGACCTGCACGATCGACGGCGAAATCGTGCAGGACTTCCGGACCACGAACCTCATCTTCTCGGTGCCGCGTCTCGTCTCGCTGCTGTCGTCCGTGGTCGAACTGCGTCCGGGCGACCTGATCTTCACCGGCACGTCGTCGGGTGTCGGCTTCGCCCGGACCCCCCGACGGTTCCTCAAGCCGGGGCAGGAGATCGTGAGCGAGGTCGAGGGAATCGGAACGCTGCGCACCCGGATGGTCGCGGGGGCATCGCAGGGATGAGCCGCGGATGAGATTCGTCACCTATCGCTCACCCGCCGGAGACGATCGCGTGGGTGTGGTCGTCGACGACCAGGTGCACGGCCTCGAGGCAGGGCCCACGTTGCTCGACCTCCTCGACTCCGGCGACCTCGCGACGCGCGGCGACTCCGCCGCGCGTCGCCCGACGGAGGTGATCCCGTTCGACGACGCGCTACTACGGAGTCCGCTGCAGCCGCCCTCGATCCGCGATTGCGCGGGATTCCTCCAGCATCTGCGCAACGTGGCATCCGCGATCGACATGCCCGTCGACGAGCGCTTCGAGACCTTCCCGCCGTTCTACTTCACCAACCCGGACGCCCGGTTCGGGCCGCGCGACGAGGTGCCGATGGCGCCCGGCACCGAGATGTTCGACTTCGAGCTCGAGATCGCGGCTGTCATCGGGCGAGCAGGCTCCGACATCCCGGTGGCGAGTGCAGAGGCGCACATCGCCGGCTTCCTCATCTATTGCGACTGGAGCTCGCGGGACTTGCAGATGAACGAGATGCCGCTGCGGCTCGGGCCGGGGAAGGGCAAGGACACCGCCAACACGCTCGGCCCCACGCTCGTGACGCCCGACGAGTTGGAGCCATTCCGGTCCGCTCACGGCTACGACTTGGAGATGACCGTCCGAGTCGGCGACGACCTGGTCAGCCGCGGGAACTGGAACACCATCGACTGGGGCTTCGCCGACATGATCGCGTTCGCGTCCCGCGGGGCTCGGCTGCGGCCCGGTGACGTCATCGGCTCCGGCACGGTCGAAACCGGCTGCCTCTTCGAGCAGTACGTCACCGACCGCGCCGGCTTCCGGGGGTGGCTGCAGCCCGGCGACACCGTCACGCTCGCCGTCGCGCAGCTCGGCGAGCTCCGTCACCGCATCGTCGACGCACCTCGGGCCGAGCCCCTCAGCACGGGGTACTGAGATGGATGTCACCCTCCGTTCGCTGCTCGTCGGCTCGATCGCCCGTTTCGGCGATCGCCCCGCCGTCGTCGATGCGGATGGGCGGACCCTCAGCTACCGCGACCTCGAGCGGTTCGGGAACCGGCTCGCTCGCGCCCTTGTCGCCGCCGGGATCTCGCCGGGTGATCCCGTCGCGGTGATGATGTCCAACAGCGTCGAATGGGTCGTCGCCGATCAGGGGATCCTGCGGGCGGGTGGCGCGAAGGTGCCGATCAACCCGATGCTCTCGGCGTCAGAGATGAGGTACATCCTCGCTGACAGCGGCGCGACGGTGGCCCTCGTGGACGAGGCCCTGGCCGGCGTCGCCCGGCAGGCTGGGGTGGCGCGGGTGATCGAACTCGGGCGCGAATGGGATGGGCTGCTCGCGGTCGACGCGGGCCGGAATTCCGAGGTCGAAGTCGTGGTTGCGCCGTCGGACGTCGCGCTGATCCTGTACACGGGGGGCACGACAGGTCGACAGAAGGGCGTCGTGCACTGCCAGGGAGCACTCGCACTGAACCTGCTCGCCCACGACATCGAGATCGGAATCCTCGACGACGAGCGGATGCTCCTGACCGCCCCGCTTGCGCATTCGGCGGGCTTCCTGCTCCAGGCGGGCCTGCTCAAGGGGGCGTTCCACGTGCTGGCGCCGCGCTTCGAGGCCGCTGCGGTCATCGACAGCGTGATCGAGTACGCCATCACGCTGCTCTTCCTCGTCCCGACGATGATCTACCGGCTGCTCGATTCCGATCACCGGGTGGGCGAGGTCGCATCGCTGCGCACCATCCTGTACGGCGCCGCGCCGATATCCCCCGAGCGCCTCGGACAGGGGCTGGCGCGCTTCGGGCCCGTCTTCATGCAGTTGTACGGACAGTCCGAGGCGCCCAACTTCCTCACCCGGCTGACACGCGAGGATCACGATCCGGCTCATTCTGAGCGACTCACCAGCTGCGGGCGACCGGCGACCCTCGTGTCGATCGCCGTGCTCGACGACGACGGCCGCCCGCTCCCCGTCGGCGAGATCGGGGAGATCTGCGCACGGGCGCCGTATGTCATGGACAGCTACCGGGGCATGCCCGAGAAGACGGCCGAGACATTGCGCGGCGGATGGCTCCACACCGGTGACATCGGAACAATCGATGCCGACGGCTTCGTGTACCTGCTGGACCGCAAGAACGACATGATCATCTCGGGCGGGCTGAACATCTACACCACCGAGGTCGAGCAGGCCATCGCCTCAGCTGGTGTGACACAGGTCGCCGTCGTGGGCATCCCGCATCCCGACTGGGGTGAGGCGGTGGTCGCCTACATCGTCGCCGACGAGCGGGTCGAGAACGTCGACGTGGCCTCGGCGTGCGAGGCCTCGCTCGCGCGGTACAAGCACCCCAAGGCGATCGTCCGCGTGGACTCCCTGCCGATGACCGCGGTGGGCAAGATCGACAAGGTCGCGTTGCGCCGGGCCTGGACCGGCTGGGCGGAGCAGGTGCGATGAGCGCGTCGGTCTACGTCACGGGCGCGGTGTGCACCCCGTTCGGGAAGTTCCCCGAACGCTCCGTCACCGCAATGGTCGAGTCGGTCGTCGACGATGTTCTCGCCGACGCGGACTGCGACCCCGAGGACATCGGGTTCGTTGCTGTCGGCAACGCCATCGGCTCGCTCATGACCGGCCAGGCGATGATCCAGGGCCAGCTCGCGCTGGCCGACACGCCGCTGGCCGGCGCTCCGGTCGTGAACGTCGAGAACGCTTGCGCCTCCAGCTCGAGCGCGTTGCTGCTCGCCATCAACGCCGTGCGATCGGGCTCGTGCGACTCGGCGCTCGCGATCGGGGTCGAGAAGATGACCTCCCCTGACCGGGCGCGCGCGTTCGAGGCGCTCGCAGCCGGAATCGACGTCACGACGCATGCCCATTCAGGCACACCGCGCGCCTCGGTCTTCATGAGCATCTACGCGCAGGAGGCCCGAGATTACATGGCCGCGACGGGAGCCACGGCTGAGGCCTTCGCCCACGCCGCCGCGATCGCGCGCCTGCACGGCAGTCTGAATCCCCGAGCGCAATACCGCACGACCGCGACGCCCGCCGAGATCCTCGACTCCCGTGTCATCGACGATCCGCTGACCCTGCTGATGTGCTCGCCCATCGGTGACGGCGCGGCTGCCGTCCTGGTCTCGGCGCGCCCGCACCGCGACGCCGCGATCGCGGTGCGTGCGATCGCGTTGCGATCGGGGCGCCGGGCAGAAGGAGGAGAGCTCGTGAGACGGACCGCTGCCGAGGCGTTCGCGGCCGCCGAGCGGCGCCCCGCCGACGTCGACATCGTCGAGGTGCACGATGCCGCCAGTTCCTCGGGACTCGTCGCGCTCGAGGAGCTGGGGGTCGTGGAGCACGGGCGTGCCTGGCGCCGCGCGCTCCACGACGACTTCCGCTTCGACGGGAGGCTCCCCGTCAACACCGGCGGCGGGCTCGTCAGCCGTGGGCACCCGGTCGGGGCGACTGGCGCCGCGCAGATCGTCGAGCTGGTCGATCAGCTGCGGGGCCGCGCCGGAGGGCGCCAGGTGAGAGACGCGCGGCTCGCGGTCGCGCAGAACGCCGGAGGCGCCGTCACGACGGTGCCCTACACGTCCGCTGTGTGCAGCGTGACCGTGCTGGAGCGCGACTGAGCCAACGCGGCCAGTTCGCCAAGAGAGAGGAAACAGAAATGACGACCACGGGATCCGTCTGCGCGATGGGGTATGTGGCATTGGGATCGCGCGACCTGGCCGCGTCCACCCGCATGGCGACCGATGTGCTCGGCCTCCGTTCGGTGGAGAACACCGCGACGCGAGCCTTCCTCTCGGCCGCCGACACGCACCACGAACTCGTGTATGTGAAGTCGGAGACCGAGGGCGTCGACCACATCGGCCTCGTCGCGCCGGACCACGACAACCTCGCCGCCATCCGCGAGAAGGTCCGCCGGGGCGGATGGCGGGTGATCTCAGAGCAGCCGATCGAGGACCACATCGAGGAGGGGTTCGCCTTCGTCGGCCCCGAGGGATTCACGTGGCACGTCTACCGGGGCATGTCGCTGTGGGATGCGCGTGGCGGGGGCATGGGCCCCGACCGTTATGGCCACGTCAACATCAAGGTGCGCGACTCGGTCGCGATGGTCGCATTCCTCGTCGACGTGTTCGGCTTCATGGTCTCGGACCGCATCGGTGACGACTTCGCCTTCTTCCTGCGCTGTAATCCCGAGCACCACGGCATCGCGGTCGTGAAAGCCGTCGACCAGGCGCCGTCGCTGCACCATCATGCCTGGCAGGCGCAGAGCATCGCCGAGCTCGGAAAGCTGGCGGATCGTGTGAAGAAGTCGGGGTCGCGGCTGTTGTGGGGGCCCGTTCGCCACGGTGCCGGGCACAACATCGCCGCCTACTACATCGAGCCAGGTGCTGCCCTGGTCGAGCTGTACACCGATATGGAGATGATCTACGACCCCTGTCGCGAGGCGCTCGTGTGGGCGTTCGAGGATCCGGGCTGGCTCAGCCAGTGGGAGACGCTGTCGCCGGACAACATGCTCACCTTCGGCATCCCCGCGATTGAACGGTAGGGCGGGGCGCCCAGCTCGGGTGTTCGATCGTTTCGATGTCCCATTTCTACCGGGTGGTGGGGGTGTGGGCGGAGAAGAATCGGTGGAGCATTTCTGCCCCTGCGGTCGGGTTGTCGGCTCCAAAGGCGTGTCCTGCTGCCGGGATGACATCGGATTCGACGTTTTCGGCGGCGCGTTTGGCTCCGTCCAGGAGGATGTTCTGGGGGAGACCGCCGTCACCGTTGAGTACCAGTACCGGCATCGTGAGCCGGTCGGCGGCGAGTTCTCGGTTCGTCTTGCCGTCTTCGAGCAACGTCCCGTAGTGCTCGAATCCTCCTCTGAGCCCCTCGGGTTTTGTGTACTGACGGAGGTATTCGGCGATGTCGGAGGGGTCGAACCCGTGCACTGATCCCATTTTCCAGTTTCCGCCGAGGAAGGCCGCTTCGTGCCCCGTGGTGAGCATGGTCGCGATTCGGACTTGCCGGAAGAACCCGAAGTGCCAGTACCCACCGGTGGCTGGGTTCATGAGCTCTTCGAGGCCGAAGCCGGGGATGACCGATTCGGATAGCACCAGCGTCCGCACCCCCTCGGGGAAGGATGCGGCGTAGGCGAACGCGACCATGGTGCCGATGTCCATGCCGACGAGATCGATCGACGAGATCCCGAGTCCTTCCACGAGCTCGTGGATGTCGGTTGCGACGTTGACTTTGGAGTATCCCTCGGCCGGGATGGCGGAGTCGCCGGTTCCGCGCAAGTCCGGGGCGATCACCGTGTAGCCGGCGTCGGCGAGGATCGGCATCATCTTCTGCCAGACCATCCAGGTGTAGGGCCACCCATGGAGGAGGACGACGGCGGGGCCTTCTCCGCCGACGACGTAGTGGATTCGGGTTCCGTTGACGTTGGCGTATTCGTGCCGGAATGTGGGCATCCCGGCGACGGGTCCGGAGGGCGCGGGGAGTGGCGCGGTCGTGGTGTCTGACATGGGGACTTCTTTCTTGAAGCTGAGTTAGGCGTGGACTGCGGTGGGGATGGGTTCGCTCACGGTTCGGTCTCGTTTCACGAGCACGCTGACGATGAGCGCCGCGGCAAGGAGCATGATCATTCCCACCAGGAAGGCCTGTTGGTACCCGGAGAGAGCGGCAAGCGAGTGTGCTGTCGCGCCGGTCTTGTGGGCGAGGAGGTATGAGGCGACCGCGGCCGCGTAGACGGTGTTGAGCAACGCCAATCCGAGTGCGCCGCCGATTTGCTGTGCGGTGTTGAGAAGCGCGCTGACCACTCCGACGTCTTTCTCGGCAACCCCGTGCTGTGCGAGCGAGTATTGCGCCACCGAGGACAGGCCCATGCCGATACTGATCAATACCTCAGCCGGAAGCACGTTGAGGAGATAGGTGCTGTGCTCGTTAAGGAAGAGAAGATAGGCGAGCCCGATCGCGCCCAGAGTCGCGCCGAAGACAAGCAAGGGCTTCGGCCCGAAGCGGTGAACGAGTCCCGAGCCGCCGACCGCGGACACGGCGATTCCCGCGCTGAACGGCAGGAACGCCAACCCGGAAAGGAGGGGGGTGAAGCCGAGGTTCTGCTGGAAGTAGTACGACAGGAACAGGAACATCGAGAACAGTCCCGCGAAGATCAGTAGCGAGGACAGGAACACCCCGGCGCGATTTCTGTGAAGTACCAGGCGCAGCGGGACGAGCGGGTCCTGGGCGCGGGTCTCGACGAACACGAAGGCCGCAAGAATGATGATCCCGCCCAGGAGCAGGCTGACCGTGAGCGGATTGCCCCAACCGGCCCCGGGGTCGGCCGCGCGAGTGAAGCCGTAGACGATCGCTGTCAGACCACCGGTGACAAGAATGGCACCAGCGATGTCATACCTCGTCCCCTTGGTGATCTTGCTTTCCCGAACGGTCGGGATCGCCGCGAGAGCCGCGATGATCGCAATGGGGACGTTCACCAGCAGACACCACCGCCAACTCGCGTACTCGGTGAGCACCCCACCGAGGACGAGTCCAATGGCGGCGCCACCGCCCGAAACGGCGCCGTACACGCCAAACGCGCGATGGCGTTCCTTCATATCGGTGAACGTGACCGTCACCAGCGACAGGGCCGACGGTGCAAGCAACGCCGCAAACACTCCCTGCAGACCGCGAGCACCGATCAGCATTCCCGAATTGACGGCGAAGCCGCCCAGAGCTGACGCGGCGGCGAAGCCGAGTAGCCCGATCACGAACACCTTCTTGCGGCCGACCTGGTCCGCGATGCGTCCGCCGAGGAGAAGGAGTCCTCCGAAGGCGAGGACGTAGGCGGTCACCACCCACTGCCGGTCCGCGTCTGAGATGCCCAGATCGGCCTGCGCCGAGGGGAGCGCGATGTTCACGATTGAGCCGTCGAGCACGACCATCAACTGGGCCGCCGCGATCACCGTCAGAGCGATCCATCTTCTCGGATCGGGGTTCATGGGTGGTCCTTTCGATAGGGCGACCTGCGCCGCAAACGCAACCGTACCGTGGCGGATCATCCGGCGCAAGATGATCTATCGTCCGATCATCCTGAGTCTCTTGTACGATTGGGCGCATGCCAGCCAAGCGCGAACCCATCGTCATGAACGGCATCCGCCGACCGATCGTGGGGAGCAGCCAAACCGCGGACCTCACCTGGATGGTGCTCCGAGCCGGCGAGAATCTGGGATTCGCGTTCGATGAGCTCGCCCGCGAGGCCGGGTTGTCGGACCTACGTGCGTGGTTCATTCTTTCCCTCGCCTCCGACGGGACCGAACGGACACAGCTCGAAATCTGCGCGGAGCTGGGCATCGACAAGACCACGATGGTGTCGCTCCTGGATCGCCTCGAGAAGGATGGGCTGATAGTCCGTCGCTCGTCCCCGACTGATCGCCGCATTCGAATACCAGAAGCAACAGAGGCGGGACGCGCGATTCAACAGCAGGTAGACGCCGCGCGCGATGCCGCGATCCGGGACAGGCTCTCGGCGATCAGTCCGACAAAGCAGCGCATCTTCCGCGAAGTCATCTGGGAGCTGGCGGGCGGCGTCACAGCCGACTGAAGGTACCGGGTGAGCGGCACCCGACGCGGCTTGAGGCCGAGATGTTCGGAATGACCCGTCCGCTTCCGATCACCGGATGGCGATGTCAGGTCACCGATCCCGACGGGCGATCGCTGATGTTCGACATCCGCGACGACCCGTCCGGCTGGATGCTGCGGACGAGAGCGGCTGTCAGCATGCCGCCCACGGCGAGCATGATTCCGGCGACGAGGAATGCGAGTTGGTAGCCGTGGAGATTGGCGGCGGGCTGTACGCCGGTGCCGTGATGTGCGCTGAGGTAGGCGACCGTGGCGGTCGCGGCGATCGTGTTCAGCAACGCGGTTCCCAGTGCCCCGCCGACCTGTTGGCTGGTGTTGATGAACGCGCTGGCGACACCGGAGTCGTTGTCGCGCACGCCGATGAGGGCGGTGCTGCTGACGGTGACGAAGACGATTCCCATGCCGACGCTGACCACGATTTCGCCGGGGAGCACGTGCACGAGGTAGTTGTCGTCGAGCCCGATCTGGGTGAACCAGAACAGTCCGAGTGCGGCGAGGAACATGCCGATGGTCATGATGATGCGGGGTCCTGCTTTGGGGAGGACTCGGCTGGTGATGGTGGCGCCGATGACGATGCCGACCGAGAACGGCAGGAATGCGAACCCGGCTTCGAGCGCCGAGAACTTCAAGGTGCCCTGCAGATAGAAGGTCAGGAACAGGAACATCCCGTAAAGCCCGGCGGCGGAAAGGACGGCGGCGAGGAACGCGCCGCCCCGGCTCCGGTTGAGGACGATCCGTAGCGGCAGCAGCGGGTATGCGACGTGTGACTCGATCACGATGAAGGCGACGAGGAGAACGACGGCGATAGCGAGAAAGGTGATCGTTGAGGCGGCCGCCCAGCCGACGGTGCCCGCCTGGCTGAGCCCCCAGACGAGTGAGATGAGTCCGATGGTGACGGTAAGAGCGCCAGGGATGTCGTAGTGGGCGGTTCCGGTGGCGCGGCTTTCCCTCATGAGACGAATCGCAAATGCGGCCGTGATCAGCGCGATCGGAACGTTGACCAACAGGCACCACCGCCACGAGGTGAACTCAGTCAAGACGCCACCGAGGATGAGTCCGAGGGCGGCACCGCCGCCCGAGATCCCTCCGTACACGGAGAAAGCGGTGGCCCGGTCCCTGCCACTCGTGAACGTGACGGCGAGAAGTGACAGGGCGGCAGGCGCCATGACGGCGGCGAATGCTCCCTGCAAGCCGCGGGCCCCGAAGAGGACGAGTGCGTTGGGGGCGAGACCGCCGAGAGCGGAGGCGATCGCAAACCCGATGAGGCCGATCACGAAGACACGCTTGCGTCCCGCGTAGTCGGCGATCCGGCCACCGAGCAACAACAGTCCGCCGAACGCGAGGGCGTATGCCGTGACCACCCAGTGCCGGTCGGCGGTGGAGATGCCCAGATCGTGTTGAGCTTGGGGGAGGGCGATGGTGACGATCGACGAGTCCAGCACCAGCATGAGCTGGCAGACCGCGATGACGGCGAGGATCGCCCAGCGCCTCGGGTGCACTTTCCTCTCGGCCGCGTCAGAAGAGACGGCTGGTCCGGTGGTCACGACCCGCTGCTCAGCAACGGGAGAAGGATCGCGTCGACGAGCGAGCGCTGACGTTCGCGGCTCGGTTGTGCGCCGTCGAACAGCGTCGACGTGAAGAGATGCTCGAAAGCGAGGTCGAGCACGGTCTCTGCTCGTTCAGCGTGAACGGCCTCACCACGGGAGATCGCCCGGGCGCAGATCTCCCGCCCGACCTGGTGGCTCCGTTCACGGACCTGCGAGCTGACGTGCTCCCGCAGTGCGGCGTCGTCGCGGATGGCTTCGATCAGCCCGATCAGAGAGGGACCGTGCGCACCGGTCAGTGTCTCTGCGATCTCGGCGACGGTCGCCAGCAGGTCCCCGCGCATGGTTCCGGTATCGGGCACAGCCGGTGCATCGCCCTGCGCATGGCGGCGTAGTGCCTCCGCGACCAGTTCCGACTTGGTGGGCCAGCGGCGGTACATGGTCATCTTCGACGCATGCGCGCGGGCGGCGATGCTGTCCATCGTCACGCGCTCGTAGCCGACCTCGCCGATGAGTTCGAGGGCGGCGTCGAGGATCGCCACGGTGCGCGCTTCACCGCGCAGTTCAGAGGAGCCGGGCTCGGCGGTACGGGTGTCTTCGCTGGGGGCAATCGACTTGACCATATGTGTACGATACCGTACAGTACTAAACAAAGCAATGGAGGCGCTCGCATGTCCGAGACCATCGAACCCATCACGATCGCGGTTCCGCAGGAGCAGCTCGACGAGCTGCACACCCGGCTGGCGTTGGTGCGCTGGCCTGACGGTCGCACCGTGTCGGACACCTCGCAGGGACCGACTCCCGAGAAGCTCGCCGCCCTGGTCGACTATTGGCGCGGCTCGTACGACTGGCGCAAGGTCGAAGCGGAGCTCAATGTCTGGGGGATGCACCGCACCACGATCGACGGCCTCGACATCGACTTCCTCCACATCCGCTCCCATGAGGCGAACGCGACCCCGCTGATCATGACCCACGGATGGCCCGGTTCCGTCCTCGAGTTCCGCAAGGTCATCGGCCCACTGACCGACCCGACCGCCCATGGGTTGGACTCCGCGCAGGCCTTTCACCTCGTCATCCCCGTGCTGCCCGGGTTCGGGTTCTCCCAGAAGCCCACCGAAACCGGGTGGACACCGCCCCGAATCGCCAGGGCATGGATCACCCTCATGGACCGACTCGGATACGAGCGCTGGGGCGCGCAAGGCGGCGACCTCGGTTGCGCCATCACGGATGAGATCGCCAAGCTGAAGCCTGCCGGCCTGATCGGCACCCACCTGAACTTCGCGATGTTCCCGCCCACCCCGGACGAAATCCAGAACGCGACACCCGAGGAGAAGGCGGCGCTCGGAGACGCGAAACACTTCTGGGACAACCTTTCCGGCTACGCCAAAGAACAGTCCACCCGGCCACAGACGATCGGGTACTCCCTCGCCGACTCGCCCGTCGGGCAGGCCGCATGGATCTACGCCATGTTCCAGGACACCTGCGGCACACCCGGTGACGCCGAAGGGTCCTTCACGCTCGACGAGATGCTCGACGACATCATGATGTACTGGCTGCCGAACTCCGGCGCGTCGGCTGCCCGGATGTACTGGGAGATGGACCAGTCTGGATGGTCATCGCCGGCCACGATCGACGACCCGATCAGCATCCCGGTCGGCTTCACCATGCCGCCCAAGGAGGCGGTCCGAAAGTCGCGTCGGCAGCTGGACCGCCGCTACTCGAACATCGTCTACTTCAACGAACCAGCCGCCGGTGGCCACTTCTTCGCCCTCGAACAACCCGACACCCTCGTTGCAGACATCCGGGCGACGTTCACGCTACTGGTCTAGGACACATCGACAGACCTTCGCGAGAGACTCTCATCTCGATCGACGACAGTGAGCTTCAGAGGCCCCGGGTTGCGTCGATTGCCTCGTTGAGAGAAGTCTCCAGGCCAAAAGCCGTCGGGCCCAGGCCGAGAAAGTCCGACGCAAGAGCATCCTCCTCGGAGGAACGGATGGCCGTGACAATCCGAGAAGGCTCGATGCCACGGATCCGCATGGTGCACAAATCCGGGCGCTCCACCAGTCGACTGTCGCCCGCGGACACGACGGCGATCGCCTCGCCCATCGCCACCAGTTCCAGCTTGTCCCGAAACGTCGCCACGCGCGCAGCTGCGAGGGGAGCCGGAGACCCGCTGGCCGGGTCGAGGCGCCAAAAGGACGTCCACTCATGATCCGTCGCGCCGCAAGAGACCCGTAGGTCCAATTCGAAGTCCTCGGCGCTGACGGATTCCCTGCCGGCGAGCGGGTGACCGGACGAAACCAGGAGCAAGCGCGGCTCCTCCAGGAGAGTGCGAGTCCGAATACCGTCAAGAGAAAGCGGCATCCTGGCCAGCAGGGCGTCGACCTCACCTGAACGTAGCGCTGCCGCGGCCCCGACGTCAGGCAGTTCACGAGTCCGAATGCGCGCCTCAGGATGAAGCGAATGGAGGGTGCGTACGGCATCGGTGACGCCCAGGCCGCCCAGGTATCCGATCGTGAAACCGTCCGATCCGTCGACTGCCCGTGCGGCGGCCGCGCCGCGCCGTGCCGTGGCGAGAAGGCTTCGCGCGTGGGGGAGAAATGCGTCCCCCGCATCGGTCAGCGTGCTTCCGCTTGGGCCCCGCACGAACAGCTGGACCCCAAGTTGACGTTCCAGCCGTTGGATCTGTCGACTGAGGGAGGGTTGAGCGAGGCGCAGCGCCTGTGCCGCCCGACCGAAGTTGGCATGCTCCGCGACTGCGACGAAGTACCTGACGATTCGCAGGTCCAGGTCCGAGGCGAGACCCCCGTCAGGGTCTGCCCCGCCAACTGCGATCGTCACCTCCCCAACCTAGGTCATGCATTTCGGGTATGCCGGAGTGCCATCCAGGCCTTGGACGTATCGCGGAGACAGGCATCAACTGGCTACATGGGTCGTTTTGAAAACAAGAGTGTTGTCATCACCGGAGGAAGCACTGGAATCGGTTTTGCCACCGCCCAGTCGTTGATCAGCGAGGGCGCCCGGATCCTGATCACGGGACGTACTCAATCCAGCCTTGACGAAGCTGCTTCCCGGTTAGGTGGTGATGCCATCGCCGTACTCAGCGATGCCGGATCGCTGAGGGATATCGAGACGCTCGCGGAGCGCGCAAAGAGCGCGTTCGGAACTGTCGACGGCCTCTTCGTCAACGCAGGAGTGAACGGGTTCGCTCCGTTTGGCGAGACCACCGAGGAACTCTTCGACGAACTGATGAACATCAACGCGAAGGGTCCGTACTTCACTGTCCAACGGCTGGCTCCTCTGCTCTCCGAGGGCAGCGGTGTGGTGATCACCACGTCCATTGCCAACGTGCTCGGTCTTCCGACACTGAGCGCCTACGCCGCGGCCAAGGCAGCGACGCGGTCGATGGTGCGCAGCCTCGCCCGCGAGTTGCTGCCAGGCGGCGTTCGCGTCAACGCGGTGAGCCCGGGGGCCATCGACTCAGGCATCCTTCAGAAGTCGATGCCCGACCACATCGCGAAGCAGGCCCAGGCTCAGATGGCCGCTGACAACCCCATGGGACGGCTCGGGACGGCGGACGAAGTCGCGCGGGCCGTGACCTATCTTCTCTTCGACGCGAGCTACACCACAGGTGCCGAACTAACGGTCGATGGCGGCGGCTCGCAACTCTGAAGGCGCGGATGTGTCGCCCTCCCTTATCGCGCTCGCCGCTGACGAGCAGGGTCGAGGTGAGCGATGAGCCCGTAGCGAAGGAGGCTCTCGCCCGTGGCGATCAGGGTCTCCTCGGTGGTGCGGGGACGCCATCCAAGCATCTCTCGCGACTTGGTGTTGTCGAGGTGTTTCATGACTCCGAGGTCATGTGTCATCGGGCGGACGAACGGGCTGACCAAGGCGAGAGCGCGCAGAACCGTATCGGGCATGGCGTGCAACGGGACCCGGCGCCCCGCGTCGCCGAGGTGGTCGCGGAAGACACGAGCTATGTCGGTGAGCCAGACAGCATCCCCGCCCGTCGCGAGGAACCGTTCGCCGCCGGCGGCGGGAGTGGTCATCGCAAGGAGATGAAGGTCTGCAGCGTCTCGCACGTCGACGATCCCATACGAGAGCCGCGGCAGCGCAGGCATTGCTCGGTTCAGGATCTGCGCCATGAGTTGCATCGACGTCGAGGGCGGAGTCGCGAGCATGGGCCCGATCATGGCGACCGGGTTGATCACGGAAAGTTCGAGCGAGCCGCCTTCTCGCGCAACGAAGTCCCAAGCTTCGCGTTCGGCGATGGCTTTCGAACGCTGGTAGGCCTCGACGCCCGGGCGGGTGGGATCCGTCCAGTCTCGCTCGGTGAAGGTGCGCTCCATCGGGGGATGGCCGTAGCCGATCGCGGCGAACGACGAGGTCAGCACGACCCGTCGCACTCCCGCTTCGCGGGCCGCACGAAGGACGCGCAACGAGCCGTCGCGGGCCGGGATGAGGAGCTCGTCCGGATTGCGGGGCGCAACAGCGGGATAGGGGGATGCCACATGAAGGACATAACGGGCGCCGTTCACCGCAGCCTGCCAGCCGGCATCCGCCACGAGGTCGGCTTCCACGACTTCGACGGCCGCTGCCGCGTTGGCGTCGACGCCGCCGGCGCGGAGCATCGAGCGGAAGCGGTCGACGGCCGAGATGTTGCGGATGGTGGTTCGCACCGGGTAGCCAGCCCGGATCAGACGTACGACGGTATGCGCGCCGAGAAAGCCGGTTCCACCCGTTACGAGCACGAGGTCGTCGCTCATGTCATGTCCCTTCAACGCCGATCCGACCCTCGGATCCGCACCCGAGAGGCGACCGTAGCACAGAAATGACCGCGCGGTCATAATTTTATGACCAAACGGTCATGTAACATGGTCACATGACGGACGAGGAGTGGAAGAGCCCCATAACGCCGAAAGGGCGTGAGACGACCCGGGCTCTCCTTGATGCCGGAGAGCTGATCGCCGCTCGGGACGGTCTTTCAGATCTCTCCGTGGCAGCGGTCACGGCCGAGGCAGGCGTGGCCAAAGGCACCTTCTACATCCATTTCGCCGATCGTGCTCGGTTCGTCGAGGCTCTTCGGGAGCGATTCCTCTCCGAGGTCGAGGAAGCGGTGCTCGCCGCAGTGGCGCCCCACCCGCCAGGACGGGACTTCCTGCTCGCCGCCATCGACAGCTACCTCGACGTCTGCCTCGCACACCGATCCGTCAAGACCCTTACTCTCGAGGCGGGGGGAGTCGGTGAGTCTGGCCGCCCGTTGGCCGCGCGCTTCGAGCAGCTCGTGGAGCCAAGCTTGAAGGTGCTGGGATTGACACCTGTCCAGATCAACGCTCGACTCTTGATCGCCCTCGCGTCGGAGACGGCGGCGATCGAGTGGGATGCCGCCACTCGCGACAGCGGGGCGCGCGACGCGCTCAGGCGCTGGATTCTCAGGGTGTAACGAAGATTCGCGCGACACGGCTGCGGCTGTGTGCGACTGCGAGGTCGAGGTCGTCGAAGGGGTCAGGCGGGCTTCGCACGACGACGCACCGACCAGCCGATGAGGTACAGGATCGCAATCAGCGCAGGCGGTGCGACGACGAGGGGGAGGTAGGCCCACTCGGTTCCGACAGCAATCGCCTGAAGCACCGCATAGATCGCAAAACCGATGGCGGCGATGAGCGGACGCCTCCATCCCACAATGATCGCGGCGACGATCAACAGAAGCGGAAGGAAATGGGTCGGGATCGCCCACTGATCGAACCATGTCCCCGGCACCGTGCCGCCGAGGGTCGGCTCTTGGCGTGCGCGGGCCTCGTCCCACCATCCCACCGCGGTGATCGCAGCGAAGGCGATCGCCAGGACACG
The DNA here is from genome assembly GCF_042655435.1 of Lysinimonas soli. Lineage (NCBI taxonomy): Bacteria > Bacillati > Actinomycetota > Actinomycetes > Micrococcales > Microbacteriaceae > Lysinimonas > Lysinimonas soli. Next base: position 50,957 of record NZ_JBHSMG010000003.1, read on the forward strand.
GGCCACCCACTCGACGGCGGGAACGCGGGTGCGGGGCGACATACGGTTGATCCAAGATCGATTCGGATACGGGTTAGAGACACACTCGTCCGTGTGGGCCGGGAGTCGGCAGGGGCTTTGGTCCTGTCCGGCCCTCAGCCTTTCGGTCCAGTCATTGCGTGGCTCAGTGCGGACGGACATCGTTGATCTCGGGGACAAGGTCTCTTGGCGTGTCGTGGAAGCCGGGGTTACTCTCGACCTTCGAACATTCGTTCGAGTGTCGAAGGGAGTTCATCATGAGTCTGCTGCACCCGGCCCGAACCGGGAGCGTCGTCACCGTCTGGCTGGTCAACGACGTGCCGGCCCGTCTCGTCTACGAGGGCCAGCGTTACCGAGTGACGGACATGCCCACCCGGCTCGAGGACGAGCATCCCGAGATGACCCACCGGCTGAACCTGACCGGGTGGCGCTTCCAGGGCACCGACGACGCCGGTCTGTCCCACATGTTCGACATCCGCCGGGCCGGCGGCGAGTGGCAACTGATCCGCATCTACGACTAGGGCGAGACGGCCGGGTTCGTCAGCGATCGACGGGAGGGGGCAGGATGAGAGGCGAGGCAACCGTGCTCCACGCCGATCTCGACGCCTTCTACGCGTCGGTTGAGCAGCGCGACGCGCCCGAGTTGCGCGGCCGGCCGGTGATCGTCGGCGGCGGAGTGGTGCTCGCCGCGAGCTATGAGGCGAAGGCCCGCGGAGTGCGCACCGCGATGGGTGGCCGCCAGGCGCGTGAGCTGTGCCCGGATGCCGTGATCGTCCCGCCGCGGATGGAGGCCTACTCCGCGGCCAGCAAGGACGTGTTCGCGATCTTCCGCGATACGACCCCTCTGGTGGAGGGGCTCTCCATCGATGAGGCGTTCCTCGAAGTCGGCGGCCTGCGTCACATCGTCGGCACGCCCGAACAGGTCGCCGTGCGATTGCGGGAGCGCGTGCGAGCGGAGGTCGGGCTGGCCATCTCGGTCGGTGTCGCGCGCACCAAGTTTCTCGCCAAGGTCGCCAGCGCGGTGAGCAAGCCCGACGGGCTCCTGGTCGTCGAACCCGACCGCGAGCAGGACTTCCTGTTACCGCTGCCGGTCGAACGACTGTGGGGCGTCGGCGCGGTGACGGCCGCGAAACTCCACCGGTTCGGCATCCGCACCGTCGGGGAGCTCGCCGAGCTCGAAGCCGCGACCGCCGAACGAATGCTGGGCCGAGCGGCTGGGGCGCACCTGCACGCGCTGGCTCGGCTGCGGGATCCGCGACCGGTCGAGACGACACGACGTCGTGGCTCCATCGGATCTCAACGCGCACTCGGCCGCAGCCCGCGATCGCCCGACGAGCTCGACCTCATCCTCACCCAGATCGTCGATCGGCTGGCCCGACGTTTGCGCGACGGGGATCGGGTGTGTCGCACGGTGGTGCTGCGCCTCCGATTCGGCGACTTCGCCCGGGCCACCCGGTCGCACACGGTCGGCCCCGCGACCGACCGCACGACGGTGCTGCTCGCCGTCGCCCGAGCGCTGCTCGCCGCCTCCCAGGCGGAGATCGCGGACCGGGGGATCACGCTCATCGGGATCACGTTGTCGCAGCTGGGTCGGGCCGACGACATCCAACCGGAACTGCCGATCGAGTGGAACGAGGGAGCGCGACTCGACATGGTGCTCGACGCCGTGCGCGACAAGTTCGGGACGGCATCGGTCGCCCGTGCCGCACAGCTCGGCCGCGACCCGGGGTGGTCGACTCCGCTGCTTCCCGAGCACGAGTGAACAGGACGGTCTGCATGAGTTGCTGCATACCCGGATGCGAGGCAACCGAGGCGGTCGACGCACCTCTGCCTCTCTGCGAGATGCATCTCGCCGTTGCCGCCGAGTGGAGCTCGCGCACCCAGAGCGTCACCGACCTGCTCCCGTCGCCCTGCCTGGCCTGCGGTTCGCCCATCGGGGTGCACTACCCGTCCGGGTGGGCCTGCGCCGTCTGCGAGTGGCGATACGGAGAGGCGCCGGACTCCGACTTGGCGCCTCCGCGCGTCGACGTCGTCTATTACCTGCGGCACGGCGATCGCGTGAAGATCGGGACCACCGCGAATCCCCGGCAGCGGTTCACGGCGATCTGGCACGAGGAGGTCCTCGCCTTCGAGCGAGGAGACCGTCGCCTCGAGCGGCGGCGGCACGAGCAGTTCGCCGCCGACAGGTTCGGCGGGTCGGAATGGTTCCGCCTGACCCCGGCCATCGCCGAGCACGCTGATGTCGTCGCGGGCGGGCGGGACCCCTGGGACGTCTACGCACGGTGGATGAGCGAGGCCGCCGCGCTCTCGGATCGTCAGCGCCGATAGGCCTCGACGATCAGCTCGCCGCGGATCGTTCGGAACACGTCGAGCAGTCCGGTCACCGTCTTCCGCCCCGCACCCGACACCTGCAGGTCCCACGGCCCGAGCTTCTCAAGCCGTCCGGTGCGGATTCGCACGACCTCCCACTTCGCCCACCGCAGCGCGCGGTCCTTACGCAGGTCGGCATCCCGGCGCCTGCCCACGTGCTCGAGACCGTGCCGCCCGGTGCTGTCGTACTCGACGGCGATGCGCAGTTCGGGGATGACGATGTCGGGCCACACCTCGAGATGCTCGAAGAACGGGCGTGCCACGCGCACCGCGTTGAGGCCGGACGCGAACTCGAGACGTTCGGCGAGGTCGTGCCGCAGCCGCGCTTCGACAGCGGATGCCGTGGCCGGCGCGCACTCGCTCGTAAACGCCTCGCCGACCGGAAGCCGCGGCGTCTTCGGGCACACCGCCTTGGCCCGGGATGCAGCGCGCGGTCGCGCCTCACCCGCGGGCCGGACGCGGGGCGGCTTGGCCAGCATTGCGCACTCCGGGCACCACGACGAGAGCCGGCGTTCACGCCCCGGCCGCTGACGCTGTTCTGCGGGGGTCGCCGCGAACAGGTGGCCGACCTCGCACTGCCAGAGCAGAAGCACCTCGGCGGCCGGCGGGATCTGAGTGAGAGTGATGCCGGCGTTGAACTCCGGGTGGTACTGCCGGATCAGGGCGGGGTAGGGCGCCCACGCGTCCCGATACGTCCCGACCGGGAACGGCACGTCGGCGTCATGCGTGAACTGCCGTCGCGCCCACCACGCCTCGACACCCTCGGACATGGGGTGAGGATACGAGCGGCGTCCGACGCCCGGCGCGCTCAGGCCGCAGGCGTCGTCACCAGGCGGTCGGCGAGCTTCGGGAGTCCGCGAGCAAGAACGTAGCGAACGGTGTTCCAGTCATGCGCCGTTCCGGGCGATGAGATGAATTCTGTCTGCATGCCGGCCGCCTTCGCGGCGGCATCCGTCGTGTGCTGGAAGGTCGAGAACTTCGCGTCGTCTTGACCCGCGCCGAAGATCGCGTACGAACCGGTGTATGGGCCGTGGGCGGCGAGCAGAGAGAGCGGCTGCGCGTGCCGATACGCCTCGGCGGAGCCGTGGAAGGCGACGTCGACCGTCTTCGCTCCGATCGTGGGAGCCAGCTCGCCGGAGATGCTCAGGATCGACGAGAACAGGTCCGGGTGGCCGGCGCCGAACTGCATGGCGCAGGTTCCTCCTTCTGAATAGCCGGCGATCGCCCAGGAGTCCGGGTCGGTCGCGACCGGCAGATGCGACCGGATCCATCTCGTGACGTCGATGGTGATGTAACTGGCGACGTCACCCAGCGGTGAATCGACGCACATGGGATTCCGGTCGGGTGCACCCAGTTGATCCGGCGCCACGACCATGGGAGCAATGCCGTGGTGCGCTGTCGCGTAGGCGTCGAGCGTCTTCTCGACGCGACCGGCGGTGAACATGTCGGAGGGAGCGCCGGGTTGTCCGGCGAACATCAGGATGACGGGAAGGCGAGGAGGATTCGCGGTCAGGGCGGCGGGCGGCAGGTACACGACGGCATCCCGGGCCGCGAACCGCGAGGTGGGGCCTGGGATCGCCACCCGGCGCACGATCCCGGTACGTGGCATGTCGACGGGCGGCGTCCAGGTACGTGCCGCAGATGCTGGGGCGATCGACTCGGTCAGCGTCGGGTAGTTGCCGAGGCCGAGTGCGTCGTGCAGGTTGCGGTAGGCGCCGAAGTCCACGTTGATGCCGGCGAGCGCGCCGAGAGCCATGATCGGGATGCCCATCGCGGCAATGATTCTGCGCCACCAGCTCGAAGTCCACAGGCGCGTGACGGCGAGGGCGATGCCCGCGAAGCCGAGGGCGACCCACATGCGCGTGATGGGGGTGAGGGTCAGGCCGAAGGCATCGGCTACGTCGCCGATCAGCCACGTCAGCAAGAGTCCGATCCCTGCACCGACGAGCACCGGGACGGGCCAGGCGAGCCAGGGACGGGGCCGCGATCGTCCTCGAGGGATCAGCAGGATCGCGATAATGACCATCGCCACGTCCACGGCGACGAGGAAGGCCGTGTGGTCGACGCGCAGGTGGAGCAGCCAGTTCACCCTCAGGTCGTCCGTTCGGGCCGCGATGGCAGGTGGGCGCGCAGAACCGCCGCCGCGATCATCGGAAGCGCCAGCGCGTCGGGGTAGGCAACGTAGAGAGGTTGCGTGCTCGTGTGCAGCTTGCGCTTGAAGCGCGCGAGCGAGCGGAAACCGTACGCGCCCTCGAGCCCCTGCGCGATGACTCCGAGAAGCCAGGCGGTGAGGCGTGCGCGTCGCCCCGGGGCGGCATCGACGATCAGAGGGGTCGCCGAGAGGCTGAGCTTCTGAAGGCCCCCGGCGCGGAACCCGAGGGCGGCGGCGGCGATGAGGAACTCCATGGCGCCCGGCATCGCGTCTGCCTGGCGCCACATCACGTCCAGAGTGCGGCCGATGAGCCGATGTTCCTCCCAGATGGGAAGCCAGCTGGTGACCGCGTGCACGCGCCCGGCCTCGTCTCGAGCGACCACGAGCTGCACCTCGGGATCGCGCAACTCGTCGAGGGCGCCCACGGTGAACTCGAGTTTGGGGAGCCGTCGTCGTCCGGCCGACTCGCGGCTCAACCGCCTGATCTGATCGCGGAGTCCGTCGTCGGCATCGGGGAAGGTCGTCCAGACCGCCGACAATCCGATGCGTTCGGCGCGGTTGGATGCGGTGCGAAGGTCGTTCCGACGCTTTCCGCTGAGCGTGAAGGACTCGAGGTCGATCATCGACTCGTCGGCGACGGCAACAGCGTGCCACCCCCGATGCCGGAGCCCGGAGACGTGCTGTGCGTGCAGGCCGTAGAAGACCGGGATGAGGTCGCGATTGTCGCAGTAGCGTTCGAACTCGCGCATCACCGTCGCCGAATCCGCCCCCGATGCGATCGGGTCGGAGAGGGCGAGGGCGACACGTCCGATCCGGCGATACGCGATCGCGCCCGTCGTGGCGTCGGAGCGCCAGTAGCGGTTGCCCTTCCACGTCGCCATGTGGCCCAGAGTTCCGGCGTCGGTCGCGGCAACGAGGCGGCCGATCACCTCCCGCTCGACGGGGGACGAGCTCCCTGTGGTCGCGACGATTCGCCGCGAGCGCGCCTCGACGATGACGAGCGCGACGAGCATCCCCAGCGGGATGGCCCAGGAGCCGAGCATCTCGATCTGCCACGTCGCCTCAGCCGCCGATATCCCCGTCCACTCGATCCAGTTCTGGGTGAGGGGCACCACGACGTTGGAGGCGAAGGCCGTGACACCCAGCCCCAGAAGCGCGACGCCCCCGAGAATGACGGGGACGCGTCCTCCGCGAGCCCGCAGCATGGCGGCGGTGACGACGAGCATCCCCGGAATGACCAGCAGCGTGATGAAGCCGCCCCGGGAGTCGGCGAGCGGTTCGAGGGGCCCGTGCGCCGAGTGCGACGCGGCAAGGATGACCGGACCGGCGGCGAGTGCCACAAGAGCAGCGGCGAGTGCCGAATGCAGGCCCGAAGCGGATCGCACCTGTACACGGGGCCCGACGGCGAGGCCGATGGCGAGGCCGATTGCGCCGCTGCAGAACCGCGCGATGTCGACCGCCGAGCCGTTGAACAAGGCGAGCGCCGCGAGCCCGGCGATGATGCCGACGCGCATCCGGCGCCGCCATCTCGGCGACAGGTAGGCACTCGTCGCGAGAAGACAGCCTCCCCCGATCACCAGCGGGTCGAGGGTGAGCTCGGCCGACGTCCGCAGAGCGGTCTCGAAACCGGTCCCGGTCTGAAGGGCATCGAGGGCGGCAGCGGCGGGAATCGCGATCATGGGTGCGGCCAGGAGGGCGATCACGGCGCGGAACCCGCCCATGACGTGCTCGGCAAGAGCAAGGCAGCCGACGATGATCACCGCGTTCCCCAGTCCGGCGAACCCGGCGATGCGCAGACCGGGCATGCCGACCGCGAGCGCAAGCGCAACTCCGGCGGCGACCGCCGCGACAGGATGCGCGGAGATGCCGCGCCATGCACGAGCCGACGGTCGTCGCAGACGTGAATCGGCGGAGCTTGGGGACAGCATCCCTGCATCCTCCGCCTCACACGAGATGGCGGCCCCCGCCGATCGGCCACTTCATGTCGGCCGAGGGGCGGGACCTCGTCACCCGGTCGAAGGGCCGCTCAGCACGCCGGATCGCTCGGCGATGAGGACGGCCTGCACGCGCGTCGACACCCCGAGCTTGGTCAGCACCGAGCTCATGTGGTCTTTCACCGTGCCGACGCTGAGGTGGATGCGCTCGCCGATCTCGGCGTTGCCCAGTCCGCTGGCCGCGTGCTGCAGAACGAGGAGTTCGCGCGGGGTGAGGCGGGCGATGAGAGCGTCTTCGCCCGCCGACGGACGGGCGGACCCGAGCCCGGAGACCACCCGACGACCGACGCTGGCCCCGAGGACCACGCCTCCGCCCGCCACCGCGCGGATGAACTGCTGCAGGTCGTCGGGTTCGGTGTCTTTGAGGAGGAACCCGCGTGCTCCCTCCTCCAGGGCCTCGGCGATGTACTCGTCCGCGTCGAAAGTGGTCAGCATCACCACATGGGAAGGCAGTCCTCGCCGACGGATTTCTCGCAGGATGCTGAGGCCGTCGCGTTCGGGCATGCGGATGTCGAGGAGGACGACGTCGGGGCGGGCCGTCGAGATGACCGGGATCGCCGACGTTGCATCGGCAGTCGCCAGGACGTCGATATCGGGGGCCGCCGCAACGATCATGCTCAAGGCCGACCGGAGGAGGGCCTCATCATCGACGATGACGACCGAGATCATGTCCTGCTCCTGAATCGTGCTGGTGGGCTCTCTCACCTTAGGTCGTGCGATCCTCCTGCAAGTCGGGCATCGGGCAGCCGGAAGTCGGCCGGGCCGGGGAGGCCGAGGGTGTGTACTGGTCTCGTGACGGGATTCGATCATCGGACCAGTGCCGTGCCGCGGCGTGATGCCGAACCGGTCAGGGTCGTCATCGTCGATGATGAGGCTCTCGTCCGCTCGGGCTTCGAGCTGATCCTCAACGTCGACGACGGAATCGACGTCGTCGGCACGTCGGACGACACTGGTGCAGTCGATATCGTCGAACGGACTCGTCCTGACATCGTCCTCCTCGACATCCGAATGGTTCACCGCGATGGCATGACGATCCTCAGGGATCTCATGGCGCGCAGCCCGCACCTCGGGGTCGTCATGCTGACGACATTCGACGCAGACGAGCACATCGCCGAGGCCCTGGAGGCGGGAGCGCGCGGCTTCCTCTTGAAGGACACCGATCCCGAGCTGCTGCCCGAGCTCGTCAAGACGGCCGCGCGGGGAGGGCTCGTCTTGTCCGGAGCAGTCGGAGACAAGGTCGTGGATCGCCTTCGCCGAGGCTCGCCGACACATCCGGAGATCGACACGCTCACGGGGCGCGAACGCGAGGTGCTCGCCCTTGTCGGCACCGGCTTGTCCAACGCCGAGATCTCGAGCGCGCTGGGCCTGACGGCTGCCACGGTCAAGGACCACGTCAGCGCCATCCTTCGCAAGCTCAACGTGGACAATCGCGTCCAGGCGGCGCTCGTCGCTGCACGCGTCGGGCTCGGTAGGGCCTGATCGTGACGATCCTGCACCCCCCGCGCCTCGCAGTGCTCATTGTCATCGAGGTCGCGCTCGTCGCGGCCGGGGCGGCAGAACTCCTCGTCTCCACGCCCGTCGGGATCACGGTGGATTTCGGGTGCGGAGCGTTGGCCGTGCTGTCGATCGCGCTCCGACGCCGGTGGGCGTGGCTCGCTTTCGCCCTCACCCTCCCCGCCGTCGCAACGGCGGAGATCCTCATCCCGACGCTCATCCTCCTCTTCACGGTGTCCGTCGGGACCAGGCGGCGGCGTTGGGTTCTCGCCGTGGCGGGTGCCGCGGTGGTCGTGCTCTGGATCTCGCCGTGGGACTACTCGGCTCGGATCTCGTGGCTGTACGACGGGTTGTACGGAGTGATGTTCGGTGTCACGCCGATCGTGCTCGGTCAGCTTGTGCTCGCCCGCAAGACCCTGCATGCACAGTTGGAGGAGCTTCGACAGGCGCGAGCGGAGACGCGCCGGATGATCGCCGCCGAAGTGCTCAGGGCGGAGCGGACGCGCATCGCACGTGAGATGCACGACGTGGTTTCGCATCAGGTGACCTTGATCACGGTCCAGGCGGGTGCCCTTCAGGTCGGCGCCGCCGACCCTTCCGTCAAGCGGGTGGGGGCGACGATACGACAGCTTTGCGTCCAGACCCTCGATGAGCTGCGGCAGATGATCCTCGTGCTCCGGGCCGACACTCAGGAGCGCGGCGACTTGCGGCCGCAACCGTCGCTGGCGCGGCTCGACGATCTCGTCTCCGGCAGCGGCGTCGATGTCGAGATGCGGGTCGCACCCGGCCTTGCCTTCTCGGCGGCAGTGGAACGCACCTTGTTCCGGACTGTGCAGGAGGGTCTGACGAACGTGAGCAAACACGCTCCGGGTTCCTCGGTCACGCTGGATCTGACCATTGAGGGCTCTGATGTCGTGCTGGTGATGGAGAACACCGCCGGTGACCGCCCCGCGCACGCCGCGTCGACACCGGGCCACGGGCACATCGGCCTGCGGGAGCGTGCCGAGCTGCTGGGCGGGAACCTCGCCGCCGGACCCGCAGGGGGCGGCTATCGGCTCGCTCTACGAGTACCACTGCCCCCAGCCGGCGCACCAGGGCATCAGGGGAGCCCTCATTGAGGTCTGGTCACGGGCGGTGCCGGAGCAGAAAGCGCAACCCGTCCTCCCAGCCATCGACCGTCTCGGCGGTCGGCCAGCTGCTGCTGCGAGCGATGTAGCGCGGGGAAGGTGCGGGACGGTAGGGGTGGCTTTCGGCGAGAGTACCGATCGATCCGCTCTCGTCGGACACGTTCCAAATCCCGTGACCGTTTGAGTTGGCACGAACCCGCATCATGATGCCGTCCACCTCGATGTGCTCATCGACATCGAGGGGCTCGCTGGGCACCTTGCGACGCTACCGAGGGGGCGGGTCCTGACCAGGGACTTTGGTCCCGCCGGTTGGATGGTTCCATGTGGAGCGTCGGACAGTGGTCTACCTCCGCCTCGAGGATGGGGGCCTGGAGGCGGGGAGGGGGCCGAGCGAGCTCGTCGCCCGGCCCCCTCGTGGTTTCTACTTGGTCCGTGCCGCCTTCTCGATGACCTGCGTGATCTGCGCGGGCCGCTCCAGCATGGAGAGGTGGTCGGCATCGACGGTCGTGATCTGGCCGTGTGCGCGGTGGGCCATGGCCAGCTGGCCGGCCTGCGGGATGACCTTGTCGTCGGTTCCGATCACGAACCAGCTGGGGATGGTCTGCCAGGCGGGGGCACCACTCAGCGTCTCCTGCAGGGCACCTCCGGCGATCGGGGACTGGGAGGCGCTGAGTACCGCCGCATCCTTCGCGTCCAAATGGGCGGCGAAGATCGAGCGGAACTGGTCACGCTTCACGTAGAGGTCCGGGTCGCCGGTGGGCATGTTCGGGTCCTGGACGGCGTCGAACACGGTGGCCGGGTCGGTGTCGAACGCCGATCCGGATCCCTTGCTGAGGCCGACGATGGACTCGCCGGTGGCCGGCGCGAAGGCATCGACGTAGACCAGGTCGGTGACTCGGGGCAGCGTGGAGGCTGCGGCCGTGATCACGCTTCCGCCGTAGGAGTGGCCGACGAGGACGACGGGCCCGGTGGTGGCCTGGTTCACGAATGCGGCGACGGATGCGGCGTCCGTGGAAAGCCCGCGGAGCGGATTCGGGGCGTCAAGCACGGTGTAACCGTCGCGCTGGAGGCGTTTGGCCACCGGGGCGAAGCTGGAGGCATCGGCCCAGGCGCCATGGACGAGGACGACGGTCGGCTTTGCTGGTTGGGAGTTGATCGCGCGGGCCGGGGTCGCTGCGGAAGCCGCCGCCGGGATGGCGAGGCCGAGCGCGACAACGGCGGCCGCGGCGATGCCGGCGGTCTTGAGCGTGCGGGTGGTGGACATGGTGTTTCCTTTCGCGGCGACGATGCGCCTGTTCATTGGGGAGGGGGATAGGAGGTAGGGCTTCAGCGGGCGAGGAAGGTGAGGAGGGCGCTGTTGAACTGGTCGGCGTGCGACACGTTGATGCCATGCGGGCCGCCTTCGATGACGACGAGCTCACTGCCCGGGATCGACTCGGCCGAGCGGCGGCCGCTGATCCAGAACGGGACGACCTGGTCGGCGTCACCGTGGATGACGAGCGTCGGCACCGTGAACTTCTCCAGGTCGGCGCGGAAATCGGTGCGACCGAAGGCGGACACACCCGCGAAGGTGGCGCGCGGTGACGCGATGTTGGCGAGGTCCCGACCATAGAGCCGCTGGGCCTCGCTGACCGCCAGTCCATCCGCGGTCGAGTAGAACAAGGTGAGGAAGTGGTCGACGAAGTCGGCGCGGTCCGCGGCGATCCCGCCTTCGAAGTGGCCGATCGTCGCGTCGTCGAGATCGCCTTCGGGGTTGCCCTCGGTGACGTGCAGGAACGGGGTGACCGCACTGGCGAGAACGGCCTTGGAGACCCGGTCCGTGCCGTAGGTGCCGATGTAGCGGGCGACCGCCCCGCCTCCGGCCGAGAAGCCGACGAGCGTGACACCGCTGAGGCCCAGGTGTGTCAGCAGCGCGTCGAGGTCCGAGGCGACGGTGTCGAAGTCGTGGCCGTCCCACGTCGGGGTCGACTGGCCGAAGCCGCGACGGTCGTAGGTGATGGCCTGGTAGCCGGCTGCGACGAGAGCCGCGACCTGCTTCTCCCATGACCGGCCGTTCAGCGGCCAGCCGTGGATGAGGACGACCGGTGCTCCCGATCCCTGGACTTCGTAGTAGAGCTCGACGGGAGAACCGTTCTCGGTGCCGACAGTGAGCGTGGACATTGGTTGATCTCGAATCTGTCCCTGGGTTTTCGGATCTGCAGCGAGGAGGGACGTCATCGCTATCCGTCTTGGAAGAAAGATCGTTCTTTCTCTTTGGAAGCTTGGATCATCGATCTGCTGTCTGTCAAATCCGAAATCAAAGATCGTCCAAGAAAGAACGTTCTGGTAGCCTGTGATCGTGAGTGCGCTAGAGGATCCGAAGCTTCGCCCGTCGGAGCCCCGTGAACGTCTCTTGCGGGTTGCGTCCGAGTTGTTCTACCGAGACGGCATCAACAGCGTCGGCGTGGACCGCATCCTTGGCGAAGCCGGTGTGACGCGGGCGACGCTCTACCGGCACTTCGCTGGCAAGGAGGGGCTCGTCGAGTCGTACCTGGACCGCGAGGATCAGACGATCCGCGGGTACTTCAGCGCGGCGGAGGAGCACGCCACCAGCCCCCAGCACTATCTCGAAATGGTGGTCGGCGGGATCGCGGAGGATGCGCTCCGCTATCACACGCGGGGCTGCCCTTTCATCAACGCCTCGGCCGAGTATCCCGATCCGAACTCTGGTGTGCGGCAGCGGGTCACGGCTCATCGGAACTGGTTTCGCCAAGCATTGGAGGCCGCACTTGCCAACGCTGGGCGCCCGGATCCCGCTGAGCGCGCCCGCACCCTGGTGCTGCTCCGCGACGCTGCTCTGATCGGTGGCTATCTAGATGGTCCGGCCTCTGTCACCAGCACCTTCACCAAAGCGGCGCGGGAGGTTGCTGGCCTGGACTAGACGTGGTCCTCCGTTCGTGGTGTCGGTCTCGGCCCCTTCTGGGCAGGACTCCCGTTAGCGGGAGGCTTGAGTGACGAGTCGCTCGGAGCGCTCCCAGAGTTCGGCGGCGAGGTCCGCGTCAAGGGTCTGGGGGTTATTCCGTTTGGCGGGTCTGCGGTTTTCGTAGTAGGTGCCGGACTCCCATACCGCTCCGGGGTCTGTCTCGGCCAGCCACACCATTTGGTCGGCACCTTTGTCTGGGCTGGCCATGAACGCGCGGCCTAATCGGCTGGTGTAGATGCGCTTCATGAAGCTGTCCGACTCGGTCGCGAAGCTCGTGGCTACCGCGCCAGGGTGGAAAGCGGCTGCGGAGATCCCTCGGCCGTGGTAGCGCCGGTGCAGCTCTTTGGTGAACAGGATGTTCTCCAACTTCACGGTCCCGTACGCCAGTTGGGGGGTGAAGTCTTTGTCGTGGTTCAGGTCGTCGAGCTCGATCTTGCCGAACAGCCGTGCGCCCGAGCTGGAGGTCTGGATGATGGTGGCCCTGCTGTTGATCAGCTTCTCCATGAGGAGGTTGGTCAGCAGGAAGGGGGCGAGGTGGTTGACCTGGAAGGTCTTCTCGAACCCGTCCGCGGTCTTGGTGCGGTCACCGAAAATGCCGCCGGCATTGTTGGCGAGAACGTCGATGTGCGGGTAAGCGCTGTCGAGGTCGGCAGCGAGCGTGCGCACGTCCTCGAGTCTGGTGAAGTCGGCCAGGAAGTGATCGGCGTCTAGTTCACGGGCGATTGTCTGGGTCTTCTGGGGAGATCGTCCGACGATGACGACGTGATGGCCGTCGCTGTGGAGCTTCCGGGCTCCGGCAGCGCCGATCCCGTCACTGGCGCCGGTAATGATGATGGTCTTGCTGTTGGGCATGGTCATTCCTTGTCCGTGGTGAGCCAGGACACGATCGATGACATCGCCGCCGCTGTCGGAATCTCCGCGCGCAGCGTCTTCCGCTACTTCCCCACGAAAGAGGACATCGTCGTCGGCAAGTTCGACCTCGTCGCCGACGCGATGCTCTCCATGCTCCGCGACCGGCCGGTGGCGGAACCGGTGTGGGAATCCCTGCGCCGGTGCTTCGACCTGCTCATGCCCTACGTCGACGCGCCGGGTCACCATGAGGTCGCTGAGCCCATGCAACGAATCGTGTTCGATACACCGCACCTCCTCGCCCGCTACCTGGAGAAGCTGCAGCGCATGCAAGACGCCGCCGTCATTGCGGTCCGCGAACGGGCTGCCCGGGTCGGCGCACCCTTCGCGGAAGACGACCCGGCTCCCCGCGCGATTGTCGCTGCGGCGTTCGGTTGTCTCATTGCCGCGCAACATTCGTGGCTGGCTGGGAATGGGAGGGGCAGCTTCGCGGCCGCGGTCGACCGGGCGATGTCCACTGTTGGACCCCGCACTCACGAGAGATAGAAGCCGTGCCGACGAGCGTGTAGCAAGCCATCGTGTCTGTCGCCGCCAACGATCAGGATCTTCCGCGCGTCTCCTTCTCCTCGCTCGCGTCATCTCCCGACCATCGGGTCAGCTTGTCCGGGGCGGCGACCATCCAGATGTCGGTCACGGCCCGGCGCCGGACGCTCAACACGAGAACCCCCAAGGCGGTGCCGCGTTTCGCGCGGAGGACGATGCCCGGCATCCCGTTGACCGTCTCGACGGTGATCCGCAGGCTGCGATGCGTCGAGGCGTGGCTGAGCAGGAACGGGATCACCTGCCGCCGCCGCTGGATGGTCCGCCCTTCGTCGTCCCCGGTGTCGAGCACCAGCCGCACGGCCGAGCTCAGGAGACGCTCGAGTGCCGCCGCGTCGCGCCGCTCGAGGGCGTCACGGAGCCGCTCCGGGATCTCCTCAGGCACCACCGACTGCCAGCAATCCCAGCTTCTGCGGGCTCATCATCCATTGGATCTGCTCGATGCCGTCCTCGGAGGCGTCGATGTTCACGACGGCGACTACGCTGCCGTCGCGGACCAGCGCGGTGGACGGACGGCCGTTGAACTCGCGCTCGACCAGGGAGATCCCCGTCCAGAAGTGCGGTTGAAACGCGCGGATGAACTTGGCGACCTTTGTGCGACCGAGCACCGGGAACCGCGACGCGCGAACCAGCCCGCCGCCATCCGAGTAGGAGGCGACGTCCTCGGCGAGCAGCTGCTCCAGGTCGTGCAGCTCGCCAGTCCGAGCCGCGGTGAGGAACACCGACAGGAGGCGGCGCTGCTCGTCCACCGGGACCTCGCGGCGGCGACCCTCGGCGAGATGCTTGCGGGCGCGACTCACGAGTTGGCGAGTCGCCGGCTCGGACACCTGGACGATCGCGGAGATCTGGTCGTAGGGATAGGCGAACGCCTCGCGCAGCACATACGCCGCCCGCTCGGTCGGGCTCAGCCGCTCCAACATCAGCAGCACGGCCAGCCCCAGGGCCTCGGCCCGCTCGGCACCGAGCGTCGGGTCGGCGCTCGTGTCGACGGGCTCCGGGAGCCACGGCCCCACGTACGCCTCGCGCCGCACGCGCGCCGAGGTCAGCCCGTTGATGGAAAGGCGGGTCACCATCGTCATCAGGAACGCAGCCGGTTCGAGGACCGCGCTGCGGTCGGTCGCCTGCCATCGGATCCAGGCGTCCTGGAGGACGTCCTCCGCCTCGGCCACGCTGCCCAGCATCCGGTACGCAACGCCGAACAAGCGCGGCCGCACGGCGTCGTAGGCGGTGAGCGCCTCGGTCAAGCCTGGTTCCATGCGGCCATTCTCCCTTCGCCGGCATTCTGCCGTGCCGGCGTCCTCTCCTTCTGACCGCGCAGCGTCGCGATCTGTGACCGACTTCCCTGCTCGGCAGGGAGCCGTGGCCGTCCGAACGCGCGCTGTCACAGATCGTGGCGCCACCCGGTCGATCTTGGGGAGACGGCGAACGCGCCGGTCCGGAGAGGAAAAGTCATGAAGATCGTGGTCATCGGAGGAACGGGATTGATCGGGAGAGGCGTCGTCGACCTCCTCCAGAAGGGCGGCCACGACGTGGTGCCGGCATCGCCGTCTACAGGCGTCGACAGCGTGACCGGGCGTGGTGTCGCAGAGGCACTCGAGGGCGCCGACGTCGTGATCGACATCCCCAACTCGCCGTCCTTCGCCGACGACGCCGTCATGGACTTCTTCCGACGGTCCACCGGCAACCTCGTCGAAGCGGCGACGCATGCCGGCGTCGGGCACTACCTCGTCTTGTCGATCGTGGGAGCCGACCGCATGCCCGACATCGGGTACATGCGCGCGAAAGTCGCGCAGGAAGGCATCGTGACCGGCAGCGGACTGCCGTTCAGTGTCATCCGCGCCACTCAGTTCTTCGAGTTCGTCCCCGCTCTCGCCGAGGGCGCGGCTGAGGGTGACGTCATCCGGATGTCGCCGGTCCTCATGCAGCCGATCGCGGCGGCCGATGTGTCCGCCGCTCTGGCCGACGCGGCAATTCAGCCGCCGTCGAACGGCATCACCGAGCTCGCCGGTCCGGAGCAGCTTCGCCTCGCGGACCTGGCGACGTCGATCCTGGCATCGCGCGGCGACACGCGACGCGTCGTCTCTGATCCGACCGTCGGATACTTCGGCGGCGTGGTCAACGATACGTCGCTGATACCCGGTCAGGATCCCAGGATCACCGAGCTGCATCTCGGCGCGACGCGGTTCGACGAGTGGCTCGCCCGATCGGCGAAATAGAGCCGAGGGTTTCGTCCTCATGACGAACGAGTCTCAGGTCGAGCCCGTGGCCCCGAGTCCGGCTCTCCTCGCTGCTCTGGGCACGGAACACTTCGCGCTTCAATCGGCCGCGAGCTCGACCATCGGAGAGAGCGGCGGACGGGCATCGATCTACCTCGCTGCAGTATCGGGTGGTCTCGTCGCGATCGGGTTCGCCGGTCAGGCTCCGGGCCTTCTCCTCGCCTTCGCGTCGACGGTGTTCCCGACCCTGTTCGCCCTCGGATGGTTCACGGTCGTGCGGTTGGTCGATACGAGCGTGGTCAATGCCGTGGCGCTGGCCCGGATCCAACGGATCCGGGCGTACTACGCGAGCCTGGACCCTTCAGCGGCGCCGTTCTTCCCCCCGGATTCCCTCGGCAGCCAGGGCTCGCTGGGCGTCCGGTACCGGCGCGGGTCGGTCTTGTTCACCACCGCGACCATGGTGGCGGTGGTGAACTCGGTCGTCGGCGGCTCGGGGGCCGCCATGATGCTCTCCGCCTTCACCCGGATCGGAGTCCTGGGGAGCGTCTTGGCAGGCGTCGGGTTCGGGCTCGTCGCATTGGGAGCGTCCCTGCGGTATCAGATCCGACGGTTCAGTCCGCTGTTGAACAGGGGATAGCCGAGATCGATCGGTGGCCCTCGCATCGTGCAACCGAACGGCCACGAGACCGCGGACGCGCGGCTTGTCGCCACGGCGACGGCGTGCGGAACCGTCATCGGGACGGGATCTCTTTGGATCGCTCGAGCCCGAAGCGAGCGGGCGCACGTTTCGACAGGGTTCGGCAGCGGTCCCTGACCCGATAGGCCAGACTCAAGGGCGATCGACGTACCAAAGCACCTCGGAGAGATCCGGAGTGGGATACTTGCCCGAACATGGAGTTCCACCATGACACCTAGCTCGATCCCAGTGCCTGAGCAAAAGGTTCGTGCGGTCCGAGTCGACAACGAACGTCGCATCCTCACGGCGATGCTCGAACGCGGGCAAGTCAGTCGCGCAGAATTGGCTGACTACACAGGCCTCTCGCGCACCACGGTTTTCGAGGTGGTTGCCGAGCTATTGCGCCAAGAACTCGTCGTGCAGGTCGCCCTGGCGGCTGCTCCCAAGACGCGGGGACGACCGTCGACGAAAGTGGCGCTGAACCTGAGGACGACACTCGTGGCTGGTGTCGATATCGGAAGACGGCACACGCGGGTCGTACTGGTCAACGCGGCGTACGAGGTGGTGGGCGAGGGGATCGAGCCTGCGGCCAGCGGATCAGGAGACCTGGTGAGCCGCGCCGAACAGACGATCCGACTGATCCGCAAGACGGCGAGCGACAATGATGTGCAACTGGGCACGATCAGGTCAGTGGGCGTCGGCCTGTCCGGAATAGTGAATGTGGTCGTCCCCCAAAGTGACGTGAGTGCCTTTCAAAGTCGACTTGCTGAAGAGCTGAGTGTCACCGTCGCCGTTGCGAACAACTCTCGTCTGGCTGCTCTCGCCGAGGCGACTTGGGGCGCGGCGCGCGGTTCCGAAAACGCGCTCTACATTCGATGGTCCAGTGGGATCGGGAGCGGCTCTGTGGTCAGGGGACAGCTGCTGCAGGGAGCACATGGAGCGGCTGGCGAGATTGGACACATCAGTGTGGACCCCGAAGCTGGTCGCCCATGCTACTGCGGGAGTCGTGGCTGCATTGAGATGTATGCCGGCATCGACGCCCTGCTCTCGGACTGTGCAAATGCAGGCGTCGTGTTGGGCGACGAGAGTGAACTGCTTGCTGAGGCACGAGCGGGGAACACGGTTGTTCTCGACCTGATCGGGCACGCATCCTCATTGCTGGGTCGGGTGGTTGCCGCATGCTCGGTGCAGCTCGACCCCGAGCTCGTGGTCGTGGGCGGTGACATCGCCAATCTCGGCGAGATCGCCCTGGCTCCGATCAGGCAGGCAATCCGAGAGCAGGCGTTGCCCAATTCACCACGCGAGGTTCGAGTGGTGCCCGGTGCCCTGGATTCGAGTGTGGCAGCGAGGGGCGCGGTGGCCCTGGTCATGCCCTCCATCGGACTCTGAGACGCCGCTGACCGACGGCCTCAGCCGTCGCCGTTCGCGTCCTTTCATCGCGTCGCCGTCGACGATTCCGAGCTGATCGGGCGCCTATCTGGCCCGGCGTCCGACCGCTGTCGCGTCGCCGCGGACGTAACGATTGCGCTTCCGTCTTGCGCTGGAGGGCGGAGACGAATATTGTCGCGTTACGGATTAAATGAGGAGCAACCTTGACGGCAGCGACGCCAAACGTCCTCGTGCTGATGACTGATCAGCATCGGGCGGACTCCCTGCGGAGTTACGGGAACGGGGTCACGAGCACGCCCGCCATCGATCGTCTTGCGGAGAGCGGGACTCAGTTCGACCGCTTCTACACGCCGACCGCGATCTGTACGCCCGCGCGAGCGTCGCTCTTCACCGGGATGCACCCATTCCGTCACGGCTTGTTGGGCAACCCCGAGAGGAGCAGCGGGCTTCAGTCGGAGATCGGCGAGGGGACTCCGGTGCTGTCCGCGCCGTTGCTGGAAGCCGGCTACAACGTGGGGCACGTCGGCAAGTGGCACATCGGTCGCCACAAGGGACCCGAGGACTACGGCATGGATGGGGAGCACCTGGCCGGCGCTCTGAACCCCTTTCATCACGACTCCTACCTTCGGTGGTTGGGGGACCGTGGCTACCCGCCGTTCGCCGTGAAGGAGCCGATCTTCGGCACGTCGTTCAACGACTCCGGGCGCGGCCACCTTCTCGCCGGTCGCCTGCAGCAGCCGTTCGAGGCCACGATGGAGTCATTCATCACGGACAGCGCGCTGACCCTTCTCGAGCGATATGGCCGCGACTACCGCGCAGAGGGCACGCCCTTCATGCTCACCTGCAGCTGGTTCGGCCCGCACCTGCCGTACCTCATCCCGGATGAGTTCTACGACATGTACGACCCCGACCTCGTCGAGCTGCCCGCCTCGTTCGCCGAGACCTTCGATGGCAAACCCGAGGTTCAGCGACGATACAGCGAGTACTGGTCGTCGGATTCGTTCGATGAGGATCAATGGCGCAAGTTGATCGCGGTCTACTGGGGCTACGTCACCATGATCGATCGCTGCATGGGCATGATCCTCGCGCGAGTCGACGAGTCGGGGCTCTGGGACAGCACCTCGGTCATCTTCACCGCGGACCACGGCGAGTTCACCGGTGCCCACCGCCTCAATGACAAGGGCCCGGCCATGTACGAGGACATCTACCGGATCCCGGGCATCATTCGGGTGCCCGGCCTGCCGCCTCAGCGGCGTCAGGAGTTCGCGTCGCTCATCGACCTGGCGCCCACCATCCTGGACCTGGCGGGTCTCGAGCCTCTCCCGACCGCCGACGGCACGACGCTCGTGCCCCTCCTCGCGGGCGGCACGCCGGACGAATGGCCGCAGCACATCGTCGCCGAATTCCACGGCCATCACTTCATGCACGACCAGAGGATGATCCGCGACCAGCGGTTCAAGTACATCTTCAACCCGGGCAGCGTCAACGAGCTGTACGACCTGGTCGTCGACCCCGACGAGCTGCACAACGTGTACGACGCGCCGATCTACCGAGAAGACAGAGAACGGCTGGGCGCTCTGCTCTATCGAGAACTGTATGAGCGGGGCGACACCGCCTACACCTGGATGAGCTACATGGGAGAAGTCGGGGACGGTCGCATGGCCGACGTCGACGGGGTTGCGGATCAAGTCTGATGCAGCTCAACAGGAAATTCTCCGTCGCGCAGAGCGTGCTGCTGGGCGTCTGTTCAGCGGCGCTTGCCCTTGGTCTGTGGTTCCTCCTGTCCAACATCGGGATCACCGGCTTCCCCGGCCCCGCCGCGGTCTTGTCCCGGGCGTGGACGAGCATCCAGAACGGCGTGCTTCTCTCGGACACGCTCGCCAGCCTGCAGCGGGTGCTCATCGGCTATGCGATCGGCATCGGGTTGGCGATTCCCGTCGGCTTCCTCATGGGGTGGTATCCGATCGTCCGGGGCCTCTTCGCTCCGTGGATGCAGTTCCTGCGCATGGTGCCGCCGCTTGCCGTCATCCCTCTGGCCATCGTCCTGATGGGCATCGGGGAGGTTCCCAAGGTCTTCGTCATCTTCCTTGCCGCGTTCCTGTCCTCCCTCGTCTCGACCTACCAGGGCGTGATCTCCGTCGACGTCACGATGATCAACGCGGCTCGGGTTCTGGGAGCCAAGAACTCCGACCTCTTCCGGTTCGTCATCGTCCCCGCCTCGACGCCGTTCATCCTGGTGGGAATGCGGATCGGCCTGGGATCGGCCTGGGCGACGCTGGTCGCCGCGGAGCTGATCGCCGCTCAGTCAGGGCTCGGGTTCCGGATGCAACAGGCGCAGCTCTATTACGACCTTCCGACGATCTTCGTGCAACTCATCGCGATCGGAGTCATCGGGTTGCTGATGGACCAACTGCTGCTTCGCGCTGAGCGAAAGCTCGGCGGCTGGCAGGAAAGGATCTAGCGATGCCGGACATCGACTTCCAGCATGTGAGCAAGACCTTCGGATCGAAGGGCTTCCAGGCTCTTCACGATGTCAGCCTGACCATCGAGGACGGCGAGTTCGTGACCGTCGTCGGCCCATCCGGCTGTGGCAAGAGCACCCTGCTCAACATCGCGGCGGGGCTTCTGCAGGCCGATTCGGGCAACGTCATGGTCGGCAAGGATGTCGTCCGCGGGCCTCATCCCGATCGAGGCGTGATCTTCCAGCAGTACGCGCTGTTCCCGTGGATGACGGTGCAGAAGAACGTCGAGTTCGGACCGAAACTCGCGCGCGTGCCGGCGAAGGAGCGTGCGGAGCGGGCTCGGCACTACATCGATCTAGTGGGACTGGGCGACTTCGCGAATGCCTTGCCGAAGACGCTGTCCGGGGGGATGAAGCAGCGTTGCGCGATCGCACGGGCCTACGCCGCCGATCCGAAGATCCTGTTGATGGACGAGCCCTTCGGCGCCCTGGACGCGCTCACCAGGGTGCACATGCAGGAGAATCTGCTGCGCACCTGGTCGGAAGAGCGCCGCACGGTCATGTTCGTGACCCACGACGTCGACGAGGCCGTCTACCTCGCTAACCGGGTCGTGGTCATGGAGAGCCGGCCCGGCCGGATCCGCGAGATCATCGACGTGGGCTTGCCTTACCCGCGCACGGAGGAGATCCGCCTCTCCGACGAGTTCGAGGACGTCCGTCGGCGCGTGTGGCGAGCGGTGTACCACCAGCCGTCCGCCCTGGGGCCGGACGCATGAGCGACGAGCACGACCGCGTCGCCGCGCGGCTCGCCTCTCTCGCTCGTCACCTCCAACAGGATGTCCTGCCGTGGTGGCTGACCCACGGCGTCGACCGCGAGTACGGCGGAGTGTTCACCTTCTGGGGCGGCGACGGCACCCGATTGATGTCCACCGACAAGTACGTGTGGTCGCAAGGTCGGTGGATCTGGACCCTGGCCTCCCTGGCGCGCGTGGCCAAGCGCGGGTTGCTGCCGGAGGTCGACGCGGAGGAGCTGCTGCGGCTGGCGGCCCAGTCGGCCTCGTTCGTTCGCGACTCCGCGATCCTCGAGGACGGCACCTGCGCGAACTTCCTCACTCGCGAGGGCTCGCCCACTCTCGGATTCACCGGCACCGAGCTGCACTCGAGCGTCTACGCCGACCTGTTCGTGGCGTCGGGCTTCGCCGCCCTCTCCCGCGAGTCGAACGCGCCCGAGTGGGGTTCGCTCGCTGATCGCCTGCTTTCGGGCGCGGCATCGCGCATCGAAGCGAAGACGGCGCGGACCGCTCCCTACCCGGTTCCCCCCGGGTTCGCCGGGTTCGGCCCGCCGATGATCCTCATGAACTCCGCCTCCGAGGTCCACAAGGCGACCGGGTCGCAGAGCAGCGCCATGGTCGCGCTCGCTGCTGCTCGGCAGCTTCGATCGGAGTTCTTCGAGAACGGCGTCGACAGCTGCGAGCTCCGGCCTCTGGGGCAGGAGGCGACGGAGACGGTGGAGGCCAGGCACCGGAATCCGGGGCACCTGCTCGAGTCCCTGTGGTTCATGCTCGACGTTGCGGAGCCCCTGCCGGGAGCGGCCGCGTCACCGGACAGCACGACGGCGCCCTGGCTGGTCGATGTGCTCGATTTCCAGTGTCAGCGCGCCTGGGACGCGGAGTTCGGGGGCCTCTTCCGCTTCGTCGACAAGGATGGCGGCGCACCGCGGGGAGCACGCACCGGCTCCGACTACGAGCGGACCGTTCTGAGCACCTGGGACCTGAAGCTCTGGTGGCCGCACACCGAGGCCATGTACTCGGCCTTGCTCCTCTGGACGCGCACCGGCGATGAGCGGGCTCTGAACTGGTTCTGGCGGCTGGACGAGTACTCGTTCTCCCGATTCCCGGCGGGTCCTGGGCGGGAATGGAATCAGATCCTCACTCGGCAGGGCGTCCCCTCAGAGCCGGATCCTCAGGCACTGCTCCCCGTGAAGGATCCCTTCCACCTCATGCGTGCACTTCTCCTCCTGGTCGAGATCACCGATGATCCGGCCTTCACTCACACAGAAAGGAAGTTCGTTGAACAGTAAGAGTCGCCTGAGACGAATCGCCGTGATCGCAACGATCGCAGCGGCGGCCACGGCCATATCCGGATGCGCGCAGAGCTCGACCCCGAGCGCGAGTTCGACGGCGGAGATTCCGACGATCGAGTTCGGCTACATCGGGGACTTCAACGGGAGCTACGCGCTGGCCGTGGCCGACAAGCTGGGGCTGTGGAGCAAGTACGGCGTGAAGATCGACCCGAAGGTCTTCACCAATGGACCCCTTCAGATCCAGGCGATGCAGACGGGTGACATCGACACCGGCAGCATCGGCCCCGGCGCGCTCTGGATGGCCGCCGCCGGTCAGGCGAAGGTGATCTCCATCAATGGGCTCGGCCTGGCCGACCGAGTCGTGGCCCTGCCGGGGAAGGGCATCTCGTCGATCAAGGATCTCCGCGGCAAGAAGGTGGCCGTCCCCCAGGGCACGTCCGGCGACATGATCCTCCAGCTCGCCTTGAAGAGGGCGCACATGACCGAGGCCGACATCCAGCCGGTGAACATGGACCCGTCGACGGTGGTCTCGGCCTTGTCCGCCGGGCAGGTGGACGCCGCTGCGATCTGGTACCCGTTGGTCGACACGATCAAGAAGGCCCAGCCCGGCCTGATCGAGCTGGCGTCCGACAAGGAGTTCTACCCGAAGAACACCTTCCCCGGGACGATCGTCGCCAGCAACCATTTCGCTGCGACGAACAAGCCGGCGCTGGTCAAGCTCCTCAAGGTTCTTCAGGCTGCCAACGACTACTGGCTGACGCACAAGGAGCAGACCATCAAGTTGACGGCGGAGTACCTGAAGATCCCGGAGGCCACCGTCAAGAGCAATGCCGAGAACATCATGTACCCCACGACGGCGGAGCTGGTCACTCAGTCCAAGGACGGGACCTCGGCGAAATGGCTCTCCGACCTGGCGTCGATCTTCGTCGGGATGGGGAAGCTCGGCAAGGCCAAGGACATCAAGGACTGGTACCTGTCCGAGCTGTGGCCCGAGGCAGCAGCGAGCAGGTAGTCGTGCGTCGCCACCGGTCGTCGAAACCGTCGTGCGATCGTTTCGACGGCCGGCGGTCCACACTGACCGCTCCCGAGCAAAGCAAAGAAGACGACGTGGGTTCAGACTCGACCAGCACATCTCCGGCCGGTCCCCGCTCGGCGGCCGTGAGAATCGGTATCGACATCGGCGGTACGAAGACCGAGGCCGTCGCGGTGGACGGATGCGGTCGGGTCCTGTACTCCGTCGAGTTGCCCACCGTGCCGGGGCCCCGCGCGGTCATCGATACGGCCGTGGCAGCCGCCAACCGAGTCGCCGAGCTGAGCCATGTTGCGATGTCAGGCCTGGACGCCATCGGCGTCGGCGTGCCCGGCACCGTCAACACGGTGACCGGCGAAGTCCAGCATGCTCTGAATCTCGGAGTGACAAGGCTCGACCTGGGCAACCAGCTTGCCCAGCGCTTCGGCTCCACAGTTCGAGTCGACAACGACGTCAAGGCGGCCGCGCTCGGGGCATACCGGGTGATGGCCGTCCGCAATTCGATGGCCTATCTGAACCTCGGTACCGGAACGGCGGCCGGCATCATCGTCGATGGACGGGTACTGCGCGGAGCGAAGGGTGCGGCCGGCGAGGTAGGGCACATCCCGATAGACCCCGGCGGTGCTCGATGCCCCTGCGGTCAGCGGGGATGCTTGGAGACGGTGGCAAGTGGATCCGGGATCGCTCGGCAGTGGTCGACCGATGATCCGTACCCAGTTCGCGCGCTTCTCGCCGCCGCAGCAGGGGGCGACCTTGCCGCGAGGGCTGTGCAAAGGCGGCTGGTCGAGGGAATCGCATCAGCCGTGCGCGTCCTCGTGCTCACCGTGGATGTGAACGCCGTGGTCTTGGGCGGCGGGCTGACTCGTCTGGGGAGGACTCTGATTGGCGAGGTCCACGGAGTGTTGGCCGGCTGGGCAGAGTCTTCGCCATTTCTCGAATCGCTGAATCTGCCGGGACGCCTCATGCTCGTGCCAGAAGGAAGTCACGCCGCCGCGGTCGGAGCTGCCCTCCTGGGGGACGACGGATCATGGAAGTCCTGATCCTGCCCCAGGATGTTGCTGCAGAGCTGGTCGCCCGGCACATCCTCACGCTCATTCAACACAAGCCCGACGCTGTTCTTGGGCTGGCTACGGGATCAACGCCGCTGCCGGTCTATCGAGCCTTGGAACGACTGATTGCCGAATGGGAAGTGGACACATCCCGCGTGCGGGGATTCGCGCTGGACGAATACGTGGGCCTGCCGGAAGGTCACCCTCAGTCATATCGAGCAGTCATCACCCGTGAGGTGATCGAACCACTGCGCCTGACCCCGTCGCAGATACGCGTGCCGAACGGGGCAACGGAGACGATCAAGGACGCCCCCGCCGAGTATGAGGCCGAAATCGCGGCATCCGGGGGTGTGGATCTGCAACTCCTGGGCCTGGGCGGCAACGGTCATATCGGGTTCAACGAACCAGGATCGTCGCTGGGGTCGAGCACTCGGGTGAAGACGTTGACCGCGCAGACCCGGCACGACAACGCCCGGTTCTTCCCGTCGGAGGACGAAGTCCCGCGGCACTGCATCACCCAGGGGGTCTCAACCATCCTCAAGGCGCGGCATCTCGTGCTTCTCGCGTTTGGAGAGAGCAAGGCTCAGGCGGTCGCCGCGGCTGTCGAAGGTCCGATATCGGCGTCGAATCCTGCCTCGGCACTTCAACTGCATCCGCACACGACTGTTCTCGTCGACGAGGCGGCCGCGAGGCACCTGAGCAACGCCGAATACTATGCCTCCTCATACCGAAACAAGCCGGACTGGCAAGCGCTCTAACGGCGCCGTGGGACAGAGCCGGTAGTTCGGAGACGAGCTCTCGGG
Source organism: Lysinimonas soli (assembly GCF_042655435.1). Classification (NCBI taxonomy): domain Bacteria; kingdom Bacillati; phylum Actinomycetota; class Actinomycetes; order Micrococcales; family Microbacteriaceae; genus Lysinimonas; species Lysinimonas soli. The sequence goes on from NZ_JBHSMG010000003.1 coordinate 76,230, forward strand.
GTGGTCGGCGGAAAGATCCCGGAATGAGACGAACAACCTCAGCAACAGAAAGCAGCACACGGATGACCCGCGCACGACGCTCCGACATCGTCATGATCCTCACTGACGATCACGCCTCCTACTCGATCGGCGCGTTCGGGCTGAAGGCGGCCAGATGCCGTGCCGCGATGACCCCTATGACTGCTTCATGACTCGGTTTCCCGCCTGGGTGTACCGCGAGGGTACCGAGCCCGATCCGCGTTTCAGCCTGGCCAACGAGCGCACCTTTCTCGCCTGGCTGCGGACGGCGCTTGCTTTGCTGGCCGGCGGCGTGGGACTGGAGGCGTTGCGCATCCCCCAGGTGGCCGGCCTCCGGCTGGCTGCCGCCGGGCTGCTGCTCCTGCTCGGTCTACTTGCTGTGGCGCAGGGATGGATCGGGTGGGCGCGATCGGAGCGCTCGCTGCGTTTGTCGCGGGCGCTTCCTGGACCGACGGTCGGTGCTGTGGTCGCCATCGGGGTGCTCGTCGTGGCGGTGACGGTCGTGGTTGGGTCGTTCCTGTGACCGACACGCCTTTCGATGCAGGTCTGCAGCCGGAACGAACTCTGCTTGCGTGGCGCAGGACGAGTCTGTCGATCGGGGTCGGCGGGTTGCTGTTCATCAGGTTCGCTGTGGAACGGATGGGAGCCGCGGCCATCCTGTTGGGCCTATTGGGATTGTTGCTGGCGGTGGCCTCCTATATCGATGCGTCCCGCCGATACCGTCGTGTGCACGGGTACCTGACGGTCGGCCTGTCTGTGGCGTCGGCCGCGATTCCGATCTCTTTGGCGGCCGCCTCCGTCGCAGTGTTCGCCGTGGCCTGTCTGGCATGGTTGGTGGTCGCGGCATGACGGATGACATGGTCGCGCTGCCCGGCGGCGGCTTCTGGATGGGCTCGGACTTCTACCCGGAGGAGGGCCCGATCCATGAGGAGTGGGTGAAGCCGTTCGAGTTGGACCGGTTCGCGGTGACCAACGCGAGTTTCGCCGAGTTCGTCGCCGCAACGGGATACCTGACCGTTGCCGAGCGCGAGTTGGACCCGGCGTTGTTTCCTGGCGCGGAGATGCCGAGCCTCGAGCCCGGCGCACTGGTGTTCGTGCCGACACCGGGGCCCGTGGACTTGAGGGATTGGAGGCAGTGGTGGCGATGGGTGCCGGGCGCCGACTGGCGGCATCCCTCCGGTCCGGGCAGCTCGATCGAGGGCCTGGACGGTCATCCGGTGGTCCAGGTCGCCTTCGAGGACGCGAGCGCGTACGCCGACTGGGCAGGCAAGCGACTGCCCAGCGAGGTGGAATGGGAGTACGCGGCGCGAGGCGGGCTCGACCAGGCGATGTTCTCCTGGGGTGACGAGCCCAACGACGGGATGCGCGCCAACAGCTGGCAGGGATGCTTCCCGTACCTGAACACTGGCGCCGGCAGCGGTGGCTGGGTGGGGACGGCGCCGGTGGGGAGTTTCCCGCCGAACGGGTTCGGATTGCACGAGATGACCGGGAACACCTGGGAGTGGACCAGCACCTACTGGACGGATCGGCTCCAGGATCCGACGGTCACCTGCATGTGCTCACCGGATTCATCGAGGGCCCGAAGCATCGCTCCGGGTGGCGCTGTCGCGCGACGCGTGCTCAAAGGGGGGTCGCACCTCTGCGCCCCGGAGTACTGCCTCCGCTATCGGCCCGCCGCTCGATCCGCACAAACAGAGGACTCGTCGACCACGCACCTCGGATTCCGCTGCGCCAGATGACCGGTCACCGCGTCCCGCTCGCCTAGCGTTCTGTCGCGGACGCCACCTTGTCGCCCGCGGGCCTCCGTCGCGTGCGGGATGTGACCGGGGGCAGGGCGAGCGTGGCGATCAGTCCCAGGAGGATGACCGCGGACGCGGAGAGAATCGTGACTCGGGTCGCGCCGATCATCGAGGTCTCCGCAATCGCTCGGACTCCCGTCTGGCCGGTCAATTCGTCGAGCTGCGGTATCACGGCACCTGCCGAGGTCGAGACGAGTTCGACGATTCTGGCGCGGCCGACCCCATCGATGGTGGTCTGACTTTCCAGGCGGGCAGACAGACTCGTCGCGAGCGACGTCACGAGCAGGGTGCCGAGCAGGGCCACTCCGAGCGCCGACCCGAGCTGACGAACAGTGCTCTGCAGCCCGGATGCCTGACCACTCTGATTCACCGGCACTTCCGCCAGGATCACCGCGGTCAGCTGTGCGGTCGCCAGGCCGACCCCGATGCCGTACACGAAGAGCCAGGTGGCAACCAGCCACGGGGTGACGGTTTCACTGACTGTCAGGCCGAGCGCGAGGATCGAGAGCGCCTCGAGGAGCAGCCCGACCCTCACGACGCCGCGCGCGCCGATCCGTTTGGTCAGCTGTGGCGTCAGACCCGAGCTCAAAAAGGTGCCGACAGCGAGGGCGAGGATCACGACGCCGGTGTTCAGCGCGGTGTAGCCCAGCGCGCCCTGAAGGTAGAGAGGCAAGGCAAACAACATCCCGAACTCGCCGAGCGCGACGATGAGCGCTGCGATGGCACCGAAGCGGAAGCTCCTGATTCCGAACAGGCGCAGATCGGCGAGCGCAGGGCGGCCTTGGCGGATTCGTGAGCGCTCGTGCAGAACGAATGCGCCGATGCATGCGACCCCGGTCAGGAAGGCGAACGGGACGGGTGAGACCGTCCAGCTCCAACTCAGTGATCCGAACGTGAGGGGTGTACCGGACGTGAGCCACCAGCCGAGGCGCTGCCCCTCGATCAAGCCGAAGACGATCGCGCTCAGGCCGACGACCGAGAGCAGGATGCCTGGGGCGTCCGCACCGCGCACGGCATGCTCGTCCCTGGTCTCCGGTACCCAGAAGATCGCGCCCGCCAGCACGACGATGACAATCGGGATGTTGATCAGGAACGCCCATTGCCAGCTGAAAGCGGTGGTCAGCCATCCACCGACGACAGGGCCGACCGCGGCCATTCCGCCGATTGTCGACCCCCAGATCGCGAAGGCGATACCTCGCTCGCGACCGGTGAACAACGCGTTCACGGTCGACAAGGTGGCCGGAAGGATCGCCGCCGCACCGACACCTTGCGCAAGTCGCCCGGTGAGCAGCTCGGGTGCGCCCGTTGCCATCGCCGCCAGAACACTTCCGAGGCCGAAGATCACGATGCCTGCGATGAGAAGTCGCCGGCGCCCGAAGCGGTCGCCAAGGCGTCCCGTGGTGATCAGTAGCGCGGCAAGGACGAGTGCGTAGATCGAGTTCGTCCATTCGGCGTCCGTCGCGGTGAGGCGGACGTCGCGGATCAGAACCGGAAGCACGACGTTGACCACCGTCGCATCCATGATCACGATCGAGACGCCGAGGGCGACGACCGCCATCGCCTTCCAGCGCCGTGGGTCGGGGATGACCGGCGCGGTGACCGTGGTCATCGCTTCACGACCGGGGCGAGGTAGGCGCCGATCGCGATGACGCAGCCGATCGCCATCATGAACGAGAACACGGCGCTCCCGTTGGTCGAGAGGAAGGCCGAGCCTCCCCCGAGCGCGACGACGACTCCGAGCAGTCCCACGATGCTCGAAATGATCCAGATGCCGTGACGGGTTCGCAGGGCCTCGATGAACAGCCACAGGCCCAGACCGGTGATCGCGGTCCCCAGCAGCAGATGCGCGTTGAGAAGGAGCAGCGGTGCCGCAGTTGCCCAGCCGTTGCCCGTTTCGGGGACAGTGAGCCACAGCGCGTTGGCCACACCGACGATCACTTGGAGCAGCAGGGCGAGGATCATGCTGATGCTCAAGACGATCAGGCGTCGACTGATCCGACCTGGGGTCGGTGCGGTGTTCGGGTTCGGGTTCGACGTCGTGGTCATCAGGTGCGTCTCTCACTCTCGGGTCGTTCTCTGAGGTTTTGCTGACACTAATGTCGGTATCCTACGTGGATTCGGCGGGACGGTAAAATCGTTGCTTCAGACGAGTTCGGAGGAGGTTGACCTTGCCCAAGATCTCCGCCCCGACCGTTGCGGAGCACCGCGTCCGTCAACGCGCCGCCTTGCTCAGTGCGGCAACAGAGATCCTCGTGTCCGAAGGGCTCGCCGCAGTCACCCCGGCTGCCGTGGGAACCGCCGCCGGTCTCGCCCGCCCGAGCGTCTACCAGTACTTCTCTTCGGGGGCCGACATCATCGCGGCCATCATCGAGGATGCCTTCCCCCGCGCCAACCGCATCCTGGCTGAATCGCTCGCCCAAGCCGGTACCCCTCAGGAACGCATCGACGCGTATGTTCGCGAGACCCTCCTGCTCGCCGCCAAGGGTTACCATCGGCCTGCTTCAGCGTTGACCGGAGCCCAACTGCCGGAACCATGTCGCGCGCGCCTCATGGAATTGCATCAGGAGCAAGCGGCCCCATTCCTCGCGGCACTCGCCGATCTCGGAGTCGCGGACCTCCCCGTCACCGCCCGCTTGCTCGGCGGCATGCTGGAGGTCGCCATGGTCATGGTGGAGTCAGGGCAACCCGTCCGGCCCGTCATCGAGCGCACCACCGCACTGATCCGTTCGGCCATAGCGACCGATTGAAACCGGCCTTGGTGCTGGCGTCCTCGCGCGAGCAGTGTCCATCCGCGAATCGGCTCCCACTCGTCGAGGGGCACCGTGCTCAGTGCCGCTGCGTCGGAGTTCACGCCCCGGCCACAGTCCGTCCACTCGAACGTTGACACCCGTTGGGGGGTGGGGCGTCCTGTCTACCTAGTGTCGCCTGGCGCCGCGTTTCGCGGTGCCTGCATACAGGAAGGTACGCCCATGAAATCAACACGACGGATCACCTACGTGACCGCGGCGTTTGTCGGCGCAGCGCTGGTGGCGTCCGCTGCTTCACCGGCCCTCGCCGACGACGGCCATGACGGTGATGGCAATGCGAAACACTCCCGACACGTTCTCCTGCTTTCGGTGGATGGGCTGCACCAGAAGGATCTGGACTGGTACGTGCACGCGCACCCGAGTTCCGCGCTCGCGAAACTCGTCGCCCGCGGAACCAGCTACACGCGGGCGCAGACGCCCGTCCCGTCCGACTCGTTCCCGGGCATGATCGCCCAGGTCACCGGCGGAAATCCCGGCACCACCGGCATCTACTACGACGACACCTTCAACCGCGCGGTGCTGCCCGCCGGAACCACGAACTGCGCCGGAGTGACTCCGGGGGCTGAGGTCGCTTTCACCGAGGCGGCAGACAAAGACCAGAACTCGCTGGATGCGGGCGCCGGATTGACCGGCTTGCCCGGCAGCATCCTCTCGATGACCGGTCAGCCGCAGAGCCTGCTCAACCCGGCCACGCTTCCCGTCGATCCGGCCACCTGCAAGCCGATCTACCCGCACGAGTACCTCAAGGTGAACACCGTCTTCGAGGTGGCCAAGAGTGCGGGCTTGACGACGGCGTGGTCCGACAAGCACCCGGCGTACGAGATCCTGAGCGGCCCATCGGGCTCGGGCATCGACGATCTCTTCACGCCCGAGATCAACAGCCAGGCCGCGGCGCCGTACTCGGCCGGCGACTGGACGAAAGACAACGCCGCCACCCAGCAGTACGACGGCTACAAGGTGCAGGCGGTGCTCAACGAGATCGGCGGGAAGGATCACTCCGGAACCAGGTCGCAGGCGGTGCCCGGGATCTTCGGCATGAACTTCCAGTCCGTGTCGACGGCCCAGAAGCTGCCGACCTCCGACGGCCTGACCGGTGGATACCTCCCCGGCGGCACCGTGCCCGGGCCGCTGCTCACCAAGGCCCTCGACTTCGTGAACGCCTCGGTGGGCAAGATGGTCTCCACGATCACGGCTGACGGTCTCGCCAAGTCGACGACCATCATCCTGTCGGCCAAGCACGGCCAGTCACCGACCGACCCGGCCGCGCTCACGCGCATCCCGGATGGCCCGATCATCGACGGCCTGAATGCGGCCTGGAAGGCGACGCACCCGACGAGCGCGGATCTCGTCGCGTTCTCGACGGATGACGACGTGATGCTGCTCTGGCTGTCCGACCACTCGCAGGCCGCAGCCGACTTCGCGAAGGCCTACCTGGCATCGCACTCCGCGACCGGCAACGGCATCTCGGGGGCGAGCAAGACGGCCGCCTCGTCGGGGCTCGCCTCGATCTACGCGGGAGCGGCCGTCGCCGGCTACTTCGGTACAACCACGGCCGACCCGCGCTACCCGGACGTCTTCGGGATCGTGCAGGCCGGCGTGGTCTACACCGGCGGAAAGGGCAAGATCGCCGAGCACGGCGGTGCTGCGGCCGATGACCGGGACGTGCCGCTGGTCGTCTCGGGATTCCACTCCGAGCACGGCAAGACCGTCACCGCACCGGTGGAGACGACGCAGATCGCGCCGACCATCCTGAAGCTGCTCGGGCTGAACCCGAAGGCGCTCCAAGCCGTGCGGATCGAAGGCACGCGCGTGCTGCCCCAGCAGTGACTTCCTGAGCGAATCAGTCGCCCCCTGCCGCAGGTCTCGCGGCAGGGGGCGACTGCGTGTCGGGCATCCGCGCGCGTTGTCACGCGCGAGAGGCTTTGAGAATAGAACGTTTCATGAGGAGCGCGGCTGACTTCCGGTCCGTTTCGAAAGGGTCCTTGACAGTCGGGAGTCGTCATGGATAGCCTCGCCAGAGCTAGAAAAGTGAATCGATTCAGACACCATTCAATGACGATTGGACTAAGCGATGTGGCGCAACTCGAAGGTTCGCGAACAGCATTCTTCCCGCACTTCGATCGCTGTCGTCCTGGCCAGCGTTCTGACGCTCAGCCTGCTGCTGGTCGGAGGCGCAGGCAGTCGAGCTCAAGCGGACGAGGATTCGCGAGTGGTGAGCACAGTCGACGGGCTCCGCACAAACGGGCTCCACGATCCTCTCGGCATCGCCGGAGCCAACCCCACGTTGAGCTGGATCACTGAATCGTCGGGTCGTGGGATAACCCAGACCGCATACGAGATCCGGGTCTCCGACTCCAAGTCGACGCTCAGCTTGGGGAACGTCTGGTCCTCGGGCAAGGTCGCGTCGGCGGAGCAGCTCAACGTCGCCTATGCCGGGCCGGCGCTCACATCGCAGAGCCGATACTGGTGGCAGGTGCGCACCTGGGACAACAAAGGAAAGGTCACAGGCTGGGCGAAACCGGCCTGGTTCGAGACCGGCATCCTCTCCCCGGCGGAGTGGAAGGCCAAATGGATCAGCGGCACCGATACAGCCGCCCAGAACCTTGCCAAGTGGCGGAACTACACGGTCAGCGTCGACTTCCATATGGACAACCTGGTCCTGGGGGTCTACGGTCGCGCCACTGACCTGAACAACGCGTACATGTGGCAACTCTCCGTCGCCGATGGCACCCCACGGTTGCGCCCGCATGTGAAGCAGGGCGGCAACTTCACCCTCCTCGACAACAAAGACATCTCCTCCGTCATCTCCAAGGCTCAGCTCCTCGCGGGGCGGCACACCTTCAGCGTCACCTACGACGGCCCGACCATCATCTCGTCACTCGACGGCGTGGAGATCGACCGGCGAACGGATACCACCTTCACTCAGGGCTACGTCGGCTTCCGCGAATCCAATGCAACCGAAGGCCCCGAGCAATCCACGATCTATGGCGTCAAGGTCGTCTCACCGTCGAGCGGCGTTCTGCTCGACGCCACCTTCGCCGACGGCAAGAACCCCTTCACCGACGGCCAGATCGTGGACGGTGCGTACCGTGCCTTCGCGCCGCTGGAGTCGCTCGTCACGGTGGACGCGAGCCAACCGCTCCTGCGCAAGGACTTCCCGGTCGCGCGAAAGGTCAGATCAGCACGCCTCTACGCGTCTGCGCTCGGCGTCTACGAACTCGATATCAACGGTGCGAAGGTCGGCGACGAGTATTTGGCGCCGGGGTGGACGGACTACACCAAGCGGGTCGACTATCAAAGCTACGACGTGACGAAGCTCGTGCGTAAGGGCGCCAACACCATTGCCGCGATGATCGGCAACGGTTGGTACGCGGGGAACATTGCAAGCTTCGGGTCCGGTCACTACGGCACCCAGCCGGCGCTGATCGCGCAACTCCGCATCGACTACTCGGACGGCACCAGCGCGTTGGTCGCCACGGACGGCACCTGGAAGAACATCAGAGGTCCGCTCGTCTCGTCAGACATCCTCATGGGCGAGAACTACGACGCCCGCCAACTTCCGGCCAACTGGAGTTCACCAAACGCGTCAACGGCATCCTGGGAACCGGTGACGCTCAGGAACGATGCCCCGACCAGGCTGCTCGAGCCGCAAACCGACGAACCGGTACGTGTCACCGAGAAGCGCCCTGCGACGCTACTGGCGAATCAGCCGACCAGCGGCTCTTGGCTCTACGACATGAAACAGAACATGGTGGGCATCGTCTCGCTCAGACTCACCGGTGTTGCCGGTCAGCAGGTGCGCATCCGATACGGCGAGATGCTGAACCAGGACGGCTCGCTCTACACGGCCAACCTGCGCTCGGCGAAGGCGACCGACTACTACACCTTCGCGACGACCGGCACCGAGACCTATGTTCCCAAGTTCACCTACCACGGCTTCCGGTATGTGGAGATCACCGGGTTGGCAGCCGCGCCGACGGCATCCAGCCTCACCGGGCTCGTGCTCGGAACAGACCTGGAGCGCACCGGGACCCTCAGCTCCTCGAACGCGATGCTCAATCAGTTGCAGAGCAACATCACGTGGGGTCAGCGCGGCAACTTCCTCTCGATTCCAACCGACACGCCCGCCCGCGACGAACGACTCGGGTGGACCGGAGACATCAACGTGTTCGCGCCGACCGCCAGTTACAACGAACGCACCTTGGCGTTCCTGTCGAAATGGCTTCAGGACCTACGCGATGCGCAGTTGCCAAGCGGTGACTACCCGGGCGTCGCGCCCGATCCGATCGGAATCGGCGGCGGCAGTGGGTGGGCGGATGCGGGCATTACGGTGCCGAACACGCTCTGGACCGCGTATGGCGACACTGGAGTCATCCGAGCCGGTTGGCAGTCGATGAAGAAGCTCATGGACTACGTGCAGGCGCAGTCCGGCGCCGGCCTCATCCGCACTCAGGGTGGGTACGGCGACTGGCTCAACCTCGACGATCCGACCGACCAGAGCCTGATCGGTACTGCCTATTTCGCGTCCGATGCCCGGATGATGAGCGCGATGGCGAGCGCCATCGGAGAGACCGCCGACGCGACCCGGTATGCACAGCTCGAACGAGACGTGACCGCAGCCTTTCTTGCGCACTACCTGTCCCCGGACGGCACCATGGCCGGAAACAGCGAGACTGCGTATGCCCTCTCGATCGGCATGGGGCTGATCCCGACCGCTCGACTCGCGCAGGTCGGCGAGAACTTCGTCGCTAAGGTCGCCGAACGGAACTACCACCTCTCGACCGGCTTCATCGGCACCCCCTGGCTGCTCCCTGCTCTCACCGCCATCGGCCACAGCGATGTCGCCTACCGGTTGCTCCTGAACAAGGACTACCCGTCGTGGGGCTACGAAGTGGCCAATGGAGCCACCACGATGTGGGAGCGCTGGGACTCGCTCAAACCGGACGGAACGTTCGGCGATGTCGGCATGAACTCCTTCAACCACTATGCGTATGGCGCCGTCGGCAACTGGATGTACAACAACATCGGTGGCATCTCGTCGACCGCGGCCGGGTACAAGACCAGCGTCATCGCACCCAACATCGGCGGCGGATTGCGCGATGGCCAGGGATCCTTCGACTCCGTGTACGGCAGGATCTCCTCGAAGTGGTCGGTGACGTCGGACGGCATGGAGCTCGAGGCGACCGTGCCGACCAACACCACCTCCACGATCCGCATTCCGGCGATCAGCAAGTGGGCGGTCACCGAGGGGGGGCGCGCTCTCGACTCGGTCCCCGGTGTGACCCGGGTGACCGAGGCCGATGGGGTCGTCGAGATCAGCGTCGGCTCAGGGGAGTACCACTTCATCTCATCGCCGGCGAATGTCGGGCTGACGGTTCAGATCACGGGCGCGAGGGAGGCACTGCCCGGATCGGCGATGTCGAGCGCTGTCCGGCTGACGAACACGAGCCGGTCGGTCATCCACCAGGTGCACGTCGATCTGGCACTCTCGGCCGGGCTCGTAGCGTCGCCGGCGTCATTCGATGCAACAGCGCTCCGGCCCGGACAGAGCATCACGATCCCCTTCAGCGTGAAGGTTCCGATCATCCAGCCAGCCGGACCGGTCACCGCGAAGGCGACGATCACGTTCACCTCACACCGAAGCCAAGTGCGCTCGTTCAGCACTTCCAGTCCTCTGGTCACCGTCAGCCAGGCCATCTCGGTGACCCCGACGGTAGGCGACATCGCTCCGGGCGACCCCGCGCAAAGCGCTGTCGTATCGACCGTCGTCGCCAACGCGGCAGCAGCGCCGATCACGGGCCATATCGCCGTCGAGACGCCGATGGGCTGGGTGCAGCCGGCGGCAGGAACGGACGTGACGATCGACCCGGGCAATACCGCCACGGTCACGACGGCAGTACCGATCCCCGCAAGCGTGACGGCGGAAACCGTGTCGCTCGTGGTGCGATTCGTGTCGGCCGGCTCGGTCTTGGCGACGGCCCCGGTCCCGCTCTCGATTGCGCTCGCGGATCCTCCCGCCGCGTTCACCGATCACATCGACTTCGGCGATGCGGTGTCCGAGGCGGCTCACGCCGTCGTCGCTTCGCCCTCAAGCGGAACATCGGTGGAGGCGGGCCGGACGCGCCGGTACTCCGGAGTCACCAGCCCTGGCTCGTACTTCGAGTTCACCGGCACCGTCGTTCCGGGCAAGTCCTTCGTCTTCCGAGCCGTCGAGACCTACGACCGTGCCCAGATCAAGGACTACGACATCACCGTCAACGGGACGAAGGTCGCGACCAGGCTTTACGAGCGCACCGCGGGCGGGCAGGGGCTCGTGACATATCAGATCCTGATTCCGGATGATGGCACGCTCACGAGCACGGGACATGTAACCATCCGGATGACCTACAACGGCGTCAGTGGACATTACGACCCGTCGATCGCCGACGCCTGGCTGATCGCAGTCCCGTAGGGCCGACGGCGCCCCACCCCCTCGCCGACTCCACCGGATACGCGACGGGGGTGAGTGCCGTGACCGACGGGTGTGCGAGGAATGCGTGGAGGTGACTCTCGACGAGACGTTGATCGAAGCCGGGGCCCTCAAGCCCGGTCGGCAAGGGTTTCCCGCTCCGCCTCGGCGCTGGCGACCGCAACGCTCGCGCGAAGGTCGTCGCCCGCCTTGGTGATCTCCGGAACGCGGCGTCGTCGGTCGTGCGGGTCGGAACGACGCGTGATCAACGCCGCCTTCTCCAGCTTGTCGAGCTGGCTCATCAGGGTGGTCTTGTCCAGGCCAAGGGATTTCGCCAGTTCGATCTGCGTCAACCCCGGCCTCTTCTCCAGCGCACTCAGCACGATGGTGTTGTTCGACGCCAACATCGATTCGCGACAGGTGTGCTCGGTCGGTCTGGACGGTGCTGCCGCGGGACGCCTCGCCGCGCGCCACCTCATCGAACGCGGCCGGCATCGGCTCATGGTGGCCGGCGGTCCGATCGCCCAGGTGCGCGAACGCATCGCGGGCGCGCAGCAGGCCGTCGCGGCAGCGCCGGGCGTGACCCTGTCGGTCGAAGAGACGGCCGACCTCACCGTGGAGGAAGGACGCGAACTGGGGCGCCGGATTCTCGCCGGACCGCCTGATCGTCGCCCAGACGCGGTCTTCGCCGCCAATGACCTGCTGGCCATCGGCCTGATCCAGGAGTTGATTCGCGACGGCCGGCTCAGGGTGCCCGACGACATCGCCATCATCGGATACGACGACATCGACTTCGCGGCATCCAACATCGTCCCGCTCACGTCGATCCGTCAGCCTCGAGATGAGATCGCCCGCACCGCACTTGAACTTCTCGAGGAGGAGGCCGACGGCGTCCACTCGCACGAACACGGACTGCGACTGGTGCAGCCACAGCTCGTGGAGCGCGACAGCACCCGCTGAGTTCAGTTTCGACGATTCGACGGTTGACCGCCGGCGCGGCTAATACCGCGGCAGGGTCGGGTCGATGTCGCGCACCCAGGCGAGCACGCCGCCGGGCACGTGCCGTGCGCGGGAGTAACCGCGTCGCTGCAGTTCGGTGAGCACGGCGCTCGATCGCGCTCCCGCCTTGCAGTACAGCACGATGGCGCGGTCGAGGGACAGCTCGGGGAGGGCGTCTCCCGAGAGCAGCCCCGCCTGGGGGATGAGCCGGGAACCGGGGATGCGCACGAAGTCGTGCTCGCCGGGCTCACGCACGTCGATCAGCTCGAAGTCCTGTTCACCCCGATCCCGCGCCTCGAGCATGGTCGCCAGTTCGACGACGGTGACCTCGTCCTCGGAGACGGCGGGGGACCGCGTGGGCACGCCGCAGAAGGCCTCGTAGTCGACGAGTCCGGCGATCGGCGCCCGGGCGGGATCCGGCACGACCGAGATCTCGCGCCACGACGCGGTGAGTGCGTCGTAGAGGGAGACCCGGCCGAGCAGGCTCTGCCCGATGCCGGTGATGAGCTTGACGACTTCGACGACCATGACCGAGCCGATGACCCCGCAGAGCATGCCGAACACGCCCGCCTCGCCGCAGGAGGGAGCCGATCCGGCGGGCGGGGCATCCGGATACAGGTCGCGGTAGCTGGGGCCGTGCTTGCGCCAGAACACGCCGACCTGCCCGTCGAAGCGGTGGACCGCGCCCCAGACGGACGGCTTGCCGAGCAGTGCCGCAGCGTCGTCGACGAGGTAGCGGGTGGCGAAGTTGTCCGAGCCGTCGACGATCAGGTCGTAGTCGGCGAACAGTTCGAGGGCGTTCGAGGCATCGAGCCGGGTGTCGTGCCGGCGGACGCGCACCAGCGGGTTCAGCTCCGCGACCGCGGCGCGCGCCGAGTCGGGTTTCGTGCTCCCGACGTCGCCGACACCGTGCAGCACCTGCCGCTGCAGGTTGCTCAGCTCCACGGTGTCGTCGTCGACGATGCCCAGCGTGCCCACGCCGGCGGCGGCCAGGTAGAGCAGCACCGGCGACCCGAGCCCTCCGGCCCCGATCACGAGCACGCGGGCGTTCTTGAGCCGACGCTGGCCGAGCTCTCCGATCTCGGGGATGATGACGTGCCGGGAGTACCGTTCCCGCTCCTCGGTCGTGAGGCCGTCGGCCGGATCGACCAGGGGCACCACCGCGCTGCCGCCGCTCACAGATCGGGCCGCCCGTCCATCGCGGAGGACGCGAGCGCATGCTCCCGTCGGGGAATGCGTCCGGCCTGGGCCGCCAGCCGCCCGGCGATGACGGCGTGCCGGAAGGCCTCCGCCATGCGCACGGGGTCCTGCGCCCGGGTGACGGCCGTCGCCAGCAGGACGGCGTCGCAGCCGAGCTCCATCGCGAGGGCGGCATCCGACGCGGTGCCGATTCCGGCGTCGAGCACCACGGGAACGCTCGCGCGCGAGACGATCAGCTCGATGTTGTGCGGGTTCAGGATGCCCAGGCCGGTGCCGATCGGAGCGCCCAGCGGCATCACGGCCACGGCGCCGAGGTGCTCGAGCCGGAGCGCGAGCACGGGATCGTCGTTGGTGTAGGCGAACACTTTGAACCCGCCGGCGACGAGGCGTTCCGTGGCGTCCACCAGCTCGACGGCGTCGGGGAGGAGTGTGTGCTCGTCGGCGATCACCTCGAGCTTGACCCAGTCGGTCTCCAGGGCCTCGCGTGCGAGCTCGGCCGTCAGCACGGCCTCGCGGGCCGTGAAGCAGCCCGCGGTGTTGGGCAGCACCCGAATCCCTTGCTCCACCAGCAACTCGAAGAGCGAGCCGGCGGCGCCGGGGCTGTGGCGGCGCATCGCGACCGTCGTCAGCTCGGTGCCGGATGCCTGCAGCGCGGCGCCGAGACCCTGCAGGCTGGGTGCGCCGCCGGTGCCCATGATCAACCGGGAGCCCAGGGCGACCCCGTCGATCACGAGGGGATCGCGGGTCGGTGGTGTGGTGCCGGTCACGGTCTAGCCTCCCTGTACTGCGGCGACGATCTCGACGTCGTCCCCGGATTCGAGTGCCGTCGCGCCCCAGAGGCTTCGGGGCACGACGCCGGAGTTCCGCGCGACGGCGACGCCGAGGCGGCCGCCGTCCGTGGGCCGGCCGTCCGCGTCGATGGCGCGCCCGGTGAGTTCCGCGACGAGGTGGGTGATGGTCTCACCGGCGGTCAGCGCGCGCGCCGAACCGTTGAGGGTGATCCCGGCGGGCTGTGGTTCGGTCACGAGCGTGCTCCTGGGGTCTCGAGGGAAGGGGTGGACGGCGCGGCGGGCAGGCCGGGCGCGGAGAAGCGGTCGGGCCGGAACCTCGCCCAGCGGGTGCCGGCGGCGTCGTCGAGCAGGTCGACGCAGTGCTGAGCCGCGACGGGAGTGAGAAGCACGCCGTGGCGGAAGAACCCGGTGGCGATGATGAGTCCCGGGATGTCGCCGGCGGGGTCGGCGGGCGCGCCGAGATGGCGGGCGACTCGTCCGAGCAGCGGTGCATTGTCGGGAGTTCCGGGTCGCGCGCGGGCCGTGACCTCGATCAGCTCGAGCTCGGCCACCGCGGGGACGAGCACCTGTGCATCCCGCAGCAGTTGGTGCACGCCGCCGGCCGACACCGCCGCGGAGCCGTCCTCGCGCTGGGTGGCCCCGAGCACGACGGTCCCGTCGGAGCGGGGGACGAGGTAGACGGGCAGCCCCCGGACGAGGCCGCGGATGGTGGCGGTGAGGAGCGGCCGGAGGTGCGCGGGAATCCGCAGACGCAGGATGTCGCCGTAGACGGGGCGAAGCGGCAGACGGAGTCCGTCGGGCAGCCCTGTCAGCTCCGGGGCCGCGAGGCCGTTCGCGACGATCACCTCGTCGGCGTGCACGGCGGAGCCGTCGGAGAGCGCGACCCCCGTGACCCGCGATGACGCATCCGCCGGGTGCTCGTGCAGCAGCCCGGTCGCGTCCTGGCGGATGAACGGCTCGGAGGAGCCGGACTCCCGCCGGGCGATCTCGGCGAGGGCAGCCTGCAGCCGAGCCGCGAGTCGTCGAGGATCGACCTGGTGGTCCTGCTCGACGTCGAACGCCGCCGAGAGCTGGGGGCTGAGGAGCGGCTCGAGCGCGCGTGCCTCCCGGATGGTCAGGGGCTCCACCGTCAGCCCGTTGCGGAGTTGCGCCTCGCGCAGGTCCAACAGGGCGCGCCGGTCGGCCGGGTCGGCGCCCACGGTGATGGTGCGGGTCGCTCGGTAGCCGGCCTCGGCGGGGTCCGGCCCCAACGTCGCGACGAAGGCCGGATACCGCGCCGCCGAGTCGAGCGTCAGCTCGAGCAGGTCCTCTTCCTGGTAGTGCAGCTCGCCCACCGGGGCGAGCATGCCGGCTGCAGCATACGTGGCGCCTCCGGCGGGTTCGGGATCGACTACGGCGACCGTGCGGCCCGACCTGACGACCTCCCACGCGATCCCCAATCCGACGATCCCGGCCCCCACCACGACGACGTCCACTCGGCGCTCACTCATGGGAACCCGCCCCCTCGGCGGAGGGGCCGACCGCGGCCGTCGTCGGTCGGGGCCCCTTATCGTTGGTCGGATGAACCCCACCGACCCCCGCCTGTACCTGTGCACCGATGCCCGCACCGGCCGCGGCGACTTCGCCGACTTCCTCGATGCGGCGTTCGCCGGGGGCGTCGACATCATCCAGTTGCGGGACAAGACCATCGAGGCCGCCGAGGAGCTGGAACTGCTCGGTGTGCTCAGGGCAGCGGCGGAGCGTCACGGTCGGCTCTGGGCCGTCAATGACCGAGCCGACATCGCCGCCCTGGCGCAGGCTCCTGTCTTCCACATCGGCCAGAAGGATCTCCCGGCCGCCGCGGCCCGGCGACTGCTCGGCGCCGAGACCGTGATCGGCCTGTCGAGCCACACGCCGGGACAGGTCGACGCGGCGCTGGCTGCCCCGACCCTCGACTACTTCTGCGTTGGCCCGCTCTGGGCGACACCGACCAAGCCCGGCAGGGCCGCGGTCGGCCTCGAACTGGTCCGGCACGCGGCCGAGCGAACGGCAGCGACGGGCCGCGACATGGCCTGGTATGCCATTGGCGGCATAGATCTGGGCAACATCGAGCAGGTGGTGGATGCCGGGGCGACCCGGGTCGTCGTGGTGCGGGCGATCACCGAGGCCGACGACCCGACGGACGCCGCGCAGCGGCTGCTCGCGCACCTTCCCCCACTCGACTAGGCGCATCTCAGGCTCCCGCGTGGAGCCGTGGTGCGTCGAAGAAGTCCAGCTCGCACCGGGACGACGCCGCGAACGCCGCGCGCATCGCCGCGCGCTCCTGCGGCGACGCAGTGGTGGCGGCCGAGTCGGTGAAGGCGATCGCTCGGCGGGTGGCGACGGCGAAGGCCTCGTCGGCGTAGGTCTCGAGCCAGGCGCCGTACGGATGCGCGGCGGCATCCCCGCGGGTCTGGAAGGCGGCGTGCAAGCGCTCGCCGACCTCGGCGTACAGCCAGTAGCAGGGCAGGATCGCGGCGAGCAGCACGCCGTAGCTGCCCTGGGCGCTGATGGCAAGCAGGTGATCGACGTAGGCCTTGGTCACGGGGCCGAGCGCGGCGGGCGTCGCGTGCTCGCCCAGCCAGCTGCGATGCAGCTCCGACTCCACCTTGAGGCAGACCCCGGCCGAGTCCGCCCAGAAGACCTGCTCGGCCGGGGTCGGGGTCGGGGCCAGGGCGCTGGCTCGGGCCAGCACGCGCGAGTAGGCGTTGAGGTAGAGGGCGTCCTGGGCGATGTAGTAGCCGAAGTCCCGAGCGTCCAGGCTGCCGTCGCCCAGCCGCCGTACGAAGGGGAGCTCGAAGATCGCGGTGCGGATGGGCTCGATCTCGCTCCACAGGCTCCCGCTGAACTCCTGCCCGGCGGGCGGACGGTCGGCGAACAGGTGATGCAGATGATGGATCGGGCCGTTGCCGGCGCCCACCTCGAGCTCGTCCGCGTGCAGCAACGCCCCCTGCAGCCACTCCTTGACCTGCGCCACGGAGCGCACCCAGTCCCCGGTCCGGGCCTGCACGGTGGCGATGGCCGACGACAGCGAACAGCCGGTGCCGTGCGTGTGGCGGGTGACCACGCGCGGCGAGGCGAACTCCACCACCGTCTCGCCGAGCAGTCCCCGGGCGTCGACCAGGGCATCCGGGCAGCTGTCTCCCGTGAGGTGCCCGCCCTTGACGAGCACGATCACCCCGACCGCGGCGGACAGTCGAGTGCCCTGCTCGACCGCCTCGGCCCAGGTGGCCGCCGGCTCCTCCTGCAGCAGCACGGCGAGTTCGGGCAGGTTCGGCGTGACGAGATCGACGAGCGGCAGCAGCTCGCGCAGCGCCTGCTCCGCGGAGGGCTCGAGCAGCCGGTCCCCGCTGGTGGCCACCATGACCGGGTCGAGCACGACGAGCGGCGGCCGGGTCGCCTCGAGCCAGGAGCGCACCTCGGCGATCACGTCGACATCGGCCAGCATGCCGATCTTGACGGCGTCGATGGTGACGTCGTCGCTGACCGCGTCGAGCTGCTCGCGAAGGAACGCGACCGGCGGGGTGTGCACCGACCGCACCCCGCGGGTGTTCTGTGCGACGAGAGCGGTGACCACCGCCATGCCGTAGCCGCCGTTCGCGGCGATGCTCTTGAGGTCCGCCTGGATGCCCGCGCCACCCGTCGGGTCGGTGCCGGCGATGCTGAGCACCCGAGGCGTTGTTCTGAGGCGGAGACCGGGGCGTGTGCCGAGGTCGTCGACAGCGTGAATCATGGAGGGCATCCCTTCAGCCGTGTCCACGGGAGGTTCGGCGGCGGCGGTGCTGGCGGGCCCGGGTGCGGCGATCATCGGATCACCTGGGCGAGGAGGGGCGGCACCAGCGCCACCAGCATGCCGAGGGACATCAACGCCGAGTCGGCACGACGCCAGGGAGCCGGCTCGGCCCACGACCGCGGCGCTCCCGAACGGGCCTGCGAGAATCCGCGGGCCTCCATCGCGACGGCCATCCGGCCGGCCTGACGAAGGGACTGGATCAGCAGCCCGAAGGTGAGCGCGGCGCACTCGCGACCGCGGGCCAGCGGCGAGCGCCCGGCGCCGAGCCCCCGGACCCGACGGATGCGGGAGAGCTGATGCCACGTGTCGCCGAGCGTCTCGAATCGTCCCAGCGCGGCCACCGCAGCCACAACGGGCCGGGCTGGTAGCCGCAACCGCTGAGCCAGATGGTCGCCGAGGGCGAACGGGTCAACGAGGCCCGCCATCATGACCCCCGGGAGCACGAAGAAGGCGACCCGCAGACCGGCCGTCACGGCGACGCCGAGATCCTGCCCCGAGCCGAGCAGCCAGCTCGAGAATCCGACCGAGGTGACCGCGAGCAGTCCGGGCAGCAGCCGCCGGGGGACTCGCCGCCAGCCGAAGACCACGGGGGCGAGCGCGACTTCGACGGCCACGGCAGCCGCGGCGACCGGCAGCTCGGTGATGGAGGAGGCGCCGGCGAGCAGCAGCAGCGACGACCCGAGAAGGCTGAGCGGCCCCGCCCGCATCGCGAGACCGGACCAGCGTCGTGGGGCGTTCTCGGGCACGGGGGCGTCGATGGTGGTGGAGGCGAGGGCGCCGGGCGCTGCGCCGTCGTCGACCAGCCGGCCGCGCTCGAGCCGGACGTGCCGGTCGGCCAGGGCGATCAGAAGCGGGTCGTGAGTGGCGACGACGACCGCGACGCCGGCATCCCGTGCCGCCAGGATCACCCCCGCGACGGCGGCCCAGGTGTTGCGGTCCTGGCCGACGGTCGGCTCGTCCAGCACGAGCACGGCCGGGCCGTGCGCGATCGCGCCGGCCAGGGCGAGCCGCCGGAGTTCGCCGCCCGAGAGCGTGTGCGGATCGGCATCTCGCAGGGCCGAGAGCCCGAGAGCCGCCAGGAGACCGTCGGTGCGCTGCTCGGCTGCACGCTCGTCGCGGTCGAGCAGCCGAGCGGTGGCGAGCACGTCGTCGCGCACGGTGCGGGCGACCACCGCGAGTTCGGCCTGCTGCGGCACCCAGCCCACCCGGCGGGCCAGCTCTCGAGAGGTCCACCGCGCCGGCTGCGGGGTGGCGTCACGCCGCAGCTCGCGGGTCGCGGTCACCTCGCCGGAGGTGGGCGACTCCAGCCCGGCCATGAGCGCCGTGAGTGTGGACTTGCCCGCTCCGCTGGCGCCGACGATGGCGAGCACCTCGCCCGCGCTCGCGAGCAGGTCGACGCCCGACAGGGCCGCCACGGCATCCGGACCCTGCTCCTCGAGGTCGGCACCGAGGCCGCGGCGCCGGGCGCGCACCAGGCCCACCGCGCTCGCGGTGAGCAGCACGGTCCCGGACGCGGCCGCGCCGTCGTGCGGGGTGCACAGTTCGCGCGGGATCTCCCGTGGCCGGGGGGAGGGGAGCCCGGGCACCCAGACCCCCAGGCCGGACAGCGACGCGGCCTGTTCGCGCAAGGTCGCCTCGACCGGTCCGTCGGCGCTGATCGCCCCGCCGTCGTCGAGCACGATGGCTCGGTCGACCCCGGGCAGCCACCCGTCGAGTTGATGCTCGACCACCATCATGGTTGCGCCGCTCGCGAGTCCCGCGGCCCAGATCGCCTCGCGCACGACGGCCGCCGCGGCGGGATCGAGCATGGCGGTCGGCTCGTCGAGCAGGATCAGCCGGGGGCCGAGCGCGAGCACGCCGGCGAGCGCGAGGCGTTGCGCCTCGCCCCCCGAGACCGCGTCGACCGGATGCTCGAGGCCGTACGGGAATCCGACCGCGTCGAGCGCCTCCCGCACGGCCGCCCAGATCCGATCGCGGGACAGGCCGAGGTTCTCGGGGCCGAATGCGACCTCGCGCCCGACCCGACGGGCGACCATCGCGTCGGACGGGTCCTGCATGAGCAGGCCGACAGGGACGCCGCGGGAAGGCGCCTCCGCGTCGTCGAGGGTGACGCATCCGCCCAGGTCGCCGGACTCGACCGTGGTCAGCACCCCGGCGAGCGCGCGGAGCAGGGTCGACTTGCCGGAACCGCTCGGACCGGCAAGAAGCACCCGCTCGCCCGGCTCGATGCGGAAGGTCAGCCCGGTGAGCACGGGGAGCGCTCGCCCGTACGGCCGCCAGCTGAGCTCCCGCGCCTCGACGCGAGCACCCGTCCGGACGGGGGCGATGCCGTCAGCGCGCGGAGCGGGACTCACGGAGTTCCTGGCCCACCGGGAAGGCGTTCAGGGCACCGGTGCGAGCGAGCGCACGCGCGAGCGCGTGACCGCCCAGACCGGCGATGGCGGCGCCGCTCGCGGCGCCGCAGGCCAGGTAGACCACTTTCCAGACCGGCGTGTAGGCGGGGGTGTACGCCCACCACTCGTAGCCGATGATCTCGAGCGCCGCCGAGGCGATGCCACCGAGCACGGCGGCCCCGGCCCCGAACCGCCGCCAGCGGAACAGGGCGAGGATCGCCTCGACGCCGAGGCCCTGCAGCAGGCCGGAGAGGAGCACGGCCACGCCCCAGCCGTTGCCGAGAATCAGTTCGATGTTCGCGGCGATGAGTTCGGCGAAGAGCGCGGCGCCGGGTCGGCGCACGATCAGTCCGCCGACGACCGCGGGGATCAGCCAGACGCCGAGGGCGAGCTCGCCGGCCGGCGGGAAGCCGGCGGTGACGAGGGTGACCAGAGGGTAGACGAAGGTGTCGAATGCCCAGAAGGCGACCCCGCAAGCGACCGCGAGCATGGCCGCGGTGAGAAGGTCGACTCCGCGCCAGGCCAGAGGGCGGCCGGCGGCGCGGATGGTGCGGTTCGCGGTGACCGAGGACGTCGCGTCCTGGTCGATGGTGCGATGGGTGCTCATGTGTTCCTGCTTCCCGTGGGTCCGATGGATTCCGCGGGGGCGGCGCCCTCGTGCCGCATCCGCTCCGGAAGCCCGGAACGGGCATGGCACGAGGAAACCTGAGATTCCCGACTCCCTTCGCCGGTACTAACCGGAGCAGGTTCGAGGGTCTGCGGCGTACCGCACTCTCAGCGCCCGAAGGCGCTCCCCTGTCGTTCTTCGACGAGACTATCGGGCGCACTCCTCCGGTGCGAACCGTCGCAAGGCAGGGTCGGGCGAGAGGTCGTCAACGCGTGGGTCGGCTCCCTGTCGCGTTCGGCCTAATCTGAATGTCCGCGCACGCACGAGAACGAGGTCGAATGCCCCCCGAGAAGCATCCCCGATTGCATGTCATCGTCCTGCCGGGAGGGGGATACCGCGTCCACGCCGATCACGAGGCCGAGCCGGTTCGGGACTGGCTCGTCGACGCCGGCCTCGAGGCCAGCGTGTTCCGCTATCCGGTCGGCACCCGGCACCCGGGCCCCCTGGATGCGATCCGCTCGGCCGTGCGCGAACGCCGGGACGCCGGGGCATCGCACGTGGGGCTGATCGGTTTCTCGGCCGGCGCGCACGCCGCCGGGATGGCCGCCCTGGCGCCGGGAGCCGCCGACTCCGAGCGGGTGGATCTGGCGATCCTCGCCTACCCCGTGGTCTCGATGCAGCTGCCGACCCATGCCGGCTCGCGCGCCGAGCTGCTCGGCGCCGACGCGAGCGATGCGCTGCGCGGAGAGACCTCGCTCGACCGGCTCGTCACGCCGCAGGCCCCGCCGTTCTTCATCTGGCACACGGCGGCCGATGACCTGGTTCCGGTCGAGCACAGCTACCTGCTCGGGTCGGCGTTGGCCGACGCGGGGGTGCCGCACGGGCTGCACGTCTTTCCCGAGGGCGGTCACGGCCTCGGACTCGCGCGAGGTTCCGGCACGGCCGAGCGCTGGCCGGAGCTCTGCATCGACTGGCTGCGGGAAGGCGGCTGGCTGGCCTGAGCTCCCGGCCGGCCTGAGATCGTAGGCTGGGTGGGCGCCGTCCCGGTCCGGCCGGCCATTCGTTCACAGGAGAACAGCGATGCAGATCAACGGGATCACCGCTCTCGTCACGGGTGCCGCATCCGGCCTCGGTGCCGCGACCGCCCAGGCCTTGGTCGCCAAGGGCGCCGCCGTGATCGGCCTCGACCTTCCGTCCGCCGTCGAGGCGCACGCCGGGGCGACGCCGGAGGGGGTGCGTCTGGTCGGAGCCGACGTGACGAGTGAGGAGCAGGTGCGCGCCGCGCTCGCGACGATCGGCCCGGACGACCCGCCCCTGCGTCTCGTGGTGAACTGCGCCGGCATCGCGCCGGCCCGCCGCATCCTGTCGTCGAAGGGCACCCACGAGCTCGAGCTGTTCCGCCGGACGATCGAGATCAACCTCATCGGCACCTTCAACGTGCTGCGTCTCGCCGCCGAGGTGATCGCGGCCACCGAGCCGGAGGGCGAGTTCGGCCAACGCGGCCTGATCGTCAACACCGCGTCGGTCGCCGCCTTCGAGGGTCAGATCGGCCAGATCGCCTACTCCGCCTCGAAGGGCGGAGTCGTGGCGATGACCGTGCCGGCGGCCCGCGATCTCGCGCGCTCGGGTATCCGGGTCAACACGATCGCCCCCGGCATCATGGACACCCCGATGCTCGCCGCGCTCGGACCCGAGGTCAACGCCTCGCTCGCCGCCGGCGTGCCGTTCCCGCACCGACTCGGGCGCCCCGACGAGTACGCCCAGCTCGTCGTCATGCTCGCCGAGCACGACTATCTCAACGGCGAGACGATCCGCATGGACGGCGCCCTGCGTTTGGCGCCGCAGTAGCCGCAGTCGTCGCGCGGCGGCGGAACCGGCTGGCCCTCTAGACCCGCTCGATGATCGTGGCGTTGGCCATGCCGTTGCCCTCGCACATGGTCTGCAGGCCGTAGCGGCCGCCCGTCGCCTCGAGGTGGTTGAGCATCGTCGCGAGCAGGCGACCGCCGGATGCGCCGAGCGGGTGCCCGAGAGCGATCGCGCCGCCGCGCGGGTTGAGCTTGTCTGGGTCGGCTCCGGTCTCGGCGAGCCAGGCCAGCGGAACCGAGGCGAACGCCTCGTTGACCTCGTAGACATCCAGATCGTCGATGCCCAGGCCGGCGCGCTCGAGCACCTTGCGGGTCGCCGCGATGATGCCGGTGAGCATGAGGATCGGATCGCTTCCGATGACCGAGAAGCTGTGGAAGCGCGCTCGCGGGGTGAGCCCCAGCTCGCCGGCCTTGCGCTCGCTCATGATGAGCGCGGCGGAGGCGCCGTCGGTGAGCGGGGAGGAGTTGCCGGGCGTGATCTTCCAGTCCGTCAGCTCGGGAAAGCGCTCGGCGGCTTCGTCGCTGCGGAACGCGGGGGCGAGCGTCGCCAGGCCCTCGACCGTCGTGCCGGGCCGGACGGTCTGGTCGTCGGTGATCGAGACACCGTCGACCTCGACCGGCACGATCTCGTTCGCGAAGGCTCCGGATGCCGCCGCGGCCGCCGCTCGCTGGTGCGACCGTGCCGCGAACTCGTCGAGTTGCTCGCGCGAGATCCCCCAGCGCTGCGCGACCAGCTCGGCCGAGACGCCCTGCCCGATGAGCCCGCCCGGGTACCGCGCCGCGATCGCCTTGCCGTAGGGGTCGAGGCCGAGGGCGGCGAACCCGATCGGGTTGCGGCTCATCGCCTCGACGCCGCAGGCGATGACGACGTCGTAGGCCCCGGCGATGATGCCCTGCGCCGCGAAGGTCGCGGCCTGTTGGCTCGAGCCGCACTGCCGGTCGATCGTCGTCGCCGGCACGTGCTCGGGGAATCCCGCGGCGAGCACGGCGTTGCGGGCGATGTTGACCGACTGCGTGCCGGCCTGCGAGACGCATCCGCCGATCACGTCGTCGAGCAGGGCCGGGTCGAGCCCGGAGCGCTCGACGAGCGCGGTCAACGTGCCGGCCAGCAGGTCGACCGGGTGCACCGGGTTGAGCGCTCCGCCCGGCTTGCCCCGACCCGACGGGGTGCGGATGGCATCGACGATCACTGCAGTGGGCATGGCGTCCTCCTCGACGTGCTTTTCGGTTGGTCTCCGGCGCTCGGGGCGCCGGCTCAGCTCGGCCGGATGATGCCGTTCACGACCAGGTTGGCCAGGTCGGCATACGATTCGGCGTCGGTCAGTCCGGTGTTCTTCGCGAACACCCCCTGCTGGATGCGCACCATGGCCGAGGTCACGACCTCGGCCACGAACTCGGCGGGCACGTCGCGGAAGGCCCTCAACTCGATGCCGTCGAGGATCAGCTCGCGCACGCGCTGCGTCGCGATGACGGTGTTGCGCTCGTAGATCTCGCGGGCCGGCGGGAAGGCGGCCACGTCATCCATGAAGGCGGCGGATGCCGGTCGCAGCTCGTCGGCGACCGCCAGCAGATAGGCCTCGACGCGGCGTACCGGGTCGGACTCGGCCGCGACCCGTCGTTCCACGCGCTCGGCGGCCTCGCGGAAGAACGAGACGACGACGGCGCGGATCAGCTGCTCGCGGGACCCGGCCAAGGCGTAGATCGTCGACTTCGAGCAGCGCAGGGCGACGGCGGCCTGCTCGAGCGTGTAGCGGGCGAAGCCGCGCTCGAGGGTCAGGGCGACGAGCCGGGCGAAGACGTCCGCCTGACGTGGGCTGTGTTCGCGGCCGACGAGTTCGACGGCGAACGAGGGGCTGTAGCTCGACACGACGCGCCCTCCGTTCAGCCGACTCGGTGGACGCCGGGCCGGCCTTCCGAGCGTACCGCCGCCGTTCGCGAGGGGTTCAGTCCGCGACTGATGACGAGTCGCTGGATCTGGTTGGTGCCTTCGAAGATCTGCATGATCTTGGCTTCGCGCATGTAGCGCTCGACGGGGAAGTCGGTCGTGTAGCCGTAGCCGCCGAGCACCTGCACGGCATCGGTCGTGACCTTCATGGCCGCGTCGGTCGCGATGAGCTTGGCCACCGACGCCTGACGGCTGTACGGATGCCCGGCATCGCGTCGCCGGGCCGCATCGAGGTAGGTGGCGCGCGCCGAGTCGACGGCGGCCGCCATGTCGGCCAGCAGGAACCCCAGGCCCTCGTGATCGAAGATCGGCTTGCCGAACGCGGTGCGCTCCCGGGCGTACTGCACGGCGACGTCGAGTGCGGCCTGGGCGAGTCCGGTGGCGACCGCGGCGATTCCGAGCCGACCCGAGTCGAGGGCGCTGAAGGCGATCGGCAGACCCTCTCCCTCGACGCCGATGAGGCGATCGCTCTCGAGAAAGGCGCCGTCCCAGAAGGCGCCCGCGGTGGGGATCGCGTGCAGGCCCATCTTCTGCTCGGGCGGACCGAACTGCAGTCCATCGACCCGGCCGGGGGCGAGAAAGCACGAGACCCCGCGTGAGCCCGGCGCCGTGCGGGCGAAGAGCGTGTAGAAGTCGGCGCGTCCACCGTGCGTGATCCAGGCCTTCGAGCCCGTGACCAGGTAGCCGCCGTCCACCGCGTCGGCACGGCAGCTGAGGGCGGCCGCGTCCGACCCGGCGTGGGGCTCGGAGAGGCTGTAGCCGCCGATCAGCTCGCCGGTCAGCATCCGGGGCAGCCACTCGTCCTTCTGCCCGGCCGAGCCGTACTGCACCATCGGAAAGCAGGCCATGACGTGCACGCTCGTGGCGACGGCGACCGACGACCAGCGCGACGCCAGCTCTTCGAGCACCTGGAGGTAGACCTCGTAGGGCTGCCCGCCGCCGCCGTACTGCTCGGGGTAGGGCAGTCCGAGAACGCCGGCATCGCCGAGCAGCTGGAACAGCCCGTCGGGGTAACGGGCGTCGCGCTCGTACTCGTCCACGAGCGGGGCGAGCTCGTGGTCGGCGATGTCGCGGACGAGGTCGAGCAGTAGTTCCGCCTCCGGGGTCGGGAGCAGACGATCGACGGGCATGCGGCCTCCAGTGCTGTACGCATGATGATACGTGCGTACAGTTCGCCCGGCTAGTGCTCTCGGGAATGGTGGTGCAGGTGCGGGGCCCTCCGGGCGTATCGACGGTCGGTGTGACGGATTAGCCTTGCTCGGGTGATGAATGCTCCGATCGTCGAGATCGACCACTTCCGAATGGACTTCTCGAATGTCACGGTGATCGACGACCTCTCGTTCGAGGTGCGACGCGGCGAGACCTTCGGCTTCCTCGGCAGCAACGGCTCGGGCAAGACGACGACGCTTCGCGCCCTGCTCGGCATCTACCGGCCGACCGCGGGCCGCCTGCTGATCGACGGGCGGCCGTTCACCCCGGAGCACTCGCGGCGGCTCGGCTATCTGCCGGAGGAGCGCGGCCTCTACCGCAAGGAGTCGGTCATCGACGTGATGACCTACTTCGGCCGGTTGAAGGGGCTCACCAAGGAGGCGGCGCGGCGTTGGTCGCTCGGCTATCTCGAGCGGGTCGAGATCGGCGACAAGGCGAAGACGCGCATCGACAAGCTCTCGGGCGGGCAGCAGCAGAAGGTGCAACTCGGCGTGACGATCATGAACGAGCCCGAGCTGCTGATCCTCGACGAGCCGACCAAGGGCTTCGACCCCGTGAACCGCCGGCTGCTGATGAACATCATCGACGAGCAGCGGGCCGCCGGCGCCACGGTGCTCATGGTGACCCACCAGATGGAGGAGGTCGAGCGGCTGTGCGACCGCATCATCCTGTTGAAGGACGGCGCGGCCCGCGCCTACGGGACGGTGCCCGAGGTGCAGGAACAGTTCGGCGGTCTCACGATCGCGGTCGACTACGGCGGCACCCTTCCGGTCTCGCCCGGCTATGAGGTCGTCGAGACCCATGACGGGCACGCCGTGCTCGGCGTCGGCAGCGAAGCGGACCTCGCGGGCATCCTGCGCGGGCTGCTCGACGCGGGGCTGACGGTCACCCGCTTCGAGCCTCGACGCCGGTCGCTCGACGACATCTTCGTCGAGGTCTACGGCACCGATGAGAAGGGCGAGTGAACGTGGCTCAGCACAACCTGCGCACCGTCGTCAGTTTCGAGTTCGGTCGCAGCCTCGCCAAACCGCAGTTCTGGATCATCACCCTGGTGGTGCCGGTCGCCCTCATGGTGGTCTTCGCCCTGGTGTTCCTGTCGAACAGCGCGACGGCCGATGCGGCATCCGCTCAGAAGAATGCCCACCTGAGCTTCGGCTACCGCGACAGCTCCGGCATCATCGACCCCGCCCTCGCGAGCAAGATGGGCGGCCACCCGGTCGGCGACGCCACCGCGGCGGTCGCCGCCGTGAAGGCGGGCACGAGCCAGGCCTTCTTCGACTTCCCCGCCGACCCGGCCAAGCAGACGATCAAGGTCTACGGCAAAGACAAGGACATCTTCGGCAACGGCGTCTACGAGTCGGTCGCGGTCGCCCTGCTCCAGTCGAGCGCCGAAGAGAAGGTCGATTCGCCCCAGCTCGTCGCGCTCGTCAGCGGCAACGTGCACACGGTCAGCACCACCTATCGCGACGGGCACCAGGCCGCCGGGATCAACGGCGTGATCGCGCCGATCCTCTACCTCGTGGCGTTCTACCTGGTGATCCTGCTGCTGGGCAATCAGATGCTCTCGTCGACCCTCGACGAGAAAGAGAACCGCGTGACCGAGATGATCCTCACCACGATCAACCCGACGGCGCTGATCCTGGGGAAGATCGTCTCGTTGTTCGCGACCGGGCTCGTGCAGATGGTCGTCTTCGCGATCCCCCTCGCCCTCGCCTACGGCCTGTTCCGCACCCAGCTGAACATCCCCACGCTCGACCTGAGCACGCTGGTGCTCGACCCGCAGCAGATGATCATCGGAGCGCTCATCCTGATCGGCGGCTTCGCGCTGTTCACCGGCAGCCTGGTCGCCCTCGGGGCGGTCATGCCCACGGCGAAGGATGCCGGCCCCATCTTCGGCGCCCTCATGATCTTGATCTTCATCCCGTTCTACATCGTGACCCTGATCGTGTCCGAGCCCACCGCGCTGATCGTGCAGATCTTCACCTGGTTCCCGTACTCGGCTCCCGTGACGGCGCTGCTGCGCAATGCCTTCGGCGGGCTGCCGCTCTGGCAGGGCATCGCCCTCTCGGCGGAGCTGTTGCTGCTGGCCGTGATCGTGCTCCGGGTCGCGGTGCAACTGTTCCGCTTCGGCTCGATCGAGTACAGCCGTCGGGTGTCGATCAAGGATGCGCTCACGCCGCACCGCACCTCGGGATCACTGCCCCGCCCGTGAACGTGCCGCCGACCGCCCGAGTGGGGGAAGCCCGGGCGGTCGACGAGTCGGAGCGGGTCAGGCGCCCGGTCGCACGGTGCTCGCGGGCGGACGCATCCAGGGAGTACACCCACGAGGGCCGGCGATGATGACGCGGAAATCATGAGTTGTTTTCGGCGTCATGATGAAAGGGGAACGGGGTCTGAGTAAGTAGGGCATATCGCGCCCGATCGATGGTGAGGGCTAATGGACCGCGACGACCGGCGGGTCAGCGACGAGGGGCTCGTCGAGCGTGCGCGCGCGGGCGACGTGCGCGCCTTCGGGGTGCTCTGGGAGCGCCACGCGCGAGCCGGCCTCACCGTGGCGAGCCGGTTCCGCTCGATCGCGGAGCCCGACGACATCGTGGCCGAGGCGTACATGCGGATCCTGCGCGCGGTGCAGCGCGGCGGCGGCCCGAACGAGGCGTTCCGCCCGTACCTGTATCGGACGATCCGCAACGTCGCGCTGAGGTGGAAGCCCGACACCGATCCGGCCTCCCTCGAGGATGTCGACGACCCCGCCGACGACCGTCCCGGTCCCGAGGAGGTCGCGATCGGGTCGACGACGACGGTTCGCGCCTTCCGCACGCTGCCCGAGCGGTGGCAGACGGTGCTCTGGTACACGGAGGTCGAGGGGATGGAGCCGGCGCAAGTCGCCCCGCTCCTCGGGCTCACGGCGAACGCGACGGCGGCCCTGGCCTATCGCGCCCGCGACGGACTCAAGAACGCCTGGTTGCAGGCGCACGTCAGCGGCATCCGGGTGGCGCCCGAATGCCGCTGGACCACGGCACGCATGGGCGAGTACGCGCGCGGTGGTCTGACCCCGCGGGCGAGAGTCCGTTTCGCCGAGCACCTCAAGACCTGTGCGAGTTGTTCGATCCTGCTGGAGGAGGTCGACCAGCTGAGCACGAGGCTGGCGGCGTTCCTGTTCCCCCTGATGATCGGCGGGGCCGCTGCAGCGGCGCTCCTGGCGCAGCGGCAGTCGTCGGGCGGCCAGGCGTCGGCGAGTTCCGCCGGGGGCTCGGCCGGCGCGACCGGTTCTGCCGGCGCGACCCCGATGATCGTGAGCGGCCCGAGCCGCGGCATCGTCGCGCTGATCGCGGCGGCGGCCGTCGTGCTCGTGGCGGGCGGCGCCTTCGCGGCATCGGCGTCCTTCTCCACCGCCACCCCGCGGGCGTCGGCACCCGAGGCGTCGTCGACGCCGTCGCACACCACGCGCCCGACACCGCCGTCGCCGACCCCCAGCCCGACCACGGCGGCGGATCCGCCGGTCGTACCGGCTCCCGCCGCTCCCGTCGCACCTCCCGTGACCCGACGGCCCACGCAGCCCGCCCCGCCCGCGCCGGCCCCGCCCGACACCACGCCACCGGCCGCGCCGGTCGTGACGGCTCCGGTCGACGGCCTGCTCAGCTCCGATCCGCTGCCCCGGTTCACCGGCACAGGGGAGGCGGGCGTCGTCGTGCGCGTCCAGCGTCTCGGGGCCGACGGCGTGACCGTCCTCGACCAGACCGGTTCCGCAGTGGTCGCCGCCGACGGCTCCTGGGTCGTCGCGGCCTCGGGCCCGGTGCCCGACGGGGCCTGGCAGTTCGAGGTGACATTGACGGATGCCGCCGGCAACGTGTCCTCGGCGATCCGCCGCACCCTGACGGTCGACAGTGTCGCGCTGCCGCCGTCGGTCGACCCGCTCGCCGCGCCGCCCCTGCTCTGGCTCCCCGACGTGAAGGGTCTGGCCGAGCCGAACGCGACCGTCGAACTCCAGGACGAGAGCGGGCGCGTTCTGGGAACCGCGACGGCCGACGCGTCCGGGGCCTGGAGCATTCCGGTTCCCGATCCGGCGCGTGACGACGAGACGGTGGTGGCGATCCAGACCGATCCGGCGGGCAATCGCTCCGCGGCGTCCACCGCTCTCGGGCCGCTCGTCTTCGACCGTCCGACCCTGCTCGAGCCGACAACCGGGAGCACGGTGCCGACCACGGGAGGGTCGACCTCGGTGCAGGTGCAGATCGGCGGCATCGCCGGAATGCAGGTCGAGGTCTTCGTCGACGGCGTCTCGACCGGCAACATCCACACCCTCACGAGCGCCCCGATCGTCCGCGTCACCCAGGCCCTTCCCGACGGCCCGCACCGCATCGGGGTGCGCTACGTCGACCTGGCGACGGGCCGGGTCGGGTCGATCACGACCGTCCAGTTCGCGATCGGATAGCACTCTGCCTATCGGCGCCGACCGCGCCGGAGTCGCCTCGCGGGGAACGTAGAGTGACCGTGACCAGGTGGTGGGCGCGGTTCGCGGCTCGAGATCGACGGAGAGCAGTGAACAGGGCAGTCCTCGCAGTGGCAGTCGGAGTCATCCTGGGCGGCATGACGGGGTGCTCGACGTTGTCGCCGCAGATCGCCCTCACCCCACAACCGACGCTGTCGCCGCCGTCGGCCGTCACCGCGGTGCCGGCAGCGCAGACGCCGCTGCGGACGGTCCACACGCCCGCCGTGGTGGTCGTCGACGAGCAGCTGAGCGCGGGGGAGTGCCATGCCCGCACGGTCGATGCGACCCGGGGCGACTACCTGCCGGATGCCGCCTGCACCCCCGGTGCGATCGATCCGGCGGTCAGCCAGGCCGACATCCAGCAGACCATCTGCGTTCGCGGCTACACGGCCACGGTGCGTCCCCCTGCGGCCGCCACCGGGCGGTTCAAGTCGATCAGCTATGCCGCCTACTCGGAGCAGTACTCCACGACGACCGAGCTGGATCACCTCGTGCCGCTGGAACTCGGCGGCGCATCCTCGGCGTCGAACCTGTGGGTCGAGCCGAACCGGACTCTCGCCTCCTCGTTCAACAATCCGAAGGACAAGGTCGAGAACTCGCTCCACGCCGCGGTGTGCAATGGAACCGTGACGCTCGCCGCCGCGCAGAACGCGATCGCCGCCGATTGGACCACCGCCCTCGCCGCGCTGCATCTCGGGGCGGGCTGACCCGGGGGCCGGCCGACCCGGGGGCCGGCCGACCCGCGGGATTCGATAGGCCTGGCCCCGTCGCCTTGACTGTTTTCTCGACGTTCGCGACATCAGGGGAGAACACGCATGAGCAACGCAGGCACTACCGCCACCGACTCCGACCGGGATGCCGGCGCGCTCGTGGAGAAGTGGGTCGAACTGTGGAACGGCGACTACTCGCTCGCCGCGCAGATCATCTCGGACGGCAACCGCGTGCACGCCGCGATGTTCGACGGAGGGGATGGAAGCGCCGTCGGCGGGGTGTCGGGAATGGTCGACTTCGTCACGCAACTGCGATCCCTGCTGCCCGATCTCGTCTCCTCCGTCGAAGTCGGCCCCATCATCGACATCCTGCGAGTCGCCGACCAGCAGGCCGTCGAGTACTGGCTCAACGCCGACACGCTCGGCCTCGTGACTCAGTTGCAGCTCGGCGCGGGCTGACGCGGGCTGCCAATGTGAGGCTGACTCGGTTCAGCCGAGAGTCTGCCGTGCCGGGCACGACAGTTGCTCGCACGATGCGGCGAGAATAGGGATGATGTCCTCTCCGCAAGCGCTGAGCGATTCCGACCGGCGATGTGTGGCCGCATGGGCCGCCGACTGCGCTGAGCACGTCGTCGAGTTGTTCGAGGCCGAGGCGCCCGCCGACGGTCGCCCCCGTGACGCGATCGAGCGGACCCGTGCCTACAGTCGCGGTGAACTCGAAGCGGCTGGGGAGATCCGCCGCCGTTTCGTGGCCGGCCGCGCAGCAAGCGCCGTGAGCTCGCCCGCCGCGGTCGCGGCGGCTCGCGCCGCCGCGCAGGCCTCAGGTGTTGCGCACATGGGCGCGCACGCCCTGGGTGCCGCTGCGTATGCGGCAAAGGCAGCGGGTCTGGCCGCGTCGGATGAAGCCGCCGCAAGGCGTCGCGAGGTCAGTTGGCAGTTGGCGCACATGACAGCGCCGGTCAGGGCTGCCCTTCGACGACTTCCGCCGGTCGGCGAAGACTCGGCCGGTCCGCTCGGCGGAGGCCTCTTGGCTTCCGGCGTTCTCGCGGCAGTCATCCGCGAGCTGCAGGCCGCTGTGCGGCAGCCTGACGTGCGATAGCCATTGTTTCCGGTACGGCGTTGTTGGGGCCAGCGCGGTGACGATCGACAGGGGCGCAACCCACTCCGGAAACCGACAATTGTCGGCGGCGGCTGCGAGAATAGAGATATCCGCGACACGCCGAAAATCACTACATCTAGTGGAATGACATCCGTGGCATTCCGGTTATATAGTGAGAACCCATCCCGGGGATGCGCGGGAGATGAGACTCAGAAGGAGGATCGCCATGAACGACGTCGACAGCGTGGGCGGTTACGCGGTTCCGGTCGATCCGATGGACGACCTGCAGTGCGACAGCTGCCAGTAAGGCGCACGCACTAGCCCTAAGACCCCCCCAAGCAGTACCGAAAGCCCCGGTCGACCGAGAAGGTCACCGGGGCTTTCACT
Organism: Lysinimonas soli; assembly: GCF_042655435.1. Lineage (NCBI taxonomy): Bacteria > Bacillati > Actinomycetota > Actinomycetes > Micrococcales > Microbacteriaceae > Lysinimonas > Lysinimonas soli. The sequence continues at coordinate 108,807 of NZ_JBHSMG010000003.1, forward strand.
TGCCCGCCCAGCATCCACGCGTCGGCCGTGCGCCCCCTCGGTAGGCTCGACTCGTGCCAGTGAATCCCGGGCTCGCAGGCCGCAGCTACCCTGCGACCGCTCCCTACCTCGTCGGGCGAGAGAAGGTGCGCGAGTTCGCGCGCGCCGTGCTCGCCACCAGTCCGCTCAACCTCGATCCGGATGCCGCCCGAGCCGCCGGTTACCCCGATGTGGTCGCCCCACCGACCTTCGCGGTCGTCGTGCAGGAGCAGACCCTCGCCCAACTGCTGGCCGATCCGGATGCCGGCATCGACTTCTCGCGCGTCGTCCACGGCGACCAGCGCTTCACCTTCACCCGCCCCATCGTGGCTGGCGACGAACTCACCGCGACCCTCACCGTGACGAGCGTCAAGACCCTCGGCGGCCACAGCATGGTGACCGCGGAATCCGCCATCGTCGGCGCGGACGGCGACCACGTCGTCACCGCGACCTCGACGCTCGTCGTGCGGGGTGACGAATGAGCGAGCTCACCGTCGGCGCCGTCGTCGCCGAGCGCACCTTCCACCTCACGCGCGACACCCTCGTGCGCTACGCCGGCGCCTCGGGCGACTTCAACCCGATCCACTACCGTGACGACGTCGCGATCTCGGTCGGCCTCGACGGCGTGCTTGCCCACGGGATGCTCACCATGGGCCTCGCCGTTCAGCCGGTCGTCGACTGGCTGGGCGGCGACAGCGGCAAGGTGCTCGACTACCAGGTGCGGTTCACCCGCCCGGTGTTCGTGGATGCCGCCACCGGCGCGGACGTGACCGTCCTCGCCAAGGTCGGCGTGCTCGACACCCTTCCGGACGGCCGCCCCAGCGCCCGCATCGACCTCACCGTGACCTTCCGCGACGAGACCGTGCTCGGCAAGGCCCAGGTGCGGGTGGCGCTGCCCGCGTGAACCTCTCCGAGCTCACCACGCTGCGCGTCGGCGGCCCCGCCGCGCGCCTGCTGCAGCCGGCGACGCGCGATGAGCTGGTCGCCACCGCCCTCGAGCTCTGGTCGGGATTCGACGAGTGGTTCGTGCTCGGCGGCGGGTCCAACGTGGTCGTGGCCGACGAGGGCATCGACGGCGACGTGCTGCGCGTGGTCACGCGGGGTATCGAGCGCACCGACTCCGGCATCCGGGTGCAGGCGGGCGAACCGTGGGACGGCGTCGTCGAGTACGCGGTCGCGAACGGGCTGGCGGGCATCGAGGCGCTGAGCGGCATCCCGGGCACGGCGGGGGCCGCCCCGATCCAGAACATCGGTGCGTACGGTCAGGAGCTCGGCGAGACGCTCGTGGCGATCGACTTCCTGGACTTCGCCACGGGCGACGTCCTGCGGCTGCCGACCGCCGAACTCGGGCTCGGGTACCGCACGAGCGAGCTCAAGCGCGGGCGCCTCGGCGTCGTGCTGTCCCTCGAGTTGGCGCTCACGGCATCCGGTGACGGGCTCTCGCGGCCGATCGCCTACGAGCAGCTGGCGAAGGACCTCGGCGTGCAGCCGGGCGAGCACGTTCCCCTCGCGCAGCTGCGCGCGGCCGTCATCGCGCTGCGCGCCTCGAAGGGCATGATCTGGGATGCCGCCGATCCCGACTCGATCAGCGCCGGCTCGTTCTTCACCAACCCGATCGTGAGCGAGAACTTCGCCCGCGGGCTCCCCTCGGATGCACCGCGCTGGCCCACCGAGCCCGAGCGCCCGCCGCGGGTGCTCCCCCTCGGGGCGCCCATCCCCGTGGCGCCGGCCTCGGGGGAGTACTTGGTCAAGCTCAGCGCGGCGTGGCTCATCGAGCACTCGGGGATCTCACGCGGCTTCGCCCTGCCGGGTTCGGGTGCGGCGATCTCGAGCAAGCACACGCTGGCGATCGTCAACCGGGGGCACGCGACCGCGCGTGACATCGTGCAGTTGGCCGGCTACGTGCAGACGCGCGTGATGTCGGAGTTCGGGGTGCTGCTGCAACCGGAGCCCGTGCTCGTCGGCGTGCACCTCTGACGCACCGCGTCCTCCCTCACCGGGCGCCGCGAGGGGCCACGGCGCGGCACCGCGCGACCCGGCGCTAGATGTTCTGACCTGGACCGTTGTTGATTCGGTCGATGGGGCGTTGGCCTCCGATGCCGGAGTGGGGCCGTTCCAGGTTGTAGTAGTCGAGCCAGGGTTGCAAGGCGTTGGCGCGTTCGGTGTTCGAGGTCCAGGCGCGGGAGTATGCCCATTCGGTGGCGAGGGTGCGGTTGAGGCGTTCGACTTTGCCGTTGGTCCAGGGGTGTGCGGGTTGGATGAATCGTTGCTGGATGCCCAGCTCGGCGCAGGTGGCGGCGAGCTCGCGTGAACGTCGGTAGGCGAATGCGTTGTCGCTGATGATCGCTTCGATGCGGACGCCGAGTTTTGCGTAGTGGGCAACGGCGCGGCGCAGGACCACGGCGGCTGTAGTGCCCTTCTCGTCGTCGCAGCGCTCCACGAACGCGAACCGGGAGTGGTCGTCGATCGCGGTGTGGAGGTAGTCGTAACCGATCCCGCGCCCCCTGGCTTGCTCGCTGCGACCGTGAACGCGCCAGCCGCCGCCGTCCGGGATGCGGCCGATCTTCTTCACGTCGATGTGCAGCAACGCGCCCGGGTAAGGGTGCTCGTAGCGGTTCGGCGATCGCCGTGACCCCCTGATCAGCACCCCGGTGATCGGATCGACATCACATAACGCGGGAACCTGCCTGCGCACCAGGATCCGACCGACCGTCGACGCCGGCACTCCCGTCTTCGCGGCGATCGTGAGCGCGCCTCGCCGCGTCAGCATTCGGGCGATCAGCACCCGCGTCTCCCGACAGGGGCTCGTGCGCCGAGGATGCGAGTGCGCGACACTGGGCCGGTCGATCAGACCAGCCAGCCCTTCCGCGCGGTATCGTCGCCACCACTTCCACGCCGACGTGCGCGAGATACCCATCTCGGACGCGACATGAGCCACTGGCCTGCCGGCCGCGATCCGCTGAACCATCGTCAACCTGCCAACCGGCGTCAACCGGGCATTACCGTGAGACACGAGAGACCTCCGTCATCGAGCAAGGAACCTGAACAGCTCCACTCGACCCGGAGGTCTCTCCCTAAGTCAACAAGGCTCCGAGTCAGAACAGCTAGCGCAACGAGCTCACGGCGAGGGTGACCGCGAGCACGACCATGACGATCGCGATGATTCCGTCGAGCACCCGCCAGGCGAGCGGCTTCGCGAACACCGGGGCCAGAAGCCGGGCCCCGAATCCCAACGCGCTGAACCACAGGATGCTGCCCACTGCCGCCCCGGCGCCGAACGCCCAGCGCGCCTCGCCGTGCGTGCTCGCGACGGAGCCGAGCAGCACGACCGTGTCGAGGTAGACGTGCGGATTCAGCCAGGTCAACGCCAGGCAGGTGGCGGCGACGGCGAGAGCCGCCGGCCGTGCCGGCGCGGTGTCGGCATCGGCATCGGCGAGCGTCGCCCGGGCCGGACGCAGCGCGCGCCGTGCGGCGAGGATCCCATAGAACAGCAGGAAGGCGGCACCGACCCAGCGGACGACATCCACGAGCCACGGCATCCGCCCGAAGACGACCGCCCCTCCTCCGATGCCCAACGCGATCAGCAGCGCATCGGATGCCGCGCAGATGACCACCACGAGGGCGACGTGCTCGCGGCGCAGGCCCTGCCGCAGCACGAACGCGTTCTGGGCGCCGATCGCGATGATCAACGAGAGGCCCAGGCCGAGCCCCGCGATGGCGGCCGGGAACCAGTCGGCGGGGAGCATCCCTGGACCTTAGCGCGGCGACGCCCCTGCCCCCGCGCCCCGGCTTCGCCCGCCCCGCCCGGCGCCCGGCGAGGGGCGATAAAAAGCCGGGACCGCGAGTCTTGGGGGCAGGCGGTCCCGGCTTCTCGGTGCTACCGCGCTACCCGATCTGAGCCGGGTGGTTGCGACGGTAGCTCTCTCGCACCAGGTAGGCACCCGCTGCCAACAGGGCGAGAACCGCGGCGACGAGAGCGGCGATCCCCACGCCGGTCGTCGCGAGACGGCTGATGGATGCCGCCGTGGTGCCCGGGTTGCCCGGGGTTCCCGGCCCTCCCGGGTTGCCGTCGGTGGGCGGCGTGACCACGGTCGTGATGTTCGGACCGACGGTGGCCTGCGCCAGGTTGACCGTCGCCAGGCTCGAGCCGCCGACGCCGCTGAGCACGCTCACTCGAAGCGCGGTCTCGGTGAACTCCGAGCCGGACGCCACCGCCGTGCCCTTCGCCGAGGCGAGGTGGGTCTCTTGCAGGTTGACCTTGGCCGAGACCAACCCGGTGAGCACGTTGCCCACCGAGACGCCGCTCGGCCCGGTCAGGCCGTCCACTGCGGGCTGCACCAGCCCGGTGTTGAGCGCGTTGACCAGATCGGTCACGGTGCTGTCGCTGCCGAAGAGCTGATTCGCCAGGGTCGTGCCGACGCCGTCGATCAGGGTGTTGGCGCTGATCGTCGTGGCGGCACCGCCCGGCAGCGTCAGCTTGGCGGTCGCCGTCGCACCCGAACCGTTGATCAGCTGATCGACCGTTCCGTGGATGTCGAGGTTCACGCCGGTGCCGAGGGGAGCCACCGCGGTGCTCTGGTCCGTGCACACGAGCTGGTTCACCGTCTGGTTGACGAGCTGGGTGATGCCGTTGACGGCTCCCGAGGTCGAGCCGCCGGGGCTCAGGACCCCGCCGAGTCCGCCCAGGACGCCGCCGAGCAGCCCGCCGGTTCCGGTGTCGGTGGTCGACCCGGTTCCCGGCACCGTGACCGGCACCTGGACGATCTTCTGAACGGTCTTGCAGACCTGCTGGACGATCGGGGCCTGCGCGACGTTGGCGGTGGCATCCGCGTGGATGTCGACAGCCGCGTTGTGCAGGTTGTCCTTGACCTTGTTGACCACCTGGTCCGCGATCGTCGAGATCGTCGAGGTGATGCCGTTGAGCATCTGGTTGACGATCGGGTCGTTGAGCAGCTCCGTGCCCGGCGGCAGATCGTTGATGTTGCTGCCGAGGAGCTTGGCGAGATCGACGGTCACCTTGCCGGTCTGCAGGTCGAAGGCGACGGCTCCGTTCCCGTACTTGCCGTCGAGGATCGACTGCACGAGCGACTGCAGGTCGCCGGTGTCGATCGTCGCCGTGACGTTGGCGTTGGCGCCGAGCAGGTTGAGCGCCGGATCCAGCTTCTGCACGAGGCCGTTGACCCCCGAGACCAACTGGCCGTTCTTGCCGACGAGCTTGTCGAGGCTGCTCTGCGCCTGCTGCAGCGCCCCATCCACCTTCTGGGTGAGGTTCGCGATCGCCGGGCTCGAGAACGAGAGCTTGAGGTCGGCGAGGGTGTAGTCGCCCGAGGCCTTGTCGAGGTTTCCGGTCGCCTGGGCGGCCACGTCGCTCGTGGTGAGCGTGAGGTCTGAGATGTTCGACCCGATCTGGTCGCCCAGCAGCGCCGACAGGTTGAACGTCGCGTCAGCGGGCGGGGCGCTCTTCTCGTTGCCGGCGGTGAGGCCGCCGGCGTCGGTGACCGCACCGCTCGCGGCCAGCGAGCTTCCGCCCCTCGCTGCCTGAGCGAACTGCGACGCCGCCCCGAGCTGTAGGAAGCTGCCCAGCGGGATGGCCAGGGTCGAACCGTTGCCGACGTGGATCGAGTTGAGGACCGTCGCCGAGAGCGGATTCTTCTGAGTCTGCGTGGACTGGGTCCCGTCGTTGCGCGCCTGTGCCGAGTCGACGGCGGCGATGTTGCTCAGATCCGTGCCGAGCACCGATCCCGAGAGGAACTGGCCCTCGCCGAACGACTGTGCTTGATCTGCTGCGGTCGCCGAGACCGGGGTGAACAGTACGACCCCTGTTCCGAGTGCGAGAGCTCCGACGGACGCGCCGAGGCGCGTGAGCCGGTTTACCTTCCCTGTTCGAGCGGACTCGCTCGAAGCCGATGTGGTGAACACGACGTACCTTCCTGATCCTGGACGGACGAGGAAGCTGGTCGGCGGTCGAGCGCCCATCGAGTGCCGTCCCGCAGACTGCGGGTCGGCACTCGATGCGGCGGACGAGGTGGTGCGGCTGCTGATCTCAGCTTCGTTGCCCGTGTTCGGTTGCGGGTGTTGCGAAGGGATGGTTGGCCCCTTCACCGGAAGAGACTGAGGGGTCGTCGTTTTATGACGCGACGATTCCGATCGATTCTGACCCCTCTTCGGGGGGTGGGTTTCGGGGGCCGCGGTCGGCTCGGCGCCCGTGCCGATGACCCGTCCTGCGGGATGGCATACACTGATCGCAGTGGTGAAGTCAGCCAAGCTTTGTCGCGCCCATTTTCATCGGGGCGTGCCGACGGCGGGCCGATCCCTGTAGGGCGGTGGCTCAATTGGTAGAGCAGCGGTCTCCAAAACCGCAGGTTGCAGGTTCAAGTCCTGTCCGCCCTGCGACACCTCGCAACCCTTTGCGAGGTTCCCTGTTGAAAGGTTGTTGAGAGTGGCACGCAAGGTGGTCGACGAGCCCGGTGAGGACCTCGTCGCGAGCGCCAAGCAGGAACGCGCCGAACGGCGCGGCCCGGTTGCGCGCATCGCACTCTTCATCCGGCAGGTCGTCAACGAGCTGAAGAAGGTGGTCACGCCGACCCGGCGCGAGCTGTTCAGCTACACGGGAGTCGTGCTCGCGTTCGTCATCGTCATGATGGCCCTCGTCTACGGTCTCGACTTCGGGTTCAGTGCGCTCGTCGCCTGGGTCTTCGGCAACGGCACCAGCTGACCCGGTCCGGCTGAGCCGGATCCACTGCATGAGGGGCCCCGCCCCGGAACGTTCTATGAATGGAAGAAATCACCGTGACTGAAGAAGAGCGCCGCGACGTCGATCTCGCGCCCGCCGCCGAGCAGTCGTCTGAAGAAGACGACCTGCTGCAGGACGACGTGCTCCAGAGCGACGAGCTCTCGGGCGAGAACGCCGAGAACCGCGCCATCCACATCGTCGACGACGAGGCGGATGTCGAAGCCAACCTCGACAGCATCCTCGACGCCCTCGACGCGGCGAGCGACCCCGAGGCCGACGCGATCGTCGACTCCGCGCTTGACATCGGCGAGGCGTCCGACACGGATGCCGCTGTCGCCGCCACGAGCGACGAGGAGGAGCTCGAGGAGGAGGAAGTCGCGGTCGACCCCTACGAGGAGTTCCGCGCCGAACTGCGCGCCAAGCCGGGCAAGTGGTACGTCATCCACTCCTATGCCGGCTTCGAGAAGCGCGTGAAGCAGAACATCGAGTCGCGTCGTTCGTCGATGGCCATGGAGGACTACGTCTTCGAGGTGCAGGTGCCGATGGAAGACGTCGTCGAGATCAAGAACGGTCAGCGCAAGCTGGTCAACCGGGTGCGCATCCCCGGCTACGTGCTCGTGCGCATGGACCTCAACGAAGACAGCTGGTCGGTCGTTCGGCACACCCCGGGGGTGACCGGATTCGTGGGCAACTCCCACAACCCGACCCCGCTGCGCTTCGAGGAGGCCTTCAACATGTTGAAGAGCCTCGTGCAGGTCGTCGAGGCGCCCGTCAAGGGCGGCGCGGCAGGCAAGGGCGGCGGCAAGGCCACGGCCCGCGTCATCCCGGCCGAGGTCGACTTCGAGGTGGGCGAGACCATCACGATCAAGGAGGGCTCGTTCGCGGGTCTTCCCGGAACGATCAGCGAGATCAAGCCCGAGAGCGGCAAGCTCACCGTGCTCGTCTCGCTCTTCGAGCGCGAGACCCCGGTCGAGCTCAGCTTCGACCAGGTCACCAAGCTCTAGCCCGCCCGGGCAGGGCGCCTCGGCGTCCGGCCGTCGATGCGCTTGCGCTTGCGCCTGCGCCTGCGCGGTGTCCGCGATTCAGGTCGACGCGCCGCGTGTGTCTGCGGATCAGGATGCGGTGCCGGCGTGTCGGCCGCGGCATCCTGATCGCCGGAGCCGGAGCCGGACCCGGAAGAATCGGGGGAGGCGCACAGCGCGTCGAACCTGTAATATTGCGAAGTTGCCGTTCGCGGCACCCCACCCAACCACTGCCGGGATCTGCCCGGTCCGTGGGAGCGCCTCCTCGGAGGCATGACAGGAAAGAAGAGCCACTTATGGCACCCAAGAAGAAGGTCACGGGGCTGATCAAGCTCCAGATCAACGCCGGTGCGGCCAACCCCGCACCGCCCATCGGTCCGGCGCTCGGCCAGCACGGCGTCAACATCATGGAGTTCTGCAAGGCGTACAACGCCGCGACCGAGTCGCAGCGCGGCAACGTCATCCCGGTGGAGATCACCGTCTACGAGGACCGTTCGTTCACGTTCATCCTCAAGACCCCGCCGGCGGCCGAGCTCATCAAGAAGGCCGCAGGAGTGCAGAAGGGATCGGCGACCCCGCAGTCCGTCAAGGTCGCCAAGCTCTCCAAGGAGCAGGTGCGCTCGATCGCGGAGCAGAAGCAGGCAGACCTCAACGCCAACGACGTCGAGGCTGCCATGAAGATCATCGCCGGCACCGCCCGGTCGATGGGGATCACGGTGGAGGCGTAATCATGTCGACGAAATCCAAGGCATACCGCGCCGCCGCCGAGAAGATCGAGCCCGGCAAGTTCTACGAGCCCACCGAGGCCGTCAACGTCGTGCGCCAGACCGGGTCGAAGAACTTCGACTCGACCGTCGAGGTCGCGCTCAAGCTCGGTGTCGACTCGCGCAAGGCGGACCAGATGGTGCGCGGAACGGTCATCCTCCCGCACGGCACCGGCAAGGTCGCCCGCGTCATCGTCTTCGCCACGGGCCCCGCGGCCGAAGCGGCGATCGCGGCCGGCGCCGATGAGGTCGGCGGCGCCGAGCTCATCGAGAAGGTCGCCGGGGGCTACACCGCCTTCGACGCCGCCGTCTCGACGCCCGAGCTGATGGGCCAGGTCGGCCGACTCGGCAAGGTGCTCGGCCCGCGCGGCCTCATGCCCAACCCGAAGACCGGAACGGTGACGCCCGACACGGGCAAGGCCGTCTCTGAGATCAAGGGCGGCAAGATCGAGTTCCGCGTCGACAAGCACAACAGCGTCCACTTCGTCATCGGCAAGGCGGGCTTCACGCCCGAGCAGCTGGATGAGAACTTCGCAGCAGCGCTCGCCGAGATCCAGCGCGCCAAGCCGAGCTCGTCGAAGGGCCGCTACATCCAGAAGGGCACCCTGTCGACGACGTTCGGTCCCGGGGTTCCGCTCGACGTGGCGGCGCTCTAGTCGTCACCGTCTCATGAGGGGTCCCGCTTCGGCGGGGCCCCTCTTTGCGTGCGCCGGGGTCGCCATCGGGAGCAACGCTGGTAACTGCCCAAGTCGGTTACGGGGCGGACTCCGCGCGCCGGCGCCATCCATTCGCGAGCGTCATCCGCCGGTCCTAGAGTTGAGAGAGCGTTCCCACGCGGTGTCGGGAACTCGTACGTTCGCCCAAAAGGAGAGCCCCTTCGTGACATCCCCCGGCCTGTCCCTGCAGCTCTACACCCTCCGTGACGCGGTGGCCGACGACCTCGGCGGAACGCTCGCGCGGGTCGCCGAGATCGGATTCCGTGAGGTCGAGTTGTGGAACTTCGTCGACCGCGAGCGGGAGTTCGCCGCCGCCCTCGCCGACTCGGGGCTGACCGCCCCCTCGGCGCATGCCTCGCTGATCGTGGCCGACGACCCCGCGCCGGCCTTCGCCGCCGCCACGCGGCTCGGCATCCGGACCATCATCGACCCGCACTACCCGGCCGAGCATTGGACGACCCGGGACGACGTCACGCGCACCGCCCGGCGGCTCGGCGAGCTCGCGAGACAGGCGGCGGATTCCGGGCTGCGCCTGGGCTACCACAACCACGCCTTCGAGCTCGCGGCGCGCATCGACGGCCTGCCCGCCCTCGAGGTCCTGGCGGCCGAGCTCGATGACGCGGTCGTGCTCGAGGTCGACACCTACTGGGCGGCCGTCGGCGGGGTCGACCCGGTCGGGCTGCTCGAGCGGCTCGGTGAGCGGGTGCAGCTGATCCACGTCAAGGACGGTCCCGGCACGGCCGAACCGAGCGACCAGGTCGCCGTGGGGGATGGGGCGCTGGACATCCCCGGCATCCTGGCCGCCGCCCCGCAGGCCCGGCGGGTGGCCGAGCTCGACGACACCCGCGGAGACATCTGGGACGCGGTCGCGCGTAGCTTCTCCTACCTGGCCGCGACGGAGGCGGCGGCGTGACGGGCCCGGCCGGCACGGGCCCGACCGGCACGGGCCCCGTCGGCGTCGGAATCATCGGCGCCGGCGTCATCAGCACCCAGTACCTGCAGGTGCTCACGACCTTCCCGGATGTCGTGGTGCACTTCATCGCCGACCTCGATCTCGAGCGTGCGGCGGCTCAGGCGGCGGCCTTCGGCGTTCCCGGGCACGGTTCGGTCGCCGAGCTGCTGACCCGCGACGAGGTCGAGATCGTCGTCAACCTCACGATCCCCGCCGCGCATGTCGAGGTCGGGCTGCAGGTGATCGAGGCGGGCAAGCACGTCTGGAGCGAGAAGCCCTTCGCGCTCGACCGCGAGTCGGGCCGTCGTCTGCTGGCCGCCGCCTCCGCCCGGGGGCTGCGCGCCGCCTGCGCGCCCGACACCTTCCTGGGCGCCGGTCTGCAGTCGGCGCAGCGTCTGATCGAGGGCGGGCGTCTCGGGAGCCCCGTGTCGGCTCTCGCGATCATGCAGTCGGCAGGGCCGGAGCTCTGGCATCCCAACCCCGAGTTCCTGTTCGGAGTCGGGGCGGGCCCGTTGTTCGACATGGGCCCGTACTACCTCACCGCCCTCGTGCAGACCTTCGGGCCGATCGCGCGGGTCAGTGCGAGCTCGTCGACGGCACGCAGCCATCGCACGATCGGATCGGGCCCGCGCGCGGGCACCGTGTTCCCGGTCGAGGTGCCGACGCAGCACGACGCGCTCATCGAGTTCGAGTCGGGGGCGACCGCGGTGCTCGTGCTGAGCTTCGAGTCGGCGATCCGCCGCACCCTGCTCGAGATCACGGGAACGGATGCCGCGGCCGCCCTTCCCGACCCCAACGGCTTCGACGGCGCGACGGCGCTGTTCGAGCCGGCCGACGGCGAGCCGACCCTGATCCCGGAGGCCGGCCCGGCCTTCGGCCGGGGGATGGGCGTGCTCGACCTCGCCCGCTCGATCCGGGCGGGCGTGCCCGAACGGGCCTCGGGGGCCCTCGCCTTCCATGTGCTCGACGCCATGATCTCGATCAGCGAGGCCGCGCAATCCGGTGCCTGGGTCGAGGTCGAGACCACCGTCGAGCGGCCGCGCGCCGTCCCGTCGGACTGGGACCCGGCGGCGGCGACTCTGGGCGGATGACGCCGGAAGCCGCCCGAACCGCACCACGATCAGGCGAAACGAGGGGAACGACGTTGACGACACACCCGGTCACTCTGTTCACGGGTCAATGGGCCGATCTGCCGCTCGAGGAGGTCGCGGAGCTCGCGGCCGAGTGGGGCTACGACGGGCTCGAGATCGCCTGTTCAGGTGAGCATCTCGATGTCTGGCGGGCGGCGGAGGATCCCGGTTATCTCGCCGACCGGCGGCAGATCCTCGAGCGGCACGGTCTGAAGGTCTTCGCCATCTCGGCCCACCTGACGGGCCAGGCGGTCTGCGACGATCCGATCGACTTCCGTCACCAGGCCATCGTGCGCCCGCGGGTGTGGGGGGATGGCGACGCCGAAGGGGTGCGCCAGCGCGCCGCGGAGGAGTTGAAGCTCACGGCGAGAGCCGCACGGGCGCTCGGCGTCGACACGGTCGTCGGCTTCACCGGCTCGAAGATCTGGCCGTACGTGGCGATGTTCCCTCCCGTCCCCGGGCAGGTGATCGACGCCGGCTATCAGGACTTCGCGGATCGCTGGAACCCGATCCTCGATGTCTTCGACGGCGAGGGCGTGCGGTTCGCCCACGAGGTGCACCCGAGCGAGATCGCCTACGACTACTGGACGAGCGTGCGCGCCCTCGAGGCGATCGAGCATCGTGCCGCGTTCGGGTTCAACTGGGACCCCTCGCACATGATGTGGCAGCACGTCGATCCGGTGGCCTTCATCACCGACTTCGCCGATCGGATCTACCACGTCGACTGCAAGGACACCCGGCTGCGCACCCCCAACGGCCGTTACGGCGCGCTGGGCTCGCACCTGCCCTGGGGCGACCCGCGTCGCGGCTGGGACTTCGTGTCGACCGGCCACGGCGACGTGCCGTGGGAGGACTGCTTCCGCGCCCTGCGCTCGATCGGCTATGCGGGCCCGATCTCGGTCGAGTGGGAGGATGCCGGCATGGAGCGCCGGCACGGAGCGGCCGAGGCGGTCGACTTCGTCCGCTCGCTGCTCTGGGAGCTGCCGACCGCGTCGTTCGATGCGGCATTCAGCAGCCCGGCGGATGCGGGCGTGACGCCGGCCTGAGCCGCGCTACCGGGCTGCGCCGCCGAGCCGCGTGGCTCAGCTGTCGCTGACCGACAGCACGATCTTGCCGCGGGTGTGGCCCTCTTCCACCTTCCGGTGGGCGTCGGCCGCCTGGGCGAGACCGAAGACCTGGTCGAGGTAGACCCGCACATCGCCGGATTCGAGCAGCCGGGAGATGATGGCGAGCGTCGCCCCGTCGGGCGCGACCTGGTAGCCGGTGGCACGAACGCCCGCGACGGCGGCCTCCTCGGCCATGGTCGGCCAGCTGCCGCTCGGCCCGTTGACGATGATGCCTCCCGGGCGGAGCACCGAGAGCGAGCGCGTCGCCGTCTCGTCCTTCACGTTTCCGATCAGGTCGATCACGGCATCCACCTCGTCGACGGCCTCCTCGAACCGCGTCGTCGTGTAGTCGACGACCTCGGCGGCGCCGAGTTCGCGCAGCCATCCGACGTTGCGCGTGGACCCCGTCGCGACGACATGCGCACCGAAGTACGCGGCGAACTGCACCGCGAAGTGCCCGACGCCGCCGGATCCGGCGTGGATGAGCATCCGCTGCCCCTCGTGGGCCTTCGCCGTCTCGACGACCATGCCCCACGCCGTGAGCGCGGCCACCGGGACTCCGGCCGCTTCGGCGTGCGAGAGCGTGCTCGGCTTGCGCACGACGCTCAGCTCGGACACCGTCAGGTACTCCGCGTACGAGCCGCTCATGCGCGGCACCATCCCCATGCCGTACACCTCGGTTCCGGGTTGAAGGGGATGCGCCGCGTAGGGCGCCTCGACGACGACGCCGCTGAAGTCGAGACCGAGTATCGCGGGCAGGGTCGAGATCGCGGGGTAGCTGCCGCGGCCGGCGCGGGTCTTCGCATCGATCGGATTGACGCCGGCGGCCACGACCTTGACGAGCAGCTCGGAACTCACCCGCACGGGTCGCTCGACCTCGGCCATGCCGAGCACCTCCGGCCCCCCGGCCTTCGACATCGTCATGGCCCGCATGGTGGTCATTCTCCTCGGCCTCCCCGCCTCCCCTCCAGTAAACGGGGGCAATGATACGGCGGTGTTACGGCGGCATCACCGTGTTGCAAACCTTCCTCAGCTCCCCATGGCCGACCCACTAGCATTTCGGCAGGGCGCAAGCGTGCCCAGAGGGGTCTGGCATGCGCGCACTGTTCGGGATTCTGCGGATCGCGGGGGTCGTCGCGGGCGTTGCCGCCATGGTCGGTCAGCTGATCACGACCTACAACAAGTGGGCGAGCCTCGGAATCCGCAACCTCTCCGGCGTCTTCGTCAACTTCTTCAGCTTCTTCACGATCGACTCCAACGTCGGCGCGGTCGTCGTGTTCGCGATCGGTGCCGTGCTGCTGCTGCGACGGGTGGACGACCCGCGGTGGTTCGCGATCCTGCGCGCGAGCGTCACGGCGTACATGGTCGTCACCTTCGTCGTCTACAACCTGCTTCTGCGCGGCATCGAGCTGCCTCAGGGCACGACGCTGCCCTGGTCGAACGAGGTGCTGCACGTCGTCGCGCCGCTGCTCATCATCGTCGACTGGTTCTTCGCGCCGGGCCGTCGCCGACTCGAGTGGAGGGAGCTGCGGATCATCGTGGCGTTCCCGATCCTCTGGGTGGTCTACACGCTCATCCGGGGCCCCCTTGCGTACAACGAGGTCGGCAAGAAGCCGACCTGGTACCCGTATCCCTTCCTCGACCCCTCGCTCTCGCCGGAGGGGTACTTCTCGGTCGCGTTCTACGTCATCCTCATCGCCGGTGTGATCCTTGCGGTCGGCGCCGGGGTCATCTGGGTCTCGCGGCGTGGCGCCCGGTGGCCGTTGCGGGCAATCGCCTGAACCGCCGAGACCGCTGAGACTCCGAACCCCGGGACCGCCGTGCGCCTGATCGACCGTTCGGCCGCGCTCATCGGCACGCTGTGCCTCGGCGCCGCTCTCGTCATGCTCTGGATCACGCGTCTCAGCGTGCCGTACGAGCTGTACGTGAGCGAACTCGGCGCGGTCGGGATGCCGACGGCCCACGCCTTCCAGATCGTGCTTCTGCTCATCGTGCTGGGCGCGACGCTCATCGCGTGGGCGGGCCGTGGCATCCGCTCGCGGGCGAGGATGCTGCGCGGCTGGATCCCGGCCGTCTCGCTCTGGGCGGCCGCCGGCTTCTTCCTGATCGACTCGCAGGTGAGCTGCACCCCCGGATGTCCGCTTCCGGTCGGCGCCACCTTCACGCTCCAGGATTTCGTGCACACCCTCTCGGCGGTCCTCGCCTTCGCCGCGGCCAGCTGGGCGATGCTGCAGTGCGCCTTCGCGGTCGGACATCCGGTGCTCGCGCGCTTCTCGCTGGCCGCCGCGGTCGCGGTCGCGGCGATCTCGGCGGCGGGCGGCCTCATGTCGCTGCTGCACTTCCAGACCGGCCTGGGCAGCCGCCTCGAGCTGGTCGCCACGACCGTCGGCCTGAGTTGGATCGTCGTCTTCGGCGCCTCGCTCGCGGTCGTGCGGACTTCGTCGCTCCCGTCAGCGGCGCATCGCGGCCAGCAGCTGATCGGCCAGGCCGATCAGGCGGTGGATCTCGTTCTCGTCCCGGTCGACCCAGCGCACCTCGGGCTCGGCGCCGACCGGCACGAACCCGTCGTGCTGCTCCCAGACGACGAGGGTGCGCTCGGCGCCTAACACGTACTGCTGCCACCACACCTGACGCAGGTAGTGCCGCGGGATGCTCCTCCACGCCGAGTTCGTGGTCTTGATCTCGCACAGCTCGAGGGCCGTCCGGTTGTCGGAACCGGCGGCCGAGAGCGCCCGCTCCCGCATCCCGTCGGGGGTGGCGAGGTGCTCGGGCCGACCGTCGGCGTGGAACAGCGCGCTGCTCGGTTGCATCCCGTAGACGCGCCGGGCCCAGTGTGCGATCTCCGGCTCGCGCAGCCGGCCGTGCGCCGTGAACGCGTTGCCGCCGAAGCGGCTGCCCAGCAGCTTCTCGAGCGCGAGGCCGTTGAGGGCCTTGGGGCCCGAGAGCCGCGCGACATCGGTTGCGGTGACGCCGCGGGCGCGGGCCTTGAGCCAGGCGACCCGGTCGTTCGCGTCGGCGACGATGCGGTCGGTGTGCCGGCTCGGGGGGTCGTCCCACAGGGAGAGGGTGGGCTGCACGAGGGTCACCCGTCCATTGTGGGGCGTGCCCCGGTCATCGCGTGGTGCGACGCTCGTCCCCCGGTTGCTGTACCCCGAACCGGCCGAATCACCCCCGAACGAGTGTCGGCACTATGGAGGACACCCCCCGGAGTGGGGCAGACGAACCCCCCGAACGAGTGTCGGCATTCGGGGGGACATGGCCGTAGCTTTCATATGGGGGACAAACCAGTCCCCCTTTCAACTGACATACTCCGCCTGGGGGCGGGACGACGTGAGGACGGACGAGATGGACCAGCTGGGGAACATCGCAGGTGCAGCCAAGGAGGTCGCCCACCTCGCACACGAGCAGGCCGCCGCCACCGGATTCGCCCCGGTGCCGACCCTCGTGCTCTTCGGAGTCATCGCTCTCTTCGGAGTCGTCGCCCTCGTGGTCGGCGGCACCGGTCGTCGCCCCCGTGGAGCGCACCGGGCGCATCGGGTCTGAGGCGACTCGACCGCTGACCGAGCCCGGCCCGAACCTGCTCGGCAAGCGTTCGTCCGCTTCACAGGATCCTCATAGCCGGCGGGAGCTTCATAGACAGGTGACCACACCTCAGACGCTCCCGCCGGCCAAGCTCACCCGCATCGACGGCTCGCCTGTGCGAGCCCTCGTCGTCGACGATGAGGTGTCGCTCGGCGACCTTCTGCAGATGGCCCTCCGATACGAGGGCTGGGATGTCCGCACCGCCACCGGGGGCCAGCAGGCTCTCTCGATCGCCCGGCAGTTCAAGCCCGACGTGGTCGTGCTCGATGTGATGATGCCCGACCTGGACGGCCTCGAGGTGCTGCACCGGATGCGCGCGGACGGCCTCGACATCCCGGTGCTGTTCCTGACGGCGAAGGACTCGGTCGACGACAGGATCGCCGGGCTCACCGCCGGCGGCGACGATTACGTCACCAAGCCGTTCAGCCTCGAGGAGGTCGTGGCCCGTCTGCGCGGGCTCATCCGGCGCTCGTCGCGCATCGTGAGCGACGCGATCGATCCCGAACTGCGGGTCGGAGACCTGCTCCTGAACGAGGAGAGCTACGAGGTGTCGCGCGCGGGCGTCCCGATCGAGCTCACGGCCACCGAGTTCGAGCTGCTGCGCTACCTCATGCGCAACCCGCGCCGCGTTCTGAGCAAGTCGCAGATCCTCGACCGGGTCTGGAGCTACGACTTCGGCGGCCGATCGAGCATCGTCGAGATCTACATCTCGTACCTGCGCAAGAAGATCGATGCGGATGCCGCCCCGATGATCCACACCGTGCGCGGCGTCGGCTACCTCATCAAGCCCGCGAGCTGAGCGCCGCCGCCCCCGCCGCCTCGGTGAGGGGAACCGGGGGGCTACCGTTGACCCGAGGGAAGGACGGTCGGATGCGGATCGCAGTCACCGGAGGCAGCGGCAAGCTGGGGCGCGGCGTCGTCGCCGTTCTGCGCGAGGCAGGGCACGACGTGTTCAACCTGGATCGCGCCCCCGCTCCCGGCGGACCGGCCCGCGGACCGGGCTTCGTCGAGATCGACCTGAGCGACTACGGGCAGGTCGCCGACGCGCTCAGCGGGGTCGAGGAGGTCTTCGACTCGCTGGACGCGGTCGTGCACCTCGCGGCGATCCCCGCTCCGGGGCTGGCGAGCAACGTCGCCACGTTCCAGAACAACATGGCGGTCGGCTACAACGTCTTCGAGGCCTGCCGCAAGGCCGGCATCCGCCGCATCGTGCACGCCTCGAGCGAGACCGTGCTCGGGCTGCCCTTCGACGTTCCGCCGCCGTACTTGCCGGTCGACGAGGAGTACCCGGCGGTCCCGAACTCGACCTACTCGCTCGTGAAGCACCTCGAGGAGCAGCTCGCGACGCAGCTCTGCCGTTGGGACCCCGAGCTCAGCGTCACCGGGCTGCGCTTCTCGAATGTCATGGACGGCACGGAGTACCCCGGCTTCCCGGCGTTCGACGCCGATCCGCAGCTGCGCCGCTGGAACCTCTGGGGGTACATCGACGTGCGGGATGCCGGCCAGGCCGTGCTGAAGGCGCTCGAGACCCGCGGGCCGGGCTACGAGGCCTTCATCATCGCCGCCACCGACACGGTGATGTCGCGATCGAGCGCCGAGCTCGCCGCGGAGGTCTTTCCGGGGGTCCCGGTGACCAAGCAGCTCGACGAGCACGAGACCCTGCTGTCGATCGACAAGGCGAAGCGGATGCTCGGCTACGCCCCGCAGTTCAGCTGGCGCGACCACGTCTGACCCGCGATCGCTGACGGCAGTCAAAGCGCGCTCCAGCCTCCTTCATAGGATTTACCTAGGCGAGCAGCGAGAGTAGGAAGAGTGCCGTCCCTCCTCCATCCCGCGCGCTGGTCGCTGCAGCGCCGACTCCTCGTCGGCATCATCGTGCTGCTCGCCGTCGTGAGTGTCATCGTGGGTGGGGCGAGCGCCTTCGCGCTGCGGCAGAACCTGCTCACCCGCCTCGATCGGCAGGTCGTGGCCTCGGTGGGGTTCTCGGCGAACGACGACAACGTCGGGGGAGCGAACCTGCCCGGGGGGTCCTTCGACGGCGCCGGCCCGCGTCGCTTCGGCACGCTGCTGCTGGTGTCGCTGGATGGAGTCGTCCAGATCTCCCAGGCGGTCGGCGAGGACGGCGTCACGGTGGCCCTCAGCGCGCAGGAGCAGAAGAGCCTGCTCGCCCTGCACGTGGCCGAACGCACCCCGACGACCGTCGATCTCGGAGGCGCGCTCGGCTCGTACCGGGTGGCCTACGCGACCCGGCCCGACGGGACCGTGGTCGTGATCGGCCAGTCGATGGCCGACGTCGACACCACCACCGACAACCTGCTGCGGATCTTCGCCTTGGTGGCGCTGCTTGCCCTGATCGCGGCGGCCCTCGCCGGCACCGCCGTCGTGCGGGTCGCGCTGCGCCCGCTCGGGCGGGTCGCCGCGACCGCCACCCGGGTCTCGGAGCTCGAGCTCGCGAGGGGCGAGGTGAGTCTGGCCGACCGCGTTCCGGAGGCCGACACCGATCCCAACACCGAGGTCGGCCAGGTCGGTGCGGCTCTCAACCGCCTGCTGGGCCACGTCGAGGGCGCGCTCCTCGCGCGCCAGGCGAGCGAAGACAAGGTGCGCCAGTTCGTCGCGGATGCCAGCCACGAGCTGCGCACGCCGCTGGCGTCGATCCGGGGCTATTCGGAGCTGACCCGGCGCGGCGGCTATGCGCTGCCCGACGACGTCGTGCGCTCGCTCGGTCGGATCGAATCGGAGTCGATCCGCATGACGTCGCTGGTCGAAGACCTCCTGCTGCTCGCCCGGCTCGACGCCGGCCGGGAACTCGTGGTCGGGGAGGTCGACCTGGTGCCCCTGGTGGTGGATGCCGTGAGCGACGCCCACGCCGCATCCCCCGATCACGACTGGCAGCTGCAGACCCCGGAGTCGGAGGTCGTGGTCGCCGGCGACCGCGGGCGCCTGCACCAGGTCATCGTCAACCTGCTCGCCAACGCGCGGGCCCACACCCCGCCGGGCACGCGCGTCCTGACGACGCTCGCGGTCGAGGGCCACGACGCGGTGATCACGGTCGCGGACGACGGCCCGGGAATCGCTCCCGAACTCCTTCCCGTGCTCTTCGAGCGCTTCGCGCGCGGCGACGGATCCCGTTCCCGCGCCACGGGCAGCACCGGCCTCGGCCTGTCGATCGTCGCGGCGGTGGTCGAAGCCCATTCCGGCACCGTGAGCGCCGAGAGCAGGCCGGGCGACACGCGATTCATCGTGCGCCTCCCGTTGCGCCTTCCGTCTGCCGCGTCGAACGGGTGATTTGATGGGATCACCCCGATCCCCGAGAGCCGACTCGCATGACTGACCCTCGACCCTTCCGTGCTGCGCCGCGCGCGGCGCTCGTCGCGCTGCTCGTCGGCCTGCTGGGCGCGCTGGTGCTCGGGCCGGCTCCCGCGGCATCCGCGAGTCTCGGTTCGGTGCCCGCCGAGGTCGCCGGCTACGTCGCCGACGGCGGCATGGTCGCCCGCCTCAACGATGTCTACGGCAAGAACGCCTCGGGCACCGCGGGCATCGACTTCGACGCCACGACGAAGGCCGGCGCGATCAGTCGGGTCTACGAGTGGACCGCGCTGCGGCTCACGGGTGCCAAGACCGACCACCCGGTGCAGCTGACGAACAACTGGGTCGTGCCGATCACGATCGGCGACAAGCCCGTCGGTCTCGCAACGATCTGGATCAACCCGCAGACCGTCGAGCCCGAACTCGCCCAGTTCTCGCCGAAGCCCGCGCTGGCGACCGCGATGTCGCAGGTTCCCGCCGCCGCCGCGCTCGTGCGCGACACCGCGACCGGAGCCTGGCTCGCGCTGGCCGACGGGGTGGTCACGCCGCTCGTCGCGGGCTCGTCCGGTCTGACGACGCCGGCCCCGGTCGACTCGCTGCGGCTTGTCGCGGGAGCCACCCCGGTGCCGGTGCAGGGCGACCCGAACACGGGACTCCTGCTGGCGATCGGTCTCGTGGCGGCGATCGTGGTGATCATCCTCAGTGCGCTCGTCGTGCAGAGCCGTCGGCAGAGGCGGATCGCGGTCGGTTCGGCGGGGGCGGGCGGCGGGCAGCAGGCCGCGCCGGCACCGCCTGAGCCCGTGGTGACCCCGGCGTCAACGGTCGAGCCGGCGCGCGCTCCGTCGCCGGCGGCCGCCCCTGTTCCATCGCCCGGCGCGCACTCCCCGCGGTCCACCCCCGGATCACGCGCCACCCCGGTCACGAAGCCGGCCACGTCGAAGCCGCCCGCCTCGAGATCGGCCGGACGCACGGCGACGACCGCCGCGGCATCCGGCAAGCCACCGGTGCAGAAGCCGCCCGTGCAGAAGCCGCTGGTCCAGAAGCCGCCCACCCAGAAGCCCGCCGCGCGGAAGCCGAAACCCGCGCAGGAATCCCCTGCCCAGCCATCCGCCGAGTCGTCGGCATCCACTCAGCCGAAGCCCGGCGCCAAGCCGAGGCAGACGCCGAGAGTCGGGCCGAAGCCCGACACGACGCCCCCCATCGCCCCCGGCTCGACGTCGGCCGGCGACACGGCCCCCGAGGCGACGACGGAGGACTGAGCCCGGTTTGCCAGCGCGGGCGTCGTCGCGTACTCTAGTCAAGGCCGTAGACCGCTGGTCTCCGCCGTGTCCGTAAGGGCGCGATGGACGAAGTCCCATCGGGAAGAGATTCCCCGGGAGCCCGCGCAGGCGTGTGAAGTGATTTTCCTGGTTTTCTGGGTATGAGCTCCGTGCGTTCTGCGCCGGAGCTTTTTCGATGTTCAGCCGGCGGAGTGCGGCCGCATCCATGAATACCAACCAGGAAAGAGCGCCATGGCGAACAAGGAAGCAACGGTCGCCGAGCTGACGGACTTGTTCCGCACCTCGAACGCGGTCGTGCTCACCGAGTACCGCGGTCTCACGGTGGCGCAGCTCAAGCAGCTGCGCGGCAACATCCGTGAGCACGCGAGCTATGCCGTGGTGAAGAACACGCTGACCAAGATCGCGGCGAACGGGGCGGGTATCACCGCGTTCGACGACGAGCTTGCCGGACCTTCGGCCATCGCCTTCGTTCACGGTGACACCGTGACCGTCGCGAAGGCTCTGCGTGACTTCTCCAAGGCCAACCCCCTGCTCGTGGTGAAGGGCGGCTATTTCGATGGCGCCCCGCTCTCAGCGGCAGAGGTCGGGCAGCTCGCCGATCTCGAGACCCGTGAGGTGATGCTGGCCCGCCTGGCCGGCGCCTTCAAGGCCTCGCTGTTCGGTGCTGCCTATCTGTTCCAGGCGCCGCTGTCGAAGGCCGTTCGCACGGTCGACGCGCTGCGCGAGAAGCAGGAATCCGCAAGCTGACCGTCCACCCGGACGAGCTCATCACCCATCTGAACCACAAGCAAGGAGAAAGAAATGGCAAAGCTCAGCACTGACGAGCTGCTCGAAGCGTTCAAGGAGCTGTCGCTCATCGAGCTCAGCGACTTCGTGAAGAAGTTCGAGGAGACCTTCGAGGTCACCGCCGCTGCCCCGGTCGCCGTCGCGGCCGCTGGTGCCGGCGCTGCTGCCCCGGTGGAAGAGGTCGAGGAGAAGGATTCCTTCGACGTCGTCATCGAGTCGGCCGGCGAGAAGAAGATCCAGGTCATCAAGGAGGTGCGCACCCTCACCAGCCTCGGGCTGGGCGAGGCGAAGGCGCTTGTCGACGGTGCGCCGTCGACCGTCCTCGAGGGCGCGAACAAGGAAGCCGCCGAGAAGGCCAAGGCCGTTCTCGAAGAGGCCGGCGCGACCGTCACCCTCAAGTAGTTTCCCGCGGCGCGAGCCGCATGCGCGAAGGCGCCGTCCGGTCACGGGCGGCGCCTTCGTCGTTTCCGGGGGCGGGCGTTCGCGCGTTGGCGCGAGCACGGTGTCGGGCCAGGGCGCGCGTTGCGGTCGCTGCGTGCGCGTGGCCACGTGTCATCCGACATCGTGCTGGGCCGACCGCGGGGTCGGGCGGCGAGGCCGGTGCGGGCCGGGCTTGGCCGGCGACGGGCGGGCGGCGTCGCGGGTCAGGCGCTCGGGTCGTGGCGCGCCGTCGCGAGGTCGATGCGGAAGGAGTCGCCCGACCACCTCAGCGGCGTCCCCTCGGTGCGGTAGTACTCGAGGGCGCGGGCCTCATGGTCGGCGACCGGGTGTCCGGATGCCCGCACCACCCGCCACCACGGAACGTCCCCGCCGTACCAGGCCATCACCGCTCCCACGGCGCGCGGAGCGCGCGAGCCGATCGCGGCCGCCACGTCGCCGTAGCTCATGACCATGCCAGGCGGAATCGACGCGACCACCGCGAGCACGGCCTCGGCGAACTCGGGGTTCGGCTCGCGCGGCGGCATCTGCCCTACAACTCGAGGGCGCCGAGGTTCTCGCCGTACGGCGTCTGCCCCACCACGACGAACCCGACCGCCTTGAAGAACTTCTCGGGCCCGGCCTCGCCGCTGGCCCATACGACCGTCGCCCGGGAGAAGCCGCGGGCGCGGGCCTCGTCGGCGAAGGCCTTCACCGCGAACCGGCCGACGCCCATGCCCTGGGCGCCTTCGGCGACCTCGATGCGCCAGAGCGCGGCCCGCAGGTAGTCCTCGGGCGAATCCGCGTCGAACGACCCCATGACGTACCCGACCACGCGCTCGCCGTCGAGCACGACTCGTGGCCACGAACCCGAGGGGTCGAGCTCCTCTTCGGCGTGGGTGTAGGTCTCGGGCTTGAGGAATGCCTCCTGGCCCGGTTTGAGCGTGAGACCGTTCGCCGCGACGATCGTCTGGGCGGTCAACTCCTGCAGGGTCAGGTCTGCCATCCCCCCAGGCTAACCCGCGCGGGCCACCAGCGCGGAAGTCTCTCGATATCGAGATATCTGGAGAACGCGATAAGCTGATCCCCGGCCCGCAGGATGGGCCGAACGACTCAGGCAGACGTGGCGCGAACCGCGTCCGTGCCGCGCAACGTGTGCGCCGTCGATGCGACGGCACACGGAAAAGAGGAGAGACGTGGTCGAGAAGATCAAGGTCGAAGGAACGGTCGTCGAACTCGACGGCGACGAGATGACCCGCATCATCTGGCAGTTCATCAAAGACCGCCTCATCCACCCCTACCTCGACATCGACCTCGAGTACTACGACCTCGGGATCGAGAACCGCGACGCGACCGACGACCAGGTCACGATCGATGCGGCGCACGCCATCCAGAAGCACGGCGTCGGCGTCAAGTGCGCCACCATCACCCCCGATGAGGCCCGCGTCGAGGAGTTCGGCCTGAAGAAGATGTGGAAGAGCCCGAACGGCACGATCCGCAACATCCTCGGCGGCGTCATCTTCCGCGAGCCGATCATCATCTCGAACATCCCGCGCCTGGTTCCGGGCTGGAACAAGCCGATCATCATCGGCCGCCACGCCTTCGGCGACCAGTACCGCGCCACCGACTTCCGCTTCGAGGGCGAGGGCACGCTCACCATCTCGTTCCAGCCGAAGGACGGCGGCGAGGCGCAGAGCTTCGAGGTCTTCCAGGCGCCCGGCTCGGGCGTCGCGATGGCCATGTACAACCTGGATGCCTCGATCCGCGACTTCGCGCGCGCCTCGCTGAACTACGGCCTGGCCCGCAACTACCCGGTGTACCTCTCGACCAAGAACACGATCCTCAAGGCCTACGACGGCCGCTTCAAGGACATCTTCGCCGAGATCTTCGAGGCCGAGTTCAAGGCGCAGTACGACGCCGCCGGACTCACCTACGAGCACCGCCTCATCGACGACATGGTCGCGAGCGCCATGAAGTGGGAGGGCGGCTACGTCTGGGCCACCAAGAACTACGACGGCGACGTGCAGAGCGACACGGTCGCTCAGGGCTTCGGGTCGCTGGGCCTGATGACCTCGGTGCTCACGACCCCCGACGGCAAGATCGTCGAGGCCGAGGCGGCCCACGGCACGGTGACGCGCCACTACCGCATGCACCAGCAGGGCAAGCCCACCTCGACGAACCCGATCGCGTCGATCTACGCCTGGACGCGCGGCCTGCAGCACCGCGGCAAGCTCGACGGCAACCAGGCCCTCATCGACTTCGCCGCGACCCTCGAGGATGTCGTGATCACAACGGTCGAGAGCGGCAAGATGACGAAGGACCTGGCCCTGCTGGTCGGACCGGACGAGCCGTGGCAGACGACCGAGGACTTCCTGGACAGCCTCGACACCAACCTCAAGGCGCGCCTGGGCTGAGCCCCGCCGGGGGCGAGGGACCCCGCCTGCCTCAGGGCGTCGGCGGGATGCCCTTCTTCTGCGGGTGCGGCGTCTCGCCACGGGCCAGGGACTCGACGAAGCCGGCGATCTTGGCCGCCCGCGTCGTCGCGCGCTTGACGTTGTCGATGCGGAAGATCACGGAGAAGCGGTTCTGCGCCGTGAGCGACTCGAACACCGCCGCGGCGGCCGGGTTGGCGTCGAGTGCGGCGCGCAGGTCGGCGGGAACCGCCGTGGTCGCCTGCCGATAGGCGGCATCCCACCTGCCATCGGCCTTGGCGTGCTCGATCTCGCGGTGGCCCGCCGGGCGCATGCGCCCCTCGGCGATCAACCGCTCGACGTACTCGCGGTTGCGTTGCGACCAGAGGCTTCGGGGCCGCCGAACGCTGAAGCCGACGGTGAAGTAGTCGTCGTCGACGGGGCCGGCCTGGCCGTCGATCCAACCGAAGCAGAGCGCGACCTGCAGCGCCTCGGCGTGCAGCATGCCCGGGGCGGACGATCCGGTCTTGCGCAGGCGGAGCCGCACGGCATCCGGGCGGTCGGCGGTCTCGGAGTCGAGCCAGCGTTCCCAGTCGTCGGCCGTCTCGAAGAACAGCTCCGGTTTGTCGGCGTGGGCCACCATGCGATGACGCTACTGCGAGCGACCGACGGCGAACGACGAGGGGCCCGGAGCAGAATCGCTCAGGGCCCCTCGAGGGTGATTCACGCGGTCGCGGACTCCGTCGTGGTGGAACCGCCGGTCGTCTCGGCGTGCGTCTCAACCGCGGTCGGCCCCGAGGAGGTCTGCACCTCGATCTTGCGCGGCTTGGCCTTCTCGCTCACGGGGATCACGACGCTCAGCACGCCGTTCTCGTAGTTCGCCGAGATCGCGGTGGTGTCGATGCCCTGGCCGAGGTTGAACTGGCGCAGGAACGAGCCGGCGTTGCGCTCACGGGTGATCCACTTGACGCCCGCCTGGCTGCGCGGGGTGCGCTCGGCGCGGATGCTGAGCAACTGGCCGTCCACGTCGATGTCGACGCTGCCCGGGTCGATGCCCGGCAGGTCGGCGTTGAGCACGTAGTGGTCGCCGTCGCGATACAGGTCGATCGGCATCAGCCGGGGGCCCTGGCGCGAGTCGAGCAGCTCCCCTGCCACGCGGTCGAACTCGCGGAACGGGTCGAAGAACATTGCCATCTGGTCCTCCTGAGGATTGACATGAGTCTTGATGACTCAACTTTTCGCCAGATTAGCACTCTCGGTATGAGAGTGCCAGACCCCGGCGATGCTGCTCGCCGAGGGCGAACATTCACCAGGGAACCGTGCCGGAGCGGTCTTGGAAGGTGCCCGTCGGACCGTCGCGATCGATCGTGGCCAGACGGATGATCGCGTCCGTGCCCTCCCGAACGGTCTGCGTCCCGCTGTTCCCGTTGAGATCCGTCGCGGTGTATCCGGGATCGACGGCATTGATGCGCAGCTCGGGGAGCGCCTTGGCGTATTGGACCGTCAACATGAGGACCGCGGCCTTCGATGCGCTGTACGCCAGCGAGGGGAAAGGCCACTCCATCCGCGTCGGGTCGGTGACGATGCTGAGCGAGCCCAGTCCGCTGCTGACATTGACGATGACCGGGTTCTCCGACTTGCGCAACAGGGGAAGCGTGGCGCGAGTGACTCGGACCACCCCGAAGACATTGGTGTCGAAGGTCGTCTTCATCTGTTCGGCACCGAGCTCATCGGCAGTGGCTCGACCACCCGTGATGCCCGCGTTGTTGACGAGCACATCGAGGTGACCCTCGTCGTCACGGATGCGGTCGACGGCCCGTGCGACCGAGTCGTCGTCGGTGACATCGATCAGCACGAACCGAGCGCCGAGCGCCTGCGCGGCTGCGCGCCCGCGTTCTTCGTCGCGGGCGCCGAGATAGACGATGTGGCCGAGTTCAAGCAGACGGCGGGACGCCTCGTAGCCGAGGCCCTTGTTGGCTCCGGTGATCAGTGTTGTGGTCATGCCCTCGAGTCTGCGCGGACGGCATCGGCCCATCCAGTGCGTGCCCGACGGGGGGACCGTCAGTACCACCCGGGGTTCCGGCTCCAGGGCGCAGACTGGAGCGATGGAACTCGAGCTCGCTGCCGCATTGCGTGCCTGGCGCGATCGGGTGACCCCGGGCGCCGTGGGCGTCGCCTCGGGTGCCGGCCGGCGGGTGCCGGGCCTGCGGCGCGAGGAGCTCGCGGCGCTCGCGGGCGTCTCGGTCGACTATCTGGTCCGGCTCGAGCAGGGCCGCGCCCGCAACCCGTCTCCGCAGGTGATCGGCGCACTGGCGCACGCCCTGCGGCTCACCGTCGAGGAACGGGATGCCCTGTACCGCATGGCCGGCGTCGCTCCTCCGTCAGCGGGGACCGTCCCACGACACGTGCCGCCGGGCATCCAGCGGATGATCGACCGACTGGCCGATACCGCACTCGCCGTGTACACCTCGGGCTGGGAGATCGTGCAGTGGAACGCGCTCTGGGCCGCGCTGCTCGGCGATCCTTCGCCGTGGCAAGGCCGGGAACGCAACCTGGTCTGGCGCGTCTTCACCGTCGGGGAGGGCCGCGTGCATCACGAAAAGGCCGGTCGGGATGCCTTCGAGAGCGGTATCGTCGCCGACCTGCACATCGCGGTCGGGCGGTATCCCGACGACCGGGAGCTGGTGGCCATGATCGCCGAGCTGCGGCGGCGCAGTGCTCGGTTCGCGACGCTGTGGGACCGCTATGAGCTGGCGCCGGGGACATCGACCCGCAAGACGATCCGGCATCCCCTCATCGGTTCGGTCGATTTCGACTGCGACGTGCTCACGGTGCCGGGGAGCGATCTTCGCATCGTCGTCTACACCGCCGCACCGGGGAGCGCGGCCGCCGACGGGCTCGCGCTCTTGCGCGTGACGGGGATCCAGGAGTTGGAGTCCGCGGAGCCGTCAGCGGGTGAGCGGGTCGTCGAATCGCTCCGTCGCTCGCCGCAGGCTCAGTAGCCGATGAACACGTCGGTGACGGTCCGGCGTGCGCCGCTTCTGCGCAGGGCCTTCGCGAGACTCGCGACGAGCTCCGGCGGTCCGGAGAGGTAGCTCGTGCGGGACGCCGCATCCGGAACCGCGGAATGGATCATCGCCGCGGTGACGGGCCCGGCCCCCGCCCAGCTCCAGCCCGCGGGCAGTTCGATGGGTGGCGTCGGCGAGACGACGATCACCCGGCAGCCGGCGGCGCGCAGCGCCTCGGCGAAGGCGAGCTCGTCGGGGCTCGAGACCGAGTACAGCAGCACGATGTCGCGCCGCTCGCCGACCGCCGCCGCGTGCTCGAGCTGGCTGACGAACGGCGTGATGCCGATGCCGGCCGCCACGAGCAGCAGCGGTCTGCCGAGGTCCTTCGGCAGCACGAAGTCGCCGCCCACCGAGGTGGCCGACACGACGGCGCCCGGTTCGAGCGCGAGAAGCGCCGCCTTGAAGCTGCTGGATCGCTCCGGCAGACGCATGGCGAAGCGCACGGTGCCGCCGTCGCCGGGTGCCGACGCGATGCTGAAGACCCGACGCCAGCCGCGCGAGTCGGTCTTGGCGTGCGGGAGGGTGAGCTCCATGTGCTGGCCCGGGGTGAACCGCACGGGGGCCAGCGGGCGGAAGTCGAACCGCCAGCTCGTCGCGGTGAGGGGCGAGCGCCCCAGGAAGACCAGTCGGATGCCGCGCCGCTGCCCCGCGAAGAACGCCAGCAGGTTGCCGATCAGCAGGGCGAACTCGGGGGTCGAGGTGAGCGGGCCCGCCGTGAACTGCAGGTAGAACAGCACCCCGACGATCGCCGCCTCGGCGAGCTGCTGCCAGCGCCGGGGCGGCAGCGTGAGCGGTTCGTCGAGCATGAAGCCCGCGAAGAACACCAGGGGAAGCGAGAGCAGGGCCGTCGAGATGCCGTCGACGACGGGCACGCCGTGCACGGCGCTGCGCACGACCACGTTGGCGGTCGCCACGACGAGGAAGACCAGGGCGAGCGGGAACCGCCGGGTGCGCCACAGCACGAGGAACGCGCCGATCGCCACGACGGGCAGCAGCAGTGGCGTCGCGACCCACCAGACGCTGAAGTTCAGCCCGGTGAGCCCGACCACGAAGGCTCCCAGCGCCGCCGGGTTGAAGACGTGCCGCCCGCGGAACGCCAGGAGGTACTTCGCGAGCACGGCGACCACCGAGGCCAGGGCGAGGGCCGCGAGGCCGAGCAGATCGAGGGTCGGCGGGAAGATGAACAGCAGCAGCAGGGCCGTGATCGCCGTCGAGCTGAGCTGCGGCCGGGTGTTGACGATGAGCCCGGCGACCCCGTTGGCGAGATACGACGACAGCAGCAGCACGGCGCCGCTGGCCAGCAGCGCCAGGGGCGAGAACGACAGCTGACCGAGGGCGCTCCGCACGAGCGCCACGGCCGCGATGGCGACGAGGCAGATGACCACGAGCCCGTACATCGTCACGCGTCCGAGGATGCGGTCCAGCCATGCGGTCATAGGAACAACTCTCCTGAGAACGAGGGCGAATGTTCGACGCGCCCGTCGGCGAACATCCTGATGGTGATCACGTCGTGGGCGCGGTACAACTGCGGATCCGTGTCGAAGAACAGGGCGGTGGCCGCGCCGTCGGCGATCATGGCGCTGGCGGCGATCGCCCAGCTCGCGACCACCGCGCCCGTCGGCAGGCCTGTCACGGCGTCGAGCACGTGGTGCAGGCCCTCGCCCCAGGCGCGCCGATTCGCGGCGCTCGCGCACAGGGCGAGGCGGGCCGGGTCGTCGCCGCTGAGATCGACGACGCCGATGGCCTTGCTCGGGTCGCCCGGATGCTCGAGCGCGACCCGCAGGGG
Source organism: Lysinimonas soli (assembly GCF_042655435.1). Taxonomy (NCBI): domain Bacteria; kingdom Bacillati; phylum Actinomycetota; class Actinomycetes; order Micrococcales; family Microbacteriaceae; genus Lysinimonas; species Lysinimonas soli. The sequence continues at coordinate 137,884 of NZ_JBHSMG010000003.1, forward strand.
CACGCCGCGGGTGACCAGGTCGCCGCCGGCATCCACGACATGGCGACGGATGCCGTGCTCGACCAGCACCGCGCTCACCAGGTCGACGAGGCGGCCCTTCCCCGCCGCGCCCAGGTCGAGCAGCACCGGCGTCACCGTGTCGAGGAACTCGCCGTCCCAGGCGATCGCGTCGTCCCAGGCGGGCACCCGGGCCGGCGTCGAGGTGGGGACCAGCCGGTACTGCGCGTCGTAGCCGAGCGATTCGAGCGCCCGCCCGACGAGCGGCGACACCCGACCGCCGCTCGCCTCGTAGAGCTCGCGGTAGTACCCGAGCAGCTCGGGGGCGTCGTCGGGCAGGCGGTGACGACCGGGGGAGCGGGCGATCCGGGTGACGAGGGAGTCGTCCCGGAAGCGCGACCAGTCGCGATCGAAGCGTTCGATGCGCTGCTCGACCGCGGCGCGCGCGTCCTCCGGGACCGGTTCGGCGGTGTCGATGCGCCATCCGGTGCCGATCGCGTCGAAGGTCCAGGCGACCGGAAGCGGATCGACGATCATCGAGTGCCGATCAGGACTCGAGGGCGTCGGCCTTGATGCTCTTGAGCGCCGCGTTGAAGCCGGCGCTCGTGAGCGAGGAACCGGCGACCCGGGAGACGCTGATCGTGTCGATGTCCTTGCCGACCACGAGCGCCGAGATGCTGCTGGCGAACTGGCTCTGGAACATCGCGGGATTGCCGTTCGTGGCGTGCGGGGTGACGGTGACCGCCGTGACCTTGTCGCTCGAGAGCGTGACCTTCACCGAGATCGATTCGGTGCCACTCGGGGCCTGGTAGCTGCCGTCGGCGCTGTAGGTGCCGTCCTTGTACGACGCGCTCGCACTCGCCGTCTCGCCCGTGGAGGAGCCGGCGGACGCGCCGGTGTTCGCGGGCGAGTCGGCACTCGCGGTCGAGGAGCAGCCGGCGAGGGCGCCGACCAGTCCGAGGCCGGCGAAGCCGATGGCGAAGGGGCGGGAGGGACGGAATGACATGAGACTCCTGAGCGGTGATGGACGGGGACACGCGGGCCGAAGCCAGCCTGTCAGGGGTACGTGTAGGAATCCCTGACAACCTGCCTAACGGGCGCCGCAGGCGAAAGGTTCACGGTCGGGGGAGATCGGCGCTTGCGCGTTGATTGTTCGTACGCTTTACTAACAAACATGTCTGCATCGGAAGTGCAGCGGGGCTCTTCCGTCCGAGAGGGCGCACCCGCTGCCGGCCAGGGTCTCGCGACCGCGTCGGGTCATGCCGGATTCGGCTCGGGCCGGGCCCTGCGGCCCAGCGCGAAATCGCTGCCCGAGCACGCGCGCGGCCACAACCGCTCCCTCGTGCTGCAGACCCTCTACCGTTCGGGAACCCTCAGCCGCGCCGACCTGTCGCGCGCGACCGGGCTCACCCGGGTCACCATTTCCGATCTGGTCGCCGAGCTCATGGTCGAGAAGCTCGTCGTCGAGGTCGGCCAGCGCGACGAAGCCCGACCCGGCAAGCCCGCGACGATGCTCGACATCAACCGCACCGGATTCCACATCATCGGCATCGACCTCAGCGAGTACGCCACCTTCCGGGGGGCCGTGCTCGACCTCGACGGCGTCGTGCTCGAACGCATCGAGGTTCCCCTCGACGGCGCGACGGGTGCCGCCGCCACGGCCAAGGTCGTCGCCCTCGCGCAGCGCCTCGTCGCCGCGGCGACCCTTCCCCTGCTGGGCATCGGGGTCGGGTCTCCCGGTGTCGTCGACCTGGCGGGCACCGTGCTGAGCGCCCCGAACCTCGGCTGGCCGAGCGGCGCGGGCGCCGGTGAACCGCTGCAGGCGACCCTCGCCGCCGCCACCGGGCATCCGGTGATCGTCGCGAACGACGCGAACGCGGCGGCCCTGGCCGAGCACAGCTTCGGCAGCGCCCTCAGCGACATGATGCTGGTCAAGGTCGGGCACGGCGTGGGCGCCGGGCTCATCATCGGCGGCACGGCGCTGGTCGGCAGCCGCTTCGCCGCGGGCGAGATCGGTCACGTCGTCGTCGGAACGGATGGCGGCGACGCCTGCGCGTGCGGGAAGCACGGCTGCCTCGAGACCTGGCTGGCCACGCCGCGGCTCGACGCCGCGCTCGCCGCGACGAGCGATCCCGCCGAGCGCACCGCGATCCTCCGTCGTGCCGGCGAGCGGCTCGGCATCGCCCTCGCCCCGGTCGTGGGCGCGCTCGACCTCGCCGAGATCGTGCTCAGCGGCCCCCTCGAACTTCTCGATGGACCTCTCGCCGAGGCCGCGATCGAGACCCTCCGCAGTCGCACGATGGCCGAGTTCCACGGCGATCTGAGTCTGCGGATGACCACTCTCGGTCAGGACATCGTCATGCGCGGCGCCGCCGCCATGGTCCTGTCTGCGCAACTCGGGGTTTCGTAGTCGACAGCGGGCCCCGGCACCAGGCGGCGCGCGTCGTGCGCCGCAACCTCACCACAGAGAAGGAATCACGATGAAGCGAAAGATCGCAGGCGTTACCGCTGTCGCACTCGCGTCGGCTCTCGTCCTGGCCGGGTGCAGCAGCACCGGCGGCGGATCGGGAGCCGGGGCCAGCACCGACGGCAAGGGCAAGACCGTCACCCTGTGGCTGGTCGGCTCCGACACCCCGGACGCCCTTCGCAGCTACCTGGTCTCGGAGTTCAAGAAGGAGACCGGCGGCACCCTCAAGATCGAGCAGCAGGACTGGAGCGACATCGTCACCAAGCTGACGACCGCGCTCCCCGACGCGAACAACACCCCCGACGTCACCGAGATGGGGAACACGCAGTCGCCCACGTTCACCAACGTGGGGGCCTTCCTCGACATCTCGGACATGTACTCCGAGCTCGGCGGCAGCAAGCTGCTGCCGTCGTTCGTCGAGGCGGGCAAGGTCGACGGCAAGAACTACACGCTGCCGTACTACTTCGGATCCCGCTACGTGTTCTACCGCAAGGACGTCTGGGCCAAGGCGGGCATCACCTCGGTGCCGACCACGCTGGATCAGTTCAACCAGGATGTCGCGACCATCGCCGCGAAGAACCCCGACAACATCGCCAACTTCTCGGGTCTGTACCTGGGCGGCCAGGACTGGCGCGACGGCATCTCGTGGATCTTCGCGAACGGCGGCAACATCGCCTCGGAGTCCAACGGCAAGTGGACGGCGACGCTCGACGACCCCAAGACCATGGCGGGGCTGAAGCAGCTGCAGGCGATCTACCAGAACGCCTCGAAGGCGCCGAACGACGCCAAGGACAGCAACCAGTACATCTACATCAACGATGACGACGCGATCGCCGGTGCCACGGCATCCGACGCGGCGACGCCCGTGTCGCTGTCGGCCGCGACGATCATGGCGCCGGGATGGGCGCACTGGTCGATCGGCACCAAGGGCACCGGCGCCGACGGCAAGGTGACCCGCACCTGGGACGACAGCGTCTTCGGGGTCTTCCCGCTTCCCGGCAACGACGGCAAGCCGGCCCCGGTCTTCGCGGGCGGCTCGAACATCGGCATCTCGGCGAAGAGCAAGAACCCGGGCCTGGCCAAGACCCTGCTGAAGATCATCTTCGGCAAGAGCTACCAGACCATGCTCGGCAAGAACGGGCTCGGACCGGCGAACTCGGACTACACCTCCTCGCTCGGCTCCGACGAGTTCGCCACCGCCCTGATCTCCTCGGCGCAGAACTCGAAGCTGACCCCGGCCGCACCGGGCTGGGCGAGCGTGGAGGCGTCCAACGTGCTCGAGGAGTTCTTCAGCAAGCTGAAGGATTCGACCGATCTCGCGGCGCTCGCCAAGGAGTACGACGCCAAGATCACCCCGATGCTGAACGCCAAGTAGCCGAGGGCATCCCCGGTCGGGGGTGCGGAGCCACCGCGCCGCACCCCCGACCCACCCCACGCCGCCCGACCACCCCGCCCGAGACCCCGGATTCCGAGAGGAGATGACCGTGACCGCCCTCAGCGCCCCGCGCCGCCGACGCCCGCTCGCGCCCTATCTGCTCCTCATCCCGACCGTGGTCGTGCTGCTGCTCGCGATGGGGTACCCGCTCGTGTGGCAGCTGGTCACCTCGCTGCAGAAGTTCGGCCTCTCGCAGCAGTTCGGGCAGCCCGCGCCGTTCGTCGGCTTCGACAACTACGCGCGTCTGCTCGGCGATCCCTACCTCTGGACCGTCGTCGGCCGCTCGCTGCTGTTCTGCTTCGCCTGCGTGCTCGTCACGATGGCGATCGGGGTGCTGCTCGCCCTGCTCATGCGGGCGGTGCCGTCGGCGGTGCGCGTCGTGCTGCAGATCTCGCTGCTGCTGGCCTGGGCGATGCCGGTGGTCGCCGCGATGACGGTCTGGAACTGGCTGTTCGACTGGCGCCGCGGTGTCGTCAACTGGCTGCTCGGCGCCGTCGGGCTGCCGTTCCAGCAGCACAACTGGCTGCAGAATCCGCTGAGCTTCTTCCTGGTGGCGCTCATCATCGTGGTCTGGATGAGTGTGCCCTTCGTCGCCTTCTCGATCTTCGCCTCGCTCACCCAGGTGCCCGACGAGGTGCTCGAGGCCGCCCAGATGGACGGGGCGACGCCGACCCAGCGCTTCTGGGGCATCACGGTTCCGATCATCCGGCCCGTCATCTCGATCGTGCTGCTGCTGCAGGTGATCTGGGACCTGCGCGTCTTCACCCAGATCAAGGTGCTGCAGGATGCCGGCTCGATCGCCAGCCAGACCAACCTGCTCGGCACGTACATCTACCAACTCGGCGCGGGGTCGAGCGATTTCGGCACCGCCTCGGCCGTGTCGATCCTGGTGCTCATCCTGACGGTCGCCCTCAGCGCCGCCTACGTGCGCTCGATGCTGCGGGAGGACCGATGACCCGCCTCCGCGCCCGCCGGCCGCGCGCCTCCCGCGTCGTGCTCTCGATCGTCGGCATCGTCGTCGCCCTGATCTGGTTGTTCCCGGTCTACTGGATGGTCAACTCCTCGTTGTTGTCGAACGTCGTGCTCACCTCGACGACCCCGACCTTCTTCCCCGTCGGGGCGTCGTTCGACAACTTCGCGAGCGTCATCGCGGGCGGAACCTTCCTGCCCGCCCTCGGCATGAGCGTCACGATCGCACTCGTCGTGGTCGTGGTCTGCTTGCTGTTCGCCTTCCTCGCGGCGGTCGCGATCAGCCGCTTCCGCTTCCGCGGGCGCACCTCCTTCGTGCTGGCGATCCTGTTCGTGCAGATGCTCCCCGCCGAGGGCCTGTTCATCGCGCAGTACAAGCTGATGGCCTCGGTGAACCTGCTCAACACGGTCGTCGGGGTGAGCATCCTCTACATCGGGGCCGTCGTACCGTTCACGATCTGGATGCTGCGCGGCTTCGTCGCGGGCGTCCCGGCCGAGCTGGAGGAGGCCGCCATGGTCGACGGGCTCAGCCGCACCCAGGCCTTCCTGCGGATCACCTTCCCGCTGCTGGCGCCCGGGCTGGTCGCCTCGGGGGTGTACGCCTTCCTGCAGGCTTGGAACGAGTTCACGATCGCGCTCGTCGTGTTGCCCGGCCAGGGGTCGCAGACGCTCCCGCTCTGGCTGCGCGGCTTCATCCAGTCGAGCGCCTCGAAGGCGATCGACTGGGGCCAGGTGATGGCCGCGTCGACCCTGGTCGCGATCCCGGTGATCGTCTTCTTCCTGTTCGTGCAGGGACGCATGACGAGCGGGCTGGTCGGCGGGGCGGTGAAGGGATGACCGCCCCCGGATCGCGGGATCGTCTCGTGCTCGGCACCCTGCTGCCGGGGTTCGACGGCACGGAGCTCCCCGGCTGGCTCGCCGCGCGCCTGGCGGGCGGGCTCGCCGGGGTCTGCCTGTTCGCCACCAACATCGCCTCGCCGTCGCAGCTGCGCCGGCTGACCGGAGAGATCAGGGCGGCCAACCCCTTCGCGATCATCGCGATCGACGAGGAGGGAGGGGACGTGACCCGGCTCTACCAGTCGGTGGGCTCCCCGTTCCCGGGCAACGCCATCCTCGGCCGCCTCGACGACCTCCTCCTGACCGAGAGCGTCGCGCGCCGAGTCGGCGCCGAACTTCGCGCCGCGGGCATCGACCTCGACCTGGCGCCGACGATCGACATCAACTCGAACGACGACAACCCCGTGATCGGTACCCGGAGCTTCGGCGCCGACCCGCAGCTGGTGGCACGGCACGGCGCCGCCTGGGTCGAGGGGCTGCAGTCGACGGGGATCGCCGCGAGCGCGAAGCACTTTCCGGGTCACGGCGACACCGCCACCGATTCCCACCTCGCGCTGCCGACCGTCGACCTGCCGCTCGACGCCTTGCGCCGACGCGAGCTCGTGCCCTTCGCCGCGGCGATCGCGGCCGGGACCCGCACGATCATGACCTCGCACATCCTGCTGCCGCAGCTCGACGCGCAGCCCGCCACCTTCTCGGAGCGGATCCTCGGTGAGCTGCTGCGCGGGCAACTGGGTTTCACCGGCGTCATCGTCACCGACGCGCTCGACATGCGCGGGGCCGACGACGAGGACGGGCTGCCGGGGGCGGCGGCGCGGGCGCTGGCGGCCGGGGCGGATCTGCTGTGCCTCGGGACCGCGAACACCGAGGAGCAGCTCGCCGCGATCGTCGCGGGAGTCTCGGCGGCGGTCGACGACGGCCGACTGAGTGTGGCCCGGCCGGCCGATGCGGCGCGCCGGGTCGCCGAGCTCGCCGGCGAGCTGCGGTCGCAGGCGGTGCGGCCCTTCGCGGTGCCGGACCCGCTGCCGGAGTTCGACACCGCGGTCATCGCCCGCGCCTTCGATCTCGCGTCCGGCCTCCGGCTGCGCGCCGACCGCGCGCTCGTGCAGCTGCGCACCGAGTCGAACATCGCGGTGGGGGATTCGCCGTGGGGGCCGGCCGCGGCGGGGGCTCCCGTGCAGTGGCTGGCGGAGGGGGAACCGTTGATCGTCGACTCCGACCGGCAGCCGGTGCTGATCGGCCGCGACAACCACAGGCGGGCCTGGACGCGTCGGGCCATCGACGAGGCGCGCTCGCGGCATCCGGATGTCGTCGTCGTCGACATGGGCTGGCCGGCCGCCGACCGCCGCTACGCCGACATCGCGACCTTCGGCGCCTCGCGCCTGGCCGGCGCGGCGCTGCTGCGGCTGCTCGAGGAGCGCGGCCGATGAGGGTGGGGGTCGACATCGGGGGCACCAAGACCGAGGCGGTCGCGATCGATGCCGCCGGCGCGGTGCTCGGCGAGGTGCGGGTGTCGACGGGGTTCGGGGCCGACGGGGTCGTCACCTCGACCGTCGACGCGCTGCACCGGCTCGCGGATGCGGTGGGCGTCACGCCCCGCGGCTTCGAGTCGATCGGGGTCGGCGTGCCCGGGGCGGTGGATCCGCTCAGCGGGCGCGTGACGCACGCCGTCAACCTGGGGCTCGACGGTCTCGATCTCGGCACGGAGCTCGCCGCGCGGCTCGGCGCTCCCGTGAGCATCGAGAACGACGTGAACGCCGCGGCGCTCGGGGCGTTCCACCTGCTGGGCCGGAGCGCCCCCTCGTCGATGGCCTACCTCAACCTGGGCACGGGACTCGCGGCCGGGCTCGTGCTCGCCGGGCGGCTCTGGCGCGGCTCGCGCGGGACCGCGGGCGAGATCGGGCACATCCCGGTCGACCCCGCCGGGCCGCTGTGCAGCTGCGGACAGCGCGGCTGCCTCGAGATGGTCGCCTCGGGCTCGGCCGTCGCGCGCCTGTGGCCCACCGGGACCAGCCATCCCGTCAGATCCCTCTTCGAGGCCGCCGACACCGGCGACGTCCTCGCGATCGAGGTGCGCGAGCGCTTCGTCGATAATGTTGCCTCCGCCGTTCGCGTGCTCGTCCTCACTGTCGACGTGGACGATGTCGTGATCGGCGGGGGCATCACCTCCCTGGGCGACCCGCTGCTGGCCGCCGTCCATGCGGTGCTGCGGCGCTGGGCGGTCGAGTCGGCCTTCCTCGCCTCGCTCGAGCTGCCCGACCGGGTGCGCCTGGCGCCGGGAGGCCTGCCGGTCGCCGCGGTCGGCGCCGCGCTGATCGGGTCGACCGGGACCGAGACGGGTGCGGCGGAACGGAAGCCCGCCTGATGGCCGAGGTCGTGATCGTCGGGTCGGCTGACGAGGCAGGCGAGCTCGGTGCCGAGCTTGTGCAGCGTCTGGTCGCGGCGCGGCCGGATGCCGTGCTCGGCCTGGCGACCGGATCCACGCCCCTTCCGCTCTGGCAGGCCCTGATCCGCCGCCGCCTCGACCTCTCGCGGGTGCGCGGCTTCGCCCTCGACGAGTACATCGGACTGCCGACCGGGCACCCCGAGAGCTACCGCGCGGTCATCGCGCGCGAGGTGGTCGAGCCCCTCGGACTCACCCCCGAGCTGGTGCGCGTACCCGGCGACGACGGGGGCCCGCTCGAGCTCGCCGGCGCTGCCTACGAGCGGGCCATCGCCGAGGCGGGAGGCGTCGATCTGCAGGTGCTGGGGATCGGGCGCACGGGCCACATCGGGTTCAACGAGCCGGGCTCGTCGCTCGCCTCGACGACGCGGGTGAAGACGCTCACCGAGCAGACCCGGGTCGACAACGCGCGCTTCTTCCCCTCGCTCGACGAGGTGCCGAGGCACTGTCTGACGCAGGGGCTCGGCACCATCCTGCGGGCGCGACACCTGCTGCTGTTCGCCTTCGGCGAGGCGAAGGCGTCCGCGATCGCGGGGGCGGTCGAGGGCCCGGTGACGGCGTCGCTGCCCGGATCGGCGATCCAGCTGCATCCGCTCGTCACGGTCATCGTCGACGAGGCCGCCGCCTCGCAATTGCGCCACGCCGACTACTACCGCTTCGCCTGGGAGAACCGCCTCGACGTCGAACGCTGAGGTGCTCAGCCGAGCAGCGCGCGCCCGTCGGCCCAGACGCGCGTGACGCGACCGGCGGCGTCCAGCGCGACGGCGTCGGCCGCATAGCCGGGCTTGAGCAGACCGAAGCGGTGGCCGAGCCCCAGGGCCCGCGCCGGAACGGCGGTCAGGGCGGCGACCGCCGTCGCAGGCGGCAGGCCGACCTCGTCGATCGCGAGGCGCAGGGCGACGTCCTGGGTGAGCGTGGAGCCGGCGATCGTCGAGGTACCCGAGAGCTTGGCGAAGCCCTCGTGGACGGTCACGTTGAGCGAGCCGAGGCGGTAGTCGCCGTCCGCCGCGGCCGCCGCGGCCATCGCGTCGGTAATCAGCGCGACGCGCCCCGGAGCGGCATCGAAGGCGAGCCGGGCGACCTCGGGATGCACGTGCTGCCCGTCGAGGATGAGCTCGATGCTGATGCGGTCGTCGGCGAACGCGGCGAGCACCGGGCCGGGGGCGCGGTGGTGGATGCCGGGCATCGCGTTGAAGGCGTGCGTCAGCATCCGGGCACCGCGCGCGAACGCGGCCCGGGTGGTGTCGAAGTCGGCCTCGGTGTGCCCGATCGCCACCACGACGCCGGCCTCGACGATCTCGTCGATGGCCTGCAGCGCCCCCGGCAGCTCGGGTGCGATCGTGACCTGGCGCAGGGTGCCGGCCGCGGCGGCGAGCAGCGACTCGACCGCCTCCGGATCCGGCAGCCGCAAGAAGTCGGCGCTGTGCGCGCCGCGCCGGTCGGGTGCCAGGAAAGGCCCCTCGAGGTGGGATCCGAGCACGAGCGGATCGGTGGCGACCAGTGCCGCGATCTCGGCGAGGCTGTCGCGCAGCTGCCCGAGCGGGTTCGCCACGAGGCTCACCACCGAGCGGGTGGTCCCGTGCTCCCGGTGCGCGGCGAGCGCCGCCGTCAGCGCCGTGCCCCCGTCGTCGTACGCGTGCCCGCCGCCGCCGTGCCCGTGCAGATCGATGAAGCCCGGCACGAGCCGCGCGCCCGCGAGATCGACGCGCTCATCGGCCGTCGGCGCCGTGTGCAGGCCGCTCCCGGCGGCCGCGATCACGGGGCCGTCGAACAGCAGCCAGGCGTCCGGCACCTCGCCGAGCTCGTCGATGCGGTGAGCGGAATGCAGCAGCGTCGTCATGTGAAGATGATCGTCCGGGCCCCGTCGAGCAGCACGCGGTGCTCGGCGAACCATTTCACGGCCTGGGTGAGCGTGCGGGACTCCTCGTCCTGACCGATCGCGACCAGCTCGCCCGGGGTGCGCGAGTGGTCGACCCGCACGACGTTCTGCTCGATGATCGGGCCCTCGTCGAGGTCGCTCGTCACGAAGTGCGCGGTCGCGCCGATCAGCTTCACCCCGCGTGCGTGCGCCTGCTTGTAGGGGTTGGCGCCCTTGAAGCCCGGCAGGAAGGAGTGGTGGATGTTGATGATCCGCCCGGTCAGCGCCGCGCACAGCTCGGGCGACAGGATCTGCATGTAGCGCGCGAGCACCACGAGCTCGATGTCGTGCTCTTCGACGACCTCGAGCACGCGGTCTTCGAAGGCGAGCTTCTGCCCCGGCGTCGTGACCGGATGCGACTCGAAGGGCACCCCGTAGAAGGCGGCGAGCTCGCCGAGGTCGGGGTGGTTGCCGAGCACCAACGGAAGATCAACGGCGAGCTGCCCGGCGCGCTGCCGGAACAGCAGGTCGTTGAGGCAGTGTGCGGCGCGCGACACCAGGACGAGCGTGCGCAACGGGCGACCGACGACGTCGAGCTGCCACGTCATCCGGTAGCGCTCGGTGACGGGCAGAAGAGCCGCCTCGAACACCTCGCGGGAGACCGCCGACTCGACCTGCAACCGCATGAAGAAGCGGCCGCTGTCGGCGCTCGAGAACTGCTGGGATTCGGTGATGTTGCCCTGAGCCGAGACGATCGCCCCGCTGACGGCGTGCACGATCCCGGGACGGTCCTCGCAGACCAGCGTGACGATCCAATGGGTCGGCGTCGGGCTCACGCCCCCAGCGTACTGGCGGGCGTCTCGGGGGCGCGCTCTCGGTAGGCTGGTGTCGATGCCGCGGCTCGCGGCACCCCGCGGCCGGCGTTCCGAGCCCTCCGATCCAGAAAGTCTCGCGATGAGCGCCGAGGGCTCAGACTCCCGATTCCCCCTGTTCCGCCTGCTCGTCATCACGGGCGCGATCTTCGTCGCCGTGTCGAGCGAGTTCCTGCCCACCGGCCTGCTGCCCGACATCGCCGCCGAGCTGCACGTCTCGGAATCGCGGGTCGGGCTGCTCGTGACGATCTTCGCGCTCACCGTGGTCGTCAGCACGGCGCCGCTGACGGCGCTGACGCACCGGTTCCCGCGCAAGTGGCTCATGGTGACGATGCTCGGGGTGTTCGCCGTGGCGAACTTCCTCGCGGCGATCTCGCCGAGCTACGAGTTCCTGGCCGGCGCCCGCGTGCTCGGCGGCCTGGCGCACGGCCTGTTCTGGTCGGTGACGGGCCCCTACGCCTCGCGGATCGTGCCGCAGCGTCAGCTCTCGCGGGCCCTCGCCGTGACCAACGCCGGCGGAACCGCGGCCTTCATCCTGGGCGTCCCGTTCGGCACAGCGCTCGGTCATGCGCTCGGCTGGCGTCTCGCCTTCGCCGTGATGGGCGGGGTCGTGCTGGTGTTCCTGCTGCTCGTGGTGCTCGCGCTCCCGCACGTCTCGCACCTGGTCACGCTGAAGACCGGCGAGATCGCGCTGCCGCTGCGCCAGGACCGCACGGTGCCGGCCGTCGTGATCGTCAGCGTCACGATCCTGCTGCTCGCGGTCGGGCAGAACGCGTACTACACCTACATCGTGCCCTGGGCCACTCAGGTGGGCGGCATCCCGGCCGGCGATGTCAGCGCGCTGCTGTTCGGCTACGGCGCGGCCGGCGCGTTCGGTCTGCTCATCGCGGGGCTGCTCGGCGATCGGTTCCCCCGGGGCGCCCTGCTGATCCTCGCCCTCAGCGTCGCGGTCACGGTCGCCGCCCTCGGGATCTTCGGCGCCGCCTCGCCCGTGATCGTGGTGATCGGCATGATCGCCTGGAGCGTCGCGTTCGGCGGCATCCCCTCGCTGCTGCAGGGCCGGATGATGCACTCGGCCTCGCTGCGTCTGCGCGACACCGCGGCGGCCTGGACCACGATCTCGTTCAACGTGGCCATCGGCGGCGGAGCCTTCCTGGGCGGCCTCCTGCTCGACGGCTTCGGGATCCGCGTGCTTCCCTGGGTCGAGGTGGCGTTCGTGCTGGCCGGGATGCTGTTCGTCGTGCTGTCGGATCGTCGGCGGATGGGGCTGCTTCCGCTGCACGTCGGCCGCTAGAGTAGGACGGTCGCGACTGGCGTTCGGATGGGTCACCATCGGGGAGCGACTACACGGAAACGGCCGTACGCCTGGGCTGTGACAGACATCCATCTGTTCAGAACTCAGGAGGCACCATGTCCGATACCTTCCTCGCCCCGCTCTCGGTCGTCGATCCCGAGGTCGCGGCGGCCCTCGAGCTCGAGCTCGGCCGCCAGCGCAACACCCTCGAGATGATCGCGAGCGAGAACTTCGTGCCCCGCGCCGTGCTCGAGGCGCAGGGCTCGGTACTCACCAACAAGTACGCCGAGGGTTACCCGGGGCGTCGCTACTACGGCGGCTGCGAGTTCGTCGACATCGTCGAGAACCTGGCGATCGAGCGCGCGAAGACGCTGTTCCGCGCGGAGTTCGCCAACGTCCAGCCGCACTCGGGAGCCTCGGCCAACGCCGCGGTGCTCGCGGCGATCGCGAAGCACGGCGACCGCATCCTGGGTCTCGAGCTGGCCCACGGCGGTCACCTGACGCACGGCATGAAGCTCAACTTCTCGGGCAAGCTCTACGAGGCCCACGCCTACGGCGTCGACCCCGAGACCTTCCTGGTCGACATGGATGTCGTGCGCGAGAAGGCGATCGAGGTGCAGCCGCAGGTCATCATCGCCGGCTGGTCGGCGTACCCGCGTCAACTGGACTTCGCGCGCTTCCGCGAGATCGCCGACGAGGTCGGCGCGCTGCTCTGGGTCGACATGGCGCACTTCGCCGGGCTGGTCGCGGCCGGACTGCATCCCTCTCCGGTGCCGCACGCGCACGTGACCTCGTCGACCGTGCACAAGACCATCGGCGGACCGCGCTCGGGCTTCATCCTGACCAACGACGCCGACCTCGCCAAGAAGATCAACTCCAACGTCTTCCCCGGGCAGCAGGGCGGCCCGCTCATGCACGTCATCGCCGCGAAGGCCACCGCCTTCAAGCTCGCGGCCGAGCCGGAGTTCGCCGACCGTCAGGCCCGCACCATCCGCGGCGCCGCGATCCTCGCCGAGCGTCTCACCGCCCCGGACGCCACGGCCGCCGGCATCGACGTGCTGACGGGCGGCACCGACGTGCACCTCGTGCTCGTCGATCTGCGCAACTCGGCCACGGACGGCAAGCAGGCCGAAGACCTGCTGCACGAGGTCGGGATCACCGTCAACCGCAACGCCGTGCCCTTCGACCCGCGCCCCCCGATGGTCACCTCGGGAGTGCGCATCGGCACGCCCGCGCTCGCCACCCGCGGCTTCGGCGACGCCGAGTTCACCGAGGTGGCCGACATCATCGCGCAGACCCTCCTGCCCGATGCCGACCTGCCGGCGCTGCGCGCGCGGGTGACCGCGCTCGCCCAGAAGTTCCCGCTCTACGGGGGCCTCACCTCGCCGGGGTCGTGGCAGTGACGGCTCGCATCCTCGACGGCATCGCGACCGCCTCGGCGATCAAGGGCGAGCTGGCCGGGAGGATCGCGGCCCTGCGGGAGCGGGACATCGTCCCCGGTCTCGGCACCCTGCTGGTCGGCGAGGATCCCGGCTCGCTGAGCTACGTGGGGGGCAAGCACCGCGACTCGGCCGAGGTCGGGATCGAGTCGATCCGCGTGGACCTGCCGGCCACGGCATCCGAGTCCGAGGTGCGGGCCGCGATCGCCGCGCTCAACGCGGACCCGGCCGTGACCGGATACATCGTGCAGCTGCCGCTGCCCGCGGGGATCGACGAGAACGCCATGCTGGAGCTGATCGACCCCGCCAAGGACGCCGACGGACTGCATCCGACCAACCTCGGACGCCTGGTGCTGGGCGTCGAGGGCGAGCTGGATTCGCCGCTGCCGTGCACGCCGGCCGGCATCGTCGAACTGCTGCGCCGCCACGAGGTGCCGATCGCGGGCAAGCACGTCGTCATCATCGGCCGTGGCCTCACCGTGGGGCGCCCCCTCGGGCTGCTCCTGACCCGCAAGGGTGTGGATGCGACGGTCACCCTGACCCATTCGCGCACGGTCGATCTGCCCGCCGAGGTGCGCCGGGCCGACATCGTCGTGGCCGCGATCGGGGTTCCGCACTTCGTGAAGCCGGACTGGATCAAGCCCGGTGCCGCGGTGCTCGACGTGGGCGTCACCCGGGTCGGCACGACCGCCTCGGGCAAGGCGAAGCTCGCGGGCGACATCGACCCCGAAGTGGCGCAGGTCGCGGGCTGGCTCTCGCCCAATCCGGGCGGAGTCGGGCCGATGACCCGCGCCATGCTGCTCGCCAACGTGGTCGAGGCCGCCGAGCGGGCTGCGCGGGCGGGCTGAGCCGAGCCTCCGGGCTCAGGTGCTCAGGTGCCGCCTGCTCAGGTGCCGCCGAAGAAGCAGCTCAGGCCGTTCGAGGTCTGGGCCGACGTCGGCCAGGTTCCGGCGAAGACGCTCGACTTCGCGGCCGTGCCGAGCTGGATGGCGCACTTGCTGAGCACGACATCCCCCGCGCTCGGGCTCGCCCCGGCGTCCGAGGCGGTGGGGACACCGAATCCGTAGCGGAAGATCGCCCAGCCGCCCGCCGAGTCGGAGGGCCCACCGCCGACGGGCGAGACCGCGCGCGCCGCGCCCGGGATGTAGGGCAGGGCGCTCGCGCAGAAGGCCTGGTACGGCTTCTGATCGCCCGTCCACACCGGATAGCTGGCCATGTCGGCCGCGACGACGTCTTTGGAGTCCCAGCTGCCCGAGATGACGGAGGTCGAGATGTCGGCCACCAGGTAGCGCAGGGGCGAGAAGCCGTCCTGCCAACCGGGATCGCACTCCGTGTTCAGCTGCGACTCGTCCGCGGCCTGGCTGTTCGTCGCCGCCACGGGGGCGTGCACCGTCTCGATCAGGTGCGCGACCGCGCCGTTCGGCGCCGTCGCATTGACGCTGATCTGGAAGAGCACATCGGCGGGGAGCGCCGGCCGGGTCGGCGTCGGCGTGGGGCTGGCGCTCGGCGTCGCGCTCGAGCGTGCGGCATCGGCCGAGGGGGTGGGCGAGGGGTGCGGCGCGCAGCCGGCGAGGCTCAGCGCGCCGAGCGCGGCGACCGTCGCGAGGATGACGAAACGCTGCAGCACGAAACCCCCTGGCAAGGTGGGCGGCTCTCGGTCGCCGCCGTGAGCACGACGGTACCAGCCGAATCCCGGTCGGACGAGTTCGAGGGCCTCAGGGCTCGCGGTGCGCGCCGTCGGATGGCCGCACGACGAAGGTCTCGGGAGCGCCGAAGCCGTGTTCGGCGAAGGCGCCGTCCACCGCGACCTGGACGCGCGAGACGGTGTCGACCGGGACGAGGGCGATGGCCGATCCGCCGAAGCCGCCGCCCGTCATCCGGGCGCCGATCGCGCCGTTGCCGATCGCGGTGTCGACGGCCAGGTCGAGCTCGGGCACCGAGACCTCGAAGTCGTCGCGCAGCGAGCGGTGCGAGGCGTCGAGCAGTTCGCCGATCGCGGCCGGTCCCTCGGAGCGGAGCAGCTTCACGGTGTCGAGCACCCGCTGGTTCTCGGTGACGACGTGCCGCACCCGCCGGAAGGTGACGTCGTCGAGGATGCGGCGGGCCCGGTCCAGCTCGTCGACCCCGACCTCGCGCAGCATCGCCACCCCGAGCGCGGCGGCGCCCGCCTCGCAGGACTCCCGGCGCTCACGGTAGCCGCCCGTGGAGTGCGCGTGCATCACGCCGGTGTCGATGACCAGCACGGCCAGGCCCGCGTCGGCGAAGCCGAGGGGAACGATCTCGCTCTCGAGGCTGAGGCAGTCGAGGAAGACCGCCGCGTCGGGCCGCGAGAGCAGCGAGGCGGACTGGTCCATGATGCCGGTGGGGGCGCCCACCACGTCGTTCTCGGCGCGCTGTCCGACCAGGGCGAGCGTCTGCCTGCTGAGTCCGAGCCGCCACACCTCGTCGAGGGCGATCGCGACCGCGCTCTCGATCGCGGCCGACGACGAGAGCCCCGCGCCGACGGGCACGTTCGAGTCGATGAGCAGGTCGACGCCGGGCACGGCATCCAGGTCGGCACCGAACTCGCCGAGCGCCCAGGCGACGCCGAGCGGGTACGCCGACCAGCCGCCGAGCCGGCCGTCGGCCTGCGCGGCGCAGAGTTCGGCCACCGGCAGCTCGAACACCTCGTCGCTGAACGTGCTGGCGACCCGCAGCACCCCGTCGTCGCGCAGGCCCAGCGCCAGCAGGGCACGGCGGTCGATCGCGAACGGCAGCACGAAGCCGCCGCTGTAGTCGGTGTGCTCACCGATCAGGTTGACGCGACCGGGCGCCGACCAGATCCCGTCGGCGTCGTGCCCGGTGAGACCGGCGAACATCGTCCGCAGTTCGTCTCGCATGTCGCTCATACGCTTTCGATGGCCTTTCGGATGTTGTCGGCTGCGCTCTCGGGGGTGACGTCGCCGATCCAGGCTCCCATGGCCGCCTCGGATCCGGCCAGGTACTTGAGCCGATCGGCGGCGCGGCGGGGCGAGGTCAGCTCGAGGTGCAGCCGCACGGTGTCGCGGCCGCGGTGAACGGGCGCCTGATGCCAGGCGGCGATGTAGGGCGTCGGCGAGTCGTAGAGCGCGTCGATCCCGCGCAGCAGGCGCAGGTAGAGGCCGGCGAGTTCGTCGCGCTCGGCCGCATCGGTCTCGGCGAAGTCGGGCACGTGGCGATGCGGAAGCAGGTGCACTTCGATGGGCCAGCGTGCCGCGAAGGGCACGAACGCGGTCCAGTGCTCGCCCGAGAGGACGACGCGCGGTCCTTCGCGCTCGCTGTCGAGGATGCGCTGGAACAGCTCGGGAGTCGTGCGATCGATCGACTCGAGCAGCCGCGTGGTGCGCGGGGTGATGTACGGATACGCGTAGATCTGGCCGTGCGGATGGTGCAGCGTCACCCCGATCGCCTCGCCGCGGTTCTCGAAGGGGAACACCTGCTCGACCCCGGGGAGGGCCGAGAGGGCGGCAGTACGGTCGGCCCACGCCTCGATGACGGTGCGGGCCCGTGTCTCGGTCTGGGTGCCGAACGATCCGGTCGTGTCGGGGCTGAAGCACACGACCTCGCAGCGGCCGACCGAGCTGCGCGTGCGTCCGATCCCGAGCTCGGCGAGGTCGGCGAGCCCGCGGGGCGGGTCGGTCGCTACGGCCCAGTCGGCGGGCTCGGCGCCCGGCTGCCCGACGCCCTGCATGCCAAATGAAGGAGATCCGTCGGACGAGGGGTCGAGATCGCGATTCCCGCGCGGGTCGACTGCGGAATCTCCTTCATTTGGCATGGAGGGGGTGGGCATGGAGGGGGTGGGCACGAGGCGGGGCGGGGTGAGGCAGGGTGGGGCGGGGAGGGCGGGGCCGAACGAGGGGGAGCGGTTCTCGAAGACGGCGACGTCGTAGACGGCCGGGACCTCGGACGGGTTGCCGGCGCTCTGCGGCGCGAGCGGATCGCGGTCGGCCGGGGGCAGGAACACCCGGTTCTGACGGTTGGCGGCGATCGAGATCCAGTCGCCGGTCAGCACGTCCTGGCGCATGGTCGCGGTATCGGGCCGGGGGTCGAGCGCACGCGCATCCACCGCCCGATCCGGCCCGAGGGTCGTTCCGGCGTCGTCGAAGTAGAACAGTTCGCGGCCGTCGGCGAGGTGCGCCGACCGTTTGACGATGCCCGAGTCGCCCAGGGGGATGCCCGGCTCCACTGTGCTCACCGCATTACGATAACGAAAACGCGACCTTCGTTGTCGTAATCAATCGAAAGGCGGCCGATGACCGACAGCAGCCCCCAATCCGTCGTGCCGGTCGCGGCCCGCCGGGAGCGGATCGCCGCCCTCGTCGCCGAAGAGGGCTTCGTGCGCGTCGGCGATGCCAGCGAGGTCTTCGCGGTGAGCGAGGTCACCGTGCGTTCCGACCTGCGCGCGCTCGAGCAGGCGGGGGCGGTGCGCCGGGTGCACGGCGGCGCGATGGCCGTGGCGGGGGCGGGCCGCGAGTCGCCCGTGGAGGCGACGACCGAGACGCACGCGGCGGTCAAGCGCGCGATCGGCCGGCGCGCGGCCGCCCTCGTGACCAGCGGAAGCAGCATCCTGCTCGATGTCGGCTCGACCACGCTCGCCGTCGCGCGGGCGATCGTGGCCCGCACCGAGCTCGTCGACCTCGTCGTGATCACGAACGGGCTCTCGATCGCGCTGGCCCTCGAACCGGCGATCCCCCGCATCACGGTGGTCGTGACGGGCGGCACGCTCCGTCCGCTGCAGCACTCCCTCGTGAACCCGCTCGCCGGGCAGACCCTGGCCGGCCTGCACGTGGATCTCGCCATCCTCGGTTGCAACGGCGTCGACGCCGACGGCCGGGTCACCAACCTGAACCTGGCCGAAGCCGAGGTCAAGCGCGGGATGCTGGCCGCATCCGAGACCCGGATGCTGGTGGCCGACGCCTCGAAGTCCGGTCAACGGCACCTCGGCCTCATCGGCGAGCTCGGCGACTTCGCCACGCTCGTGACGGGGGGTGCCGGGGCCGAGTCGCTGCGCGCGCCCGCGCACGACGCCGGGTGCCGACTCGTGATCGCCGACGCCGCCCTAGGCTGAGCAGGTGCCTGCCGCCACTCCTGCACCGTCATCCGCTGCGCCCGGGTCGCCCGTCAGCGGCACCCAGTACCTGCTCGAGCGGGGCACGGTGCGGGCCGAGATCGCGTCGCTGGGGGCGGCCCTGCGCTCGCTCAGCGTCTCGGGGACCCTGCTGACCGAGCAGGTCGGCAGCGACATTGTCGCCCCGATGGGCTGCGGGCTCGTGCTGGCGCCCTGGCCGAACCGCGTGCGCGACGCCGTCTGGTTGCTCGACGGCGAACCGCAGCTGCTCGACATCACCGAGCCGGCGCTGGACAACGCGAGTCACGGTCTGCTGCGCAACACGGGCTACCGGCTGCTCGAGCGCCGCGATGACGCTGTCACGCTGGGCGCGCTCATCGCGCCGCAGCACGGCTGGCCGTTCCTGCTCGACACCGCCGTGCGCTACGCGCTCGGCGACGACGGGATCACGGTCACCCACTCCGTGACGAACCTGTCGGGCCGTCCGGCGCCGTGGGCGGTCGGCGCGCACCCGTATCTGCGGGTCGGGGAGGTGCCCAGCGAGCAGCTGACCGTGACCCTCACGGGCGCGAGCCGCCTCGAACTGGATGCCCGGCTCACCCCGGTCGCGGTGCACCGCTTCGACTCCGGTCCGCTCCGGCCCGACGACATCGACCTGCGGGAGGGGCGGCCCGCAGCCGGTCTCGCGCTCAACACCGGCTACGGCGAGCTCGCCAACCGCGACGGCCGTGCCGATATCGCCTGGCTCGACGCCCCCGACGGTCGCCGCACGACCCTCTGGGCCGACCCGGAGTTCGGCTGGATCCAGGCCTACACACCGAGCGACTTCCCGCGGCGCGGCGGCCCCGGGTTCGCGATCGCCCTCGAGCCGATGACCGCCCCGCCGGACGCGCTCAACAGCGGCACCGACCTGATCCTCCTCGAGCCCGGCCGACGCTGGGAGGCGTCGTGGGGCATCCGCTTCTCCGAAGGGACCACCCGATGACCGCCCCGACGATCCTGCCCACGGGCACGCCGTACCTGCTCGAACGCGAGGGGGTCCGCGCCGAGATCGGCTCGGTGGCCGCCGTGCTGCGCTCGCTCAGCGTCGGCGGGGTACAGCTCACGCAGCCGATCCCCGCGGAGGAGCCGCCCGCCATGTGCAACGGGATCGTGCTCGCTCCCTGGCCGAACCGCGTGCGCGCCGGCCGTTGGAACCTCGACGGGGCGGCCCAGCAGCTCGACATCACCGAGCCGGCCCGCGGCGGCGCGCTGCACGGTCTTCTGCAGTTCACCGACTACGAGCTGCGCGACAGGACGGATGCCGCCCTCACCCTCGGCGCCACCATCTACCCCCAGCACGGCTGGCCGTTCCTGCTCGACACCTGGGTGCGGTACGAGCTCGAGCCGGACGGCCTGACCGTCACGCACGGGGCGCAGAACCTCTCGGACGCGCGCGCGCCGTATGCCACGGGGACGCACCCGTACCTGCGGGTCGGCGAGGCGCCGATCGCCGAGCTGGAGCTCACCGTTCCGGCCGCGAGCTACTTCGACGTCGACGACCGGCTCGACCCGATCGGCGAGGTGCCGGTCAGCGGCACGCCGTACGACGTGCGCGCGCCGCGCCGGGTCGGCGCGCTGCAGTTCGACACGGCCTTCGGTGAGCTGTCGCACGCCGACCCGGCGGATGGTCGCGGCGCGAGCGCCTGGCTGACCGCCCCCGATGGGGCCCGCACGACCCTGTGGCAGGACCTCGACTGGGGTTACGTCCAGGTCTTCACGACCCGGGTGTTCCCGACCCCGGCCGGGCCGATCGATGCGATCGCCATCGAGCCGATGACGGCGCCGCCCGACGCCCTCAACTCGGGCCAGGGTCTGATCTGGCTCGAGCCGGGCGAACGCTGGCAGGGCGCCTGGGGCCTCCGCTACCGGGCAGCGCCGTGACCCGGGCTGCGCGACCTCGACCGCTGCCGTCGCGCGCGGCGCGGGTCAAACGCTGGCGCCAGTACCTGGCCGACGAGCGGGCGGAGGCTGCCGTCTACCGCGAGCTGGCCGGCCGCAAGAAGGGCGAGGAGCGCGAGATCCTGCTCGAGCTCGCCGACGCCGAGGGCCGGCACGAGGCGCACTGGATCGACCTGCTCGGCGACGAGGTCGGCCCGCCCCTGCGCGGGGACCTGCGCACCCGGCTGCTGGCGTTCCTGGCCCGGCACTTCGGGTCGCTCTTCGTGCTCGCGCTGGCGCAGCGGGCCGAGGCGCGCTCGCCCTACGACGACGAGTCGGACGCCTCGGATGCCATGGCGGCCGACGAGCGGATCCACGGTGAAGTGCTCCGCGGCCTCGCCGCCCGGGGCAGGACCCGGCTCGCCGGCTCGTTCCGCGCCGCCGTGTTCGGCGCCAACGACGGACTCGTGAGCAACCTGGCGCTCGTGCTCGGCATCGGCGCGACCGGGGTGTCGGCCGCGACCGTGTTGTTCACCGGCCTCGCGGGGTTGCTGGCCGGTGCCCTGTCGATGGGGGCGGGCGAGTACGTCTCGGTGCGCTCGCAGCGGGAGCTGCTCGAGGCGTCACAACCCGATCCGGCATCGCAGGCCGCGCTCGCGCACCTCGACGTCGACGCGAACGAGCTGGCCCTGGTCTACCGCGCGCGTGGCATGAGCGAGTCGGAGGCGACCCTGCACGCGGCCGAGGTGCTCGCCACGCTGCGCCTCGAGGGCGACGATCCCGCCGCGGTGGGCATCGACGAGCACGAGGCCATCGGCTCGGCCTGGAACGCCGCGATCTCGAGCTTCCTGTTCTTCGCGTCGGGCGCGCTCATCCCGGTGCTGCCCTACCTCTTCGGCGCCCGGCACCTGCTCGCCGTGGTCATCGCGGCGGCGGCGGTCGGCCTCGCGCTGCTCGGCACGGGCGCGATCGTCGGGGTGCTCTCGGGCGCGTCCCCGCTCAAGCGGGCGCTGCGGCAGTTGATCATCGGCTTCGGCGCGGCCGGCGTGACCTACGTGCTCGGGCTGCTCTTCGGCGCCGCGCTCGGCTGAGGCACGAGGCCTCGGCTGCCGCTCGGCAGCGCGCCGCCCACGACCGCCGCGGCCGCGGCATCCACCCGCTCGCGCTCGCCGGCGACGAAGAGGTACTCGGTGTTGCGCAGATGCGACACCGTGCCGACCTTGATGCCGGCGGGCGAGTGGATGCCGATCTGCGCGCCGACGTAACGCTTCGCGTCGAAGGCGAGCATCCGCACCTCGGGGTGCCCCGCATCGCGCAGGGCGGTCATCATCTGCTCGGCCGTGATCCACGATTCGTCGTTGTACGACACCACGACCGTCTCGGCGCGCGCGGCGCCGAGCAGCTCGACGAACGCCGGCGGCATCTCGCGCTTGCGATTGAAGACGCTTTTGGTGGTCGCGTCGCGGCTGTCGATGCGCTTGCGGGCCACCCCGTACGCCTCCGGCCGGTCCCACCGCACCAGGGTCTCCCAGACGTGGTAGTTGGTGTAGTAGCGGTGCTGGTTGTACGGGGGGTCGAGGTACATCAGGTCGACCGGCGGCAGCGTGGTGACGACCGCTCGGGCATCGCCGCGGACGGCGCGCCCCGCCCCGGGCAGCAGCTCGGGCATCCGCAGCTCCAGATCTCGGGACGACCGTGGCGCCCAGTTCTTCAGGTAGGCCATCTGCACGCCGGTCGTCGAATCCACCCGATCGGCGCCGAGCAGCAGGCTGGTCAGCAGGATCGGATGCAGCGGCGAGTCCGCATAGTCGGCCTCGATCGCGTCCCGGATCGCGTCGATGCGCGCGCCGTTCTTCGGCTGGAAGTAGCGCGCCTCTTCGCAGAAGGTGCGGGTGACATAGCCGGGCTCGCCCGGGAGCGCGGCGAGCCGGGCCAGCGCCTCCGCGAGTTCGGCAGGGGCGACGGTCCCGGCATCCGTCTCGATGAAGCAGCGGGCCAGCACCTCGCTGTAGCTCGCGATGTCGACCGCGGTGACCGCGAGCCCGCGGCGCTTGAACTCCTGGGCCACCCGGGTCGTGCCCGTGAACAGGTCGACGGCGGTGCGGGCCTCGAGCGCTGCGGCGATCGTGCCGAGCACGGGGACGAGCGTGCGCTTCGACCCCAGGTACTTGATCACCCGCGCGGCCTAGCGGCGCGGATCGAGCACGAACTTGCCGACCGACGTGCGGTCGAGCAGCGAACGGTGCGCCTCGGCCGCGTTCTCGAGCGCGTACTCTCCGGCGATCACGGCGCGCAGTTCGCCGGATGCCAGCAACTGCAGCAGCTCGGTCACCGCGGCGGCGAGCAGGGCAGGGCGCTGCACGATGTGCACGAGCCAGAAGCCGATGACGGCGGTGCTGTGCGCCATGAGCGTCGCAGGCGGCACGTCGTGCGGGGGGACGCGCCCGGCCATTCCGAAGACCGCGAGGCGGCCGAGCGGAGCCAGCGCCCGCAGGCTCGCATCGAAGACCGGGCCGCCCGTCATCTCGAGCACGATGTCGACGCCGCGTCCGCCGTTGGCCTCGCGCAGCGCGGAGGCGAGGTCGTCGGTGCGCGGATCGAGGGCGACATCGGCCCCGAGCTCGAGGGCGATCGCGCGCTTCTCGGGGCTCGATGCCGTGGCGATCACGCGACCGGCGCCCCAGCGCTTGGCCAGCTGGATGGCGATGGTGCCCACGCCGCCCGCCCCGGCGTGCACGACGACCGTCTCGCCAGCGGCCAGGTGCGTGCTGGTCCGCAGCAGGTGCCAGGCCGTCGCTCCCTGCACGAGGGTTGTGAGCGCGTCGGCGTCGGACACCCCATCGGGGATCGGGAACAGCTGTGCGGGATTCACCGCGATGCGCTCGGCGTAGCCGCCGCTCGGGACGAGTCCGAGCAGGCGCCGCCCGTCGGCGGCACGCACGACGACCTCGCTGCCGGGGATGAACGGGAGGGCAGGTGCCGAGAGGTACGAGCCCTCGGTCAGGTGGGTGTCGGCGTAGTTCACGCCCGCGGCGAGCACCTCGAGCACCTCCTCGCCGGGCCCCGCGACGGGCTCCGGCTGCTCGCTGACGCGGAGTTTCTCGGGACCGCCGAGCTCGGCGAGATGGATGGCACGCATGTCATGACGCTACATCGGGATGAGCCCGATATCGGTCGCCCGGATGACGCCGCACCCCCGGCATCGTCTCTAGCATCGGGGCATGCGCCAGCTCATCGCCTCCGTTCTCGCCGTCATCCTGAGCGCCGCGGTGTTCGGCACCGGGTACGTCGTGGCGCAGCAGATCGAGCGCACCTCAGCGGATGACGCGCCCACCCGCCTGGCCTCGCAGGTCGCCGCCGAGCTCTCGTCGGGTTCCACGCAGACGGTCGACGCCGCGGCTCCCGTCGATCTGGGGCGGAGTCTCGCCCCCTTCGTCGTCGTCGTCGACCGCTCCGGCGCCGTGACCGACGGCACGGCCACCCTCGACGGCACCGCCCCCGCTCTGCCGGCCGGCGTCATCGCGAGCACCCGCGCCGCGGGCCGCGACGCGGTCACCTGGCAGCCGCGCGACGGTCTGCGATTCGCGACGGTCGAGGTCGCGGTCGGTTCGCACGTGGTGATCGCGGGCCAGTCGCTGGCGCCCAGCGAACGCGCCACCGACAAGCTCCTGGCGCTGATCGCCGCCGCCTGGTTCGTGACGGCGCTCGTCGCGGTCGGCGGGATCTACCTCTCGGCCGCCTGGGCGAAGGTGCTGCGCGCGCGGTAGTGCGCGGTCGACCTCAGCCCGCGGTCGCCGTCCCTGCCGCGGCGATTCCCGGCGCCGGTGAGGACGGGGTCGGATCCTCGTCCGGGAGCGACCCGTTCACGACGCGTTCGAACTCACGCGTCGCGCGGCGGTTGTACGCTGCTCCGTCGAACCGGGCCGGCGGCACCGCGCCGTCGAGATAGGCGGCCATCCCCGCGGCGAGACCTGCCTCCGACTGCTCCACGACGCGCATCGCCTCGGGCGGGAGGGCGTCGCGTACCGAGCCGAAGTCGACCGTCACGATGGGGAGTCCCACGACCGCCGCCTCGAGCAGCACCATCGGCTGCCCCTCGTAGTTGCTCGACAGCACGAAGCAGTCGGCCGCCGCCATGACGGCGAAGGGGTTCGAGAGGGCTCCGGTGAGGAAGACGACGCCGTCGAGCCCGCGGGCCGTGACCTCCTGGTCGAGCTGCGCACGCAGGGGACCGTCGCCCACGATGAGCAACCGAGCGCTGGGGCGGCTCGCGTGCAGCTGCGCGAACGCGGCGATGAGCCTCGTCTGATTCTTCTCGGGGCTGAGCCGGCCCACCGTGACGAACCAGCGGGTTCCGTCGTCGGCCGCGAGGGCGTCGACCCAGGCCGGCGTCTCATCGGCGTCGGCGACCTCCTCGAGATCGAGCACGGGGTGACCGGCCCCCTCGGTGACGCGGTCGACGTCGACGAGGTTGCGGGCCGAGACGAACGCGGCCGGGTCGGCCCCCGACAGCGCGCTCAACCGGGTACGGTTCACCTCGGCGAGCGAGGGGGACACCGACACGAGCTCGTCGAACCGCGGGTAGAGGGCGAACACGGCGGGAAGCGAGCGCCGCATCCGTTGCCGCCCCCAGACCTCGCGCGTGACCTCGGCGGCCAGGTCGTTGTGCAGCCAGATCGACCGCCGCGCCTGGGGGGAGTGCAGCAGCAGTTGCGACCAGAAGCGGCCGTAGCCGCTGAAGTCGATGACGTCGTCGAAGCGGCAGTCGCCGAACAGCCGGAGCCATTCGTCGCGCCAGAGCCGCGACTCCCAGGCGCTCGTCGGCGCGGACGGCCGCAGCCGCTCGTGCACCTTCAGCAGGAACACCCGCAGCTTCGTGCCGTTCATGCCGCCCGCGCGATGGAACTGTCGCACGCGGGGATCGATGAGGGCCTGGTTCGCCCGCTGCTGTCGACCCCGCGGTCGTGCGATCAGGATCGAGACGTCGAAGATGTCGTGGTCGATCGCCCGCAGCAGGTTCAGCGCCGAGCTGGTGATCCCGTTCGAGCGCATGCCGCCCAGGTAGATGAGCATCGTCCGCTTGCGGTCGGCGTCGTCGGTCGCGATGACCTCGCGGGACGGCTCGACGACGGGCGCGCCGCGGAAGAGCACGTCGATGACGCGTTCCGAGGCGCCGCCCAGCGCGTCCCCGGTCGGGCCTCCGAGCGGGCCGATGAATCGGTCGCGCCACTCCAGGCGCCGCTGCGCGATCGCCGGCGGGGTCGCGGAGCGGATCACCTCGGCCAGGGCGTCCACGTCGCGCACCGTCGGGCCGGGCAGCTGGTCGGCGGGCAGATACGCCCCGCGCTGGGTCAGGTACTCGCTCGACGGCGGCACGTAGAACGCGATCGGGCGGTCGAGCGCGAGGAAGTCGAAGAAGATCGACGAGAAGTCGGTGATCAGGGTGTCGGTCAGGCCGAGCATGACGTTGGTCGGGATGTCGTTGGGCACGAGCACCCGCCGGGCGTCCGCGTCGCGGCGGGCGAAGTGGTGCACCGCCTGATGGGTCTTCAGCAGCACCCGGTAGCCCGATCCGAGCCGCTCCTGCAGTTGCGACACCGTGGCGACCAGCGCGGAGGCCTCGTCGTCGGGGGAGGAGAAGTCGTCGCCGGTCCAGGTGGGGGCGTAGAGCACGAGGCGTTGCTCGCCGATCGGCACGCCGGCCTCCGACAGGCGGGCGAGCGCGGCCGCGCGCTGAGCGTCGTCGAGAGTCTGGCGATCGACCCTCGGGTAGCCGAGTTCGAGGATCCTGCCGCGGAACGCGCCGGCCAGCTTGTACGCGCCCAGGTACATCCGCTCGGTCATGAAGGAGTTCTGCGAGAGCAGCAGGTCGGCGGCGACGAAGTTGCGCAGGGTGTTCGCCGAGGCGACCGCGCCGTTGGGCATGTCGTAGCCCATGAGCTTGAGCGGGGTGCCGTGCCAGGTGTTGAGGTAGACCTGTCCCTCGCGCTTCTGGAACTCGAGCGGGAAGGTCGCGTTGTTGATCAGGTAGTGCGCGCGGGACAGGGCGCGGAAGTACGCCGAGGAGCGGTGCTGCACGAAGCGCACTCGTCGATCGCGCGCGAATTCCGCGCGGATCGCGCGGTGGCTGCTGCGTCCGTCGAGCACCCAGACGTGACGCAGCCGGGTCAGGTCGGGGGCGCGCAGCAGGGCGCGGAAGATCGCCTCGGGGTTGTCGAGTGCGCCATTGCCGGCGAACGACTCGTAGAGCACCACGTTCGCCAGGATGGGGCGACGTCGGGCGCGCGCTCGAGCCTCGGCCTCCCAGGCCACGAGCAATCGGCGCATCAGACGTTTCACCCGTCGCCGGACCCGGTGCATCGGCCCTCGGCGCAGCTCAGCCGCGTCAGTCATCACCGTCAAGTATGGCAAGCCGTGATCGGAATCCCCTGTGCCGTCTCTCAGCGATGGCGCAGCGAGGTCGCAGGGACAGCACCGCGCGGGGCGCGGTCGTTCAGGGCGAAGGAGCGCGGGTGTACTCGATGATCGCCGCCCGATGCGTCCGCGTCGTGTGCACCGGGGTGAAGCCGAGCGACGTCAGGGTGGATTCGCCGTAGTGGTCGACGTGCGATCCGATGGCGTACTCGACGAGCCACACCCGCTGAACGCCGTCGAGACGTCCTGCTGCCGCCGCCGCGGCGAGGGATTGTGTGCGGTCGTACCAGGTATCGGAGCGGTAGTAGGGCACCGTCAAGGTCACGTCGCGAAGGCCGGTGAATCCCTTCGGGTAGAGATGCAGCGCCAGGCGCGGCCGGCGCGAGGGTCGCACGCCGTCGTCGAAGGCGATCGCGTCGCCCGGGCGGGCGAGCGCACCGACGGTCGAACTGATCTGCACCCAGTCGCTGTCGTTCTTCGCGTACGGGCCGCGCTGCTCCGCCCAGACCGGGGCGGCCACGGCGGCCACGGCGATGACTCCGACTCCCGTGATGAGGGCGACCACGGCGGGGCGGCGCAGCCGCAGGAGCTCGACGAGCCAGAGCAGTCCCGCCGCCATGAGGAGGGCGACCGCGGGGGCGCACATGGCGAGGTAGCGCGCGGTGAAGCCCTCGAGCACGGGGCTCGTGCCGATCAGGAGGACCGAGGGCACGAGCATCCACGCGGCGACCACGGTGGCGACCGGCGGGGTGGCATCACCGGGGACCAGGGGATCGCGTCGCGCGCGCCAGTCGAGCATCATCGCGGCGATGCCCGCCGCGAGCAGCGTCCAGCCGACGACAGCGAACCCGGTGCTGCCGAACCACATGGAGACCAGGGTCGACGTGGGGGTGACCTGCTCCTCATTCGAGAGGTAGGCGATCTGACCGCGCTCGAACGCGGCGAGCACGATCACGGGTGCGGTCGCGAGCACGGCGGCGCCCGAGGCGACGACCCACGGCACGATCAGCGCCCGTCGTCGCCCGCGCGGCAGCAGCAGGAGCACGACGAGGTGGCTCACCGCGACGAGGGCGAGGTAGAGGAAGAGGTAGGTACCGAGCGTGAGGAGCACGGCGTAGACGACCCAGAGGCGTCGGCGCGATCCGGATCGCACGATCAGCACGAAGACGAGCGTCAGCCAGGTGGCGATCGCCGCGGTGAAGGCGTAGGAGCGCGCCTCCTCGCCGACGTAGGTGATGCGGGGCAGGACGGCGCAGATGGCCCCCGCCACGACGCCGAAGGTCATCGACCGCAGGCGCGCACCGAGCAGCACGACACCGGCGACGCACAGCCCGACGGCGATCGCGCTCGGAAAGCGCACCGAGAACGGGGAGGGCCCGAAGAGCTGGACCCAGCCGTGCAGCCCGAGGTAGTAGGTGGCGTGCACGGCATCGACGTGCTGGATCATCGACAGCAGGCTCGGAACCGAGCGGGAGGCCGAGAGCACGCTCGCGGCCTCATCCCCCCAGAGCGAGGGGATCCACGAGCCGGTCACCGAAAGAGCCGTCGCGAGCAGCCCGAGGATGACCGCGGGTGCCGCGGTGCGGGCCCGGGTCGACAGCGCGGAAGCAGCTCGAGGCACCACTTCAGCGGACCGTGACGCTCCCCAGAAATCTCTCAGAAGTGCATGGCCGCTGGACATCGATCACCGTTCTGAAGGAACTCTCAGCCGCCGCAGGTGATCAGCCCCGGGCGCGCCGACGGGGCGCATCGGCCCGCGGCAGCGTGATCAGAACCTCCGTGCCGTCGTCGGAAGAAGAGGCGACCGTTGCCGTTCCACCGTAACGCTCGACGGTGTCGTGCACGAGCGCGAGCCCGATTCCGAAGCCGCGGCGGCCTTCGTCCGGTCCGCCCGGAGTGCCCGGCGCGCTGCCTCGGGCGAATCGCTCGAAGATGCGGGAGGGATCGATCCCGTGGATTCCCGACCCGCGGTCGCGGACCCGCAGTTCTGCATGGGCCCGGTCGGCGCGCACCGACACCGTGATCGTCGCGCCCCGGGGCGAGAAGCGCAGCGCGTTGTCGATGAGCGCCACGACGCAGCGGTGCGTACTGACGGCCGGCACGCAGGTCGGGACGGCCTCCGGTGCGTCCAGGGCGATCTCGACGCCGCGGGCCGCGGCGAGCACGCGCATCGACTCGACCGCCTGCTCGACGGCGGGAACCAGGTCGACCGGCTCGGCCACGGCATCCGGCAGGTCTTCGACGCCGGCGAGCAGCTCGTTGACCGTCTGCACGAGCATGCCCGTGTCGCGGCGCAACTCGGCCACCGTGCTCGAGGCGGGGTCGGAGGCGGGCAGTCGTCGCTGCAGGTACTGCAGGCGCGCGTCGAGAACGGCGAGGGGCGTGCGCAGTTCATGGCTCGCGTTCGCGATGAACTCGCGTTGCAGCCGCAATGCGGCGCCGAGCGGACGCACCGCGCGCCGGGTGGCGAACCAGGTGACCACGCCGGCCAGCACGATCGCCGCGGCTCCGATCACGACGGCGCCGACCAGGATGTCGAGGCCGCCCACGTCGATCGCCGACTCGTGCCGGCCCGGCTCGAACAGCCGGCTCGGCTCGATGTGGGCGAAGACGAACGCGAACGCGGCGATCAGCACGACGAGCACGAGCGCGCTGGATGCCACGGCGATCTGCACCCCGACGGTGCGAGACGCGCGGCGCATGGCCCGTTCGTCAGGGTCGACCGGATTGCCCGCCGAGCCGGATCCACGACTCACAACTGGCCCAGCCGGTATCCCTGCCCGCGCACGGTCGTGACCATGTTGACATCCGTCTTGCGTCTCACATAGTGAACATAGGTGTCGACGGTGCCCGGCTGGTCGTTCTCGTCGAAGACCTCGCGCAGGATCTGCTCGCGCGTGAAGGTGCGCTGCGGGTTCACCGCGAGCAACCGCAGCAGGGCGTTCTCGCGCTCGGTGAGGATCGTGCGCCCGTCGTAGGGCGAGTAGACCGCCCGGCTCTCGGGATAGAACTCCCACTCGCCGATCCGCACGAACGGTCCCTCGCCCGAGAAGACCCGGCGGATCGCGCGCAGGCGGGCGAACAGCTCATCGAACTCGAACGGCTTGACGAGGTAGTCGTTGGCGCCCGCATCGAGCCCGCGCACCTTGTCCTGCACGGTGCCCAGCGCGGTCAGCACGAGCATCGGGGTCGTCGCGCCCTTGCCGCGCAGGGTCTCGACGATGCCGAGCCCGTCGATGCCGGGCAGTCGGCGATCGACCACGATGACGTCGAAGTCGTTCGCCTCGGCGGTCTGGAGTCCGCGGCGACCGTCGTCTTCGAGCGTCACGGCGTAGACCTCGTCGAGCACGTCGCGCATGACCGGACCGAGCTCGGGGTCGTCTTCGATCAGCAGCAGTCTCGGTCGCTGGTCCATCAGACCCTCCTCGTCTCGCGGGCAGCCGCCTGCACGCCGATCACGGCCGCGATCGCGCGGGTGACATCATCCACGCTGCGATCCTGGCGCGATCGTCTCAGATGGCGCTCAGAAGATCCTGAGGCGGGGTCGAGCGAGACGCGGCCGTGGGACGTTCGACTCTGCACCGGGAGGCGACGCAGGGGCATTGTGGCAGAATGACCACCCCGACCCTGCAGGTGCTCGGTGCGGCAGACACGGTCACCGGGTCGCGCTATCTGCTCTCCGTCGGGGAGCGCCGCGTGCTGGTCGATTGCGGGCTGTTCCAGGGCTACAAGGTGCTGCGCGACCGCAACCGGGCGCCGTTCCCGGTCGATCCGGCGAGCATCGATGCGGTGCTGATCACTCACGCGCACCTCGACCACAGCGGCTACCTTCCTGCCCTCGTGCGGGACGGCTTCACGGGCCCCGTCCATGCCACGTACGGGACCGTCGATCTGGCTCGACTGCTGCTGCTCGACAGCGGGCACCTGCTCGAGGAGGAGGCCGACACCGCTCGTCACCGCGGATCGTCCCGCCACCGGGACCCGAAGCCGCTGTACACGCAGGCGGATGCCGCCGCCTCCCTCGTCGCGCTGCACGGTCACGAGTTCGGCGAGGAGGTTCCGGTGGTCGAAGGGCTCTCGGCGATGTTCGTGCCGGCCGGGCACATCGTCGGCGCGGCCCAGCTGCGACTGCAGCTCGACGGTGACGACGCCGGCATCCGGGTGCACTTCACCGGCGACCTCGGTCGCGCCGACGACTCGGTCATGCGGCCTCCTGCGCCCCTCGAAGCGAGCGACTATCTCATCACCGAGTCGACCTACGGCGACCGGAGCCATCCGCACGTCGATTCGGAGGCGGAACTCGCCGCGGTCGTCACGCGCGTCGCCGCACGCGGCGGCGTCGTGATCATCCCGGCGTTCGCGGTGGGCAGGGCCGAGAGCCTCATCCTGCACCTGTCGCGGCTGAAGCGGCGCGGGGCGATTCCCGACATCCCGATGTATCTGAACAGCCCGATGGCGGTCGAGGCCTCCGAGATCTACGCTCGGCACAACGACGAGCTCCGGCTCAGCGCCGACGACATCGCCGACATGGCCGACGCGGTGCGCCTGATCCACACGGTCGACGAGTCGAAGTGGCTCAACCGGCAGCACGGGCCGATGGTGATCATCTCGGCGAGCGGGATGATCACCGGCGGCCGCGTGCTGCATCACATCGCCGCGTTCGGCCCCGACCCGCGCAATGCGATCGTGCTGAGCGGCTATCAGGCGGGCGGCACCCGGGGCGCCGACCTCGCGGCGGGCAAGCGCAGCCTGCGCATCTTCGGCGCCGACGTGCCGATCGAGGCCGAGGTCGTCGCGATCGAATCGCTCTCGGCGCACGCCGACGCCGACGGCATCCTGGAGTGGATGCGCACCGCGCCGCAGGCCCCGGCCCTCACGATCGTCACCCACGGCGAGGCGCAGGCCGCCGACACCCTGCGGCGACGCATCCAGCGGGAGCTCGGCTGGGCGGCGCGCGTGCCGAGCCCGCTGGATCGGATCGAACTCGTGCCGAGGGCCGCCCGCGTCACCCGATGACGAGCGAGACCAACAGGGCGACGGCCGCCGCGGCCATCAGGATGAAGGTCAGCCAGAGCCCCGTCTTCGACCAGAAACGACTGCGATGCTCGCCCATCACGTCGGCCCGGCTCGAGAGTCGCAGAATCAGGAAGATCAGGGGGACCGCGACGATGCCGTTGACCACGGCGGTCACGACCAGTGCCTGGATCGGGTCGACGCCGAGGAAGTTGAACGACATCCCGACCAGGGTTCCGACCACGATGGTCAGGTAGAAGGCGCGCGCCTGGCCGAAACGCCGGGAGAGCCCCTCGCGCCAGCCGAAGGTCTCACTGACCGCGTAGGCCGACGAGCCGGCCAGCACCGGCACGCTCATCAGCCCGACGCCCACCACCCCGATCGCGAAGATCGCTTCGGCGAGCACTCCGGCGTTCGGAAAGCTGTTGACGAGCGGGCGAAGGGCCGCGGCGGCGTCCGCGGCCGTCGTGATCGTCGTGATGCCACTGTCGTGCAGTACGACCGCGCCGACGAGCATGATGAACCAGGCGATCAGGTTCGCGAAGAACATGCCGATGACCGTGTCGACGCGCAGCCGGCGCAGGTACCCGCGGCTGATCCGTGGCCGTGACGGCACGCCGCCGACCGGATCCGGCATGCGCTTCTCGGCGATCTCGTCCTCGACGACGTTGCTGGTCTGCCAGAAGAACAGGTACGGCGAGATCGTCGTGCCGAGGATCGCGGTCAGCAGGAACAGGAAGTCGGGCGTGAACTCGATGTGCGGCACGACGGTCGCCAGCACGGCCTGGTCCCACGGCACCGTCACCAGGAAGGCCGTGATGACGTAGGCGAAGAGGGCGAGAGCCAGCCACTTCAGCACCCGGATGTAGATGCGATACGACACGAACACCTCGAGCGCGACGATCACGAGTGCGAAGGCGATCGAGAACAGGGGGGCCGGCACGCCCGGCACGAGCAGCTGCAGACTCGCCGACATGGCCCCGATGTCCGAGCCGACGTTGAGCGTGTTCGCGACGACGACGAGCAGGACCACCGGATACAGCACGGCCCGCGGGTAGGTCTCGCGCACCACGGCGGCCAGGCCCCGGCCCGTGACGGCGCCGATGCGCATGCAGGCCTCCTGCACGGCGACCATCAGGGGCAGGGTGAACACCACGGTCCAGAGCACGCCGAAGCCGAGCTGGGCGCCCGACTGGGAGTGGGTCGCGATGCCCGAGGGGTCGTCGTCGGCGGCCCCCGTGACCAGTCCCGGCCCCAGCACCCGCAGAGCCCGGCTCAGACGCTCGGCGGAGGTGCGTTTGGCCGGGCGGCCGAGGGCATCGGGGGTCGTCAGATGCTCGCGACGGGTCATCGCGGCACTCGCGGGGCCGAAATCGCGCACATGAGCACAGCATGGCGCGGTCGCGGGGGTTCCGCCACGTCCGAAGGTCCCGGCGTGCTCCGCGACCGCGGTCCCGGACCGAAGGGGGACTTAGGGCCTCGCGGCGGCGGCGGCCGACTGACAGGCTCGACGGGTGAGGTATCCGATCGTCATCGCCACCGTGCTGATCGGCGCCGTCGGAGCCGTGCTCTGGTTGCTCGGGTTCGAGCAGCCCGCGCGCTGGGGCTTCGCGGGCTTCGCCCTCGTGGTCGCGGCGATCGAGCTGTGGGCGATCGTGAAGCAGCTGCGGCGGCGCCAGTTCGGAGTCGACGTGCTCGCGGTGGTCGCGATCGTGGCGACCGTGGCCGTCGGCGAGGTGATCGCGAGCATGATCATCGTGCTCATGGTCTCGGGGGGCAAGGCGCTCGAGGACTACGCGCAGGGTCGAGCCCGACGCGAGCTGAGTGCCCTGCTCGACCGGGAGCCGCAGACGGCGCACCGGCTGGTACCGGGGACGACCGAGATCGAAGAGATCGCGGCCACCGCGGTGCGCGTCGGCGACTCCGTGCTGGTGCGATCCGGCGAGATCGTTCCGGTCGACGGCACGCTCGCGTCGCCGAACGGCTCGTTCGACGAGTCCTCGCTGACCGGCGAGAGCCTGCCGGTCGCGCGCAGCCACGGCGAGACCGTGCTCAGCGGATCGCTCAACGGCAACCTGGCCGTGACGATCACGGCAACGGCGCTGGCCCGCGACAGCCAGTTCCAGGGCATCGTCGCCCTCGTCAAGCAGGCGGCGCGCAACCGCGCCCCCGTCGTGCGGCTCGCCGACCGTTTCGCGATCCCGTTCACCGCGGTCTCGCTCGCGATCGCGGTGGTCGCCTGGATCGTCGCGGGCGATCCCGTGCGGTTCGCGGAGGTGCTCGTGCTGGCGACCCCCTGCCCGCTCGTGCTCGCGGCTCCCGTCGCCTTCATGGGCGGGATGAGCCGGGCCGCGCGCAACGGCATCATCGTCAAGGGCGGGGGCGTGATCGAGCAGCTCGCGCGGATCCGCACCGTCGTCTTCGACAAGACCGGAACCCTCACGAGCGGCACCCCGACCATCGTTCGGATCGACGCGATCGCCCCGTGGAGCGAGGCGGAGCTGCTGACCTACGCGGCGTCGGCCGAACGCCTGTCGTCCCACGTGCTCGCCGCGTCGATCGTCGAGGCGGCCGCCGACCGCGGACTCGTGCTGCTGGAGGCGAGCGACGCCGAGGAGGTTGCGGCGCAGGGCGTAGTCGCCACCCTCGGCGGGCACCGGGTGTCGGTCGGAACGCTGCGATTCGCCGAGAGTCAGGCCCCCGACGCCGCCGTGCGCGACATCGACGGCGGCGAGCTGGCGATCTACGTGACGATCGACGGCCGCTTCGCCGGGACGATCGTCGCCGCCGACCCGGTCCGGGCCAACGCGGCGACGACGGTGCGCGAGCTGGCGGTGCGGGGGGTGCGGGATGTCGTGATGCTGTCGGGGGATGCCCAGGCGACCGCCGACCACGTCGCGTCGCTGGTGGGGATCACCCACGTCCGCGCCAACTGCCTTCCCGCCGACAAGGTCGAGGCGCTACGCGGGATCCTCGACCGTCCGGTGCTCATGGTCGGCGACGGCGTCAACGACGCCCCGGTGCTGGCCTCGGCCGACGTCGGCATCGCGATGGGGGCCCGTGGCGCGACGGCCGCGAGCGAGTCGGCCTCGGCCGTCATCCTGGTCGACGACATCTCACGGGTCCTGCGCGGCCTCGACATCGGCCGTGACACGGTCAGCATCGCGCTGCAGAGCATCTGGCTGGGCATGGCGCTGAGCATCGGGCTCATGGTCGTCGCGGCATTCGGGGTCATCCCGGCCACGCTGGGGGCCGCGATTCAGGAGGTCGTCGACCTCGCGACGATCCTCAACGCACTGCGCGCCCTGCGGCCGCGCGAACGGCTCGCCTGAGCCCGAAGCTCCTGCGCGTGCGCGTCAGGGCGCGACGGCGACGTTCCGGTTCGAGACCAGGGAGCCGGGTTGCGGGCTGGTGAGCACCGTCGTCGTCGTCCCCGTTCCCAGGTCGTGCCCGGCGATCCCCACCGGGATGAACGTGAACGCCGGGTTGTTCATCACCGAGCTGTAGGTGCCCGAATAGATCTGACCACGCCAGGTGAAGCCGTTGCTGCCGTTGAAGGCGCAGGGTGTGTAGAGCATCGCGTCGATTGGCGCCTGGATCTGGAAGCTGTTGTTGATCGCGAAGTCCCCCTCGCTCGCCGAGCAGGTGGGCTGGCCGTCCTTGACCGAGTCGGGGGTGATGAACCACAGCCTCCGTTCGGTGGTGTCGGCCGAGGCGAAGTTGAGCTGGTTGATCGAGCCCCAGCTGAACTTGGGGGCGAAGATGACCACGTCGCTGGTCAGCTTGAAGGTCGTGTTGTTGGTCCCCGAGATCCCCGACGGGCAGCCCATCGCGTTGATGATGACCGGCTTGCCCGTGAAGCCGCCGAAGTTGCCGCCGTACTGGGTGCAGGTCGAGCCGCTCAGCGTGATCACCTGGTACGGATCGCCGCTCGAGTCGATCCAGTCGCCGGGCACGTAGTCGACGTCGCTCCAGGGCGCCGCGGTCGGAAGCGCGCTGCTCTGCGTGTACGTGCCGCCCACCTGCGACTTGGGCGGATTCGGGGTCACGCTGCCGGCCGTCAGGTTGCCGCTGACGCTGCCCTTGTTGCCCAGGTTCATCGACCCGGTGACCCACGCACTGCCGTTGATGGCGCAGCTGTTCGTCCCCAGGTCGACGTTGCCGATCACGACGACGTCCCCGTTGATCACGGTGTTGTTCTTGCCGCAGACGAAGTTGCCCTTCTTGATCACCAGACCCGCGCCGGGGCTCTCGGAGAGATCGAGCGAGGAGTTGGCCTGCACGACCCCGCCGCTGTAGAGATACATCGCGACTCCGCTCGGGGTCACGCCGGGCCAGAGGAAGTTGTAGATCGCCTCGACCCTGCTCGGCGAGCCGATCGGGTTGCCGGCCGCGTTGGTGGCTCGCCCGATTGAGACGATGCGCACCTGCGGCGTGAGGTAGGCAGGGCAGCCGGCCTGCCAGGCGCCGTTCACGAACCGCGAGACGGTGGCCGAGTAGTTCAACGAACCGGTCGACGAATAGGTACCGGATGTCGGCTGAACCGTGCAGGTGCCCGCGAACAGGCCGGCCCGGGCCGCCGCGACCCCGGCGTCGGCCGCAGCTTGGGACTGGATGCCCGAGCGGGTCGCGTTCGAGAAGGTCAGTCCCTGCACGACGGACGACGACACGAGCGCGCCGACGATCAGTCCCACGGCCATGACGCCCAGCACGGGGATCAGCGCGGAGCCGCGCTCGCCGTCCCGGAGGCGGCGGAGTCTCGTGATCAATAGCATTGCGGGCTCCCGGTGCTTCCGGCTCGGCTGTAGACCGAGGTGGTCATGGTCTGCGGGCTCGACTGACCCGCGGGCACGTCGTTGAACGAGACCAGCAGCTGCTGGCCGACGACGGTGAAGATGCCGGTTCCCGAGGAGGGGGTCACCCCCGAGTCCAGAAGCGTCCAGCCCGCGACCGTGGCGGCATCCGGAGCCGTGGCGATCGTGGTCGTCGAGACCGTCGACCGGATCGATCCGTCGGTGGCGGAGTAGTACCAGGCCGAGCAGACCCAGGCGATCGTCGCCCCGCTCTGGGCGGTTCGCGCCACGAGCAGCTGGTCGTTGCCCTGCGGACTGGTCAACCGGAAGTCGGAGGAGTTGCGCACGCCGTTGTCGATCGAGCGGAGCACGAGTTGTGCCGCATTGCTCGTGTCGATGCGTGCGGTCACGCTCTTCGGGGTCGTGATCAACGACACCAGCAGGCTGCCCACCACCGTGAGGATGATCCCCAGGAGCACGCACGAGATGAGCAGCTCCACCAGGGTGAAACCGTCGTCGCCCTTCGGGTCCGGAGTCGTCATGGTCACGCCGCGGTCAGGAACACGAGGGTGCTGGCCGAGACCAGCGCGGCGCCCGTGTCGGTGCGGCTGACCTTGACCAGCACGCTCACGGTCGCGGGGAATGTCGCGGGGCACGCGCCGACGATTCGCTGGGTGCGCAGCGTGACCCCCGGACCGGTGCTGGTCTGGTCGAGGGCCGTCAATCCGGCGCAGGTCTTCTGCGCCCGGGCACCTTCGAGGGCTTGATTGGCCAGGGAGGCGGCGGTGACCATGGTCTGGTTCTTCGACGACTGCACGAGACCCTGCAGGAGGATCGGCAGCACGGCCGTGGCGATGATCATCAGAACGAAGAGGGCGACGACCGACTCGATGAGCGAGAATCCGCCGTCGTTCTCGGACAGTTCCGTGAGTCGCCTCGAAGGCCCCCAACCACGACGTACCACGACAACGACCTCCCCCAAGGCAGCCGGAGCGGGGATGCTCCTGGCACTCTGGTCATCGCCGCCGGGCGGGCGGGGTTACGCGCCGGGTCGCCCCCACTTCGGGGTACGACGGAGCAGGGCGTCAGAGGCCGAAGTCGATCACGAGCGAGCCCGAGGCGTCGCCTCGTCGCAGCTCGTCGAGGGCGCGGGCCGTGTCGCCGAAGCCGTAGCGGGTGACCGTCGGGGTGAGAGCGAGCCGTGTGGCCAGCCGCAGGAAGGCGTCACCGTCCGATCGCGTGTTCGCCGTGACCGTGCGCAGGTCCCGCTCGCGGAAGAGGTGCGCGTCGTAGTTCATCGCGGGGATGTCGCTCATGTGGATCCCGGCGAGCACGACGGTTCCCCCCGGTGCGGTCGCCGACAGGGCCGCGGGCACCAGCTCGCCTGCCGGAGCGAAGACGATCGCCGAGTCGAGCGGCTGCGGTGGCGCATCCATCGCCTCCCCGACGAAGTCGAGCCCGAGGCGACGGGCGAGGGCACGGTTCTGCTCGCCCCGGGTCATGGCGCTCACCCGGGCGCCGGCGGCGAGGGCGAGTTGCGCGGTGAGGTGACCGCTTGAGCCGAATCCGTAGATCCCCAGGTGACCTCCGCTGGGCAGCTCGGCCCTCTGCAGGGCCCGGTAGCCGATGATGCCCGCGCAGAGCAGCGGGGCGAGAGCGACCGGGTCGGCCTCTGGAGGAAGGGGATACGCGAAGGCTTCGGGCACGGTCACGAACTCAGCGAAGCCGCCGTCGACATCCCACCCGGTGAACACGGCGTACGGGCACAGGTTCTCGCGTCCGGAGCGGCACCATCGACAGGCGCCACAGGTGCGATGGAGCCAGGCGATGCCGACCAACTCGCCCACCGTCGCCGACACGGTTCCCGTGCCGAGGGCCTCCACGACGCCGACCACCTGGTGCCCCGGGACAACCCCCGTGCGGTGCTCGGGCAGTTCGCGATCGACGACGTGCAGGTCGGTTCGGCACACCCCGCAGGCAAGGACCCGCACCAGAAGCTCACCGGCGCCCGGCGCGGGCGTGTCCTTCTCGCCCAGCCGGACGCCGGTGGAGGCCGTGAACCAGGCCCTCATCCGATCACGACGCGCTCTTCGGTGCCGTGATCGGGATCTTCGTGGAGCCGGGCAGGCTACCCAGGGGCGCCTTGACGGTCAGCGTCCCGTTCTTGTACTCGGCCGTGATCTTGTCGGTCTCGGCGTACTCGGGAAGGCGCACCCGCCGGTAGAAGCTGTTGCTCGTCTCGCGGACGACGTACTGCTTCTTCTTGTCCTTCTCGCTCTCCTGGTGGTGTGCCTGCACCACGAGGTCGCCGTTCTCCAGGCTCACCGAGACGTCCTTCTCATCGAAGTTCGCCAGTTGGACCTGGACGACGAAGTCGGACCCCTCGGTCCAGATGTCGGTCGAGGGAATGCCGAGCGTCAGGATCGGCTCGTCGATGAGTCCGGCCAGGCGGCGGAACATCGGGTCGAGCCCGCGGAGGGCCCCGGGAAGCACGATTTCAGTGGACATGTTCGATTCCTTTCAGATGGAGCGGATGGTGATGAGGTTGTGCACCTCGGTGACGTGCGGCGACGACCAGGCGGCCGCGCCGGCCTGCTGGCGCTCCGCCCAGGAGCGCACGCTGCCGGTCAGAGTCACGACGGTTCCTTCGCTCGTGACCGTGATGGCATTGGCGTCGAGCGTGGCGTTGCGGGTGATCGCGTTGCGGATGCGTTCGGTGACGTCCTCGGCGGCGGGTCGGCGGGCCAGGGTGATCCGGTTGTCGATCGCGAGCACGCCGAGCGTGTGCGCGGCGATGCGGCGGGCCGCATCCCGCTGGTAGTTCCAGGCCACCTCGCCCGTGAGGATGACGTGCCCCTTGGCCACCTCGGCCTTGACCCCGTCCGGAACGTCGGAGGCCCAGTGGAACGCGGTGTGCAGCGAGGCGGCGATGTCACTGTCGGTCCGCGGGCTGATGACGCCTCGCGGGTGGACCCTCAACTCGTCGGCGACCGTCGTGACCCCGCGGACGCGCATCGCCGCCTTGACCGCGGCGGTGCGTTCCCGGTACGAGTCGACGTCTCCGCTCAGGGTGACGTTGCCGTCTTCGACGGCGACCCCGATCCCCGCGGCATCCACGTCGGGCGTCCAGTCCAGTTCGTCTTGGACCGCGAGCTGGACCTCCTGGTCAGTGCGCGTGGTCTCGGTTGTGCTCATGGTGAGCTCCTTTCCCTGTTGGCGAGACCAGTCGACCCCCGAACGAGGGGGAGGGAAAGGGTCCATGGTCCCGTCGGCTTGTGCGGGGGCTCCGGCAGCGGCTCGCACGGCGACGCCAGGACCTTCGGCCCTTCCTGGCCGACGGGCCGCTGCCTATACCTGAGACATGTCGAGTTCCGCGTCGGATTCCTGGTCGGTCACGTCGCCGACGGTCGAGGTGACCCCCGCCCGCCGGTACTGGGTCGCGGTCGACGACTCCCCGGCCACCGATGCCGCCTTCGAATGGGCCCTGCATCGGGCGCAGCTCCGGTCGGCCCCGCTCGGGCTCATCGTGCTGGACGATGACGGCGCGAGCGACGATCAGAACCGTGACGAGGCGGTGGACCGGCTCGCCCGACGTGCGTCTGCGGTGAACCACGAGATCGAGGTCTGCCCGGGAACGAGCCTCGTCGAGGTCCTGCCCGACGACCTGCTGATCGTGGGCGTTCCAGCCGGTGAGCAGGGGCGCGAGCGCGGGATGCGCCTGGCGGCGCTCGCCGCCTGCTCGGTCGCCGTGATCCCCGAGGACTACGTGACGACGGGGTTCGGCGTGGTGTGCGGCGTGGATCACCTCGAGAACACCGCGATGATCGCGGCCGTCGCCGCCGAGGAGGCGGAGCAGCTGGATGAGCCGCTGCTGATCATCCACGCCGTTCCGAAATCGCGTGCCCCGTTCGCCGCGCCCGGTTCCCTCGACCCCGCGATCCGCGTCGCCCGCGACGCGGTGCGGGCGGTGTCCGAACGGCTGCGCGTGAGCAGCCGCCTGAGCACGCACGAGCCCGTCGCGGCGCTGATCGAGGGTGCGGCTCATGCCGCGATGCTCGTGGTCGGCGGTGAGCGCGTCACCTCGGCCGGCACGGTGCTCGGCACGCTCGTTCGCACCACCTCGGTCCCGTTGCTGATCGCGCGCAACGAGGGCGCTGCCGAACTGTCCCGGTAGGGCGCCGCCCGAGCGCGCGGATCAGTGCGGCGCGGGCGCCCCCAGCAGCACGGCGATCACCCCGACCGCGGCCGCGACGACGATCGCCGTCACCACGCCCCGCCGCAAGGCCACGAGCCAGATCAGGGCCGCGGCGAGCACGCCGAGCTGCCACCACTGACTCAGGGCGAGCCCCAGGGGAACGGACGAGCCGATGATCGCCCCGATCACCGCGGTGCCGGCCCCGCTCAGGAACGCCTGGATCGCCGCGTTGTCGCGGAGCCGATCGAAATGCCTCGCGCCGAGCAGGATGAAGGCGAACGAGGGAGCGAAGGCGACCACGGTCGCCAGCAGGGCGCCGCCGATGCCGGCAGCCGCGTATCCGACGGCGGCGACCGTCAACACCACCGGCCCGGGTGTGACCTGGCCGAGGGCGACCGCGTTCAGGAACTGCGCGTTCGTCATCCAGTGCTCGGCGACGACCGCGTCGTGCTGCATCAGGGGGATGATCACGAAGCCGCCGCCGTACGACAGGGCTCCGACCTTCAGGGCCACCCAGGCCAGGGCCGCCAGGCCGCTGGCGCCGGCGGCGGAAAGCAGCACGGGCAGCAGCAGACTCGTCGCGCCTCGCGGCGGATGCTCGCGCCAGTCGCGCTGGACGATCACCTCGATCAGCCCGAGTGCCAGCAGCACGAGCACCAGGTACGAGCCGATCGTCGCGCCGGCGATCACGCCGATTCCGAGGTAGACGATCCAGCGGATCCGCGGAGCGCGCCGGAGTCCGGTGCGCTTCCAGCTCGCGGGGATCAGGCCGATCCCGGCGTGCAGCGCGATGGCAGGGACGGCGGCGCCCGCACCCGCTGCGGCCCCGAGGATCCACAGCGGCGGATGCGCGAGCAGGAACAGCGCCGACAGGATCAGGATCATCACCAGCCCGGGGGCGATGAAACAGACCCCCCCGACGAGGGCGCCGGCCGGCCCCCGCAGCCGCCACGCGCAGAAGATCGCCAATTGGGTCGATGCCGGGCCGGGCAGCAGGTTCGTCGCGGCGATGCCGTCTTCGAACTCCTTCGCCTCGATCCACGCCGTCTTCTCGACGCAGAGCGCGCGCAGGAGCGCGATGTGCGCGGGCGGTCCGCCGAAGCCGGTCACGCCGATCCGCCCCCACTCGCGGGCGATCGTCGGCAGCGACACCCGCGCCGCGGAGGTCGCCGTCACGGCTCTGCTCCCGCGGAGGAGCGCCGAACTACCGGGAGACGCTCGAGGATGACGCGCGCCGGCTCCATGAGGCAACCATGCCAGACAGCGCGGCCCGCCAGACCAGCATGACGAGCGGAGCGACGCCGAGCGCCCAGAGGATCGACGCGAGCACGTCGCTCGGATAGTGCACGCCGTCGATCAGCACCGACATCCCGACCGCGACGATCGCGAGCGCACCGACCACCCCGGCGACGAGCCGGGCCGTGCCGCGGGGGGCGAGCAGGAACACGACGACCACGACGCTCGTGACGAAGACCTCGTGTCCGCTCGGGTAGGAGGCGTCGACCGGCTGGCTGTGGAACGGGTGGGGGAGGGCCGCGGCATCGGGTCGCGTCCGATGCACGATCGCCTTGACGACGGCGCTCGGCAGCCAGGTGAGGGCGATGCCGACGGCGAAGGTGGCAGCGAGGGTGAAGCGCCTCGAGAAGCCCCAGATCAGCAGCGTGGCGACCGCGGTCAGAGCGATCGCGGGGATCGGACTGAACACCGAGTAGACCCCGGTCGTGATCGCGCCGAGCACGCCGGTGTGCAGCTGG
The DNA here is from genome assembly GCF_042655435.1 of Lysinimonas soli. Classification (NCBI taxonomy): domain Bacteria; kingdom Bacillati; phylum Actinomycetota; class Actinomycetes; order Micrococcales; family Microbacteriaceae; genus Lysinimonas; species Lysinimonas soli. Next base: position 180,670 of record NZ_JBHSMG010000003.1, read on the forward strand.
TTGAACCCGGACACGACCCCCGACTCGAGGTGCGTGAGGCCCGACCCGCGAGCGACCAGCAGGCCGAAGGCCAGAACGGCCAGGGCCACGACGGCGGCCACGGCGACCGCCGCGACGACGCGCGACCGGGTCAGTGGTCGGGGGGCGGGTGCGGGGGTCGTCACGAGGTCGTGTTCTCCATCTTCGTCCGGCTCAGCGGGCTTCACACAAGCAGGGCCCGACTAAGACCGTCCCAAGATACCGTCACGGGCGACCGGCTCGAGAACGCGCGTCGCGGATCACTTCGACGCGAACGAGGCCCGGAGCTTCTTGCCGGAGAACGGTCTACCCGCGAGCGGTGCGAGCAGGCAGAAGTCGAAGATGCCGGCAGCGGCCACGATCGCACCGACCACCGCGAGGATCCACCAGTACCCGCCGAGCCAGGCTCCGAGCACGAGAAGCGCGACGCCGACGATCCCGCGAACCCAGCGGCCGGTGGTCGAACCGAGGAACTTGAGGATGAACATGACGCCTCCTTTCGAATGTCTCGACCGTAATCCGGGTGGCCCGTGCCCACCACGGCCGAAGGTCCTACGCGGGGCAGGTGCAGAGTTCGGCCTCGGGCACGCCCTGCAGGGCGGCGTCGATGTGCTCTCCGCATCCGGCCCAGGTGATCTTCTGACAGGTGCTGCAACGGATCTGACGGCACATGGTGATGTGCTCCTTTCGAGTTATCGGGTGAGAGTAGTGAGTGGGGTGGGGACTGGTCAGGCGAGGGTCAGGAAGAGCTTCTCGAGCTCCTCGACGGTGAGCGCGTCCTCGCCACCGTCACCGGTGAGGCAGTCGCGCATGGCGGCCGAGACGATCGTGAAGCCGGCGCGGTCGAGCGCGCTCGAGACGGCGGCCAGTTGGGTGACCACGTCCCGGCAGCTGCCTCCCGCTTCGACCGCGGTGATCACGGCGGTCAACTGGCCCTGCGCCCGGCGCAGGCGGTTGAGCACCTTCTTCTGCTCGGTGGCACGCTTGTGCTCGAGCGCAGTCTCGTCGTTCGCGTCGATGATCGTCATCAGACCGTTCCCTCTCGTCCGTTCTTGTTCACCACGCGCCCGCCGGCGTGCCGCCAGGCGCTCATGCCACCTCGCACCGACGAGACCTCGTACCCCTTCGCGGCGAGGATGCGGGCCGCCGAGGCCGACCGCATGCCCGACTTGCAGACCGTGACGAGGTGCACGCCGCTCGGCAGCCGATGGGCGCGCTGCTCGACCGACTCCAGCGGCAGATGGGTGGCGGCCGGCGCGTGACCGGCGTTCCACTCCGCGATGCTGCGCACGTCGACGAGCAGGCCGCCCTCCTCGACGATGCGTCGAGCGGTCGCGCCGTCGACGGTGGCGAACGGCTTGGCGAACAGTCTGCTGAAGATGCTCATGCGAGTTCCTTGGGGGTCAGAAGGCGAGTGGATGCTCCGGCTCGCCAGGTGAGGTAGCCGCCGTCGAGGTTGCGCACGGCCACGCCGTGCTGAGCGAGCAGGCGGGCGGCGGTGTGTCCGCGCTGGCCGACCTGGCAGTGCACGATGACGTCGCGACCGGCCACCTCGCCGATCCGCTCGCGCAGTTCGTCGACGGGGATGTTGACCGCGCCCGGAATCCGGCCGGCGCCGTGCTCGGTCGCGGTGCGCACATCCACGAGCAGTGCGCCGAGGTTGAGTTCGGAGTCGAGCTCGTGCCATTGCAGGGTGCGCGTCGCGCCGGTGGCGACGTTGTCGGCGACGTAGCCGAGCTGGTTGACCGGGTCCTTCGCCGAGCCGTACTGCGGTGCGTAGGCCAATTCGAGTTCACGAAGACCGGATGCCGTGATGCCCGCCGACATGGCGGTCGCCAGCACGTCGATGCGCTTGTCGACCCCCGAGCCGCCGACGATCTGGGCTCCGAGGATCGCGTCGCTATCGGCATCCACGAGCAGCTTGATGTGCATCGGCTCCGCCCCCGGGAAGTAGCTCGCGTGCGAGGAGGGATGGGTGTGGATGACGCGGTGCGGCCGCCCGGCATCGCGCAGCCGCTTCTCGCTCCAGCCGACCATCGCGATCGTGAGGGAGAAGAGCGCGACGATCGCGGTACCGATGGCGGGCGCGGCGACGCCGGCGATCCCCGCGATGCTGTCGGCCGCGGCGCGGCCGTGCCGGTTGGCGAGGCCGGCCATGGTCACGAGGGCGCCGTGTCCGTCGATCGCGTCGACCTTCTCGCAGCCGTCGCCGGCCGCGTAGATATCGGGATCGCTCGTGCGCTGGTTCTCGTCGACCCAGATCCCCCCGCTGGGTCCGATCTTCAGGCCGGCGTCCCGGGCGAGCGAGACGTCCGGGTGCACACCCGTTGCGTCGATGATGAGGCTCGCCGCGATGCGGGAGCCGTCGCTCAACTCCACGCCGCCGTCAGCGGGGCCGACCACGGTCGTCGAGGTGCGCACCTCGACTCCGGAGGCCAGCAGTTCGTCGCGCACCAGCGCCGACATCTCGGGGTCGAGGGGCGACAGCACGTGCTCGCCGCGCTGCACGAGCACGACGTGGAGTCCGCGGTGCACCAGGTTCTCGACGGCCTCGAGGCCGATGAACCCGCCGCCGATCACGACGGCCGTGGTGTCGCCGTGCACCTCGGCCAGGTCGCGGACGATCTGGTCGACGTCGTCGACGGTGCGCAGCGTGTGGGTCGGCACGCCGCTGGATCGGAGGGCGGGCGTGGTGCTCGCCCCGCCGGCCAGGATCAGCACGTCGTAGCCGTGCTCGGCGAACTCGCCCGTGTCGACTGCGCGCACCGTGACCGTGTGGCCTGCACGATCGATGCCGATCACCTCGTGACCGGGGCGCACGTCGAGCCGGAAGCGGTCGGCCAGGCCCTGCGGGGTCTGCAGAAGCAGGGAGCGGCGGTCGGTGATGGCGCCGCCGACGAAGTACGGCAGTCCGCAGTTGGCGAACGAGACGTAGGGTCCGCGCTCGAAGACGGTGATCTCGGCGTTCTCATCCAGGCGACGCAGCCTCGTGGCGGCGGACATCCCGGCCGCCACGCCACCGACGATGAGGATCCTGCGTGCTGTGGTCATGGGACCACTATACCCTAGGGGGTATAAATTCGCCAGGTGCTCCGCGTGCTGGTCAGGTCCGGGCGGCGGGCGGCAGGAACAGGCTTCCTCGGATGAGGCTGCCGTGCACGGTGCGGATCGCCACCGTCACCCAGGCGGCGAGCAGAGCGACGAACGCGAGCACGGCGAGCACCTGGAAGGCGACGAGGCCGGTGTGCGCCGCCAGCCCCGAGATCCCGGTCACGCAGGTCCCGACGGGGAAGGTGAACGACCACCACGTCAACGAGAACGGCAGGCCCCGCCGCGCGGTGCGGAGGGTGATGGCCGCGGTCACCGCAGCCCACATCGCCGCGAACCCGAGCACCGGAACGCCGTAGATGACCCCGAACAGCTGCAGCGCATGCGCCGTCGAGGCATCGACCGCGAAGTGGGCGTTGCCGCCCAGCAGGTTCGCGGCCGTGATCGACTGCCCGAGCGGCCCGAGCACGATCCAGAGGGTGGGCACCATCGGAGCGGCCCCGATCTTGTGCTGCGTCAGACGCGACCAGATCAGCGCGATGACGACGAGCGAAGCGATGAGGCTGAGGCCGAACATGGCGTAGCAGCCGTAGAGCATCGTCTCGCGCGCCTGACCGGCGGGCAGGAAGGGAAGCAGCAGCGCGCCGGTCGAGGCCGAGACCATGGGCGGGACGATCGGCATCAACCAGCCGCCGAAGGCCGCGTCGGGCGCCACCCGATGAGTTGTGAAGGTCAGATAGGGGATCGCGACCGCGCTGACCAGCCCGAGCAGCGTGCCGAGCGACCAGAGCACCGCGTCGATGCCGATCGCCACGGGGAGTCCGACGACGTCGCGGCCCAGCAGCAGCGTCCCGGCCCCGACCGTGAGCAAGGCCATGGGCGGGGCGCCGTAGAAGTGAGCCATCACGGGATTGCGGTGATGGCTCTTCGCGGTCGCCGGATGCGAGATCCAGTGCACGACCACGGCGGCGGTCAGGGCGAGCAGCATCGTCGCCGCGATCAGGTAGACGACGGTCGCGGCCGCGCGAAGCCCCGGGAGCTGCTGCGGCAGGGTCGCCGCGGCGTTCGCGACGATGCCCGTGCCCATGATCGACGCGTACCAGTTCGGCGTGAGGTTGCGGAACAGATCGCGAGGCCGCTCGAGCTCGGTGAGCAGTGCGCGCGGGCGGCGGGGCGCGAGGCGGGCGGTCGGCGGAAGGGTCCGGATGGTCTGGGTCACGGAGCCATCGTGCGCGCCGTGTTCCGGCGGCAGAAGATCGATATCCTGAGGCAGCCACAATCGACGCTTGTGACCGAGGACATGAACGAGCCACAGATCACCGACCTGGTCGCGCTCCGGATGCTGCGCGCCATCCGGGACGGCGGCAGCATCAGCTCCGCCGCGCTCCAGTTCGGTTTCACGCAGCAGGCGGTCTCGGCGCGGATGCAGAAGTTGGAGCTCCACCTCGGGTTGACGCTCCTCGCCCGCGGACCCCGGGGCACCGCGCTCACGCAGGCCGGGCTGTTGGTCGCCGAGTGGTCGGCGGAGCTGCTCGACGAGGCCGACCGGCTTCGCGGCGCCGTCGCGGCGTTGCGATCGTCGGGAAGCCGGCTCCGCGTCAGTGCGAGTCTGACGATCGCCGAGTATCTGGTGCCGGGTTGGCTGGTCGCGCTTCGACGGCATCCGGTCGGTGAGCACGTCGTCGTGGATCTCAGCCCCGAGAACAGCGAGGGCGTGATCGCCGCGGTGCGCGCCGGCTCGGCCGACCTCGGCTTCGTCGAGACCGCCGAGTTGCCGGACGACCTGCAGACCCGCCTGATCGCGAGCGACGAACTGGTGGTCGTGGTCGCCCCCGACCACCGCTGGGCCCGCGGTCGGCGACAGGTGTCGGTGCACGACTTGGCCGTGACGCCCCTCGTGACCCGCGAACCGGGCTCGGGCACCCGACGCAGCCTCGAGGTCCTGCTGCGAGATCACGACCCGGCGCTCGTGCTCAGTGCGCCCGCGGCGGAGTTGCAGACGGCCGCCGCGGTGCGGGCGGTCGCGGCATCCGGAATCGCCCCCGCCGTGCTGAGCGCGCTCGCCGTGCGCGACGACATCGCCCTCGGACGGCTGGTGGCCGTGCGCGTGCGCGAGGTACGGCTGATCCGTCCGCTGAGCGCCATCTGGCGATCCGACCGCGCACCCGCCGAGGCGGCATCGGCCCTGCTCGAGGTGGCCGCGCACACCGAGCCGCGCCGCTGACGCGCGCCCCTCGGATCAGGCCGTCAGATCCGGATGTACGCCCAGCCCTCCCACTGCCGTTCGGCGAGGTAGACCGCTGCGGCGGGAACCGTCGTGACACCGTCGCGCAGCTCGGCCGGGTCCAGCCCGGCGGTCTTCATGCTGTGAGCGCAGGCGTGAACCTGCACTCCGTCGAGCACCGTGTCGATCCCGAGCCGCCGGGTTCCGGCGACCGTGAGGCCCTCGACGGCCGGACCCTGCACGACATAGTGCACGTCGGCGTCGGGCAGCAGCTCGCCGAGTCGACGGCTGATGTGCGCGCCCGAGGCGACGTCGTCGGTGTCCCGCCCGTACACATGCACGATGACGTGCTTCGTCTCCACCGGTTCCTCCAGCCGATCAGCGCGGATGCCCGCTCGGAGAGACTGCCACGACCGTCCCGTCGACCGCGCACACCGCCGCGAGCGTGTTGTAGACCGTGCCGAACTTGCGCAGATTCCTGTGCACCAGCTCGAGGCGGTGTGCGGGCTCTGCGGTGGTGATCCGCAGCTCGTAGCCGATCTCGGTGAAGCGGGGTGGGACATCCTGACGGCGGGCGACGACCTCCACCTCGGCGCTGTCGTAGTGGAAGTCGAGCAACTGGCCGGCGCGCTCCAGGTTCTTGAGCAGGCAGGCCGAGAACGCGGCGGCGAGCAGCTCCGCCGGGCCCGGCAGCCCGGACGGTTCGGATGCCCAGCTCCGATCGAAGCGGACCGTCTCGGCGCCGAACTCGGCCTCCGCGACGCCGGGCAGCGTGGTGTGCGCGTGGACCGTGTAGCTGGTGGGGGCCGTCTCCATGCAGCGCAGCCTAGGTCCGAGCCGGCGGATCGCGTGAGGACCTTGGGCCCGCGGGTCGGTCGTAATATCGTCGTATGACTCTCGACATCCCGCAGTTCGAAAAAGTGACTCTGTTCGGTACGGCCACCTGTGCGGATTGCCTCCGGTCTCGAGCCGAGCTCTCACGTCTGGGCGTCGAGTACGACGACATCGACATCGCCGCCGACGGCGACGCGGCCGAGCTGGCGCAGGCGATCAGTGGCCGCACGAGCACGCCGGTCATCGTCTTCCCCGACGGCGAGCACCTCGTCGAGCCGAGCAACGACGAACTCGGAGCCAAGCTGCGGTCGCTCGCGATCGTCTAGAACGCGAACCGCGACGACGAAGGGCCCGTCCTCACCGGACGGGCCCTTCGTGCGCGAGTGCCTAGGCCGTGACCGAGCTGCCGGCGAGGAACGACGCGTATCCCGACTCGGCTGCCTGGCGGCAGAACTCCTGGTAGACCTGGCCGCCGCCCATGTAGACCTGGAACTCCAGCGGTTTGCCCGGGATGTTCGCGCCCATGAACCACGCCTTGGCCTTCATCCCCTCGGAGGCCATGACCGTGGCGTTCCCGGCCCGAACGACCTCCTCGGCCCACCACTGCTCCGATTCGGGCGTCGCCTCGAGGCGCTCGATGTCGTTCTCCTGCGCCCACTTGAGCGCGTTCTGCAGCCACTGCGCCCCGAGCTGGATCGGCACGATCAGGTTCGAGTACGGGGTCTGGGGACCGAGCGACATGAAGAAGTTCGGGAAGCCGTTGACCGAGATGCCCAGGTTGGAGCGAAGACCCTCCGTTGCCCACTTCTCGCGGAGCGTCAGCCCGTCGCGGCCGACGATGTCGATGAAGGTCAGGGTGCCGGTCATCGCATCGAAGCCGGTGGCGAAGATGATGACGTCGAGCTCGTAGACCGTGTCGCCGATCTTCACGCCCTCGGGCGTGATCTCCGAGATCGGCGTGGTCTTCGCGTCGACGAGCGTGACGTTGTCGCGGTTGAACGCGGCGTAGTAGCCGTGCCCGGTCGGGATGCGCTTCCCGTTGAACGAGTAGTCGCGCGGGCTGAGCAGTTCCGCCGTCGCCGGGTCCTTCACGATCTCGCGGATCTTCGAGCGGATGAACTCGGAGGCGAGTTCGCTCGACGCGTGGTCGGTCGCCAGGTCGTTGAACGTCTCGTTGGCGAAGTGGAAGCCGCCTTCGTTCCACTTGCTCTCGAAGATGCGCCGGCGCTCCTCCTCGTCCACCTCCTGCGCACCATGGGGTGCCGGCACCATGTCGACGCCGAACGGGTGCGCGGCGGCGCGCTCGTAGATCTCGTCGTAGTGGTCGCGCACGTACTGCATCTGCTCCGGTGTGACGGCTTCGTTCGTCGTCTCGACGATGTAGTTCGGCTGTCGCTGGAACACGACGAGCTCCCCGACCTCCGGGGCGATGGTCGGCAGGATCTGGATGCCCGAGGCGCCGAGACCGATGAGCCCGACGCGCTTGCCCCGCAGGTCGACGCCCTGGCGGGGCCAGCGCGCGGCGTGGTACTTCTCACCGCGGAAGGTCTCGATGCCCGGGATGTTCGGCCACACCGGCTGGGACAGCACGCCCATCCCGCTCACCAGGTACTTCGCGCTGAGGGTCTCCCCGTCGGTCGACGTCACGCGCCATACGTTGTCGACCTCGTCGTAGACCGCCCGCTCGATCCGGGTGTTCAGCTTGATGTCCTTGCGGAGGTCGAGTCGATCGGCGACGAAGTTCAGGTACGCGAGCACCTCCTCGCCGTTGGGGTAGCGCTGGGTCCAGGTCCACTCCTCGCGAACCTCCTTCGAGAACGAGAACGAGTAGTAGCTGAACTCGCTGTCGGTGCGGACCCCGGGGTAGTTGTTGATCCACCAGGTTCCGCCGATCCCGTTGGCACCGTCGACGACGAGGGTCGACATGCCGATCTCGCGCAGATGGTGCAGCAGTGCCAGGCCGGAGAAGCCGGCGCCGATGACGATGGCGTCGTAGTCGGTTCGGGTCGTCATGGGCAATCCTTTCGTCATCGACGACCGTCGTCGGTCATCGAAAGATCATGTTCGGATCAGGATGACGCCCGCGAATGCCCGGCAGGGGCGTTGTCGCAGAATGACGCATCGCCGTCTCACAGTGAGGCGGATCGGCGCGGTCAGGCCCGCGGGCGCGGTGCGGAATCGGCGCGCGCAGCGATGTCGAGCAGCTGCTCGTCGCGCCAGCGGACGCGCTCGTCCCACTGATCGAGGGGGAGCGCCGCCCGCCGTTGCCTCGTCACCTCGGCGACGAGTTCGGGGGTCCAGGGGTCGTGCTGTCCGCGCTCGGCCCCCATCCGCTCGTACGCCGGTCCCATCTTCTCGGCGTGCGACTCGATTCCTCCGCGGGTGTTCAGGTCAGAGGTCTCGAAGGGTCCGATCACGCCCCAGCGGCGACCCAGTCCGAGGCGGACGATCGTGTCGATGTCGTCGACGGTGGCGACGCCGTCACGGACGAGGCAGTACGCCTCGCGCAGCAGCGCGCCCTGGAGCCGATTGAAGACGAAGCCCTCGACCTCCCGGCGCACACGGACGGTCGTCAGCCCGGCCCGGCGGTAGATCGACTCCGCCGTCGCCACGATGTCGTTGCTCGTCGCGGGGGAGGGGACCACTTCGATGACGGGGAGCAGATACGGCGGGTTGCCCGGATGCCCCACGAGCGTCCGCTCGGCGCCCGGGCCATCGCCGACAATGGCGCTCGCCGTGAGCGCCGAGCTCGAGGTCGCCAGGACGGTATGCGGCCCGCTCGCGGCGGCCAGTTCGGCGAAGAGCTCGCGTTTCAGCTCCAGACGCTCGGGCGCGCACTCCTGCACCAGGATCGCCCCGTCGACCGCCTCGGCGATCGATGCTGCGGTGGTCACGCGGGCCGCGAGTTCCTCCGGCGGCTCGTCGAGCAGTCCGTGCGAGGCGAGGAGCTCCAAGCGGGCAGCGAGCTCGCCGAGGGCTCGCTCCAGCGCGTCGGGGAAGGGGTCGGTCAGACGCACCTCGAATCCGGCTCGGGCGAACAGCGCGCAGAATGCCACGCCGATGGAGCCGGCGCCGACGACCGCGACGCGCTCCCGGATCACGTCTCGTCCCACCACGAGTGATCGGCGTCGTACCCGCGGCGCAGGATCTCGAGGATCGCGGCCTTGTCGAGTTCGCGCGGGTTGTTCGCCGTCAGGCGCGTCGCCAGGAGCGCCTGATCCGCCACGAAGTCGAACTGATCGGGCGTGAGGCCGAGGGCCTTCAGATCGGTCGGCGTTCCGATGGCGGCCAGGATCGCGTCGATCCGCTCGATCGCCAGGTGCGCCTGATCGAGCTCGCTCTGATCGGCGGTCGCGACGCCCAGGATGCGACCGAGCTCGGCGAACACCGCGACCCGCTGAGGCAGGTTGAACCGCATCACGTAGGGAAGCAGCGCACCGACTCCGAAGCCGTGGGCCGTATGCGTGAGAGCGCCGATCGGCGACTGGATGGCGTGGGCGGCCGCGGTGCCCGCCGTGTTGATCGCCATACCCGCGCAGAAGGCCGCGAGCATCGTGTCCGAGCGAGCCTGCAGGTCTCCCGGGTCGGCGGCGACGCGCTCGAGCGAGGTGGCCAGCAGCGACAGCCCGTGGGATGCGAAGACGTCGGTCAGCACGTTCTTGCCGACGTACAGCTTGGTGCGCAGCTCTTCGGGGTCGGGGTTCTTCGCCCGGTCGGTGAACGACTCGACGAGGTGGGAGAGGGCATCGGCGCCGGTCGCGGCGGTGAGCCCGGGAGGGCAGCTCAGCGTGAGTTCCGGATCGATGACGGCGGCGTAGGGCTCCAGGAAGGGGCTGGCGACCCCGATCTTCATGCCGCGGTCGCCGTCGAAGACGACGGCGATGCACGTCACCTCGGCACCCGTGCCGCCGGTGGTCGGCACGGTGATCACCGGAAGACCCGGCCGGGGAACCTGGAACTCTCCGTAGTAGTCGCGCACCTCCGCCCGATGGGGAAGCACCACGGCGCTGACCTTGGCGAGGTCGAGGCAGCTGCCGCCGCCGATGCCGAGGACGGCGTCGACTCCGCTGTCGCCGAAGCGCTCGACGACGGCGAGGATGTTCTCGCGCGGCAGGTCGGGCTCGGCGTCCGAGTAGATGGAGACCCGGATGCCCTCGGCGGTCACCGCCTCGACGATCTCGATGAACTCCTGCGTCGTGGCCATGCGCGCATCCGTGGTGATCAGAAGGTGCGTCGCGACCTCCCGCACGATCTTCGGCAGCTGCCGACGCTGTCCTGGTCCGAAGAGAACCTGCTTGGGCTGGCGCAGCAGGCCCAGCCCGAGTTCGTTGGTGTTGACGTTCATCGCTTCGTTCCCGTCGTCTCGTCGACCGTGATGGCCAGGTACTTGGGCTCGAGGAACTCGTAGATCCCGTCGTGCCCACCTTCGCGCCCGAGGCCGGAGGCTTTGATACCGCCGAAGGGGGCGGCGGGGTCGGCCATGATCCCGCGGTTGATCCCGACCATGCCGAACTCCAGGCGTTCGCTGGCGACGATCGCCGAGGAGATGTCCTCGGTGAAGAGGTAGGCGGCGAGCCCGTAGCCGGTGTCATTGGCGAAGCGGATGGCCTCCTCGGTCGAGTCGACCGTGTAGATCGTGGCGACCGGGGCGAAGAGCTCCTCGTTGGCGAGCGCGGGATCGGGGGCCGTGATCTTCAGCACCGTCGGCTCGTAGAAGTAGCCGGGGCCGGCGATCTCGCGGCCTCCCACGAGCAGCTCGGCACCCGACTCGACGAGATCCCCGACGAGCCGACCCAGTCGATCGCGTTGATCGGACGAGATGACGGGGCCCATGTCGACCGCGTCGAATCCGTCGCCCACGCGCAGGGCCCGGGTGGCCTCGACGAACTTCCGCGTGAACTCCTCGGCGATGGAGGAGTGCACGATGATCCGGTTCGCCGCGACGCAGGCCTGCCCCGCGTTGCGGAACTTGCAGATGATCGCCTGCCCGACGGCCAGGTCGATGTCGGCGTCCTCGAGGACGACGAAGGGGCCGTCGCCGCCGAGTTCCATCGAGGCGTTGGTGATGTTCTTCGCGGCCTGCTCGAGCAGGGTGCTTCCGACGCCGGTGGAGCCGGTGAAGCTCACCTTGCGCAGGCGCGGGTCCGCCATGATCGTCGACGAGATCCGCGCCGAGGAACGGGTGTGGATGAGGTTGACGACTCCCGGAGGGAACCCGGCGTCGTGCAGGGCCTCGACGAAGACGGCCGAGGTGAGCGGAGTCTCCTTGGCGGACTTCGTGATGACCGTGCAGCCCGCCGCGAGAGCGGCCCCGGCCTTGCGCGCGATCATGAGGAGCGGGAAGTTCCAGGGCGTGATGAGAAGGCTGGGCCCGACCGGTTGGTGGGTGGCGACCACGCGGTAGCCCCCCGTCGAGCCGGACGCGTACGTGCCGTGGAGGTGCGCGATCTGCTCCGCGTACCAGAGGAAGAAGTCGGCCGAGAGCTGGAACTCGCTGCGCGCTTCGGCGAGGGGCTTCCCGCTCTCGAGCACCATGATCTCGGCGATCGTCTCGGCGCGTTCCATCAGGAGGGCATGCGCCCGATGGAAGAGGTTGGCGCGCGCCCTCGGCCCCCAGGCACGCCAGTCGTCCTGTGCGGCGACCGCGGCCTCGAGCGCCGATCGCGCGTCGGCCTCTCCGCCGTCGGCCATCTCGGCGAGGATCTCGCCGTTCGCGGGGTTGACGACCGGGAAGGTGGACGGCGTCGAGCGCCATTCCCCGTCGATGTACAGGCCGGTTCGCACCGTGTGCGCGCGGAGGGTGACGGTCGCTGCGGTGCTGGTCGACAGAATGGTCATGGTCAAGGCCTCCTGGTTGCTCGCGATCAGTGCCGTGCTCGATCCGGCGTCGGCCCACTGTGTCGTAATCTCGTATTACGGTACGGGACTCCAGGCGGCGGGAATCAGGTCGGCTCAAATTGAGACAGACTGCGACAAACGAGGAGGCATGGGTGTCAATCCAGCGTGGATCGGTGCAGGGGGCGAGGGTCGAGCGTCACGCGGCGCCGTTGCGGCAGCAGGTGGTTCGAGCCATGCGTGAATCCATCCTGGAAGGCGAGTTGAGCCCGGGGGAACGGCTTCTCGAGAGCGCGCTCTGCGAGCGCTACGACGTGTCTCGCACGGTCATCCGCGAGGCCCTTCGCCAGCTGGAGTCGGAGAGCCTGATCACGGTGCTGCCGAACCGCGGGCCGATCGTCACGGTCCTGCAGCAGCACGACATCGAGGCCCTCTACGACGTCCGTCGCGCCCTCGAGGGCCTCGCCGGCGAGCTGTTCGCCCGGAACGCATCCGACGACACCGCAGCGAGACTGCAGGAGCACCTGCGCGACATGGACGGGCTCTACCTGCACGGCACCGTCGAGACGCGTGAGCAGTCCAAGGAGGAGTTCTACCGGATCATGCTCGAGGGAGCGGGAAACGACGTGCTCGCCGCCTCCCTCACCGGCATCCACACCCGGATCGGACTGTTCCGGCGATACGCCTTCGTCGACGACACCCGGGTCTCGATGTCGATGGAGGAGTTGCGTCGCATCGTGCGCGCCATCGCGGTTCACCGTGATCCGGTCGACGGACGGGCGGCCTGCGAGGAGCACATCCGGCTCGCCGGTCAGCTCGCCATCCTCGAGTACGGACGGCGGCAGCCGCACCCGGGGGCGCCGGCGCCCGAGTGACGATCGCCGAGTAGGGCGATTAGCGACTTTCACTAATACCGTATTACGATGTGAGCGGCGCGGTCGGTGATCTCAATTTGAGACCCAAGGGTCTCGATGCGCGGGATTTGCCGTACCGTGACCTGCCACGGGTCTTGCATCCGCGGCGAACTCCCCTCAACGTCGAGGTAGTGCCGAATCGACGGCGAGGGTGCGGCGACATACCCTAGGAGCCCACTTCGTGTCTCTCGCATTCGATTCACAACGACAAATCCAATCGGCCAAGGACGAGATCCTCGGCCAGGGTCCGGCGGCCTTCGCCCCTGACCTCGAACTCGTCCGCTCCTGGGAGCGGTCCAAGGCCGCGATCGGCGTGCCCTCGAACATCCGCGACGTCCCGCAGGTCGCGGACGAACTGCTCGACGCGCATCTGCTCGACATGTTCCGCGCGCCCCTGACGAAGTTCTCGGACGACCTCTCGGGTACCGGACTCGGACTCCTTCTCGCGGATGCCAAGGGGCAGATCCTGCAACGCTGGAGTCACGACTCGTCGGTGGTCCAGCATCTCGATCGCCTGGGAACCATGCGCGGCGCGGTGCTCGCCGAGGACGTCGTCGGCACCAACGGCGTCGGCACCGTGATCGCGACGGGCAAGACCGTCCAGATCAACGGGACCGAGCACTTCGCCGACTTCTACAGCACCGCGATGTGCACGGGGGGACCGATCCGGCATCCCCTCACCGGCAAGCTGTTGGCCGTCATCACGCTCTCGTCCGAGCTCTCGCCGAAGAGCAAGCTGCTCCTGCCCCTGCTGCACTCGGTGACCACGCAGCTCGAACAGCACGTGCTCGATGTCGAGCAGCCGGAATCGCGGCGCATGTTCGATGCGTTCCTGTCGATCAGCCGGGACGCCACCGGGCCGGTGATCGCCTTCGGGCCGCAGGGACTGATGATGCAGAGCCGATCGGCGAGCCGGTTGAGTTCCGACGACCTCGCCCTTCTCCAGCGGATGCTCGAGGACGGCCGTCCGGCCGGGCGCTATCGGCTCGAGCTCTCCGATGGCGCGGTCGACCTGCAGCTGACCACCCTCGACCACGGCGATCACGTGGTCATGGCGATGGAGAAACAGCTCTCGCGGACTCCGGTCCCGGCGCCGCGGCCTCGGGCGCCGCTCGCGGGACGATCCTCTGAGTGGCTCGCCGCGGTCAATGTGCTCGGTCGGCAGCGGGACGCCTCGGTGCCCCTGATCATCGCCGGCGAGCCCGGCGTGGGCAAGACCTCGCTCGCGCTCGGCTTCCCCTTCCGGCCCGGGTCGGTTCACGCCACGGGGAAGGTCGTGGATGCCGCCGAGCGCCACATCCAGGGACTTCGGAAGTGGCTGCAGTCGCTGACCGAGCGCTTGAGCACGGGGGCGCCGCTCGTCATCCGCGGTGTCGAGACCCTCGATGCGCCGGCGCTCGACGGCCTGCGTTCGGTGCTCGAGAACACCCCTCACCCGGGTCGCGTGCTGCTGACGCTCACGGCCGCCGATTCCGACGAGGCGGACTCCGCGGCTCGACGGCTCAACGCGGGGTGCCTGTGGCTGCCGCCGCTGCGCGAGCGGTTCACCGACATCCCCGCGCTCTGGCACGCGCTCTCGTCCGAAGACGCCGTCGGAGCCGGCCTCCAGCCCACGAGCGAGGCGATCGAAGTGCTGCGGGCCTACCGCTGGCCGGGCAACGTCAAAGAGCTCCGGGCGATCCTGGGCGAGCTCGTCCGCTCCGGCAAGAAGGGCGTCGTGACCCCCGAGGACCTTCCGGCGGCGATGCGCAGCGCCAAGGTGCTCAGCCTGATCGAGCGGGTCGAGCTCGAGGCCATCCGCAAGGCGCTGGATGAGGCGGAGGGCAACCGGGCCAAGGCGGCGGAGATCCTCGGGCTGTCACGCGCGACGGTGTACCGCAAGATGAAGGCGTACCACCTGACGGCGTGACCGTCCGCGCTAGCGCGAGTTCGCGGCCTCGATCGCCCGGGGCGGACGCGCCGCCGAGACACGGCGGCTGATCCGAGGGATGAGTTCCCGCACCAGCACGACGACGATCAGCACGACCGCCTGCGCGACGAGCTGCTGCGCATCGGTCCACCCGAGGGCGCGGAGGAGCTGTCCGAGCTGGGTCAGGAAGAGGGCCGCGACACCTGACGCGATGACGCTGGCCAGGCCACCGGTCAGGACGGTGCCGCCGAGGACGACCGCGGCGACGGTCGGAAGCAGGTAGCTGTCGCCCAGGAAGAGCTGCGGCGTCTGCGTGTAGCCCGCCAGGAGCACCCCCGCGGCGCCGTAGCAGACGCCCGCGAAGCCGTAGGCGAGGGTCTGATACAGGTTGACCCGGATCCCGAGCGCGATGGCGGCTCGCTCGCTGACGCCGACGGCCGTGAGCCGTCGCCCGATGATCGACTTCTGAGTCAGGAATCCGACGATGATGACCACCACGACGGCGATGATCAGGGTGTTGGGAATCCCGATCGTGCGCGCGAGGGCGAACCTCGTGAGCACGGCCGGCGCCGACGCGGGCGTCCCGTTCGCGAGGGCGAACACGGTGCCGAGCAGAAGGGCGTTCATCCCCAGGGTCGCGACGAGCGGGGCCAGCCGGAAGACCGTCACCAGCAGGCCGTTGACCAGGCCGGCGATTCCCGGTCCGACGACACCGAGGATCACGGCCAGCCATACCGGCCACCCCTCGTTCTGCGGGAGAGCGCTGGCCAGCACGGCGCCGAGGGCCATCATCCCGGGAACCGAGAGGTCGAGTCCCCGCTGCTGGATGACGAGGGTCTGGCCCGCGGCCGCGATCGCCAGAACCGAGGCGAACGGCAGCATGCTCAGCAGGGGAGCGACGCCGAGGCTGCCGGGAGCGATGATCGGGCTCAGTGCGAACAGGGCGATCGTCGCGATCCAGATGGAACTGGATCGGCCGGACAGGATCCGGCGCCAGCCCGACTCCGCGAGGGGGTTCCGAGGGGTGTTCATCGTGCCGCCTTCCGTCGTGCGCCCCGAAGGGTGGTGTAGGTGATCGCCGCCAGCAGCGTGATGACGCCGGGGAGCCAGTACCCCCATGCCGACGACAGCCCGAGGAACGGCGAGATGTTGAGCACCTGCTCGACCAGGAGTGCCGCCGCGAGCACCCCGAGGAACGATCCGCGCCCGCCGAACACGCTGGCTCCGGCGAGCACCACGATCGTCACCGAGGAGAGCGTGTACGAGATGCTGGGGGTGCCGTCGCCGATTCCGATCTGAGCCATCATGATGATGGCCGCGGGCAGCACGAGCAGCGAGCAGAGCAGGTACGAGAACAGCAGCACGCGGCGCGCGGGGATGCCCAGGCGTTCCGCCGCGTCGCGCCGCGAGCCGACCGCACGCAGCTCGACCCCCCAGCGGGTCCGGCGCAGGCCCCACTCGAGCACCAGCACGATGACCGTCGCCACGATCGTCACGACCGGCACGATTCCGACGCGGGAGCTGACGGCGCTCGTCACGGTTTCGGAGATCAGGCCGCCCGGTGTCGAGCGCAGCGACAGGTAGGCGCCCTGCAGGGCGATGAACATCGCGAGGGTCGCGACGACCGGGTTGATGTTGAAGCGGGTCACCAGAACGCCGTTGATCAGCCCGATGCCCGCCGCGCCGGCGATCATCAGACCGAAGCCGAGGAGGAAGTTGCCGCCGTCGACCACCCAGAACGACGAGACCACCACGAGGAAGCCCATCAGGGGACCGACCGAGAGATCGAATCCCGCTCCGAGCACCACGACCTGTTGAGCGGCTCCCACCAGGATCAGCGGCGCAGCCAGCAGAAGGAGGTTGTTGATGTTGAACGCCGAGAAGTAGCTCGGATTCGTGATCGACACGGCGACGCCGAGCAGCAGGAACAGCGCGCCCAGGACGGCCGCCGGCGAACTGTCGCCGCGAAGCCACCCTCGGAAGCCGCCGAATCGACCCCGGCGTGCGGGGGCGTGCTCGACCGTCGAGGTCGAGGTGAGCGCCGCACTGGTGATCGCCGACTCGCTGATCGCGTCGCCGGCCAGCTCCTCGACGATCGCGCCGCGCGACATGATCAGCACCCGGTCGCAGAGGCCCTGCAGCTCGACGCCGTCCGACGACAGAACGACGACCGCGGCGCCCTGCCCGGCGGCGTCGCGCAGGATCTTGTAGATGTCGACGCGTGCTCCGGCATCCACGCCTTGGGTCGGTTCCTCGCCCAGCAGGACGCGCGGCTTCGAGAGCAGCGTGCGCGCCAGCACGACCTTCTGCTGGTTGCCGCCCGAGAGCGTCGAGATCGCCGCTCGCGGTGACGAGGTCTTGATGGCGAGGTTGCGGATCTGCTCGAGCGCGGTGGCCATGATGCGGTGCTCGCGCACGATGCCGCCCGAGGCGACCTCGGGCAAGGTCTTCATGACGGCGTTCTCGCTGACGGCGAGAGAGAGGAAGACGCCCTCGCCGTGACGGTCCGCCGGCACGTAGACGGTTCCCGCGGCGGCGGCGGCCACGTTGCTGCCGACCTTGATGGGCTGACCCGCCACGCTGATCGAACCGGTGGCCGGGATGAGCCCGGCGAGGGCGCGGATCAGCTCGGATTGGCCGTTGCCCTGCACACCCGCGATGCCCACCACCTCTCCGGGGCGCACCGAGAAGGTGATGTCGTGGAAGTACTCGCTGGACAGGCGGTGCACTTCGAGCTGCCGGGAGTCGGATGCCATCACGCCGTCATCGGCCTTGTCGGGGAACACCGTGTCGAGGGCCCGGCCGATCACCCGCTCGATGATCTGGTCCTCGGTGACGTCGGCGGCGTCGAAGGTGCCGCGCACCTGGCCGTCGCGGAGCACCGTGATGCGATCGGCGATCTCCTTGACCTCCGGGATGCGATGCGAGATGTACACGACCGAGGACCGACCCGCGACGATCTCCCGGATGCGCCGGAACAGCCTCTGCGCCTCCTCGAGGCTCAGGTGCTCGGTGGGCTCGTCGAGGATCAGCACCCGGGGCTCCAGGGCGATCGCCTTCGCGATCTCGACGATGAAACGCTGCTCGACCGTGAGATCCGACACGCGGGTGCGCGCATCCACCCCCATCTGCCAGGGGTCGAGCCGGGTCTGCGCCCACCGTGGGGCGTTGCGCAGCCCGCCCACCCGGCGATAGCCGACCCCGATCGCCATGTTCTCGGCGACCGTGAGGTCGGGCAGCAGGGCGGGATCCTGACGGACGATGGCGAGGCCGAGCGATCTGGCCTCGTCGGGCGAGGCGCTCGACAGGTGCACCCCGCCGATCTCGACGGAGCCCTCGTCGGCCGCGAGCGCTCCGGACGCGACCGCCATCAGGGTGGACTTGCCCGCCCCGTTCTCGCCGACGAGCGCGTGCACCTCTCCGGCTCGCACCTCGAGGTTCACGTCGGTGAGGGCTCGGACGCCGGGGAACGACTTGCCGATCCCGACGAGCCGCAGCAGAACCTCGGCGTCGTCGGAGTGCAGGCGGTGCGGCTCATCGCGGGGGACGGCCTGCTCGTTCGCTTGCTCTGTCAGATTCACGCGGGGATCCTTTCGGGGTGCCGAGCGCTACTGCGCGAGGTATCCGCCGTCGATGACGAGTTCGGAGCCCGTCACGAAGCTCGCCTCGTCGCTGGCCAGGAAGAGCACGCCGTTCGCGATCTCCTCGGGCTGGCCGGCTCGGCCCATGGGCGTCTGCCCGACGACGTAGGCGTTGATGTCGGGGTCTTGCGACTCCGTCAGAGGGGTCCAGATGAATCCGGGATGCACCGAGTTCACCCGGATGTTCTCTTTGGCGTAGGTGATCGCGGCGTTCTTCGACATGTTGCGGACGGCGCCCTTGGTGGCGTGGTAGGCGTGACCGCCCGACACCGCCGCGGTTCCCCAGATCGACGAGATGTTGATGATCGACCCGCCGCCGTTGCTGAGCATGGAGGGGATCACCTCGCGCATGCCGAGCCAGACGCCGGTCTGGTTGATGCCGATGACCGTGTTCCAGTCGTCGAGCGAGAGTTCGTGGACGTTGTCGTAGATGATCACGCCGGCGTTGTTGACGAGGATGTCGACGCGACCGTGTCGCGCGATGACCTCCTCGACCACGGTCTTCCAGCCCTTCTCCTGCGACACCTCGAGCTGGAGGTACTCGATACCCTCCGGGAAGGTCTCGGATGCTCCGCGCCCGGTCGCGACGACCGTCGCCCCTTCGCGTGCGAAGGTCTCGGCGATCGAGCGACCGATGCCTCGGCCCGCTCCGGTGACGATTGCGACTTTGCCGGTCAGGCGATCCATGTCTGTGTCCTTTGCTGGTGCGGGTGCCGGCCCCGCCCATGAGCGGAGGCCGGCACCCGGTGTTCGAGAGGGTTACTTGAAGAGGTCCGACAGCTGCTGGACGGTCAGGCCGGACGACAGGATGGCGTCGTCGGGCAGGGCCTTCTGGCAGTTCGGCTGCTTCGACGAGTCGGTCGAGTCCTCGATGATCTGGAGGTTGAAGGTGCTCGGCTCGGTGTTGTCGATCCCGTTCGCCGCGGCGAGTCCCTTGTTGAGGGCCTCCTGGACGATCCAGTTGCGAGACGACTCCGTGGCGATCTGGTACTTCGGCTCCGTGTCCTTGTACTGGTACCAGAGGCACGAGAACTGGTTGGAGTCGTTGGCCGACCACGGCGGGATCGGCTGGTTCGCCGCGAGGAACGCGCGGATGCCGCCCACGGAGCCTCCGCCGTAGTCCGAGACGATTCCGTCGATCTTGCCGTACTTGGTGATCAGGCCGGCGACCACCTGCTGCGTCTTGCCGGGCTCCCAATCGGTGGCGACAGGTCCGTCGGTGTTGAGCAGCGTGATGCCGGGGTTCTTCTTGGCGGCCGCGACGACTCCGTCGTAGACGCCCTGCGAGTAGGAGTTGCCGGCGATGCCACCGAGCATGACCAGGTTGCCCTTGCCACCCATCGTCTTGATCGTCCAGTCGGCCAGGTTCTGGCCGTAGGTCCTGATGTCCTCGGCGACGAAGGCGGTGTAGTCCTTGCCGGGAACGCCACCGGGGGATCCGACGAACGGGACGACCTTGACTCCGGCCGCCGTCGCCTTCTTGATGGTCGGCAGCAGAGCCTGACCTCCGTCGACGAAGGTGACAATCACGTCGACCTTCTGGGCGACGAGGGAGTTGATGTCGGAGATGGCCTTCTGCGTGTCGCCCTGGGCGTCGGTGTAGAGCACCTTCTTGATGTTCTTGCACTTCTTGACGTCTTCCAGGAACACCTGCTTGGTGATCTTGCGCCAGGAGTTGCCGCCGAAGCCGTCGGCCAGTGCGACCGTCAGGGGCTTGGTGCCGCAGTACTTGGTGATCGAGCCGATGTCGCTCTGCACGCCGACACCGTCTGTGGTGATCTTCGCGGTCGAGGAGCCGGAGCCGGTTCCTCCGCTCAGGGAGCCGCTGGAGCAGCCGGTCAGAGCAAGGGCCGACACCATGGCGATCGCTGCGATCGCGGTGACCCCCTTGCGCGATTTCATCGAGATGTTCACATTCATCTGCTTTCTGTCGGTGAGGCCGGGGTCGTGCCGCTGAGTGCGGCAGATGTCATCGTTGACGCCGGCTCGGACTGTCTGTGATTGCACGGGGCGAGGTGCGCCCCCTGGGCTATGAGTCTCCGGGCTGCTCGTCGGCGCCCGGGCGTCAGCTTGAGACTCGGATGGGTCATTTTGCGACGGCCGGATTCGCGGGTCGCGGCAGGCGACATCCTGGTGCTCCAGCGACTTCGCGAAGGAGAGAACCGTGTCAGCACCTGTGCCCACCGACCTGCTCGGTCAGATGTATGCCGACTGGATCGCCGAGATGACGAAGTACCCCGACATGTCGCTCGGGCTGCTCCGCATCGTCTTCGAGGACTGGGCGAGGGCCACGACGGAGCCCACGGAGGTGTCGTACGAGGAGACGAGCTTCGGTGGCGTGCCGGGCATCCTGGTCATGCCGCGGGACAGCGACCCGAAGCAGATGGTCGTGCTCATGCACGGCGGCGGGTTCGCTCTGGGATCGTCCGCGACGCACCGCAAGCTGGCGGGCCACCTGGCCAAGGCCATGGGGACGTACGCCTTCGTCGCCGACTTCAGGCTGGCTCCCGAGACGCGGTTCCCCGGCCAGCTGCACGACGGGGTCGCGATCATCGACGCGCTCGTCGCCGACGGCTACGACATGCGCGACATCACCCTGGTCGGCGACAGCGCGGGCGCCAACCTGGCCCTCGGGATGGTTCAGATGCTGAAGCAACAGGGCAAGGCGCTGCCGGGCCAGGTGATCACGATGTCGCCGTGGCTCAACATGGAGAACAACGGCGAGACCCTCGTCACCAACAACGACACGGACTTCCTGATCGCGCCGGAGGGACTGCAGGGCAACATCGATCGCTACCTCGACGATCCGGCGCTGTGGACCGACCCTCTGGCGAATCCCCTGTACGCCGAGTACGCGGGCTTCCCGCGGCTGTACATCTGCGCGAGCCCCCAGGAATCCCTCTGGGACAACGCGACCCGCCTCGACGAGCTCGCGCGCGCCGCCGGCGTCGACGTCACGTTCTCCGCCGGTGACGGCATGCAGCACGTCTACCCGCTCCTGGCCGGTCGCGAGCCGCGCGCCGACGAGGAGATCGCACTCATCGCGGACTGGTACCGCGCGGGCCGCGCGCACCGCTAGTCGACCCGCTCACCTCCCCACCGACCGTGCTCCGCCGAAAGGAACGCCATGCCTCGTCTCGCCAACAAGGTCGCCCTGATCACCGGGGCGGCATCCGGGATGGGGCGGTCGACCGCTGAGCTGTTCGCGCGCGAGGGGGCATCGGTGGCGGTCACCGACGCCAACGTCGACCGCGGCAGGGAGACCGCTCAGGCCATCGTGGACGCCGGAGGCGTCGCCCGCTTCTGGGAGCTGGACGTCACGAGCGAGCTGAGCGTGGGATCCGTGGTCAAGGCCGCGGTCGAGCACTTCGGCAAGCTCGACGTGCTCGTCAACTGCGCCGGAATCATCGGCGTCGACAAGCCCACGCACGAGGTCGCCGAAGAGGAATGGGACGCGCTGTTCGCGGTCGACGTGAAGGGCGTCTTCTTCACGACCAAGCACGTGATCCCGCATCTCATCGCCAACGGCGGGGGGAGCATCATCAACTTCTCGTCGATCTACGGTCTCATCGGCAACGACGAGTTCACCCCGTACCACGTCGCCAAGGGGGCGGTCACGATGCAGACGCGGCAGGACGCCGCCAGCTACGGCCGCTACAACATCCGCGTCAACTCGATTCACCCGAGCACTGTGCTCACTCCCCTGGTCGAGGGGATCGCGTCCGCCTACGAGGGCGGCCTGCCGGCCTACGAGCGGATGATGACGGCCAACCAGTCGATCCGGCGTCTGGGCAGACCCCTCGAGGTGGCCTACGCGGTCCTCTTCCTTGCCTCCGACGAGTCGTCGTGGATCACCGGCGTCGGGCTTCCCATCGACGGCGGCTACACCGCCCGCTGACCTCGTCCGAAAAGAGCCTCACCATGACCGCAAAACTCTTCGAACCTCTCGTCATCCGGGGCGTCGAACTGCGCAACCGCATCTGGGTCTCACCCATGTGTCAGTACGCCTGCCTCGATCACGACGGGATGCCGCACGACTGGCATCTGGTGAACGCCGGCACCTACGCCGCAGGCGGTGCCGGGCTGGTCATGATGGAGGCGACCGGTGTCAGTCCGGAGGCGAGGATCACCTCCGAGTGCGCGGGCCTCTGGAACGACGCGCAGCGCGATCGCTGGGCCCGTGTCGTCGACTTCGTCCATTCGCAGGGTGCGGCCGCCGGCATCCAGCTCGCCCATTCGGGGCGCAAGGGCTCCGACTACCGGGGGTTCACCGCCGAGGCGGGCAAGACCAAGCCCGAATCGGAAGGTGGCTGGACGACCGTCGCCCCCTCGGCCGTCGCCTGCGTAGGCATGGACGTCCCCGTCGAACTCGATCGGGCGGGCCTCGACAAGGTCGTCGACGACTTCGGTGCGGCGGCCCGGCGGGCTGTCGAGGCCGGATTCGATCTCATCGAGATCCACGCGGCGCACGGCTACCTGCTTCACCAGTTCCTCTCGCCGTTGAGCAACCGGCGTACCGACGAATACGGGGGCAGCCTCGAGAACCGGGCGCGGCTGCTGCTCGAGATCGTCGATCGAGTTCGCGAGGTCGTGCCCGAATCGATGCCCCTGTTCGTACGGTTCTCCGGCACGGACTGGGTGGCTGAGGGCGGTTGGACGCCGGAGGAGACGGCGCGGGTCTGCTCCTGGGCCGTCGACCGTGGGGCGGACTTCTTCGACATCTCGAGCGGGGGGCTGGTCCGCGACATCTTCATCTCGGTCTCGCCGGGGTACCAGGTGCCGCTGACCGAGCTGGTGCGCGAGCAGGGTCGGGTGCAGGCGGCGGCGGTGGGCAAGATCACGACCCCGGCGCAGGCCGAGGCGATCCTGCAGGAGGGGCGAGCCGACGCCGTGTTCCTCGGCCGGGAACTCACGCGGGATCCGCACTTCGCCCTCCGCGCCGCGAAAGAGCTCGGTGTCGAGATCGACTACGTGCCGCTGCCGTTCCGGGCGGCCACGTGGGCCTGATCCCCGAGCGTTCCCCGTCTCGACCGATCACACGACCTTCGATTCCGTACTGGTCATCGGCCGCGTGTTCGTGGCGGACGACGGCGATCGTCCGGTCGCCTCCGCGCTCGCGCAGCAGATCCGGCTGAGGTCTCGGCCCCGGTCTCGTCACCGGTGCCGCAGACGATGATCCCTCCGGTGTCGCCACGTACGCTCAAGCGGGAGCCACCTACCAGTACGGCCTGCCCGCCGCCCGAGCTCTGAATCGCTGAAGGCTTCCCACGGCCCGACCGGACGTGGGCCCCGGGTTTCTCCCGGAGCCCACGCTCGCTAGTCGCCCTTCACGTTGAGGATCTGCCGCAGCGTGGAGACGATCCGCACCAGGTCTGAGGCGTCAGCCATGACCTGGTCGATGTCCTTGTAGGCGGCCGGGATCTCGTCGAGGAACGCGTCCGTATCCCGGAACTCGATCCCCGTCATGGCCTCCCGCAGCTGCTCGTGCGTGAAGGTCTTCCGAGCGGCGCTCCGCGAGAACATCCGGCCGGCGCCGTGAGGCGACGACTCCAGAGCGACGGCGTTGCCGAGTCCCTCGACCACGTACGACGCGGTTCCCATCGATCCGGGAATGAGTCCCTTCTCGCCGAGCCGCGCCGAGATCGCTCCCTTCCGCGAGAGCCAGACGTCCTTGCCGAAGTGGCTCTCGAGCTGGGTGAAGTTGTGGTGACAGTTCACCCGCTCGACCTCGACAACCGGTTCGCGCATCCACTCCGAGAGCTGCCGCACGACACGGTCCATCATCTCCTCACGGTTCAGCAGGGCGAAGTGCTGAGCCCACCGCAGCTCCTCGATGTACCGGTGGAACTGGGGCGTGCCCTCCACCAGGTAGGCGAGGTCGGGGTCGGGCAACGTGATCCACCAGCGTTCCATCTCGGCCTTGGCGATCTGGATGTGGTGCTGCGCGATCTTGTTGCCGACGCCCCTGCTCCCGGAGTGCAGGAAGAGCCATACGGCATCTTCTTCGTCGAGGCTGACCTCGATGAAGTGGTTGCCGCTGCCGAGCGTGCCCAGCTGCAGCTGCCAGTTGCCGGCGTAGCTCGACGGGTCGAAACCGGCCCGCGCCGCCTTTTCCTGGAGTTCGGCTACACGGGGCTCTGCGGTCTCCACGATCTTGCGGTTGTAGCTGCCCGCCGAGGTCGGCACGGCCCGCTCGATCTGCTCGCGCAACTCCCGCAAGGGTGAGTCGACCGAGACCCGGTCGATGTCGGCTTTGGTGAACGCCGTCTTGACGGCGATCATGCCGCAGCCGATGTCGACGCCCACGGCGGCCGGCATCACCGCGTGGAGGGTCGGGATGACCGACCCGACGGTGGCGCCGAGACCCAGGTGGGCGTCCGGCATCAAAGCCAGGTGCGGGTAGATGAACGGCATGGTCGCGGTGGTGCGAGCCTGTTCCTCGGCGTTCTCACCGAGGATGGTCGCCCAGCTGAGCAGCCGGTTCGTGATCTTCTTCATCGTCCTTTCGATTCTTCAGAGATGGGTTGGGATGGGCGCTCGGGACGGGCGCGACCATCCGGCTCTGCAGCACCGGAAAGGACGGGTCGTGTGAGAACGACAGAGGCCCCGAGCCTCGACCAGGCAGGGGACGTCGAAGTGACGGCGCGTGCCTACGCGAGGTTCTGGAGGGTGCGCAGATCGCGCGGTTCGTCATATCGCATCTCGAACACGCGGCGCTCCTTCCAGGTCAACGGGGTTGCTGGCCTACTCGGCACAGCCTTGCGACACTAGCCGGGGAAGTGAAGGTTTGTCCACACCCAGTTTGTGAACAGGCTTCTGGACGCAGTGCGAGCTTGCGCTTTTAGCAGGCAGGCGGGGAGGCGACTCGAGGGTCACGTCAGTGCGACTCACGCGATACCTTGTCTCCGCTCGACCCCTGCAGGAAGTCCAGGTCGGCACCGGTGTCGGCGCCCATCACATGATCGACGTAGAGCTTCTCCCACCCGCGCTTCGGCTTCGCGAACCCGTCGAGCGTCGCCTGGTTCGGCGTGCGGGAGTTCAGCTCGTCCTGCGTGAGGTCGAGGGTCAGCCGGCGCTTCGGCACGTCGAGCTCGATCCAGTCGCCCGTCTGAACGATGGCGAGCGGCCCGCCGGCGGCGGCCTCCGGTGTGACATGCAACACGACCGTTCCGTATGCCGTCCCCGACATACGTCCGTCGCAGATTCGCACCATGTCGCGTACGCCCTGTTCGAGCAGCTTCTTCGGCAGCGGCATGTTGGCGACCTCCGG
This sequence comes from Lysinimonas soli, assembly GCF_042655435.1. Lineage (NCBI taxonomy): Bacteria > Bacillati > Actinomycetota > Actinomycetes > Micrococcales > Microbacteriaceae > Lysinimonas > Lysinimonas soli. Next base: position 206,363 of record NZ_JBHSMG010000003.1, read on the forward strand.
CATGCCCGGGTACCCCTTGGGCCCGCAGCCGCGGAGGACGAGCACGGAGTCGGCGGTGACCTCGAGCTCGGGGTCATCGATCCGGGCGTGCATGTCCTCGATCGAGTCGAAGACAACCGCCTGCCCGCGGTGGTGGAGCAGCTCCGGCGACGCAGCAGCCGGCTTGATGATCGCGCCTCCGGGGGCGAGGTTGCCCCGCAGGACGGCGATTCCCGCGTCGGGGATCAGCGGCGTCTCGCGAACGCTGATCACCTCGTTGTCCCAGATGCGGGCATCGTCGAGGTAGTCGACGAGCGGCTTGCCGGTGACGGTGAGGGCGTTCGGATCCAACAGGTCCTTCACCTCGCGGAGGACCGACAGCAGACCGCCGGCGCGGTGGAAGTCGTCCATCAGGTACCGACCCGCCGGCTGCAGGTTCACCAGCAACGGGACTCCCGATCCGATCGTGTCGAAGTCGTCGAGCGTCAGCGGGATGCCCAGCCGGCCGGCGATGGCGAGCAGGTGCACGACGGCGTTGGTCGAGCCGCCGATCGCCGCCAGCGCCACGATCGCGTTCTGGAAGGAACCCCTCGTCAGGAAGGAGCTGGGCCGCCGATCGGCCTCGATCAACTCGACGATCAGACGGCCTGTCTCGTGGGAATTCTGGAGCAGACGGGCATCGACCGCGGGGGTCCCGGCGAGACCGGGGATGATCATCCCGAGCGCCTCCGTCACGAGCTCCATCGTCGAGGCGGTGCCCATCGTGTTGCAGTGGCCCTTGCTCGAGATCATCGAGCCCTCGGACTTGAGGAACTCCTTCTCGCTCAGGGTTCCCGCGCGCACCTCTTCGCTCAGCCGCCACACGTCGGTGCCGCAGCCGAGCGCGACGCCCTGGAACGTCCCGGTCTTCATCGGCCCACCGGGAACCACGACGGCCGGGAGGTCGACCGAGGCCGCCGCCATCATCAGCGAGGGGATCGTCTTGTCGCAGCCCCCGAGGAGCACCACGCCATCGATCGGGTTGGCGCGGATCATCTCCTCGGTCGACATCGCGGCCATGTTGCGCCAGAGCATCGCGGTCGGACGCACCTGCGTCTCACCCAGCGACACCACGGGCAGGTCGAGAGGAACGCCGCCCGCCTCCCAAATGCCGGCCTTGACGCTCTCCATCACCTCGTCGAGGTGAGAGTTGCATGGCGTCAGGTCCGAGGCCGTGTTCGCGATGGCGACGTGCGGGCGACCGTCGAACGCGTCCTCCGGAAGACCACGTCGCATCCAAGCCCGATGGATGTAGGAGTTGCGGTCGGTGCCCGCGTACCACTCGCTGCTGCGGTGGGAGCGTCCTTGCTCGGCCACGTCGCCTTCTTCCATTTCGTGGAACATTTGTCTAACATGTGGAACGCAATGGAGATTACACCCGCAGCTCTCGTTACGGAACCGGTGAGCGACGATCGCCTCGTCGGCTCAGACCGGGTGCTCGCCGTGCTCACCGAGCTCGCGAAGTACCCGGAGGGGGTCACGCTCGACGAGATGGCGCGGGTGATGAGCAGTCCGAAGCCGACCATCCACCGGGCGCTCGCCTCACTGTGCAGGGCAGGCCTGGCCGGACGTGACGGGCGCGGGCACTATCTTCTCGGCGACGAGTTCCTCCGCATGGCGTTCGCGCACCACGAAGCGCGCCCCGATCACCTCCGGGTCCAGCCGATCCTCGATCGACTCGCCAACCGCTTCGGCGAGACCTCGCACTACGCGGTCCTCGACGGAGCCGACATCGTGTACCGCGCGAAGGTCGACCCCACCGTCGGCGCGATGCGGCTCACGTCCACGGTCGGGGGAAGGAACTCGGCACATGCCACCGCCGTGGGCAAGCTGCTGCTGTCGCTGCAACTGCCCGACGAACAGGCCGTGAGGGCCTGGGTTGCGGAACATCCGTTGCGCAAGATCACGGCTCGTACTGCCGGCACCGCGCAGGAGCTGCACGCCCAGCTGGAGACCGTGCGCGAACGCGGCTTCAGCGTCGACGATCAGGAGAACGAGCCCGGCGTCAACTGCCTCGCCGTCCCGGTGTTTCTCTCGTCACCGAACGAGCCGTCGGGGGCGGTCAGCATCAGCGCGCTGTCGTACCGAACGCCCTTGTCGGCCCTCATCGAGGAGTTGCCGGTGATCCGCTCGATCGTGGCGGGCCACGTCGACGAGACCGCGCTGTGAGCACCTTCACGGCGACCGTCGCGTCGGCGCAGCGTCACGTCCTCGCCGAGGGTCCCGTCTGGGATGCCGACACCGACACCGTCATCTGGGTGGATGTCGTCCGCGGCCACGTCTACCGCGGCGCCCTGATCGGCGACTCGATCTCACCCCTCTCCGACGAGGGATTCGACGGCATGGTCGGCGCCGCCGTGCCGGGCCCGGACGGCAGCCTTCTCGTCGCCTGCCAGGATCGCCTCGTCGTGGTCGCCCGTGACGGGAGTCGCACCGACGGGCCTCGCATCGTCGAGGCCGGCGATCCGAGCCGGACCAACGACGGTGCGGTCGATCCCGCCGGCCGCTTCCTGATCGGCACGATGGCGTTCGACGAGCAGGGCGGACACGATCATCTGTTCCGCGTCGACCACGACGGTTCGCTGGACACGCTCGATGCCGACCTCGGCATCTCGAACGGCCTCGCCTGGTCGCCGGACGGTGGCACGCTCTACAGCGCCGACACCCTCGCCCGGACGATCTGGGCGCGGGACTACGACGCCGAGACGGGCGCCACCGGTGTCCGCCGAGCCCAGTTGGTCATCGAGGGATTCCCCGACGGCATCTGCGTCGACGAGCGCGGCTACCTCTGGATCGCGGTGTGGGGCAGCGGCCAGGTCCGCTGCTACGACCTGGACGGCCGAATCGTCGACGTCGTCGAGGTCGACCCGCCTCATGTCTCGAGCGTGTGCTTCGTCGGCCCGGAGCTGGACCGACTGCTGATCACCACGGCCTCGCGTGATCTCGACGAGGCCGGCCTGCTCGAGCATCCGGATGCGGGGCGGCTGTTCCTCGCGGATGTCGGCGTCGCCGGCATCCCCACCTTCTCCTGGTCGGGCGCGTGGTGGCGTCCGACCAGGCACACGACCGCAAGCTGATTGGAACCACATGCACCTCATGCGCATCGGAGCCTCCGGCTCTGAGAAGCCCGTCGCCCGCATCGATGACGACACGTACGTCGACCTGTCGGATGTCGTCGGCGACTTCGACGAGCAGTTCTTCGGCAGCGGACTGCTCGCCGGCCTGGCTGACGTCGTCGCCTCACGGGTCGAGCGCGGACGCGTCTCGACGTTCGACGGCGAACGCATCGGCGCGCCGATCGCCCGGCCGCACCAGATCCTGTGCATCGGGCTCAACTACCGTGACCACGCCGCCGAGACCGGTCAGGCTGTCCCCGACGAGCCGATCCTCTTCACCAAGTCGCCCAACACGCTCATCGGCCCGAACGACGAGGTGCGGATCCCGCGCGGCTCGACGAAGCCGGACTGGGAGGTCGAGCTGGGCATCGTCATCGGCAAGCGGATCAGCTACCTCGACTCGGTCGAGGACGCCAAGGAGGCGATCGCCGGCTTCTGCGTCGTGAACGACGTCAGCGAGCGCGCCTTCCAGCTCGAGCGGAACGGGCAGTGGTCGAAGGGCAAATCCGCCGAGACGTTCAACCCGGCCGGCCCGTGGCTGGTGACGCCCGACGAGATCCCGAACGTGCTCGACCTGGGGATGTGGCTCGACGTCAGCGGCGTGCGCCGCCAGACCGGCTCGACCTCGACGATGATCTTCGATCCGTACTTCATCGTCCACTACCTCAGCCAGTTCATGGTGCTCGAACCCGGAGACCTCATCAACACCGGGACGCCCCCCGGAGTCGGCATGGGTTTCAACCCGCAGGTCTGGCTGCAGCCCGGCGACGTCATGGAGCTCGGCATCGACCGCCTCGGATCGCAGCGCCAGACCGTCATCGCCCCTCGCTGATGCGCGCGTTCGTGCTGACCGGGCCTCGCGAGTTCGAGGTCCAGGACGTCGCTCCACCCGTCGCCGAGCCCGGTCATGTCGTCATCGACGTGCAACGGGCGGGCGTATGCGGCACCGACGTCGAGTTCTTCACCGGCGGGATGCAGTACCTGCACGACGGCTTCGCCGAGTACCCGCTGCGCATCGGTCACGAATGGATGGGGACCGTCGCCTCGATCGGAGAAGGGGTCGACCCAGCGTGGATCGGGCGTCGCGTCACCGGTGACACCATGCTCGGCTGCGGCATCTGCCGTCGGTGCCTCCGGGGCAATCAGCATGTCTGCGAGTTCCGATACGAGGTCGGCATCCGGGGCGGCTTCCCCGGAGCGCTGGCCGAACAGCTCGCCGTGCCGGTCACGGCGCTCCACCCCCTTCCTGACACCGTCGATGACACCCTCGGTGCGCTCGTGGAACCGGGTGGCAACGCACTGCGCTCCGTCTGGGGCGCCAAGCTGCAGCAAGGCGACCGCCTGCTGGTCCTGGGCCCCGGAACGATCGGGCTCCTCGTCGCCATGTTCGCCAAGGCCGAGGGGGCCGAAGTCCACCTGATGGGTCGCTCGCCGCGATCCCTCGAATGCGCCCGCGCCCTCGGCTTCGACGGGGTCTGGACCGAGGACGAACTCCCCGTGCTGCCCTGGGATGCCGTCATCGACGCCTCGAACACACCGGCTCTCCCCGCGAAAGCTCTCGACCTGGTGGAGCCGGCCGGCCGGGTCGTCTACGTCGGGCTCGCCGGCAGCCCGTCGCTGGTCGACACCCGGACGATCGCCCTCAAGGACGTCACCGCGGTGGGAGTGCTCAGCGCTTCACCGGGGCTCGCCGGAACCGTCGAACAGTACGCAGCGGGAGCGGTCGATCCTCGTCCCCTCGTCGCCGCCACCGTCGGACTCGACGGCGTCGGAGCGGTCCTGGCCGGAGAGCGCCCGCTGGGCGCAGGTCTCGGCCCCAAGATCCACGTCGACCCCCGCATCTGATCCGCTCGAAGGAGAGCCCATGACCGAGTTCAACAACCTCGTCGCCATCGTCACCGGAGGAGCATCCGGGATCGGTGAGGCAACCGCCGCCCTCCTGGTCGAGCGCGGCGCTCGAGTCGCCGTGCTCGATCGGAGCGTCGCGAACATCCCCGAGTCGCAGTTCGGCGTCGTCTGCGACATCACGGATGCCGCTCAGGTCGACGCGGCCGTCGGAGCGGTCATCGACCACTTCGGCGGTCTCGACATCGTCATCAACAACGCCGGGATCGGCGCGTCCGGTGACATCGCCGCGAACGACGACGACGAATGGCACCGCGTGCTCGATGTCAACGTCGTCGGACTCGCCCGGGTCAGTCGCGCCGCCCTGCCGCACCTGCGCAGGTCCGAGCATGCCGCGATCGTCAACACCTGCTCGGTGGTCGCCGTGGTCGGCGTGCCGAACCGAGCGCTCTACTCGGCGAGCAAGGGAGCGGTCGCATCGGTGACCCTCGCGATGGCAGCCGACCACGTCGCCGAAGGTATCCGAGTCAACGCGGTGACGCCCGGCACCGCGGACACGCCGTGGGTCGGACGACTGCTCGGAGAGGCCGACGACGCCGAAGCCGCCGCCGCGGCCCTTCGCGCGCGGCAGCCGATGGGGCGCCTCGTCACGGCGTCGGAGGTGGCCCAGGCGATCGTCTACCTGGCGTCGCCTCTGTCATCGTCCACCACGGGGACACTGCTGGCCGTCGATGGCGGCATGGCCGGCGTTCGGGTGCCGACCAGCTGACGGACAGAGTTCCCAGGTACGTCGTTCAGCGGGCGCAACTGCTGAACGATTTCAAGGCTGCAGAGTTGCGCACCAGTCGACTAGTCGCCTGGTCGCCAGTGCTCGTGTCGCGCACGGAGCGTGTTCGCATCGTCGATCGAGGTCAAGTAGATGTCAGCACCGCCGTCGTACGGGTGGTAGAGCCAGTTCATGCCGTCGTCGGTGATGTAGATCTGGCCGTCCTCTTCCACGACTCGCTCTAAGGAATGCTTCAGTTTGGCGAGTTCGGTGACGGGGGTCACCCAGAAGTAAGTGAGCGGGTCACCCTCTTCGTCGCGCGTGTCGCGCCATGAGAGCCAGGGCCACGAGCCTGGAAAGACACTCCTGCTCCATGCGCCGAAGAGGTCGTTCCTTCCCCAGTCGGCTGCGACGACGACGAGGGTCGAGTCGCCCGCGAGTTCTACCAGGTCCTCGAGTGCGGTCATGTGGCGGCGTATTGCCTCCACCATCTCCTCGGGTGTAAACGGTCGAGTACCGGCGTCGGGCAGGCTGTGGAAGCGGATGAATTCGCCGGAGTAGCGCGAGTGAAGATGCGTTTGGCCGGTTGGGCTGGGGGCGAACTCCGGCCACCGCGTCACCCATCTCGACGTGAGCGCGGCCGCGCGGGCACTGAGCTCGCCTTGTTCGAAATCGCCGCGAATCCCACGAAGGCGGCGTGTCGCCACGCTGAGGCGCCAGCGCAGACTCCAGAGGAAGTCTCGTGCGCTCACAAGCCCATACTGGCGGATCACTCGCATTGCCAGGCGCCGCGCAGCTCCAGTCGGATGGACTCAGCGCGCCGGAGCGGTCGGTGTCAGGCGGGATCGAAATGGCCGGGCGTCGCGATTCGAGCGCTCTCGAGTTCAGATGACGCGGCCTGATCCGAGAAGTCGCAACCCACTGGGCCAGATCTGGGCGTGGCGGCCGACCGCCTCGTGCGCGGATCGCCCCTCTGCCCCGGGCCGAATCAACCCCGATAGGGGAACTGGGCTAGCTGGTCTTCCCACTCCTTGGCCGCCCGCTCCAGATTGCCCGGAGCGGTCGTCAGGTCGAGGGAGTACTCCATGTCGACCTCGACGCTCTCGACGCTCGATGGCGGAGCCGACTCCAACGACAGGAAGAATCGCACCGTGACCGCGGTGGGGGTGAACTCGACCAGCCCCAGGCCGATGTTCGGCTCGATCATCTGAAGGCTCGGCAAAGGCAGGCCGTCGGCGCCGACCTCCATCTGCGTACCGTGGCCGGCCGCAGCCGCCCTCAGCCAACGCGCGATGGAGTGGGCCTCATCCACGAGTAGGGCGGGGTCCTGGAACGTCCACGCCTGATGGCGATCTTGGACTCGTCCTTTGATGATCAGCCAGTTGTCGTCGTAGGGATCGCCGCTTGGATTCTTGTACTGGTAGCCGATGGGTGTGAGCCGGACGAAGCAGCCCGAGCCGTCATCGCGGATCTCCATGATGGTGGAGCCTACCGAACGGTGCGCCGTGCTGAGGGTGGCGTTGTACCAAGGTAGCGCTTCAAAAAGCCCGAAAATACGGCACTTTTGGATGACATTGGCATCAGTCCAATGACATGGATTCTCTTACGACTGTGGGAAAAATGTGGGCACGGCTATCGCTGAGCCGGCATCGGATCGGGCGGCGCCTCGTTGAGGACTTTGCCGTCGATGCTTCCCACGTTGAGGATCGTGTAGGCCGAGAGATTCAGCGTGTCCCCGGCATAGATGGTCCACGGGTATCCACCCCGTCGAACCTGGTTGATCGTGTTGAGGTAGTCGAACCCTTCACCGCTCGGAGAGAAGAAGCCGAAGCGATCGGCGATGTAGTCGATGACGTCGCCGGACGCCACAACATAGGCAGCGGGATGTCCGGCCGAATCGAGGGTGACGGTCCCGGTTGCGTAGTTCTCGGGTCCGTTGTCGACGGGAATCTCCACGTGGTACTTGCCGACCATGTCGGTCCCGACGGAGGCTCGCTTACTCGGAGAAGAGGTGGGGATCGCACCGGGAGTCGCACTGGGGGTCGCCAAAGGATTGGGCAGCGGCTTGTTGACGACGATGCCCGTACCAGGTTTAGTCCGGTAGGACTGGTATGCCTTACAGGTCTTGAAGTAGTCCTCCAAGGGCTTCAAGTTCCCGTTTTCGGCGGGAAGGAGGATCGTTGCCTTCCAGGCTCCATCGGAGTTGTCTGCACTGGATACGGAAACGGGGAGGTCGTTCCAGGCCCTCAAGCTGATCAATGCCGTCGAGCGCGCGCTTGCCCTTCCGCCGATGACCTCGTTCACCCACGAGCACTGATAGAAGAACGAAATGAAGGCTCGGTCGCTCTGGGGCGAGGGCGGGTTACCGGAGAGAGGCGGCGGCGACTTCGGCACTGCGTCACCCGGTGCGAACGGATAGGGCCAACTCTCGACCACGTGCTGATAGTCGGCCAGCTGAGTCGCGGTGAGGGGCGCGGGCGCTGAGTGGGGGAGCTTCGACGTCGCACTCTGGTAGGCGACAACTCCCGCGATCGTGCCTGCTACGAGAACGGTGGCTGCTCCGATAGCGATGCCCGCGATGACCGGCCGCCTCATCGGGACGAGGACTTCCTGCGTTCCGGCGTCCACCATGCCGTCGCCGCGATATAGAACACCGCAACGCAGGTCGCTATCGACGCCTGTCCGACTCCCCACAGGGGCGTCGATTGGGATACGTAGAACAGCAGGGTCGTGTTCTTGGCCAGAAGTCCTACGCCGACGGTGACGACGACGGGAGCGCCGGCAGCGATCCAAAGCGATCCGAGCGGTCGGGTCTGTTCGCGGAGTAGAAGCAGCAGCCCGCACATGATCCCGAGTGCGGCAACGAGCGTCGGCATCGCAGAAGCGTCGCCAATGAGGATTCCATTCCCGTCACGGATAACGGCGGTCAGTGCAAGAGCGACGAGTCCTATCCCAAGTGCAGTGGCCCCAAGCAGCAGCCAGCCGTCGAAGGGTCGCATTCGATATCCCGCCGAGTCGACCGCTCTGAGTTGTGCGCGTCGCCACGCAAGGTCCGACGGGATCCCCTTGATCGTTCGCCACGTGATCGCGCGTGCGATTGCACGCGGCCTATTTCCCTGGAATGCACTCCACTCGGTGTGGTCGAGAACATCCGCGGCTAGTTCCTCCCTGCGCTCCGAGGCGACCTCCTCGGGAAGACCTCGCGTATAGACGGCACACCAGCGATCGACTCTCGACTGTGCGTTGTGGTTGGTCATGCGAGTGCCGTCCGAGCGGGCGACGCTTTGACTTCGGAGGGTCTCAATGCGGCAGCCTTCGCACCCTCTCCCGTGACGCGGTAGAACCGTCGTCGAGGGCGCCCTTCGTCTCCTTCGGTCGGTATCTCCCAGTTCGACTCCAGCATGCCCATCTTCGACAGCCGGCCCAACGCCTTGTAGAGAGTTCCATGGCCGACTAGACCGCGGTCGCCCTCGGCTTCCGACATCCGTCGGGCCAGAACGAAACCGTACACCGGCTCGTCTGCGGCTTCGAGATCCATACAGGTTTGCAGGATGCGGTACTCGAGATCGAGCAGCCTTCCAACCGGGCGACTGGGCATGGCCTAACCATAGGAAGGTATCTTCCTTCGTGCAAGCCCCGCGAGCCTCGCGTTTAAAATTGGTCGTTCAGAAGCGCTTCGTAGTCCCAGGCGCTCATCGGCCGAGCATGATCGATCGCCGCTCTGAGCAGGGACTCGGACGTTGAGGTCGACCCGACGGCTCGCACGAGGTACCCGTCGAGGACGGCTGCGACTTCGTGCCTTGTCGCGCTCGTACGGATCCAGAGCTTGCCCGAACGGCTGCACGTCATCTCCGCCTCGGTGCCAGAGTTCCCCGCGAGTGGGGCACCGCACGCCGACCCGGGTCTTGGCTCGGTGAGAAGGGTGAAAAGGACTGGATAGTCGCCATTCGCTTGCCGCTTCGCGGTCAGATAGCGGCCGACTGTCGCGCTGGATCCTGGGTAAGCCAGTACCTGTGCTGGCTGTGTGCCTGCGACGGTTGTGACCTCGGGGCGCACAGTCGATCCGAAGCGCCGCTGACCCTCCGCGAGGTGGTGGTCGTAACTGCCGACAGCCAGCGCCACGATCCCCGTCGTGGCCGCCACTGCCAGCAGAAGGCCGGCGATAGCGCGGGTTGGCCCCCGGTGCGCCAGCAAGGCGATAGCGAACGGGATGATTCCCGCCAGCAGAGGCGGGAACCAAAGCCAACGATCGAGTTGCCCGTCACGACTCGACAGTCCGAGCGCGAACGCAAGCGCCGAACCACCCGCCCAGGCTAGGGATGTGAACGCAAGCCATCCGCCCGAAGCGCGGCCGAGGAAGCCGACGCCGAGAGCGCCGAACGTGATCGCTGCGATGATGACGCCCAGCACCGCGAACCCGCTCGCGAGAAGAGGCCCAACAACGAACAGTGCGACGAGTGCGTACTGCGCGATGGCGTACAGCGCCGCTCCGGCGCCGAAGGCGAGCGCTGCGTGCGCCCACGGCTTGGGGCGGCCGCCGAGAAGCCACCATTCGCGACTGAAACCTCGCGGTGCTGAACCTTCGGACCCCACACCGTGAATCTAGCTCACTAACGCTCGGCTAGGCGGCTTGCCGGAGACGCTCAAGACCATCGGCCGTGCCCTCAGGGGCCGGTGTCGGCGTTGTCCCGAGTCATTGGCAACTCCATATGCGAGGCGATGGCGCTCCGAGCGGTCGCCGGGGGACGAACGTTCGCGTGACCAGCACTCCGTGGAACAGAGCCGCCAGGAGGACTGGCACGAGCTCGACGTCCGGCAAGTACCACTGTCAACAGTGGGCCCGGTGGGGCTCGGACCGCCGACCAGGCACCAGCCTCCGCGGATGCGCCTCGAGACGGCGATGATGCCATGCCACGACGCCTCCTGCTTCGGCGTCATGGGAGGCAGGACTAGTGAGGCCACGAGACGCCTCGCATCAGATCGAGTGCGCGACCGTCCTCTCGTGGACGGTTCCAGTCCGCGAGGTCGGCGATGATCAGCCCAAGTGGAACCGGATCGGCGGGCTTCCGGCCCACAACGTGGAGCCGCACGTTCAGTGAAGCCGACTCGACCAACAGGTTGTCCCGAAGGAATCGCTCGAGGTCCGCAGCCTCGATGTAGCCCTCGAACTCACGCGCGGCAGACATCCCGGCGCGAGGATCGCTGATTCCGGATGCGACGGCCCGGCGGTCCGCGGCGATCTCGGGGATGTCGGCGGGGTTCGCCCCGACATCCACGACCCGAATCTGGCGCGACCGTAGCCACGAGTGCAAAAGCTCGAGAGGACTCTCGTCTCTGCGCAGGCGATCGACATACTTACCGAGGAAGAACCGTTCTTGAGGGTCGAGCCGCTCGGGGACGTCGCCAGACATGGCGTGGATAATCAGCTCGGCCATCCGTGCGCTCAACGGTCGCCCCCGCGCCGCTCGCCGGTTGACTTCCTGCTGATCGATCACCCAGGAGCGTCCCACGCGTTGCGCCTTGACTTGCCCGGCGCTGATCAAGGCAAGCGCGCGCTGCCGTGAGACCCCACGGGCTTCGGCGAATTCTGAGACGCTCAACTGCATTGAACTAATATAGCCAAACGACAATAGGAGATCAATGGGCGAATGCCCTGGCGGCTCCGGTGTTGTGTGGCGCGCCTGCTTGAGGGTATGTCCACGGCCTGACTCGCGTCGGCCAACTGCCGTGACGTGTTAAAAATCGGGTAGTCGGCAGAGGGTTGCCAACTACCCGCGCCGCCTTAGCTGATCCAAGTCTTTAGTTGGCGTCGAAGAGCCGACCTGACCACACTTCGCTGTTGCGGGTCCGAGAGCAAGTCGCGGGGGGAAGCTGGGCTTTCGCCTGTTGAATCCCCTAGCCATTCATCTACAAGCGTGTGGGCCTCTTCAAGAGCTCTTCCAGCCTCGACTAGCACGTCACAGGCCTCTTGGATGAGATCAGCTTCCTCAAATGGTCCCGACGCCTGCCTATTGATGGTGATTGTAGGAACAACGACCCGCGAGTTGTGGTGGAGCCATCTTTGGACAAGTAGATTGACACCGCGGTTGGACAGGATAGCTATTCGTTCACCGGTCTCGAGTTCTGCGGGTGCAACAACGTCGATTTCTTCAAAATCGATGAAGTATGTTCATTCGGCGGCGTGCTCGGGTTCAGGCGCCCGAGCCGCGCAGGGCTCGGCACTGAGCCGGTGCGGAATTGGTGCACCCTGAGTCCCCCAAACGGTCGACTGTAAAGCTGACATGCGCTCGCATAGGCTACCCATAGCTACCCATAGCTACCCATAGCTACCCATAGCTACCCATAGCTACCCATAGCTTCCCTGGATGTTTTGTGAGGGGACGGGCGGGGGACCATGAAGTCGCAGGTTGGGATGTTGGTTGCCGCATGGATGGCTGCGGTAGTCGGCGGAGTGGCATTAATCGTGGTTCTGGTCGCATGGCTGAGAACCCCTAACCCTGACTACAGCTGCCTTCAGGCTCTCTGGCCAGACCTCGATTTGGCCACGGTTGTGCCGGAGGGCGGGACTGGGTCGTGGTCGTGGTGGCCGACGGGTCTGGTCTGCCGTTTTCCGATGACGAGTGGAGGATTTGTCATGGAGATGCCTAGCCCGACCCTCTCAGTCGTTCTCGCCGTCGGAATCATTGCGGCCCTGGCCGCAGTGATCTTGTTCGTGACGCAGGGATACCTGCGCGGGCAGAGTACGTCGGTATCGCTGCTGGAACGCTGACACTCGCCCTCATTTGGAGTGGCGTGGTCCCCGCCGTGGCTGACGAAACCAATCCCGAAACGCCCACGGTGGCGCCGAATCCGGGCGACCCCACCACAGAGATCGTTCCGTTTAGCAGTCCGGTTTCGTTCGACGATGCGGTGACCGCGGCAGGCAGCTACGCGGGGACGGTCCTCGGCATCGCCTACGACAATCCGGAAGTCTCCGGCGAGTACTACTTCGCCTCCACACAAACCCCTGCCGAGTTCGAGGCGAAGTTTGACTCCTCCTTCGCGACGACGCCGGCAGCGACCGGGCTGGTGGTCGCAACCACGGTGCCGGTCGGCTCCCAGCCAGCCGGGCTATCGGCGAAGATCGCACCGTCGATCAACACTTTGACCCCTGCGTTTGTGCCGCGGCCCGCGACATTCAGCCCGCGAATTCAGAAGCTGACCACACGACCCACGTCCCAGACGAGCAAGGTGGCGAGCCCCGCCTCGGTGCAGTCCGGCGACTGGCGACCTGCCCAGGCGAACGTTTACTTGACGACCTACAGCGCACCGAACCGGGTGGACATCTCGTCGAGCTACTGGTGGCTCGGCGCCGATGCCCCTTGGCTTCTTCCGTCAGACTGGGGCATTGAGTTCGAGGTCAACATGTACGATCCGAACGGAGATCGGGGCACTCGCACGTCGTGCTTCCTGCCGGACGGAACAGACGTTGACTACGCCTATAAGGCGAGCCTGGCGGCCCAGAACCAGAATTTGAACTGGCAAGTGATCCGTCCGGACGGCGTGACCGCGCCCAAGAGTCTCGGAGCGTACGCGGACTACAACGACCTCTCCGATCCCTGCAACCAAGCCAGTTTCGCGATTGGTCTGCGCTATCCGCAAAACATCCAGGGCTACGGCATCGTATTCACAATCTCCGCGCCAAAAGGCCGGACTGCGACAAGCATCATCAGCGGCGGCACACAGGCCGTCTTGGACGGCCTCTGCAACGTGTGGCCCTACAGCGTGGGTGCGAAGACAGACTGCATGGGAGCCCAAGCGGGCGACTGGCCGTTGGGGTCGGTCCCACATGCAACCGGCACCCTTAGCCAAGCGCGAGGGTGGCGCGGGCCGAAGCTGTGCTGGTTTAGCGACCAGAAGGGTCAGGTCGCCCCGGTGAACCAGACGAATGACTGCTAGGCGAGAGAGCATGGTCGACGCGACGTTCGAGAGAGTTGGGCCTCCCATCCCTCGGGTTGGCTGGGGACTTTGTACCAAGTGGCCGGAAGAATAATGCCCTAACCAGCACTGTCAAGTGTGGGCCCGGTGGGGCTCGAACCCACGACCCGCGGATTAAAAGTCCGATGCTCTGCCAACTGAGCTACAGGCCCGTGGTCCCAGCGTAGCGGCGAGCAGGGTGGGGCGCCGACGCCCGACGCGGCGGATCGTAGGCTGGATCGCATGGCCGACGACTTCCACAAGCCCGCCTTCTTCGGTGGCGGCGAGTTCGAGGCGTTCGCGGGTGGGGAGGATCCGGCCGCCGTCATGCGTGCCGCGCACGAGAGCGCGCGCGTGCTACTCGCCCGGGCGCGCGATGCCGACGATCCGCACGTGGTCGACCGTCTGGTCCATTACACCGACGAGCACGGCATCGATGCGCTCGCCGAGCTGTGGGCGCGGTCGGGACCGCACACCCTGCCGGGTGCCCTCTGGCGCATCTACCTCGTCCGGCTGATGATCCGGCAGGATCCCGGCGGCATCGCCCTGCTGTTCCAGCGCGGAACCGAGGTGCTCAGCACGATCGACGCCGTCGTCGCGGGCGCGCCCACCCCGGCCGGGCCGCAGGAGGTCACCGAGCTCGCCGATCGGATCCTGCGGGGGCTCTTCGAGGGGGACTTCGCGATCGCGCTCGAGCGGGCGGCCGCGTTCTGCCGCGTGGAGGCGGCCGGGGCATCCAGCGTCGCCGACGATCAGGATGCCGCGAGCCCCGAGCGCGCCAGCGAACTGACTACGCGCGCACTCCGCTTGACGACGACGGCGGATGAGCTCGCGGCCTGCGCGCGGATGTCGCGAGCCGGAACCCTCGACTGACTTCGCCGACAGCGGACCTCAGCGGGCCCGAGAATCCGGTCCTGTAAACTCGATTCGCCGGGCCGCAGTAACCCCGGGCTCCAATTTCCGCCGCTTCGAGCGGCCTTCCGCCGAGAGGCGTTCTGCGGCTCGGCACTTCTCAGGGCACGCCGTCCAGACCGAGTCTTCTCGGTCCGCTCCATTCAGGCGGCGGAGCCCTTGAGCGCCGTGACCTCGATCTCGATCTTCATCTCGGGGCTCGCAAGTCCGGCCTCGATCATCATGGCGGCGGGCCGTGCCGAGGCGAAGGCGTCGCGCATCGCGGGCCAGCACTGCTCGAACAGGCCACCGTCGGGCAGCACGTACGTCACGCGCACGACCTCGTCGAGGCGGGAGCCCGCCTGCTCGAGAGCCGCTGCGATATTGGCGAAGGCCTGCCGGGTCTGCTCGCCGATGTCGTCGGAGATCGTCATGGTCGAGTAGTCGAAGCCGGTCGTGCCCGACACGAACACCCAGTCGCCGGCGACGACCGCACGGGAGTAACCCATCTGGGTTTCGAAGGTGGAGCCGGAACTGACGAACTGACGAACCATGCCGATCAACCGAACTTGCCCGAGACGTAGTCCTCGGTCGCCTGCACGTTCGGTCGCGAGAAGATCGTGGTGGTGTCGTCGTACTCGATGAGCTTGCCCGGCTTGCCGGCGCCCGAGATGTTGAAGAACGCCGTCTTGTCGCTCACCCGTGAGGCCTGCTGCATGTTGTGGGTCACGATCACGATCGTGTACTCCTGCTTGAGCTCCTCGATGAGGTCTTCGATCGCGAGGGTCGAGATCGGGTCGAGGGCCGAGCACGGCTCGTCCATGAGCACCACGTCCGGAGCCACCGCGATGGCCCGGGCGATGCACAGACGCTGCTGCTGGCCGCCCGAGAGGCTCGCACCGGGCTTGTCGAGCCGGTCGGCG
This sequence comes from Lysinimonas soli, assembly GCF_042655435.1. Taxonomy (NCBI): domain Bacteria; kingdom Bacillati; phylum Actinomycetota; class Actinomycetes; order Micrococcales; family Microbacteriaceae; genus Lysinimonas; species Lysinimonas soli. Next base: position 221,878 of record NZ_JBHSMG010000003.1, read on the forward strand.
ACCTCGTTCCAGAGATTGGCGCCCTTGAGCGACTTCTCGACCAGGTCGTCGCTGTCGCTCTTCGAGATCTTGCGGTTGTTGAGCTTGACGCCGGCCAGCACGTTCTCGCGGATCGACATCGTGGGGAACGGGTTCGCCCGCTGGAAGACCATGCCGACCTGACGCCGCACCAGAACCGGATCGACGCCGGGCGCATAGAGGTCGTTGCCGTCGATGAAGACCTCGCCCTTCACGTGGGCGCCGGGGATCACCTCGTGCATGCGGTTGAGCGTGCGCAGGAAGGTCGACTTGCCGCAGCCCGAGGGGCCGATGAGCGCGGTGACGGTGCGCGGTTCGATCGTGATGTTGACGCCCTCGACCGCGAGGAAGTCGCTGTAGTAGACGTTGAGATCTTTGACTTCGATGCGCTTGGACACGCTGCTGCCTTTCTGGCGGGCTCTTGGTCGGCTACCGGCCGGTCTTCGGGGCGAAGATCCGGCCGACCAGACGGGCGATGAGATTGAAGATGACGACCAGGATGACGAGCAGCAGCGCCGCACCCCATGCGGAGTTCACCGACGCGGCGATGTCCTGGCCCGGGAACTTGTAGCCCGTGTACGCGAGCACGGGAAGCGTCTGCATGGGCCCGCTGAACGGGTTCGCGTTGAAGTTGTCGGTGAAGCTCGCCGCGATGAAGATGGGCGCGGTCTCGCCGATCACGCGGGCGATCGCGAGCACGACGCCCGTGATGATGCCCGAGATCGCCGTGCGCAGCACGATCTTGGTGATCGTCAGCGACTTCGGCACCCCGAGCGCGTACGAGGCCTCGCGCAGGTCGTTGGGAACGAGTCGCAGCATCTCCTCGACCGAGCGCACGACGATCGGGATCATCAGCACGCAGAGGGCGATCGAGGCGGAGAAGCCGCTGAACGCCTTGGGGCCGACGATGAGCGTGAAGAACGAGAAGGCGAACAGACCCGCGACGATCGAGGGGATGCCGGTCATGACATCCACCAGGAAGGTGATGATGCGCCGCAGCAGCTGTTTCGGCTGTGCGTACTCGACGAGATAGATCGAGGTCAGGATGCCGATCGGCACCGAGATGACCGCGGCGATCCCCGTGATCTCGAGCGTGCCCACGATGGCCTGCAGCGCGCCCGGGGTGGTGGTCACCTTGAGGGTGTTCGGGTCGAAGTGCGAGCCGCCCGGCTGGGTGATGAAGGTCCAACTCAGCTGTCCGATGCCCTTGGCCACGACCGTCCACAGGGTGGAGATGAGGGGGGCGACCGCGAGCAGGAAGGCCACCGTGACGAGGCCGCGGACCACCCGGTCGACGGCCTGGCGCCGGTTCTCGACGATGCTCGAGGCGACGCCGATCGCGATCAGGTAGATGATCGCCGAGACGACGAGCCATCCGGTGATGTTGAATCCCATCAGCAGGAAGGCGACGGCGACGACGACGAGCACGGTGAGCAGCAGCCACAGCTCGAACAACCGGGGCAGCCGCCCGGTGGTCAGGGAGTTGGTGCTCGAGGCGGGCGCGGGGCGCCGGGGCAGGATGGCGGTCACGCGGCAGCCTTCGTGAGAGCGGCGGTCTTCGCGGCGCGACGAGCGGCGCGTGAGGGGCGGCGGGTGGCACCCGGCCCCGTGACCGAGACGATGTAGCGGGCGAGGATGTTGACCCCGAGCGAGACGGCGAACAGCATCAGGCCGGTGCCGATCAGCGCCGAGCGCTGCAGATCGGTCGCGATCGGGAAGTTGAGGGCGATGTTGGCCGCGATGGTCTGGGAGTTCGACCCCTCGGTGAGCAGCTTGACCGAGAACAGGATCGACGGCGAGATGATCAGCGCGATCGCCATCGTCTCGCCGAGGGCGCGGCCCAGGCCGAGCAGGGTCGCGCTGACCATCCCGGAGCGCGCGTAGGGGAACACGGCCATCCGGATCATCTCCCAGCGCGTCGCGCCGAGCGCGAGGGCCGCCTCCTCGTGCAGACGCGGGGTCTGCAGGAAGATCTCGCGCGAGATCGAGGTGATGATCGGCAGGATCATGACCGCGAGCACCACGCCACCGGCCAGGATCGTCGACCCGGTGCTCGAGGCCTGGCCCGAGAACAGCGGGAACCAGTTGAGGTTGTGGTTGAGGAAGTCGGTGATCGGCAGCAGGAAGGGCCGGATCACGATGATGCCCCACAGGCCGAACACGATCGACGGGACGGCGGCCAGCAGGTCGACCAGATAGCCGAGCGCCCCCGCGACACGGCGCGGGGCGTAGTGCGAGATGAAGAGGGCGATGCCGATCGCGATGGGGGCGCCGATGACGAGGGCGATCGCGGATGCCCAGATCGTGCCCCAGAGCAGCGGGCCGACGTAGACCCAGAAGTTGGCGAACCCGGCGGTGGGGCCGTTGTTCAGCTCGGGGTTCGTCGACCAGTTGGCGACGATGGCCGGAATGGACTTGACGATCAAGAAGATCGCGACGCCGGCCAGGATCACCATGATCGAGACGGCCGAGGCGGTGCTCAGGCCGAAGAAGATCTTGTCACCCCTGCGGGTGGTGGTGCCGCGGAGTGCCCGGCCCCCCTTGCGAGGGGCCGGGCCTCCGGCGATTCGATCCGCTCCCGAGGCCGAGGCATTGGATGCCGTGTCGACGATGGTCCTGTCGCTCACTGCGCTCCTGTTCGGGTCGGGCGTCAACTGCGCGGATCGGAGGTGGTTCGGTACTGCCTGAACTACTTGACCATAGCCAAGGTCGCGTTGACCTTGTCGAGGATCGACTTCGGAAGCGCGGCCGATCCGGCGTTGGCCGCGGCGACCTTCTGGCCCGTCGTGCTGGCGATGAAGCCAAGGTAGCCCTTGACCAGCGAGGCCTGCGTGGCGTCCTTGAAGGTCTTGCAGAGGATCGCGTACGAGATCAGCGGGATCGGGTAGATGCCCTTGGCGTTGACCTTGGTGTAGTCGAACTTGAGCGACAGGTCGCCGGCCACGCCGTTGCTGGCGTCGGTCGTGGCATCGGTGAGCGCCTTGGCGACACCGTCGGACGAGAAGGCGACGCCGTCGACCGACGCGGCGGCGAGGGAGCCGATCGCGCTGTGGTCGGCGTAGCCGATGGTCCCGTTACCGGCCTTGACCGCGTTCACGACGCCGGATCCACCCTGCTGCTTCGACACGTTGCCGGCCACGGGCCAGTTCTTGTCGGCCGGGTAAGGCCAGTCGGCCTTCTGCGTACCCGCGAGGTAGTTGGTGAAGTTCGCGGTCGTGCCGGAGCCGTCCGAGCGGGCGACCGTCGTGATCGGGCCGGCCGGAAGAGCGGTGCCGCCGTTGTCCTTGGTGATGGCCGCGTCGCTCCAGTCGGTGATCTTCAGGTTGAAGATCTTGGCGATCGTCGCGCCCGACAGGTTGAGCTTGGTGACGCCCTTCACGTTGAAGATGATGGCGACGCCGTCGAGGTAGATCGGCAGGTTGACCGCGCCGGTGGCACCGCACGGGCTGGTCGCGGCCTGCGTCGTCTGAGCGGCGCTGAGCGGCGAGTCCGATCCGGCGAAGTCGTAAGCGCCGGCGAGGAAGTTGGTCTGGCCACCGCCCGAGCCCTGCGACTTGTCGTAGTTGACGGTGACGCCCGTGGCGAGGGTCTTGAATGCGGTGGTCCACGCCGCCTCGGCGTTGGCCTGTGCGCTCGAGCCACCGGAGGTGATGGTGCCGGAAAGCTTGCTGTAGTCGGCCTGCGTCTCGGTGGGGGTGGGGCTGGCGGACGGGCCGGATGTGGTGGAGCAGCCGGCGAGCGCGAGAGCGCCCACCAGTGCGACGGCAGCGATGCTGCCGGTACGCGTGATCTTCACTGTGTTCCCTTCGGGAATGTGGGGTTTGTCTTGGCGGCCCCGTATCGGGCCAGTGGCGACACTACGAACGACTCGTGACCAGGTTCGGGGCGGATGGTAAACGGAAGGTGAACGAATGCGGAACTCCGGATGCCCCCCCGTTGCCGGCACTGCGTCCGGCTAGGCGGTAGGTCCGTGCACCTCGACCGCGACCAGGCCGGATTCGGGGTGGTCGATCGGGATGTGCAGCACGGCGTACTCGCCGGTGGCGAGTGCGGCGGCGCGCTGCAGCTTGCCGGAATCGGCCGTGCCGGTGGCCTGCATCACCGCGTGGATGATCTGCGGGAGCACGGGCCCATGACTGCAGAGCACCGTCGTGACGCGCTTGCGCAAGCGCTTCGCGATGATCCTGCCGATGGCGGCGCCGCCGGCGTCGTAGGCGTCCTGGCTGATCTCGGCCTTCTCTTTGACCTCGAGGCCGGTGACCCGCGCCGTGGGGGCGATCGTCTGCCGGCAGCGCTCCGCCGTCGACGACAGCAGCTTGGCGGGACGGTAGGCGGCGATGCCGGGGGCGACGCTCAGCGCCTGGTCCACTCCGCGTTGCAGCAGGGGTCGCGTGGCATCCGGCCCGTCCCAGCTCTGCGCGGGAACGGCCTTGCCGTGCCGCAACGCCACGATGGCGAAGGTGCGGGCGCGGCCCTGCGCATGCAACTCGGCGAAGCGCTCGACGATGTCGACGTCGTGCCGGTAGCTGAGTCGCTCGCGGGCCTCGGCCAGCGACATCCAGTGCAGGCTCTCGATCTCGTCGTTGGACACGAAGGTCGAGTTGGCGATGGCGAGCTCGCCGACCTCCGCCGCCCAGTAGTAGACGACCTTGTCGCGGCCGTTGGGAAGCTGGTACTCGACGACGCCCAGCGGCGTGCCGAGGCCGACCACGAGTCCGGTCTCCTCCGCGATCTCGCGCACGGCCGTCTCGGGCAGGGTCTCGCCGGGGTCGACCTTTCCCTTGGGCAGCGAGGTATCGCGGTGCTGCGTGCGGTGCACGAGCAGCACCTCGGCCTCGCCCGACCGGTTGACCCGCCAGCACACGGCGCCGGCGGCGAGAACCGGAGTGCCCGCGACGACCGCCGGACTCACCGCAGCGCCCCGCGCCTGCGGGACGCGATGCGACGCATGACCTCGGTCTGCATGTCGGGCAGCGGAGCGCCGTCGGCGTCGCGGTCGTGCCGCACCCAGACCCCGTCTTCGCCGAGCCACCACGACGAGGTCTGCTCGCTCATCGCCTCGTCGAGCAGGCCTTTCAGTTCGTCGAGGTGCTCCGGTCGCACGATGCGCACGAGCGCCTCGACGCGGCGGTCGAGGTTGCGGTGCATCATGTCGGCGCTGCCGATGTAGACCTGCGGATCGCCGTCGTTGGCGAACCAGAAGATGCGCGAGTGCTCCAGGTAGCGACCAAGGATGCTGCGCACCCGGATGTTGTCGCTGAGATCCTCGACGCCGGGCCGCAGCGAGCAGATGCCCCGCACGACGATGTCGACGTGCACCCCGGCCTTGCTCGCCCGGTACAACGCGTCGATGATCGCCTCATCGACCATCGAGTTGACCTTGATCCGGACGCCACTGGGCTTACCGGCCAGGGCGTTCTCGGTCTCGACCTCGATGCGCTTGAGCAGGCCCTTGCGCAGATGCAGGGGCGCGACCAGCAGGCGCTTGAACTTCTTCTCGATCGCGTAGCCCGAGAGCTCGTTGAACAGGCGCGTCAGGTCCTTGCCGACGACGTCATCCGCCGTGAGCAGGCCCAGGTCTTCGTAGATCCGGCTGGTCTTGGGGTTGTAGTTGCCGGTGCCGATGTGGCTGTAGTGCTTGAGCGTGCCGTTCTTGTCCTGCCGCACGACGAGCGCGAGTTTGCTGTGCGTCTTCAGACCGACCAGCCCGTAGACGACGTGCACGCCCGCCTTCTCGAGCTTGCGGGCCCACCCGATATTGGCCTGCTCGTCGAAGCGCGCCTTGATCTCGACCAGCGCCAGCACGGCCTTGCCGGCCTCGGCGGCGTCGATCAGGGCCTCGACGATCGGGCTGTCACCGCTCGTGCGGTAGAGGGTCTGCTTGATGGCGAGCACGTTCGGATCGGCGGCCGCCTGCTCGAGGAACGCCTGCACGCTCGTCGCGAACGACTCGTACGGGTGGTGCAGCAGGATGTCGCCGCGATCGATCGACGCGAAGATGTCGGGTCGTTCGGTCGGCTCGACGGGCAGCAGGTTCACGCTGGTCGTCGGCACGTTGCGCGGGTACTTGAGCGAGGGCCGGTCGAGCTTGGTGATCTCGAACAGGCCGCCGAGGTCGAGCGGCGACGGGAGCCGGTAGACCTCCTGCTCGGTGATCTGCAGCTCGCTCATGAGCAGGCCGAGCGTGACGTCATCCATGTCGTCGCTGATCTCGAGACGGATCGGCGGACCGAAGCGGCGACGCAGCAGCTCCTTCTCGAGGGCCTGGATGAGGTTCTCGGTCTCGTCCTCCTCGACCTCGACGTCCTCGTTGCGCGTCACGCGGAACTCGTGGTGGGCGACGATCTCCATGCCGGGGAAGAGCTCGCCGAGGTGATTGGCGATGAGGTCTTCGAGGGGGATGTAGCGCAGCAGGCCGCGCGCGTCATCCGGGAGCTGCACGAAGCGCGGCAGGTTCTGCGGCACCTTGAGGCGCGCGAATTCCTCTTTTCCGGTCTTGGGGTTGCGCACCCGGATCGAGAGGTTGAGCGAAAGGCCCGAGATGTAAGGGAACGGATGCGCGGGGTCGACGGCGAGCGGCATCAGCACCGGGAAGATCTGCGCCGAGAAGATCTCGTCGCTGCGCTGCCGGTCCTTCTCGTCGAGGTCGCTCCAGCTCTCGATGTGGATGCCCGCCTCGTCGAGCGCGGGCTTGACGCGGTCGCGGAATGCGCGGGCGTGGCGGTCCTGCAGCTCGTGCGCCTTGGCGCTGATGTCGGCGAGCACATCGAGCGGTGCGCGGCCGACGTTGGTCGGCACGGCCAACCCGGTCGCGATGCGACGCTTGAGGCCCGCAACCCTGACCATGAAGAACTCGTCGAGGTTGCTCGCGAAGATGGCGAGGAAGTTCGCGCGCTCCAGGAGCGGCAGGTGGTCGTCCTCGGCCAGTTCGAGCACGCGCTGATTGAACGAGAGCCAGCTCAGCTCGCGGTCGAGGAACCGGTCGTGGGGCAGGGTTCCGTCGTCGACGAGCACCGGCTCTGCTTCGTCGTCATCGAGCAGATCGGCCGCGATCGTGGCATCGCCGAGGGGGCTGTCGCTCTCCATCGATCCATCATGCCAGGGTGCGGGTTAACGGAAGGTGTCGGGATCCGTGGCCCGGCGGCGCCCGTGCCGGCGCCGAGTGTCAGGTGACCGGCGCCAGCCGCTCCTCGTCGTCGTACACGTTGAAGCGGTAGCCCACGTTGCGCACCGTGCCGATGAGCGACTCGAGGTCGCCGAGCTTGGCGCGCAGCCGCCGCACGTGCACGTCGACCGTGCGGGTGCCGCCGAAGTAGTCGTAGCCCCAGACCTCGCTGAGCAGCTGCTCTCGGGTGAACACCCGGCTCGGGTGGGTGGCGAGGAAGCGCAGCAGCTCGAACTCCTTGAAGGTGAGGTCGAGCGGGCGACCGTGCACCTTCGCCGAATAGCTGGCCTCGTCGATGACGACGCCGGAGGCCTGGATCTTGGAGGCCGACTTCTCTTGGGCCAGGCGGCCGATCACGAGGCGGATGCGGGCATCCACCTCGGCGGGTCCAGCGGTCTCGAGCAGCACGTCGTCGACACCCCAGTCGGCCGACACGGCCGTGAGGCCGCCCTCGGTCAGCACGAGCACCAGGGGAACCGTCACGCCGGTGGTGTTGAGGATCTTGCACAATGACTTCGCGCTGGCCAGATCCTGCCGGGCATCGACGAAGATGAGGTCGGCGGCGGGGGCGTTGATCAGCGACGCCGGTTCGGCCGGGATCGTGCGCACCCGATGACTCAGCAGACCGAGCGCGGGCAGAACGTCGCCGTCGACTGCCGAGGTCAGGATCAACAGCTGCGCCACGCGAGTCCTCCAAAACGCCTACCGCACAGTGTAACGACGGAATCCACACCCCCTTTCTCCCGACCGGCGGGCGGGTGCGTGCGGGATACCATGGGCCTCATGGCCTGGCAGGTGCGCAGCGTGATCCCCGTCTGGGTGGTCGCGCTGGCGGGCGCCGTCGCCGTGGGGCTGTTCGCGGCCTCCGCCTCGCTGAGCTGGCTGCCCGTCGTGCTCGCCGTCTCGGTGTTGCTCGCCGCTGCGATCCAGCTGGCGCTGCAGCGCAAAGAGGGCTTCGTCACCCGGATGATGGCGAGCGTCGGGGGTGCCCTGGTGATCCTCGCGGTCGCCACCGGCATCCTCGCCCTGGTGTGAGATTCCGCGCCGTCGAGGCCCCCGCCGAGGCGCGGGCCGGTCGATAGACTGATGGCATGATCCTCGCGCTCGAAGTCTTCTTCATCGGCCTGCTGGTGCTGGCCGGCCTCGCGATCGCCTTCGTGTCCGTCACGGTGCTGTACAACCTGTTCCGCGGCCAGTCCTGACGCCTCACGTTCGCACGCCCATGTTCGAACTCGACACCACGCTGCCGGCCGAGATCGTGCCGCTGTCGTGGCTGCTCGGAATCTGGGAGGGCAGCGGGATCGTCGCGTACAAGGTCGGCGACGAGACCCGCGAGTACGAGTTCGGCCAGCGTGTCGCCTTCACCCAGGACGGCACGCCGCACGTGCAGTACTCCTCGTCGACGTGGCTGTTCGCCGACCCCGAGGGGGACGCGGCCCCGGATGACGCGCTCGCCCCGGTGCCGACGCCGCTGTTCTCCGAGATCGGGTACTGGCGGCTGGCCCGTCCGCTGGGCGACGCCGACGCCGGGCCGGGGATGCTGCCGGGCCTCGGCGAGCCGGTGTTCACGACGGCCGACGAGGTGGAGTCGCTGCGCACCGCCGACGGCGCCTTCGAGCTCGAGGTGTCGATCATCCATCCGGGTGGGGTCAGCGAGCTCTACCTCGGCGAGGTGAAGGGCCCCCGCATCGACCTGGCGACGGACGCCGTGGTGCGCACCGCGAGCGCCAAGGAGTACGCAGCGGCGACCCGGCTCTACGGGCTCGTCGACGACCACCTGCTCTGGGCCTGGGACATCGCCGCCCTCGGCCAGGAACTGCGCACGCACGCCTCGGGACGGCTGGCCCGCATTGAGTGACTTCGTCGATCCGTTCACGCTGCGGGAGGGTGCCGTCGGCACCCCGCCGCGGCACTACGGCAATCCGCTCGGCGAACAGCGCGAGCTGGCGGCGGGGCGGGCCATCGTCGACCTGTCGGATCGCGACATCCTCTCGGTCACCGGCCCCGATCGGCTGAGCTGGCTCGACTCGCTCACCTCGCAGCGGCTGGCCGGCCTCGCGCCGGGCCACTCGGCCGAGACCCTGCTGCTCGACCCGAGCGGCCGGGTCGAGTACGCCGCGCGCGTGCTCGACGACGGCGAGACCACCTGGCTTCTGCTGGATGCCGGCACCGGTGCCGGGTTCCTCGCCTTCCTGTCCCGGATGCGTTTCACGCTGCGCGTCGAGGTGCTCGACCGCTCGCAGGAGTTCGCCACCATCGGCACGCTCGGCGAGGCCCCGGCGGCGACCGCGGTGCGCAACGGCATCCCCCTGGTGTGGCACGACCCGTGGCGTGAGATCGTGGCCGGCGGATTCCAGTACTCGGCGGTCCCGGTGCATCCGGGGGAGGATTGGAACTACTCGGAGGCGCTGGTCGAGAGGTCGCGCCTCGACGAGCTGGGCGTCCTGCCCGCCGCGGGGACGCTCGCCCTGGAGGCGCTGCGCATCGCGGCCTGGCGCCCGCGCGCCGCGACCGAGGTCGATGCCACGACGATCCCGCACGAGCTCGACTGGCTGCGCTCCGCGGTGCACCTGAGCAAGGGCTGCTATCGCGGGCAGGAGACGGTGGCCAAGGTGCACAATCTCGGGCACCCGCCGCGCCGTCTCGTGCTGCTGCACCTCGACGGCTCGGAGGGCGTGCTGCCCGCCGCCGACGACGAGGTGCTGCTCGCGGATGCCGTGGTGGGCCGGGTCACGGCGACCGCCCTGCATCACGAGCTCGGTCCGATCGCGCTCGCCGTCGTGAAGCGCTCGGCCGACCCGCAGGCGGCGCTCGCCGTCCGGAGCGCCGAGGGCGCCGTGCTGGCCGCGGCCCAGCAGGTGATCGTGCCGCCAGATGCCGGGGCCGAGGCGAACGTCCCGCGTATCCCGCGGGTCGGCTCGACCCGGCGCTGAGCAGAGCACCCCTGATGACCGAGGGCTCGACAGCCGCGCAGCTGCGTCGGCTGGAGCGTCGAGTGCGGCGGCAGCTGGACGTCCGCATGGCCGGACAGCGCGTCTGGCATTCCCTCCCGGCGATCGTGCAGATCCTGGTCGCCGTCGCGGCCGCGTACTCGATCGCGCACTGGGGGATCGGGCACACCGTGCCGATCCTCGCCATCACCGTCACGATCAACACGCTGGGCTTCTCGCGGGACGCCCGGCCGCGTCGGGTCGCCGAGTCGCTGCTGGGCATCCTGCTGGGGGTCGCACTGAGCGACGGCCTGTCGATCGTCTTCGGCAAGGGACTGTGGCAGCTGCTGGTCGTGCTGCTCGTGGTCTTCGTCGTCGGGCGCGCGGTCTCGTCGAACGTGGCCTTCGCCGTCGCGGCCGCCGTGCCGTCGGCGCTCGTGGTCCTGTTGCCGACGCCCGTCGGCGGGCCGTTCGGTCGCACCCTCGACGCCGCGATCGGCGGCACCGTCGCGCTGCTGGCGACGGCTCTCATCCCGCGCGATCCGCGGCGGGCGGAGCTGCGCGACGGACGCACCCTGTTCTCGATCCTGCACGAGTCGATGGGGTCGATCGTCGAGAGCCTGGCCGATGCGGACGAGGCCGCGGGCGACCTGGCCCTGACCCGCCTGCGCCGCACCCAGCCCCTCGTCGACGACTGGACGAAGTCGCTCGACACCGCGCTCGCGGTCGCTCGCATCTCGCCGTTCCTGCGCCACCAGCTGCCCGAGCTGCGCCGGCACGTGCTCGCCCTCACCGCCGGCGACCTCGCGTCGCGTCACCTGCGCACTCTGGCTCGTCGCGTCGAATACCTGGTGCGAGACGGCCGGCCGCGACCGGCACTCGCCGGCGTGGTCGGCGAGATCGCCACCGCGGTCGGGCTGCTCGGGCAGGAACTCGACGACCTGCAGGTCGCCGGGCAGGCGCGGTCGCTGCTCGCCGACCTCACGCGCCGGCTCGACCCCGCGGTGGTGGTCCCGGATGCCGCGATCACCGACGCCGCGATCGTGCTGATGCTGCGCCCCCTCGTCATCGACCTGCTGATCGGCACGGGCATGGACCCGGCCGCGGCGCGGGCGCTGCTGCCTCCGGTCTGAGCGCTGGTCTGCGGCGGGGCTACGGGGCGACCGAGCTCCAGTCGAGCGTGAGCTCGCCGAGTCGCCAGCGCGCGCGGCCGTCGCGCACCGGCCAGCCGGAGGCGCGCAGATCGCCGATGGCCGCGATCCACCTCTGCGTCGGGCCGTAGACCGCAAGGGGTGCGTGCACCGCCCACAGCCGGTCGAGCTCGACGAGCAGTTCGTGAATGCGCTCGCCGGGGACGTTGCGGTGGATCAGCGCCTTCGGCAGGCGCTCCGCGACGATCGACGGGCGTTCGAGTCCGGCGAGCCGGAGCGAGATCGTGAAGGTGCGCGGTCCCTCCGAGCCGAGAGCGATCCAACTCGCGACGCGGCCGATCTCGTTGCAGGTGCCTTCGACGAGCACCCCATCCGGTTGCAGGCGCGCGGTCATGGTCGCCCACGCCTCGGCAACCTCGCTCTCGTCGTACTGCCTCAGGACGTTGAGCGCCCGGATGACCGTCGGCCGGCGGCCCTCGGGGGTGGGCACCTCGAAGCCGCCGAGCCGGAAGGTCACGCCGTCGCGGGCGGCTTCCGAGGCGATCCGCACTCGCTCGGGATCGATCTCGATTCCGACGACCTCGACGTCGGGCCGGATCGCGGCCAGCCGATCGCGCAGCTCGAGCGTCGTCGTCGCCGACGCCCCGTAGCCGAGATCGACGACGAGCAGATCGACGGCGCCGCGCAGCACGGGGAGCGTCGCGATCCAGCGGTCGATGCGTCGCAGCCGGTTGACCCCGGTGGTGCCGCGCGTGATGCGGCCGCGCGGAGCGCTCGGGCGCCCCATCAGGCGCCGACCGCCTCGGTCGCGCGCCGTGCGAGGGCGTGTGCGAGCACAACGCGATCGGCCATGTGGACATTCTCCCCGGGCGGCGGGGGAACGGGCGGCGGCCGGGCTCGGTCGTGAGCGGTGAAACCCGCTGGATAGGCTTGAGGCATGACCCACACGCTCATCCTGCTGCGCCACGGCAACTCGGAATGGAACACCAAGAACCTCTTCACGGGGTGGGTGGATGTCGACCTCAGCGAGCAGGGACGTCTCGAGGCCAAGCGGGCCGGTCAGCTGATCGCGGCGGCGGGCCTGCTGCCCGACGTCCAGTACACCTCGGTGCTCAAGCGGGCCATCCACACCGCCGACATCGCCCTCGCGGAGGCCGATCTGGACTGGATCGACGTCAAGCGCAGCTGGCGGCTCAACGAGCGCCACTACGGCGCCCTGCAGGGCAAGGACAAGGCCCAGACCCTCGCCGAGTTCGGCGAGGAGCAGTTCATGACCTGGCGCCGCAGCTTCGACGTGCCGCCACCCCCGCTGTCCGATGACAGCGAGTTCTCGCAGGCGCACGATCGCCGCTACGCCCACATCGACGGCGAGTTGCCGCGCACCGAGTCGCTCAAGCTCGTGATCGACCGGATGCTGCCGTACTGGCACTCCGACATCACGGTGGATCTCGCGGCCGGCAAGACCGTGCTGGTCACCGCGCACGGCAACTCGCTGCGGGCACTCGTGAAGCACCTCGACGGCATCTCGGATGCCGACATCGCCGAGCTGAACATCCCGACCGGCATCCCGCTGGTCTACGACCTCGACGAGTCGTTCATGCCGACCGGCCCGGGCCGCTACCTCGACCCCGAGGCTGCGGCGGCCGGCGCGGCGGCGGTGGCGAGCCAGGGCAAGAAGTAGCGCGCCGGCGACCCGCGAGGGCGCTACGCGTCGAGCGGCACCCAGTCGCCGGTCGCGAGGTACTGCACCTTCTTCGAGATCGACACCGCATGGTCGGCGAAGCGCTCGTGGTAGCGCGAGGCGAGCGTGGCATCCACCGTGTCGACGGCCGCGCCCTTCCAGGTCTCGCCGAGCACCTTGTCGAAGACGCTGAGGTGCAGCGCGTCGACCTTGTCGTCTTCGTTGCGGATCTGCTCGGCGATCTCGACGTCTTCGGTGCGCAGAAGCTCGGTGAGCTTGCGGGCGATCTCGACATCGAGGGCGCCCATGTCACGGAAGGTGCCGCGCAGCCCCTTGGGCACGACCTTCTCGGGGAAGCGGTAGCGCGCCAGCTGCGCGATGTGCTCGGACATGTCGCCCATGCGCTCGAGGGACGCACTGATGCGCAGAGCGCTCACGACGATGCGCAGATCGCGCGCGACCGGCTGCTGGCGGGCCAGGATCTGGATCGCCAGCTCGTCGAGCTCCGCGGCGAGCGCGTCGATCTTGTCGTCGTCGGCGATGACCGTCTCGGCCAGGGCGACGTTCGATTCGTTGAAGGCCTGGGTCGCGCGCTCGATCGAGTCGGCGACGAGGGTGGAGATCTCGACCAGACGGTCCTGAACCTCTCGCAGCTCCTGCTGGAACACCTCGCGCATGACAATCCTCTCGCTGGCGGGCACGTTGAGACGCCCCGCTTCCTGGCCACGCTGCACCGTTCAGATGAACGAATGGTGACCTGAGCCTGAACTTCAGCCGAAGCCGCTCGCATTCGGCGAGATCCCGTCGAGCCGAGCAACCCGGTGCGGCCTAATCTAGTCCCATGGACCCGGCGCCCTGGCTCGTGCCCGCCGCTCTCGCCTTCGGTCTCGTGGTCGGCGTGGGCGTCTCGGTGGCCATCATGGCTGCCCACCGGCGGGGTCGCAGCGCCGTCGCCGTCGTCACTCCCGCGGTTCCGGATGGCGTCGACGAGGTCATCGACTCGCTCGAGTCGGCCGGTGTCGTGCTCGACTCGTCCAACAACGTTCTCAGCGCATCGACCGCGGCGCTCGCCTTCGGGCTGGTGTGGAACAACGCGCTCGTGCATCCGGAGCTGGTCGCGATCGTCGACCAGGTACGGCGCGACGGCATCCCGGTCAGCCGCGAGCTGCACCTTATCCGCAGTCCCTTCGGCGACACCCAGCTGCACGTGCAGGTGCGCGTCGCGCGGCTCGGCACCCGCTTCGTGCTGCTGCTGGCCGAGGACCGCACGGAGTCGTACCGGCTCGACGAGGTGCGGCGCGACTTCGTCGCGAACATCAGCCACGAGCTCAAGACGCCGATCGGCGCCATCGGCCTGCTGGCCGAGGCGATCGAGTCGGCCTCCGACGAGCCCGCCGAGGTCAAGCGGTTCGCCAAGCGGCTCACGATCGAGGCCGATCGACTCGGTCGGCTCACCCACGAGATCATCGAGCTGAGCCGGCTGCAGGCCGCCGAGCCGCTGGCCTCGGCCGAGAAGGTTGACATCGACTCGGTCGTCGCGCAGGCCGTCGATCGCAATCGGGTGGCCGCGGAGTCGCATCGCATCTCGCTGGTCAGCGGGGGCGACGCCGGCGCCGAGGTCTACGGCGACGAGCAACTGCTCGTGACCGCCGTGCACAATCTCATCGCCAACGCGATCCAGTACTCGCCCGACGGATTCCGCGTCGGCATCGGGGTCAGCAACGTCGACGGGGTCGTCGAGATCGCGGTCACGGATCAGGGCGTCGGTATCCCCGAGAGCGAACGCGACCGGGTCTTCGAGCGCTTCTTCCGGGTCGACAACGCCCGCAGTCGTCATACGGGCGGCACCGGCCTCGGCCTGGCCATCGTGAAGCACGCCGTGCAGAACCACGGCGGCGACGTGCGGGTCTGGTCGCAGCAGGGCAGCGGCTCGACGTTCACCATCCGGCTGCCCGAGGCGTCGAAGGCGCCCGTGCCGCCCGCCCCGGCCCCCTCTGCAGGCCTTTCCACCCCCGCGGCACTGCCCGCCGAATCCTCGAAGCTCGGAGCCACCTCGTGACCCGCATCCTCATCGTCGAAGACGAGCCCTCGCTGAGCGAGCCGCTCTCGTTCCTGCTGAAGCGGGAGGGATACGAGACCGAGATCGCCGCCGACGGACGCGAGGCGCTCGTCGCCTTCGACCGCGAGCCCGCGGACCTCGTGCTGCTCGACCTCATGCTGCCGGGGTTGTCCGGCACCGAGGTATGCCGGGAGCTGCGCACCCGCTCGTCCGTTCCGATCATCATGCTGACGGCGAAGGACAGCGAAGTGGACATCGTGGTCGGCCTCGAACTGGGAGCCGACGACTACGTGACCAAGCCGTACTCGACGCGGGAGCTGCTGGCACGCATCCGGGCCGTGCTGCGCCGCCGGGTCGAGGTCGACGACGCCGACGAGTCGGTGCTCGAGGTCGGTCCGGTGCGGATGGACGTCGACCGGCACGCAGTCGCGGTCGACGGCGACGAGGTGGCCATGCCGCTCAAGGAGTTCGAACTGCTCGAGCTGCTGCTGCGCAACGCCGGCCGGGTGCTCACCCGCGGGCAGCTGATCGACCGGGTGTGGGGCGCCGACTACTTCGGCGACACCAAGACCCTCGACGTGCACATCAAGCGCATCCGCTCGAAGATCGAGACCGACCCGTCACAACCCACCCTGCTGCTCACGGTTCGCGGGCTGGGCTACCGCTTCGAGGCGTAGCGCGCCGGACTTTCCGCTCGCGCTACGGCGTGGGCGTGGGAGTCGGCGTCGCGGTGGAGGTCGCGGTCGGCGTGGGCGTCGGAACCGGCGTCGGCAGCAACGTCGCGTACTGCGGCAGCGAGCCGTCGAGCACGGGCACCTGCAGCTGCTTGCCCTGCTCGGAACCCCACTGCACGTAGACCGACAGCAGCGTGCCGGGCTTGGCCGACATGTTGTTCAGCAGCAGTTCGCCGCCCTTGCCGTACCCGAAGTCGGTGGTCGTGTTGGGCCGCAGCGTCACCTGGCCCGAGTCGACCCCGGCCGTGATGTTGAGGGAGACCGCGCTGTCGGTGCCGTTGTAGCCGGCGAAGAGGAGGTTCCCGTCCTTGCCGTTCTTGGTGAGCACGAAGGCGTTGAGCACCTTCACCTGCCCCAGGGTCGCACTCACCCCGTCGCTCGGGTCGTAGGGCTTGAGCGTGGAGATCGGCGCGCACGCCGTGACCCCGAGGGCCAGCAATGCGGCGATGGCCACGGATGCTCCGGCACGTACCTTCACAGAACCCTCCCGAAACGCGAAATCGTCGCTCACAGCCTATCGGGGATGCCGCAGGCGGATTTCGCGTGATCGGCCGGCGGTCACCAGCCGCAGTACACCCCGACCCAGTCGAGCAGCTGGGCCTTGACCGCCGCTGGGACGGGCATCGAGAACAGGGTGTTCCGGTAGGGGCCGGCATCCACGCGCATCGGGATGAGGGTGCCGATCTTGTCTTCGGCGACGCGATGTTGAAGGCAGCCGGCGGGGACGTAGTCGAGCGTGACGGTCGTGGGGCCGGATGCCGCGGTGAGCGTCAGCCCGATCGTGCGGAGGCTGCCCTCCCGCTGGGCCAGCAGCGTCGTGTCCTCGGTGCTGTGGAGCGTGACGGATCCGGCGGCCCCCGTGGGGGTGAAGGTCACGTCGAGCAGGGCGATCGGCTTGCCGGCCACCTGCTCGAAGCGCACCGCGGGGGCGATCGAGATCGTGGCGACCTTCTCGAACTCGTGCTGCGCGCAATCCTGGGCGTGCACGAGCGCGATCGAGTCGAAGGGGATCGTCGGGGTCGTCGTGACCGTGCCGGTCGACTTGTCGGGCCGGGTGAATCGGATGGTGACCGAGGGAGTCGCCCGAGCGACATCGCAGCGGGCGGCGGCGAGCACGACCTTGAAGTCGGTGGTGCTCTTGGCGAGCAGCTGATTCGGCGCCGACGGCGACGAGACGGTCGAGGCGAACCACGAGGAGGTGAAACTCGCCGAGGTGACCTGGACGTCGACCGAGCTGTGGTTGGTGACCTCGATCTGCGCCTGGCGCACCGCGTAGTCCGACCGCAGCTGGTAGACCGCGACGGTGAGCGTGACGCGCGTCTCGGCGGGCCGCGAGAAGGCCCCGCAGCCGCTCAGGACGGCGAGCAGCGCGAGGCCGCCGGCGAGCATCCCGATGGCCCGTTTCATGCGACGAGTGTAGGCGCGGAGGAGGCCTCCGCGGCCCCGTTCGCCCCGGCCGCAGAAGGCCTGCTGTGGTAAACTGGGAGGTCTGCGGAAGGAAAAACTCCATGCTCTTCGAGGTCGGCGAGACGGTCGTTTATCCACACCACGGTGCTGCCACCATCACGGAGGTGAAGAAGCGGATCATCAAAGGCGAAGAGAAGCTCTACCTCAAACTCAACGTCACGCAGGGCGACCTCACGATCGAGGTCCCGGCCGAGAACGTCGATCTGGTGGGCGTGCGCGACGTGATCGGCAAAGACGGTCTCGACCGCGTGTTCGAGGTGCTGCGCGCCCCCTTCACCGAGGAGCCCACCAACTGGAGCCGTCGTTACAAGGCCAACCTCGAGAAGCTCGCGTCGGGTGACGTCATCAAGGTGTCCGAGGTCGTGCGCGACCTGTGGCGTCGCGACCAGGATCGCGGGCTCTCGGCCGGCGAGAAGCGCATGCTCGCCAAGGCGCGCCAGATCCTGATCTCCGAACTCGCGCTCGCCGAGAAGACCGACGAGGAGAAGGCCTCGACGGTTCTCGACGAGGTGCTGGCGTCCTAGGGTTCCGGTCTCGTCGCAGCCGGTCCGCGGTGTGCTCCTCGCCTTCCCGGATGACGGCGTCCTCGGTCCCCAGCGCGCTCGCGGCTAGCCTCTGACCATGGGGTTTCGGGTCGCTGTCATCGTCGTCGCTGCCGGGAGTGGGTCGCGGCTCGGGCACTCGGAGCCCAAGGCCTTCGTCGAACTGCGCGGCATCACGATTCTCGAGCGCGCGCTGCGCGGCGTCTTCGATGCGTCCGAGCCGGCGCAGGTGATCGTCGTCGCGCCCGAGACCCGGCTCGCGGCGGCGCGGCATCTGGCTGAGCACGCGGCGGGGGCGGCATCCGGGAGCGTGACGGTCGTGGTCGGGGGCGGGACCCGGCAGGCGTCGGTCGCGGCCGGGCTGGCGGCCCTCGCACCCGAGGTCGAGGTCGTGCTCGTGCACGACGCCGCCCGAGCGCTCACCTCGGGCGCGCTGATCGATCGTGTGATGCGGGCCGTGACCCCGAGCACCGGCGTCGTGCCGGCCCTGCCGGTCACCGACACCATCAAGCGCATCGACGCGCGGGAGTTCGTGGCCGACACCGTCGATCGCCAGGACCTCGTGCACGTGCAGACCCCGCAGGGCTTTCCGCGCGCCGCGCTGGTCGCCGCCTACGCGTCGGCCGACCATGACTACACCGACGACGCCGCCCTGTTCAGCGCCGCGGGGCATCCGGTGGCCGTCGTCGAGGGCGAGGCGCGGGGTTTCAAGATCACCACCCCGTGGGACCTGCACCGGGCCGAGAACCTCCTCGGCGTCTCCAGCGGATTCCGCACCGGGGTCGGCCTCGATGTGCACGCCTACGACGATGGCCGACCGCTCTGGCTCGGGGGGCTGTACTGGCCCGATGAAGCCGGGCTGGACGGGCACAGCGATGGGGACGCCGTCATCCACGCGATCTGCGACGCCCTGTTGTCGGCCGCGGGACTCGGCGACATGGGCGCGCGATTCGGCAGCGACGAGCCGCGGTTCGCGGGCGCCGCGAGCGAAGTGTTCTTGCGCGAGACGCTCGCGCTCGTGGTCGGGTCCGGGTTCTCGGTCGTCAACGTCGCCGTGCAGCTCGTGGGCAATCGGCCCAAGCTCGCCGGCCGCCGCGGCGAGATCGAGTCGAAGCTCGGCGAGATCGTCGGTGCGCCGGTCAGCGTCGCCGCCACGACCTCGGACGGCCTCGGATTCACCGGTCGGGGTGAGGGCGTGAGCGCCCTTGCGACGGCCCTGATCGCTAAACTCTCCCAGTGACCGTCCGCCTCTACGATTCCCGCACGCAGTCGCTGCGCGAGTTCGAGCCGCTCGACCCGGGCCGGGTCGGGATGTACGTGTGCGGGCCGACGGTGCAGTCCTCGCCGCACATCGGGCATCTGCGCAGTGCGCTCGCCTACGACCTCTGGCGGCGCTGGCTCAGCGCGCGCGGCTATGACGTGACCTTCGTGCGCAACGTCACCGACATCGACGACAAGATCCTGGCCAACGCCGGCGGCACGGCGGAGCCGGCGGCGCCCCGGACTGGCACGGAACCGTGGTGGGCGCTCGCCTACCGCGTCGAGCTCGAGTTCACGGCCGGCTACTCGGCCATCGGGATCCTGCCGCCGACGTACGAACCGCGGGCGACCGGCAGCGTCCCCCAGATGCTGGAGCTCATCGAGAAGCTCATCGAGCGCGGGCACGCCTACGTGGCCGATGACGGCTCGGGCGACGTCTACTTCGACGTGAAGACCTGGCCGAGCTACGGCGAGCTCACGAACCAGAAGCTCGATGACATGTCGGACTCGCCGGATGCCGACACGCGCGGCAAGCGCGATCCGCGCGACTTCGCGCTCTGGAAGGGCGCCAAACCGGGCGAACCGGAGTCCGCATCCTGGGCGTCGTCGTGGGGAGCCGGGCGGCCCGGATGGCACATCGAGTGCTCGGCGATGTCGAAGCGCTACCTCGGAGCGGCCTTCGACATCCATGGCGGGGGACTCGACCTGCGCTTTCCGCACCACGAGAACGAGCTCGCCCAGTCGTCGGCCGCGGGCGACGCCTTCGCGAGCTACTGGGTGCACAACGGCCTGGTGAACGTCGAGGGGCAGAAGATGTCGAAGTCCCTCGGCAACTCGGTCTACGCCTCCGAGCTGCTCGGCCTCGCTCGCCCGGTCGTGGTGCGCTACTACCTCGCCAGCGCGCACTACCGCTCGACGATCGACTACCACCACGGTGCGCTCGCCGAGGCCGATGCCGCGTTCACGCGCATCGAGACCTTCCTCGACCGCGCGGCGCGGGCGCTGGAACTCGGAATGACCGCGGGCGCGCTTCCCGGGCAGTTCCCCGAGGCGTTCGCCGCGGCCATGGACGACGACCTCGGCGTGCCCCAGGCGATCGGCGTGCTGCACGACACGGTGCGGGCCGGCAACGCGGCCCTCGACGAGAACGACCTCACGACGGCGGCGCAGTTGCGCGAGGCCGTGATCGCGATGACCGAGGTGCTCGGCGTCAACCCGCATTCCGCCGAGTGGGCGGCTCCCACGGACGGCGCCGCGAGCGCGGCCCTCTCCGCCCTCGTGGAGCGGCTGATCGACGACCGGGCCCGTGCCCGGTCGGGCAAGGATTTCGCGGCGGCCGACCGCATCCGCGATGAACTGACCGCTGCGGGCATCGTGCTCGAAGATGCCAGCGGCGCGACACATTGGAGCATCGCATGACGAAGCCAGGCCGCCCCGGCGCGGGCAAGCCCAAGAAGAAGGGTCCCTCGGTGGGCACCGGCGGCCACAACCGGCGTGCGCTGGAGGGCAAGGGGCCGACCCCGAAGGCCGAGGACCGCAGCTGGCACGTCGCGGGCAAGCGCAAGGCCGCGAACGATCGGCTCGAGGCCGCGCGCGAGCGGCACGGCGGCAGCAGCATGAAGAGCGGCGGGCGCACCGGTGCCGGCGGCTCGGGCGCTCCGCGTCGGCCGCAGCGCCCCAAGACCGACGACAGCGAGATCGTCACCGGCCGCAACTCGGTGGTCGAGGCGCTGCGCGCGAAGATCCCCGCGACCACGCTGTACATCGCCTCGCGCATCGAGATGGATGACCGGGTCAAGGAGGCACTCTCGCTCGCCACCAAGCGCGGCCTCAACGTGCTCGAGGTGATGCGGCCGGAACTCGACCGCCTGAGCGGGCCCGACGCCGTGCACCAGGGCATCGCCCTGAAGGTCCCGGCTTACGAGTACGCGCATCCGCTCGAACTGCTCGACAAGGTGCTCGCCGAGGGTGGCACCCCGCTCTTCGTGGCACTCGACGGGATCACCGACCCGCGCAATCTCGGGGCGATCGTGCGCTCGGCCGGCGCCTTCGGCGCGCAGGGCATCATCGTGCCGCAGCGTCGCACCGTCGGGATGACCGCATCGGCCTGGAAGACCTCGGCGGGCGCTGCGGCGCGCGTTCCGGTCGCGATGGCCGGCAACCTCACCAACACGCTCAAGGACCTGAAGGCGCGCGGCGTCTTCGTCATCGGCCTCGACGGAGGCGGAAGCGTCACGCTGCCCGGTCTCGCCCTGGCGTCGCAGCCGCTCGTGCTCGTCGTGGGCAACGAGGGCAAGGGGCTGTCGCGCCTCGTCACCGAGACCTGCGACGCGGTCGTCTCGATCCCGATCGAGGCATCGACCGAGTCGCTCAACGCGGGCATCGCGGTGAGCGTGGCGCTCTACGAGATCTCGAAGCTGCGCGCGCTGGAACTCTAAGCGGAGGCCGTTTCCGGCCTCCGCCGCGACGCCTGCGCCGAGGTCCGTCTCGGGCCTCGGGTCGCTCGCGCCTTGACACTTCCCGCCTGCGCCTGCTTTACTCCGGTTAAGTAACGCTGAACACCGGTGTGCAGTGTGACCTTCGAGGCCGTCGGTCTCGGCGGCTCCTCCCCGGTACCGTCGGAGAGGACCCGCATCCCCATGAGCCCACGCACCATCGTCGTCGTCGGAGGCACCTCCGGCATCGGTCTCGAACTCGCCAAGGACGTGGTCGCCCGTGGCGATCGAGTCGTCATCACCGGGCGGGATGCCGAGCGCACCCGTGAGATCGCGGCATCAATCGGGGACTCGGCGACGGGGGTCGCGCTCGACATCTCCGAGCCGGACTCGATCGCCGACAGTCTCGCGGGCATCGGGGCGGTCAACGGTCTCGTGCTGGCCGCGATCGAACGCGACGCGAACACCATCCGCGATTACGCGATCGATCGCGCCACGCGTCTCACGGTGCTGAAGCTGGTCGGCTACCCGACCGTCGTGCACTCGCTGCTCGACCGGCTCGACCCCAGTGTCGACACCGGCATCGTGCTCTTCGGGGGACGCGCCAAGGACATGCCGTACCCCGGCTCGACGACCGTGTCGACGATCAACGGCGGCGTCGAGGGGCTCACCCGCACCCTCGCCCTCGAGCTGGCGCCGATCCGGGTCAACGCCCTGCACCCCGGCATCATCGGCGACAGCCCGTTCTGGGCGGCCAAGCCCGCGGCGATCGCCGGGTACGAGTCCCGCACGCCGGGCGGCGCGCTCGCCACCATGGCCGACATCGTGGATGCCGTGCAGTTCCTGCTGAACAACCGCGGTATCTCGGGTGAGAACATCCACCTCGATCGGGGCTGGCGGCTCACCTGAGCCCGGCGAGCTCCTGCATGAGGGCGAGGTTCGACGGCGTGGCGTCGAGCTCGCCGCGCTCGATGCGGTGGGCGACCTCGACGACGGCGGCGTTGACGGGCGCCGGGAGCCCCGCCGCCGCGCTCCTGGCCACGACCTCCCCGTTGAGGTCGTCGACCTCGCTGTGACGGGACTTCGACCAGTCCTGCAGCACGGTCGTGGTCGTGTTCGGCGTGACGAAGCCCCGGTAGAGCGCGTCGAGCAGCGTATCGACGACGGTGTCGGAGTTCGCGACGTCCTCCGGCGTCAGACCGAAGATCGGCAGCACGGGGAACCCCTGAGCCCGGCCGGCGCGCAGGGCCTCGGTTCCGGATGCGACCATGAGCTCGCGCATTCCGGGCAGTTCGATCGCCTCGGACATCGACAGCCCCAGGTTCGCGGTCGTCACGAGCACGCTCGCGTTGCTGACCAGCTTCATCCACTTGGTGGCGCGGATGTCGTCGACCACCGCGACGGTGCCGGAGTGTCGCAGCAGGCCGGCGATCTGCTCCTCGCGGCCCGCCGTGGCCTCGCTCAGGCTGCCGACCGCGAACCAGGAGCGATCGGGCCCGGAGTGCCGCCGCACGATGCCGGGATCCTCCATCGTCGACGAGATCTCGATGACGCAGCCCAGGGTGCGGTGCGCGCCGACGACCTCGGTGATCGTGTCGACCGTCATGCCGTTCTGCACGCCCACGAGCAGCCCGTCGTCGGCCAGGTACGGCTCGATCAGCTGGGCGGCCCAGCGCGAGTCGTAAGCCTTCATGAGCAGGAGGACCACGTCGAAGGGGCGGCGGAGGGTCGCGACCTCGCACAGGTGCATCGTCTTGACGGGGGTCTCGAGCACGCCGTCGGCCATCTCGATCCGGATGCCGTTGGCCCGCATCGCCTCCACGTGCGCGGGCCACTGCTCGATCAGGGTGACGTCGAGGCCCGCGGCCGTCAGGTCGGCGCCGATCGACGCCCCGTTCGCTCCGGCGCCGAGAACGGCGATTCTGCTGCCAGGCATGGTGCTCCACTTCGTCGTGTCGGCGAGGCTCTCAGCGCTCGCAGAGCGAATCGTTGTGAAGTCTAAGAGAACAACCCCTTGACGAAACGACCACTCGTGGTCACTAATGTACAGTGCCAGTGAAATTCTCAACGAGGAGGATCCGTGCCCACACCCGCCCCGCGGCCCGAAGAGTTCGTTCCGGGACGCCCTGTCGTCTTCCGCAACGGGATCGTCATCACCGTCGACACCCCCGGGGTGCTGCTCGACGCCGACGTGCTGATCACGGACGACACGATCACCGCGGTGGGCCAGCGCCTCGCGGTGCCCGAGGGGACCCTCGAGATCGACGCGAGCGGCGGCATCCTGATGCCGGGCATGGTCGACACCCACCGCCACATGTGGCAGACGGCCCTGCGCGGCTACGGCGGCGACTGGGCGCTCAGCCAGTACTTCGTCTTCTACTACCTGCAGCACGGCCAGGTCTTCCGCCCGGAGGACATCTACGCCGGCAACCTGCTCAGCGCCCTCGAGTCGGTCGACACCGGCGTCACCACGACGCTCGACTGGTCGCACGCCCTGCGCACGCCGGAGTACGCGGATGCCGCCCTCCAGGCCTTCGGCGAGATCCCCGGCCGCTTCGTGCTGGGCTACGGCAACTACCTCGGAGCCCCGTGGGAGTGGACGGCCACGCCCGAGTTCCGCTCCTGGATCGGCAAGTTCCCGACGAGCGACATGCTCGGCCTCGAGATCGCCTTCGACGTGCCCGACTCGGAGGACTTCCCCGAGCGGGCCGCCTTCGAGTACGCCCGCGACAACGGCATCCGGGTGACGACTCACGCCGGCGTCTGGGGTGCGACGACCGATGTCGGTCTCCACAACATGTACAAGGCCGGCGTCATGACCGACCAGATCACCTATGTGCACGCCGCCACGCTGTCGCCCGACAGCTACCAGAAGATCGCAGCGACCGGTGGAACGGTCTCGGTCTCGACCGAGAGCGAGCAGAGCGCGGGCCAGGGCTACCCCTCGACCTGGGAGCTGCGCAAGTACGGCATCCCGGCCTCGCTCTCGATGGACACCAGCGTGTGGTGGAGCGCCGACTACTTCTCGGCCATGCGCGCGACCCTCAGCGCGGATCGTTCACGCGACCACCTGGAGGCGCACGCCAAGGGCGACACCATCGCGGTCAACAAGCTGCGTGCCGAGGACGTCATCTGGATGGCCACCATGGGCGGCGCGAAGTCGCTCGGCATGGAGGACAAGATCGGCTCGATCACCCCCGGCAAGAAGGCCGACCTGCTGTTGATCAAGAACGACCAGTCGCCGGCCATGACGCCGATCCTCAACCCGACGGCGCACGTGGTCTACCAGGCGGGAACCGCCGACATCAACACGGTCGTCGTCAACGGCCGCGTCGTGAAGTACGAGGGCGCGCGGATCGGCCTCGATCTCGCTCCCGTGCGCGACACGGTGGCCCGCTCGGTCGAGTACGTGCGTTCGCAGCTCGGTGAGAAGGACTGGGAAGAGGGGATGCACCCGCCGCTCGACCCGACCGAGGAGATCGAGAACCCGTACACGTACCAGGAGGATTCCGCGTCGTGATCGTGCACCTCGCGTCCTTCGTGTGGAAGGACGGCACCTCGCCGGAACAGGTGGCCGGCGTGACGGCCGCCCTCTACGAGATGGCGCGCGAGGTGCCGCAACTGCGGTTCTATCTCTGCGGCGAGAATCTGCGGCTGCGCCCCGCGGGTGCCGACTTCGGCGTGCTCGCGCTCGTCGACGATCCAGCCGGGCTGGACGCCTACCTCGACGGTGAGGCGCATCAGCGCGTGCAGCGCGAGTGGCTGTCGACCATGGTCGCGAGCCGACAGGCGGCACAGCTCAGCTCCGACGCGCTGAGCGTCACGGGCGACTGGCTGGCCGGGCACTGAGCTCTGTTCAGTAATCGTAAACAAAGTGGTAAGTAGCACTTGACAACAGTTGGCCATCGCTTCTAATATCGGGCGAGTACACCCAGCGCGATGAAGCGGCCCGACTGCTTCCCGTGCGCACGAGCAGTCGACGAGGACCGACCATGAGCGAGCGAACTCTCATCCGCAAGGCCACCGTGATCACGGCGGCCTCGGCAGGCGAAGTGCTGACCGACACCGACATCCTCATCGAGGATGGCAAGATCGTCGTCATCGGGCGCGAGCTGCCCGCCGGCGATGCCGAGATCCTCGACTTCACCGGCCGGATCGTGATGCCGGGCTTCGTCGACACCCACCGCCACACCTGGCAGTCGGTCGTGCGCGACATCGCCTCGGACTGGTCGCTGACCGAGTACCTCGCCGGGCTGCACACGGGGCTCTCGAAGTACTACCGCCCCGAAGACACCTACGCGGGCAACTACCTCGGTGCCCTCGAGGCGCTCGACTCCGGGATCACCACGCTGGTCGACTGGTCGCACAACCTGGCGACCCCCGAGCACGCGGATGCCGCGATCAAGGCCCTGCAGGACACCGGGATGCGCGCGGTCTTCGCCCACGGCGGTGGCAACAAGCAGTGGGGCGCCCCGCTGCCGTCGCCCAACAACCACCCCGAGGACGCGCGTCGGATCCGCGAGCAGTACTTCTCCGACAACACCGGGCTCGTCACGATGGCGATGGCGCTGCGCGGCCCGCAGTTCACCACCCCCGAGGTGAACCGGCACGACTTCGCTCTGGCCAAGGACCTCGACCTGCGCATCACCGTGCACGTCGGCGACGGGTACTGGGGCAAGAGCGGGCCGATCCTGAAGCTGCGCGACGACGGTCTGCTCTCGGACCGCATCACCTACGTGCACTGCGACACGCTGTCCGACGAGGAGCTCGACATCATCGCCGCCTCCGGGGGCAGCGCCTCGGTGTCGCCCGACGTGGAGATGCAAATGGGGCACGGATTCCCGGCCACCGGGCGACTGCTCGAGCACGGCATCCGCCCCACCTTCTCGATCGACGTGTGCAGCAGCAACGGCGGCGACATGTTCGGCACGATGCGCACCGCGATCGGCATGCAGCGCGCGCTCGACAACGCCCCGGCGGTCGAGACGGGCGAGGTCATCGAGCGCATCGGGCTCAGCTGCGCCGAGGTCGTGCGCTTCGCGACCATCGACGGTGCCAACGCCGCGGGCCTTGGCGATGTCACGGGCTCGGTCGAGGTCGGCAAGGCGGCGGATCTGGTCGCCCTGGATGACCGCTCGCTCGCCATCACCCCCATGAACAACCCCTTCGGCGCCGTGGTCTACGCGGCCCACCCGGGTCTGGTGCGCGATGTCTTCGTGGCCGGCAAGCGGGTCAAGAAGGACGGCCAGCTGGTCGGAGTCGACTACGACCGGGTCAAGTCGCTCGCGGTCGCCGCCCGGGACCACGTCATGTCAGCCATGCCAGGCGCGAGCCTCGGCGGCGGCTGGCACCCCGACCTCACCGCCTGATGACCGTCGACAACGCCACGGCGCCCGTCAAGACCGAGCCGATCAACCGCCGCCGCCTTCCCGCGGTCGTGCTGTCGTGGCCCGGCACCCGGGCTCTGATCGCCGTGATCGTGCTGTTCGCGGTCAGCCCGCTCTTCTCGCTGGGAAGCGTCAGCAGCACCGCCATCATCTCGATGCTGCCGTTCGCGGCGCTGATCGCGGTGGTCGCGATCGGGCAGACGCTCGTGATCCAGCAGGGCGGCCTCGACCTGTCGGTCGCCGGTGCCGTGACGCTCGGTGCGGTGATCGCGGCCAAGCTCGGATCCGACGGTCGAATCGGTCTTGTCGCGACGATCCTGATCGCCATTCTCGCGACCTCGCTGTTCGGCATCCTGAGCGGCGTCACGGTCGCGGTCTTCGGGCTGCCGCCGCTCGTCGTCACGATCGCCATCAACGCCCTGATGATCGGCGCCGTGCAGGCGGTCTCCGGTGGCTTCAGCTCCCAGGCGCCGCCCGGACTCAGCGGGCTGGCGCTCAGTCGCTGGGTGGGACTGCCGGTGCTGGCGCTGATCGCCCTCGCCATTGCGGTCGTCGCTCAGCTGGTGCTGAAGCTCACCCGGGTCGGACGGCGCTTCGAGCTCGTGGGCGAGAACTGGCGTGCGGCCGAGTTCATCGGCATCTCGCCGAAGCGCTACACGATCGCCGCCTACTGGCTCTCGTCCCTGCTCGCGGCCGGAGCCGGCGTGCTGCTCGCGGGCCTGCTGCGCATTCCGACTCTGACCTCGGGGGATGCCTACCTGCTCCCCTCGATCGCGGCCGTCGTCCTCGGGGGCACTGCCCTCACCGGAGGCCGTGGCAGCATCGCCGGAACAGCGCTCGGCGCCCTGTTCCTCGCCCAACTCAGCCAGCTCGTGCAGACCTTCACACAGTCCACAGCCATGCAGAACATCGTCCAGGCGCTCATCATCGGCGTCGGGATCGTCGCCCAGCTCCAGTTGGGCGGTTCGACGGCGAAGCTCAAGGGCCTCGTCCGGAGAAGCTCCACCCCATCCACCAAGTCATCTCAAAGAGGAGAAGGAAAGTGAAAAGCATCGCAAACGCGCGGTCGCTGCGAATCGCCGCGGTCGCAGCCGTGGTCGCGGGCGCCCTGGTTCTCGCCGGGTGTTCGTCGACCAACGGGTCGGCATCCGGCGGCAAGAAGGACACCCTGCACGCCGACATCTCGGCCGGCAAGGTCGGCACCGAAGCGGACTTCAGCAGCATCGACAAGGTCTGCGGTTCGGGCCCGGTCTCGGTGACGGTGGTCGACGGCTACGGCACCAACTCGTGGTCGAAGACCGTCAAGGCCGAGATCGACTCGGAAGCGGCCAAGTGCAAGTCGATCACGAGCGTGTCGTACACGGCGGGCCGCGGTGACCTCGCCGCGACCAACGCCGCGATCACGGGTTCGGCGGCCAAGGGCAGCAACATCCTGCTCGTGATCCCGGACGCCGGCCCCGGACAGGCGCAGCTCGCCTCGATCCGCAAGGCCAGCAAGGCGGGCACCATCGTGGTGCCGTTCGCCTCCGACCCGACCGGCAAGGCCGGAACCGACTACCTCGACTACGCCGACCAGATCCCGTCCTACAGCGGACAGGCCTGGGCGCAGTGGGTCGTCGACACGCTCGGCTCGAAGGGCGGCAACGTCGTGTTCCTCGGCGGGCCCGCGGGCGCCGCTGTCTCAGCGCAGGAGTTCATCGGCATCCAGAAGGTGCTCGCCAAGAACCCGCAGATCAAGCTCCTGACCCCGGAGCCGGTCACCACCAACTGGGACCCGGCGCAGGCGCAGCAGGCGATGGCCGGACTGCTCAGCCAGTACCCGAAGATCGACGCGGTCATCGCGGACTACGGCGCCGTCGCCAACGGCGTCATCCGCGCCTACCAGGCGGCCGGGGTCACCCTGCCCCTGCTGACGTCGACCGACGACAACTCGCTCAGCTGCGGGTTCGACGCGCTCAAGGCCACCAACCCCGGCTATGAGCTCGCGACCAACTCGTCGCGCACCTGGATCGGTCGCGTCGCGCTGCGCAAGGCCCTTGCCGCGTTCTACGGCAAGAGCGACAGCGAGCCGTCGCAGTTCAACCTGGGACTGGTCGAGGACTCGACGGGTAAGACCGCCGACACCAAGACGCCGTCCGCGGCATGCCTGAAGGACGCGCCGACCGACGCATCGCCGTCGTCGCTGCTCACCAACGCCGAGTTCAAGAAGATCTTCGGCTGATGGCAACCCCGACCAGTTCGACCCCCGGCTTGGTGCTCACCGAGATCACCAAGACCTACCCGGGCGTGCGGGCGCTCGACAGCGTGAGTGTCACTGTGGAGCGCGGGCGTGTGCACGCGATCCTCGGTGAGAACGGCGCGGGCAAGTCGACGCTGGTCGGGATCGCCGCGGGGTCGGTCGTGCCGGATTCCGGCACGATCGGCCTCGCCGGCGAGCAGGTCGCGCGGATCCAACCGCGCGAGGCCCGCGAGAAGGGTCTGGCGATCGTCTACCAGACCCCGGCGCTCGCCCCCTCTCTCTCGGTCGTCGACTCCGTGCTGCTGCTGCTTCCCGAGTCGCGGCGGCCGAAGCGCCGCGGCGCCGCGGCCTGGCTGTCGGCGCACTTCGAGAGCCTCGGGCTCACGATCGACCCCAACGCGCAGGTGGGCTCGCTGTCGCTGCGCGAGGCGCATCTGATCGAGATCGCCGCTGCGCTCGCGTCCGAGCCGTCGGTGCTGGTGCTCGACGAGCCGACCGAGGCGCTCGGCAACGACGAGACGCGCTGGTTGTTCGAGCGGATCGACGAGCTGCTCGCGAAGAACGTCGGCATCGTCTACATCACCCACCGGATCCCCGAGGTGGTCGAGATCGCGAGCGATCTCACGGTGCTTCGCGACGGCAAGGTCGTCGGCCGCGGCAAGGTCGCCGACTTCTCGGAGGACCAGATCGTCGAGCTGATCGTCGGGCGCTCCCTCGAGACCACCTTCCCCGACAAGTCGAGCAGCGAGCCCGGGGTGCAGCCGGCGCTCGAGGTCGTCGACGCGACCGGCCCGGGATTCCGGTCGGTCTCGTTCACGGTGGCCCCCGGCCGCATCGTCGGCCTCGCCGGCGTCGAGGGCAACGGGCAGCGCGAGCTGCTCCGCGCTCTCTCCGGCAAGGGTCCGATGGCGGGAACGGTCCGCGTGAACGGCACGCCGCTCGCCCGGCGCAGCGCCAAGGCCGGATCCCAGCTGGGCATCGCCTACCTGCCGGGGGATCGCATCGGCGAGGCCATGTTCGGCAAGATGTCGGTCCGCGAGAACATCGTGGCGCCCTCGATCGATCTCGCGATGCCCGCCGGCTTCTTGGACCGCCCGCGCGAGTACCGGCTCACCCGCGAGGCCATCGCAGGTCTCGCCGTCAAGACCCCGACCCTCGAGACGCCGGTCACCTCGCTCTCCGGCGGCAGCCAGCAGAAAGTGCTGCTCGCCCGCGCCCGCCTCGGCGACCCGAAGGTGCTCCTCGTCGAGGACCCCACCCAGGGCGTGGATGCGGGAGCGCGGGTCGAGATCTACGCCTTCCTGCGCCGAATGGCCGAGTCGGGTGTCGCCGTCGTCGTGCTCTCGACCGACGCCGTGGAGCTCGAGGGCCTGTGCGACAGCGTGCTGGTCTTCTCTCGCGGCCGCGTCATGGTGACCCTCGACGGTGATCAGGTCACCGAGCGCGCCATCACGGGCACCGCCGTGCTTTCGCAGCGCGAGCACGAGAGCGCGCCGGTCGTGAGCGCGGTCCCCTCGGGCGCGCGCCGGAGCTGGTGGCGAGGGGAGGGCCAGGCGGGAGTGCTCGTCGGCCTCATCCTCGTGCTCGGGGCCGTGACGACCCTCGTCGCCCCCGCCTTCCTCAACCCGCTCAACATCTCTCAGACCCTCGCCACCGCGGGCACCCTGGTCGTGGTCGGGCTCGCGCAGCTTCTCGTCGTGATGACCGGCGGCATCGACTTGAGCATCGGCTCCGTGGTCGCGCTCGCCGGGGTGATCACCTCCTTCTTCGCCCACGGCAGCATCGTGCTGTTCGTGGCGGGAGTCGCGCTCTCGATCGTGGCGGGCCTCGTCGTCGGGGTCGTCAACGGCCTGCTGGCGACGCGCCTGAACATCCCACCCGTCATCGCGACCCTCGTCACCTCGATCGCGGTGCTCGGCCTCGCGCAGGTTCTGCGACCGCAGCCGAGCGAGACCGCGACCGACGAGATCATGACCCTGATCGGCACCACGGTCGCCGGGGTGCCCCTGATCCTCGTCGCGGCGATCCTGATCGCGGTCGTGCTCTGGCTGATCATCGGCCGCACGCGCCTCGGGCGTGGACTGCGGGCCGCGGGCTCGGATCCGGTGAAGGCGAATCGGATGGGAGTGAGCGTGCGCGCGATGCGCATGTTCGCGAGCGTCGCGGCGGGCGGCCTGGCTGCGGTCGCGGGCTTCGCGTTGTACACCACGACCGGCATCGGCGACGCGAACACGGGCCAGACCCTCACGCTCACCTCCGTCACCGCCATCGTGATCGCCGGCGCCAGCATCTTCGGCGGCTCGGGCTCGGCGATCGCGGTCGCGGCCGCCGGGCTGCTGCTCGAGACCATCACGAGTGCGTTGACCTTCCTCTCGCTCAGCCTGTCGTGGCAGTACTGGGTGCAGGGCGCCTTCGTGCTGGTCGCGGCGGTGATCCCGCTGGTCGCCCGATTCGTGCGCACCCGGCGGCTGATCGCGCCGCCGACCGCGCCCCCGAGCGGGGCGGTCGCCGAGGCCGCACCATGACGACCCGGCACCCCGCTCTCACGAACCAACAGCAGAACTTCACGAGGAGGACCTCATGATCAGCACCGCCACCACCGGAACCAATGCCGTCGACTGGGAACAGCGCATCGACTTCGATCGCCTGCGAGCCGAGCGACTGGCACGCCTGAAGGCAGAGCTCGAACGCTCGGACCTGGGGGCGGTGCTCGCGTTCGATTTCGCGAACATCCGCTACATGTCGGCGACGCACATCGGCACCTGGGCGATCGACAAGCTGATCCGCTTCTCGCTGTTGACGCGCAACACCGACCCGATCGTGTGGGACTTCGGGTCGGCCGCGAAGCATCACGCGCTGCACAACCCCTGGCTGAACACCACGACCGCCGAGATGGACGCCGACCCGCACGCCCCGCACCACGGTGCCGTGCGACCGCGTCTGGAATCGGGCGCGCGCGCCGGCATCTCGACGCTGCGCGGCGCGTTCAACCCGAACGCGGGCATCGCCGAGGACGTCGCGAAGAAGATCAAGCGCGAGCTCGAGAAGTTCGGGGTCGCCGACCAGCCGCTGGGCGTCGACGTGATCGAGCCGCCGGTGCTGTTCGCTCTGCAGCGGGAGGGCATCCAGGTCGTCGACGGCCAGCAGCTGTTCCTGACCGCGCGCGCCATCAAGACCCAGGATGAGATCAGCCTGCTCACCGAGGCGGCGTCCATGGTCGATGCGGCCTACGACAAGCTCTACGAGTTCCTGCGCCCGGGAGTGCGCGAGAACGAGGCCGTCGGCCTGGTCTCGAAGACGCTGTACGACCTGGGCTCGGAGTACGTGGAGGGTGTCAACGCGATCTCGGGGGAGCGCTGCTCGCCGCACCCCCATGTGTACTCGGACCGGATCATCCGTCCCGGCGACCCGGCCTTCTTCGACATCCTGCACAGCTACAACGGCTACCGCACCTGCTACTACCGCACCTTCGCGGTCGGCTCGGCGAGTCCGGCGCAGAACGATGCCTACAAGCGTGCACGCGAGTACATGGATCGCGCGATCGCACTGGTGAAGCCGGGCGCGACGACGGCCGACATCGTGAGCGTGTGGCCGAAGGCGCAGGAGTTCGGGTTCCCGGACGAGGAGGCCGCGTTCGCCCTGCAGTACGGCCACGGCGTGGGGCTGTCGATCTGGGAGAAGCCGATCTTCTCGCGGCTGGTGTCGCTGGATCATCCCGAGGAGCTCAAGGAGGGCATGTTCTTCGCCCTCGAGACCTACTGGCCCTCGGCTGACGGGATCGGGGCGGCGCGCATCGAAGAGGAGATGGTCGTGACGGCGACCGGCTGCGAGGTCGTGACGAAGTTCCCGGCCGAGGATCTGCTCATCGCCGGTCAGCGCTTCTACACGGTCAACGGACCGCTTCCCGACCTCCGCAGTTCGCAGTCGCACCTCAACACCCCGGCCGGCCGGGGCGAGCCCGGCGCCTAGGCGCCGGGCGGGGGTGGCGACATGAAGGCAGCGGTCTACTACGGACACCACGATGTGCGCATCGAGGAGCGCCCGATGCCGACGCGCGGGCAGGGCGAGGCGCTGATCCGGGTGCTGCGCAGCGGCATCTGCGGAACGGATGCCACCGAGTGGCGGTCCGGACCGCACCTCTTCCCCGTGGACGGGACGCCGCATCCGCTGACCGGACACGTGGGCCCCCTGATCCTGGGGCACGAGTTCATCGGCGAGGTCGTCGAGGTCGGCCCGCAGAGCCCCTTCGCCGTCGGCGATCGGGTCGCGGCCGGCGCGGGGGTCTGGTGCGGCGAATGCCCGCGCTGCCTCGAGGGGCGTACCAACCTGTGCTGGAGCTACACCACCTTCGGCCTCAACGTCGACGGAGGGATGGCGGAGTACGTCGCGGCGCCCGAGAAGATGCTGGCTCCCATCCCCGCGGGCATGTCGCTCGATGCGGCGGGACTCTCCCAGCCGCTCGCGGTCGGGTTCCATGCGGCTCGTCGCTCCACCGCCCAGCCCGGCGACCGGGTCGTGCTGATCAGCGCGGGAGCGATCGGCACCTTCGTGCTCGCGGCCCTGCTCTCGTTCGGCGACATCGAGGTGACGGTCGTCGACTTCGCCGGCCCCAAGCTGGATCGCGCCCTCCGGCTCGGCGCGACCCGGATCATCCCGGCGGGCGACGACGTCGTGGCGGACGTGCTCGCGGCCGTGCACCCGCGCGGTGCCGACGTGGTCATCGAGGCGAGCGGGGCGCCGGGCCAGCTGGCCAATGCGATCCGGATGGTGCGCGCCGGCGGGTCGATCCTGCAGCTCGGGCTGCCCGCGCATGCTCCCGAGGTGGACCTCCCGGCGATCGTGCTGCGCGAGGTGACCCTGCGCACCACCAACGCCCACGTCTTCTCGGAGGATCTCGGGCCGGCCCTCCAGCTGCTCGCGAGCGGCGGTCTGGCCGACGAGCTTCTCGACTCCGTGCATCCGCTGGCCGACATCGCGGACCAGCTCGAGCGGCTCGCGACCGGTCGTCTCGAGGGCAAGGTGCTCTTCGACCCGACCATGGGCTGACCGTGTCGTGCCGAGCGCCCGGGTATATTGTCCACATCCACTGCACGGGCGGACCGGGCGTGAAGTGTGACTCGACGGGGTGTGCTCGGCTGTCGCGGGGCAAGCAGTCGCGATGACCGAGGACGCAGAGGAACTCATGGACAACTTGGGCACCCGCCTGAAGGACGTACGCCAGAAGGCGGGCCTGACTCTGCGTGAGCTGGCGCGTCAGGCGGATGTCTCACCCTCGTTCGTCTCGCAGATCGAGAACGGCAAGTCGCAGCCGTCGGTGGCCACGCTGTACACCTTCTCGCGTCTGCTGGGCATCTCGATCGACGAGCTGTTCGACGACGCGCCGCCCGCCGAGCCGCTCGTCGAGGGTTGGGGCCCGGACGGCGACAAGAACCCGACCAACGCCTGGCATCCATCGGAGTACGCGAACCGGGTATCGGTCGTGCACCCGTCGCATCGTCCCCACCTCGACATGGCCGAGGGTGTCGTCTGGGAGCGGCTCGCGGCGACGCCCGAGCACGGGGTCAACTTCATGAAGATCGTCTACGCCCCCGGGGCGACCTCCACGGCGGGGGGCGATCTGGTCAGCCACGAAGGCTACGAGTACGGCTACGTGCTCCAGGGAGTCGTCGAGGTGACCGTGGGCAACGAGGTGTTCACCCTGCGGGAGGGCGAGTCGCTCGGCTTCGACTCGACGATCCCGCACGTGCACAAGAACGTGGGGACCACGACCTTCGAGGGCCTCTGGTTCGTGCACAGCCGCCGGCACTGAATCGCAGGAACCGAACCGCCCGAACCGCCCGAAGCGCCCGCACCGTCAGCCCGGATAGTCCTCACCGCTCGACAGCCAGACGCCGCGGGCCGGGACCGTCCCCTCGTTGATGTACCGGTGCGGGCGGCTGGAATCGAACGAGAGCGAATCGCCCGCGCGCACGGCGTGACGCACTCCGTCGAGAACGAGCGTGAGTTCCCCGTCGATCAGCACGGCATGCTCGTGGCCGGTGTGCACGGTGCCGTCGTCGGTCTCGGAGCTCGAGGCGCCGGGTTCGTAGCTGACGAGCACGGCATCCACCGAACCGTGGACGCGTGAGATGGCGACCTCCCAGCTGACCCCGTTGGCGATTCGCAGCACGGGGTGCTCGCCCGCCGGGGTCACCGGCTGGTCGGCCTCCAGGGCTGCGGGGGGCGTCGCTCGGCGGTCGACGTCGTCGAGGCCGACGAGCCAGTCGAGCGAGACACCGAGGTGCTCGACCAGGGCGTAGAGGGTGCTGACCGAGGGTTGGGTCCTGCCCGTCTCGATCTGCGAGATCAGCGCGCCCGAGACCCCGACTTCGGCGGCCAGACCGCGCACGCTCAGACCGCGCTCCCGGCGGGCCTGGAGCAGTCGGGCCCCGATCTCGACGGCGATGGCATCCTCCTGGTCGTCCCCCATGATAAGCCAGACTGAACGATCCCCTTCCTTCTTCCCGTTCCACACTGTAAAGTGTGGCTATACACGCCAGTGTCGGCGCTCGAGCGCCGACGTCGTCCGACGGGAGCAGGGGAACATGAGCGCACGCATCGCAGTGCTGGGGAGCGGGGCGCAAGGCGCCGGCATCGGAGCGGATCTGACCCGCGCCGGTCTGGACGTGACCTTCATCGAGCAATGGCCCGCGCACGTCGAGGCGATGCGGGCCAACGGCATCCGGGTGAACTTCCCCGACGAGAGCGTCGTCACCCCGGTGCGGACGATGCACCTGTGCGAGGTCGCGACCCTGCGCGAGAAGTTCGACATGGTCTTCACGCTCGTCAAGGCCTACGACACCCGATGGTCCGTCGAGCTGATCAAGCCCTACCTCGCCGACGACGGTCTGGTCATCGGGTTGCAGAACGGCATGACCATCGACGTCGTCGCCGATGTGGTCGGACCGCATCGCACGATCGGCAGCGTCATCGAGATGGCGTCGAACATGTACGAGCCGGGCGTCGTCAACCGGCAGACCGCCATCGAGAGGTCGTGGTTCGCCCTGGGCGGCTACGACGCCACCGCGCAGGGGCGTGCCGAGGAGGTGGCCGAGGTGCTGCGACACGCCGGGCGGGTCGAGGTGACCGACGACATCCGGTCATCGAAGTGGATGAAGCTGGTGGTCAACGCCGGCGAGCTGGTGCCGTCCGCGATCCTCAACCTTCCCCTGGCCGAAGCCGTGCGGGTGCCGGGGATGCACGAGTTCATGCTCGAGGCCTGCCGCGAGGCGGTGCACACCGCGGTCGCGACCGGAAACCGCATGGTGCCGATCTTCGGCCTCGACGGCATGGACCTGACCGACCCCGACCGCTTCGTCGTGCAGCTGCTCGACGCCGTGCTCGGCGACTTCTCGCTGCCCGACACCCGCACGACCGTGCTGCAGGACTGGGACAAGCGCCGGCACAGCGAGGTCGACGAGGTCAACGGGCTGGTCGTGGACGAGCAGAAGAGGCTCGGCGGCGCTGCCCCGGCCAACGCGTTGACGGTCGCGATCGCGCACCGCATCGAGGCGGGCGAGCTCGAGGCCAAGCCCGAGAACGTCGAGCTGCTCGTGGGGGCGACGGTCCGATGAGCAGGATCCTGATCGAGAATGCGGCGGTCGTCACGGTCGACCCGCGCCTCGGCGACTTCGAGCGGGCGAACATCCTGATCGACGACGGCGAGATCGTCGCGATCGCCCCCGAGCTGCAGGCGGAGGCCGAGCGCATCGACGCCTCGGGCATGATCGCGATGCCCGGCATGGTCGACACCCACCTGCACACCTGGCAGACGCCGGTGCGCGGGATCCTGGCGGACGGCAACATCCCCGACTACCTGCGCGGCATCCGGCTGCAACTCGCCGAGCGGATGCGCCCGGAGGACATGTACATCGGCAACTATCTCGGCGCACTCGACGCGATCAACAACGGCGTGACGTCGATCGTCGACTACTGCCACAACATCCTGACGCCGGATCACGCGCACTCCGCCGTGCGCGGACTGCTCGACGCCGGGGTGCGCGGCCTGTACGGGCACGGGATGACGCCGATCAAGAGCAACACCTGGGCCGAGAGCAAGGGCGGCTCGGCCGCGGAGGGCGACCCGGCCGACTACGAGACGCGCGCGTCGCTGGCCCGCGAGATCCGCGACACCTACTTCCGCAGCGAGAGGCAGCCGCTGCGCTTCGGGATGGCGCCCCAGGAGTTCGCCATCACCCCACCGGCCGAGGTGGTCCGCGAGTTCGCCCTCGCGCGGGAGCTCGGCGCCCGGATCACCCAGCACGCCAATCAGGTGATCGTGCGCCAGCTCTTCCAGGACGTCGAGCAGCTGCACGCGCACGGCCTGCTCGGCGACGACCTGCTGCTGGTGCACTGCACCTTCAACACCGAGCACGAGTGGGAGCTGCTGCGCGACACCGGCACCATGGTCTCGGTCTGCGCCGAGACCGAGATGCAGATGGGGATGGGCTTCCCGGCCATCCGCGAGGTCACCGAGTACACGCCAGGGCCGAGCCTCGGCATCGACTGCGTCAGCGGCGACAGCCACGACATGATCTCGCACGGCCGCCTCGTGCTGCAGGCCACCCGCTGGCGCGACGACGAGCCCGGCTATCAGCGGATGGTCGCGCCGCAGGTCATGAAATGGAAGACCTCCGACGCGCTGAAGTGGCTCACGATCAACGGCGCGAAGGCCGCGGGCGTCGGGGATGTCGCGGGCTCGCTCACTCCGGGCAAGCGTGCCGACATCGTGCTGCTCGACATGCGCGGCATCAGCACCGCCGGCTGGAACCGCCGCGAGCCCGGCGGCGCGATCATCTCGCAGGCCAACGCGGGCAACGTCGACACCGTGCTGATCGACGGGCGGATCGTCAAGCGCGGGGGCCGGCTCGTGCACGTGGACGTGGACGATGCCCTCCGCAAGATGCAGGCATCGCACGACTACCTTTACGAGGAGATGGACAAGCACGGCGGGTTCATCCCGCAGCCGCCGATCGACATCCCCCTGTACCGCGAGAGGGCCTGACCCGCGGATGCGCGCGTACCCTGTGCATGGAGGTCGAGATGCACGAGGGGGTTCCCGTCGAAGGAGGTCGCGCGCACGAGCTGCTTCTGGCCGTGGTCGCGTACCTCCGCGCCGAGGGGCGGGTCGATCTCTCCTTCCGTCAGATCGCAGCCGGAGTGGGGACCAGCCACCGGATGCTCGCCTACTACTTCGGCACCCGGGAGCACCTGCTCGGGCTCGTGATGCTCCGCCTGAGCGCCGAGTACATCGCCAACTTCGACGGCCGGCGTCCGACCACTCGCGTGGAGACCATCCAGGGCACCTGGACGATGTTCCGGGATCCCAACAACCGGCTGCAGACGCAGCTGCTCTTCGCGTTGGCCAACGCTGCCGCCGAGCAGCCGGATCTGCACATCCCGGCGCTGACCAGCGATCTCGACAACTTCGCGGCAGCGCTGACCCACTTCGGGATCCAGGAGGGTCTGGCTCCGGCTCGCGCGGCCCGGGAGGGCCGCCTGATCGTCGCCACCCTGTTGGGCCTCTACCTCGACGACTTCGTCAGCGGCCGCACCTCGCAAGCCGATGAGAGCTATGAGGCACTGATCGACTGGGTGGCCCGGAGCAGCCGTGATGTCTAGCGGGCGCTGACCCGGCGCCGCGCGATCCACACGGCGCCGCCGCCGGCGAGCAGCAGCAGGATGCCGAGGCCGAGCGGCAGGGCCCCGTCCGTCCCCGTCTCCGCGAGCGTCGCAGTCGGGGCCGCCGCGACCTGGATCGGGAAGTAGAACTGGTCGTTCTCCGGCACCTGGTTGCCGCTGTCGTAGCTCAAGTAGCTGATCGAGTGGCTTCCGGCGGTGGTGTCCGCCGGGATGGTGACCGTGATGGCCGCGGTCGTTCCGCCGGCGTCGTGGGCGAAAGCGCCGAGGTAGACCGGTTCCGAGTAGATGGCCGCGTAGACGTCGCTCGGATTGTCGTCGGTCACCACCCAGGTATAGCTCTGGCCCGCCGTGACCTGGGTGGGGCCGCTCACTGGCGTCACCGGGATACCGGTGATCTGCAACTGGGCCTCGCTGGGCAGGTTCGGGACCAGCACGAAGTCCTCCGTGCCGGCGTTGGCCACGGTGGTCGCCGCAGCCGCCGTCTGCGTGGCGAAGAAGTGCGAGTTGTCGCTCGCCTGCAGCGTGTAGGCACCGGGCAGCAGGCCCTGGATCGTGTACGCGCCATTCACGTCGGTGGACCCGGCGTTGAAGAAGTCCGCCGCCCCGGCGGGGATGGCTCCTACCACGATGGACCGCAGCGGATGCCCGATGGTGTTGGTGACGGCACCCGTGATCATGGCGGCCTGCTCGAGCTGCACGTCGGCGGTCGCCGATGCACCGGTGAGGTGGATCACCGTCGCCGCGTCGATGGTGTTGGCGTCGACGTACCACTGGGTGGCGTCGGCCGGGCTCCCGCTGGTGTACACCAGGATCTTGTAGTCGCCGTGTCCGAGGCCGGCGAAGGCGTAGCTGCCGTTCGAGGGATCGGTGCTGACCTGGCCGGCGATCCCCCAGCCCTCGTTGGAGGAGTACAGCAGGACGTGGGTCGAGACGGGCTGACCGAGGTGATCCGTCACCGTGCCCTGGATCGTCGACTCCGGCACCATGACCATGGCGAGGCTCGTCGTCGCGCTGTCGGTGACGACGACGGGGCTCGCGTTCGCTTTCACCGAGGTGTCACCGTAGTACTCCGTCGCGTAGCCCGTGGCGGTGGCGCTCACCTTGTAGCTGCCGGGGGCGACACCGGTCAGCGAGTACGTCCCCGGGGTCCCGGTCTCCTGGATCGTGATGCTGCCGTTGCTCTGCAGCAATTGCACGAAGGCGCCGGTGATCGGCGCGGATGCCTGATCGGTGATCGTGACGGTGACCGCTCCGGATGCCGCGAACGCGGCAGTCGGAGCGATGGTCACGCCCAGGGCGACGAGTGCAAGGGCGGCCAGGGCGGCAAGGGTCTTCTTCACGACGGCTCCTGTCGGGTGTACCACCGGCACATCCGGCGCGGCCAGGCTACCGGATCATGTACCGCTGGAACAACTTCGCCGTGTCCGACTCAGTCGGAGAACCCGATCCGGGCGTGCAGCCGCTTCATCCAACGCGGTGCCCACCACATGATGCGCTGCTGCCAGGTCATGAACGCGGGCACCAGAAGGCAGCGCACCAGGGTCGCGTCGAGCAGGACGGCGACCGCGAGGGCGGTGCCGAGCTGCTTGATCACCATGAGGTCGCCGGTCGCGAATCCGGCGAACACCACGATGATGATCAGCGCGGCCGAGGTGATGATGCGACCGGAGCGCTGCAGACCGCGGGCGATCGCCTCGCGCGCTTCGACCCCGGCATCCACCTGCTCTTTGATGCGCGACAGGATGAACATCTCGTAGTCCATCGCCAGACCGAAACCGAAGGCGAAGGTCAGTACGAGTACGAGCACGTCGACCCCGTGCACATGCGAGGCGTCGAAGTGGAGAACGCCGGCGAAGTTGCCCTGCTCGAAACCCCAGACCAGCACCCCGATCGAAGCGCCGAGCGAGAGCGCGCTCGCCACGAGGGCTTTGAGCGGGACGATGAGCGATCCGGTCATCAGGAACAGCAGCAGGATCGTGCCGAGGGCGATGATCAGGATCGCCCAGGGCGCGCTGCGGACGAGCGAGTCGGAGAGGTCGGCGGTGCGGGCGTCGGTTCCGGTCACCCGTGCCGGGAAGTCGGGCCGATCGGCGCGGATCTCGCGTACGACGTCGATCCCCGTGGCCGGGGCGACGCGTACGACGGCGGCCCAGCCGTTGCCGCGCTGCGCGGGCGCGCCCACCGAGTCCACGTGCGGCATGGCCGACACCCGGGTCGCCCAGGTCTTGGCGTCGCCCTGGGTGGCGGTGACCAGCTCGACGCGGGGGCTCGTGGCATCCGGAAAATGACGGGAGAGCTGCTCGGTGAACCGGTACTGCGTCGACGAGCTCGGGATGGCGTCGATGCTCGTGTTGGCCAGCTGCAGGGTGAACAGCGGACTGCCCACGGCGACGAGCGCGCCGACGCAGATCAGGGTGATGAGCGCGGGATGCTTCTGCACCCGTCGCGTGAGCCTCGAGAAGAAGCCCTCGGCGGGGGCCACGTCGCCGAAACGGGAGACGAGGCGCCCGACCCCGGGGATGTGCGTGAGCGCCCCCGGCCGCAGCAGTCGATCGCCTGTGAGGGCCAGCAGGGCGGGCACGAGAGTCAGCGCGGTCGCGATCGCGATGACCGTGACCGAGAGGGCTCCGACCCCGATCGCCCGCACGATCCGCGGCTCGAAGACCAGCAGGCCGATCGAGGCGATGGCGAAGGTCGTGCCCGAGAACAGCACGGTGCGGCCGGCCCGGTCGGCGGTGTGCGCGATCGCCAGCAGCCGGATGTCTCGGCGATCGGATGCCGCGAGGTGCCAGGGCTCGCCCATGGCGGCGAGGGCGGTGCGGTACTCCTCGCGGAACCGGCTCACGACGAGCAGCCCGTAGTCGATCGAGAGGCCGAGGCCGACCGCGGTGACGACGTTGATGACGGTGCTGTCGATGTCCATCAGGTAGGTGATGCCGAACAGCGCGCCGAACGCGCCGACGATCGACACGATCGCCCCGAGCAACGGGATGCCCGCCGCCAGGAACCCGCCGAACACCAGCAGCATGATCACGAGCGCGATCGGGAGGGCGACGGCCTCTCCCCGTTCCAGGTCGTTCTGCGAGACCTTCAGAAGCGAGTGGACCAGCAGGGAGCTGCCGCCGACGAGCGCCGTCGCGGAGGGGACGTCGGCGCGGATCTCGTTGGCTGCGTGTTCCAGCGCCGCCTGAGCCCTGTCGACGGTGTCGGGGTCGGGGTCGCCGCCGTGCCTGCCCGAGACGGTCGTCGTGAACAGCACCCCCTTGTCGTCGGAGGCGAAGCTCGACGCGATCGCGGCGGGATGCGCACCTCCCGGCAGCACAGGAGCGGCGAGCGGGTTGAGGTAGCTCGTGTCGGGTAGCGCTGCGAGGGTCGTGCCGAGTCGATTCGCCACGGCGCTCAGGCGGCCGTCGGCGAGGTCGACTCCATGCACGAGCAGCGTGAACGATTGGGTGCTCTGACCCCCTCCCGAGAGGATCGCATCGGCCTTGCTGGCCTCGCCGTCGACGCTGGGAGCCTGC
This sequence comes from Lysinimonas soli, assembly GCF_042655435.1. Classification (NCBI taxonomy): domain Bacteria; kingdom Bacillati; phylum Actinomycetota; class Actinomycetes; order Micrococcales; family Microbacteriaceae; genus Lysinimonas; species Lysinimonas soli. Next base: position 264,148 of record NZ_JBHSMG010000003.1, read on the forward strand.
CCCTGCAGGCGCTGGAACACGGTCTGCCCGCCGAGACCCGCGACGGCGGTGGCCAGTGCGACGGCCACGATGACCGCCCAGCACGCGATCGCGATGAAGGGATGCCGGCCGACGGCGCCGCCGAGTCGTCCGAGCGGCCCCCTGGTCATACCTTGCTGCGCCAGTCCTCGTCGTCGGCGGCCGCCTCGGCTCCGTCGGCGGCGATGACGTCGATCGGCAACGTGATCGACCCGGTCAGCGGAGGCACCACGACGGTCACCTCGTCGCGGCGGTGACGCAGCACCCCGTCGACGTAGGAGGTGAGGGCCTCGGCGAGAGGGATGTTGCGCTTCTCGTTCTGCGAGCGGTACCAGCGGTGTTCGAGCAACTGGTGGAACACCTCAGCCGGCTCGAGCTTGCCGCGCAGCTCCTTCGGAATCGCGCGGATCACCGGCTCGAAGACCCGGACCACCCAGTCGTGGGCGACCTGCTCCTCGTCGAGGTCCTTGCGGTCGCCCGTGGCGCGGTAGGCGTCGAGGTCGTTGAGCAGGCGGCGGGCCTGGTTCTCGCCGGCGTCGAGGCCGGTGAGCCGCAGCAGGCGCCGGGAATGGTGGCCGGCATCCACGACCTTCGGTTGGATGCGCACCTGGGTTCCGCTCTCGTCCTTGCGGATCGAGAGCTCCTCGATGTCGAAGCCGAGGTCGTTCAACCTCTCGACGCGACGGCCGATGCGCCAGCGCTCGCTCTCGGGGAACGACTCCGATGCGGTCAGCTCGGTCCACAGCGTGCGGTAGGCGGCCACGATCCCGTCGGCGACCTCGACCGGATCGACGTCCTCGTCGAGGCGGCCGCCGGCCTGCAGGTCGAGCAGCTCGCCGGCGATGTTGACCCGACCGATCTCGAGGTCGTTCTCGCGCTGCCCGTTCGAGAGGCCGCCGTCGTAGAGCTTGCCGGTTTCGGCATCCACCAGATAGGCGGCGAAGGCGCCCGCGTCGCGCCGGAACAGCGTGTTCGAGAGCGAGACGTCGCCCCAGAAGAATCCGGCGATGTGCAGCCGGGCGAGCAGCACGGCGAGGGCGTCGACGAGCCGGGTCGCGGTGTCGGGCCGCAGCGCCTGGGAGTAGAGCGCGCGATAGGGGAGCGAGAAGCGCAGGTGACGGGTCACGAGCGCCGGGGGAAGCGGATCGCCGTCGTCGGTGACGCGATCGGTGATGACCGCGACCGGCTCGACGCAGGGGATGTCGAGCCGCTGCAGCGTGCGCAGCAGCTCGTATTCGCGCTTGGCCAGATCGGCCGAGGTCTCTTTGATCGCGATGACGTAGCCGCCCAGGTGCACGAAGCGCACCAGGTGGCGTGAGATGCCCTTGGGTAGAGCGGCGATGTTCTCTTCGGGCCAGAGCTCGAGGGGCAGGTTCCACGGCAGATCGAGCAGTGCCGGATCGGGCACCGCGGAGGTGATCGAGAGTGCCGATGCCATGCGATGAGCCTAGCGAGCGTGCGACGGCACGTTCCCTCGCGGATGCCGTGCGCTGCTAGACGGCAGCGTCGGGGTGCGAGAGCTGCCGCCGCGTGATCTCGGCCATCGCCGCCCAATCCGCGTCGTTCAACTCCGGGTCGGCCAGGGCGGCGTCGAAGACGCGTCGCAGCACCGGTGCCGACGGGAGCTCGACGCCGGCCTCGAGCGCGATCGCCTCGGCGAGACCGAGGTCTTTGGCGCCGAGCGTCATCGTGAACCCGGGGGGCGAGTACCGGCGGTGCGCGATCATGTCGCCGTAACCGGTGTAGACGGGGCCAGGGAACAGGGTGGACGAGAGGAGCTCGGCGAAGGCGGCTCCGTCCATCCCGTTCGCCTCGACCAGGGTCATCGACTCGGCGATCGCCTGGAAGGCGTGGATGATGTCGTAGTTGACCGCCGCCTTCACGATGTTCGCCTGCCGTGGTCGGTCTCCGACCACCCAGGTGCGCTTGCCGATCACCTCGAAGTAGGGCGCGGCGGTCGCCAGATCCTCGGGAGAGCCGGCCGCGATGATGTTGAGGTTCCCCTCGGCGGCGACGTTCCAGCGGCCGAGCACGGGAGCGGCGAGGTAGGCGACCCCGGCGGCCTCGTGCACGGCGAGCAGGCGGTCGGCGGCGGCGGGACTCAACGACGACATCGCGATGTGCAGGCGTCCCGGCCCCCCGGCGAGGTTCCCCTCGGCCAAGACGGCCTCGGCGGCCGCGTCGTTGGCGAGCATCGAGATCGACACCGGCGCGGCGAGGGCCTCGGCGGGGGTGTCCGCCAGGTGAGCGCCGGCGGCGACGAGCTCGTCGGCCGCCGAGGGTGTGCGGTTCCAGACCACGAGGTCGTGGCCCTCGTCGAGCAGGTGCCGCGCCATTGCGGCGCCCATGGTGCCGAGGCCGAGGAATCCGATGGTCATCATGCCCTCCAGATCGTCTTCACATTGGTGAACTCGCGCAGGCCCTCGGCGGCGAGCTCTCGACCGAAGCCGGAGTCCTTGATGCCGCCGAAGGGGAGCTCGGGGTACGAGACCGTCATGCCGTTGACGAACACGGCGCCGGCCGCGAGCTCACGGATGAAGAACTCCTGCTCGTCGGGGTCGTTCGTCCAGACCGCCGAGCTGAGACCGAAGGTGGTCTGATTGGCGATCCGGATCGCCTCGTCGCGGTCGGCGATGCGGTACAGGGAGGCGACGGGACCGAAGGTCTCCTCCATGACGATCCGCATGTCGTCCGTCAGCTCGCTGAGCACCGTCGGCGGGTAGAACCAGCCGGGGCCGTCGAGCGGAGCCCCGCCGACCAGCACCTTCGCTCCCTTGGCGACGGCGTCGTCGACGAGCTCGGCCAGCTCGGTTCGCCCCGACTCGGTCGCGACCGGGCCGACATCCGTCGTCTCGTCCATCGGGTCGCCCACCACCAGGGCGGCCATCTTGTCGGCGAACAGCGTCGCGAAGGCGTCGTAGACGTCGGTGTGCACCAGGAAGCGCTTCGCCGCGATGCAGGACTGCCCGTTGTTCTGCACCCGCGCCTTGACCGCGGTCGTCGCGGCCGCCTCGAGGTCGGCGCTCGGCAGGACGATGAAGGGATCGGAGCCGCCGAGCTCCATGACGCTCTTCTTGACCTGGCCGCCCGCGATCGAGGCGACCGAGCGGCCGGCGGGTTCCGAACCGGTCAGCGTGACCGCCTGCACCCGCGGGTCTTCGATCACGGCCTTCACCTCGCGCGCGCCGATCAGCAGCGTGCGGAACGAGCCGACCGGGAAGCCGCCGCGCTCGAAGATCGTGTCGAGGTAGAGCGCCGCCTGGGGCACGTTCGAGGCATGTTTGAGCACGCCGGTGTTGCCGGCCATCAGGGCAGGTGCGGCGAAGCGCACCACCTGCCAGAGCGGGTAGTTCCAGGGCATGACCGCGAGCACGACGCCGAGCGGTTGGTAGCTGGCGTAGGCGCGCGAGGCGCCCACGCTCGTCGGGTCGTCGAGCGGTTCGTCGGCCATGATGCCCTCGGCGTGATCCGCGTAGAACCGCATGTTCTTGGCGCACTTGAGCACCTCGCCCCGGGCCTGGGCGAGCGGCTTGCCCATCTCGCGCACCAGAATTCGCGCCGTGGCCTCGGCCTCCTGCTCGACCAGCTCGGCCGCCGCCCGCATCCAGGCCGCGCGCTGGGCGAAGGTGGTGTCGTGCAGGACCTCGAAGGCGGCCTGCGCCTCGCCGATCTTGTGATCGACGGTCGCGGCGTCGTCGGCCGTGAACTCCCGCTCGGTCTCGCCGGTCGCGGGGTTGATGGTGGCGATCGCCATGGTTCTCCTCGGGGTTTCGGTGTGGCTCGGATGGGGTGCGACTCGCCTCAGGCGAAGACCTCGGGGTGTCGCGCGAGTTCGAGCCGGGTGCGGCGGATGTGGCCGAGCAGCACGCGTTCCGCCTCGTCGAGATCGCCCCGGCGGATGGCGTGGACGAGCAGGTGGTGATCGTGATGCACGCTCCGGTCGCCCTCCGAGCGGAACACCCGGGTGAAGGCGCGCCGGTAGTGCTGGGTTCGGTTCCAGAGCTGCTCGACGAGGCCGCCCAGCACCGCGGTCTCGGCCGCCGCGTACCCGGAGAGATGGAACTCGCGGTCCAGCCGCAGGAACTGCTCGATGTCGGTCGACTGCTCCATCTGCTGTGCCAGGCGCTCGAGCCGGTCGATCGTCTCGTCGGTGAGCTTCGGGATGCTGTAGCGCAACAGCAGGGGCTCGATGCGCTCGCGGATCTGGTACATCTCTTCGCACTCCGCCAGGCTCAGCCGCGAGACCCAGGCCCCCGTGTTGGCCACGACCGTGACGAGGCCCTCTGCCTCGAGCATCTTGAGCGCCTCGCGGACGGGCAGCCGGCTGGCGCCGTGCCGACCCGCCAGGTCCTCCTGGCGTACGCGCGCTCCCGGGGCGTACGCCCCGTCGAGGATGGCTTCGCGGAGTTCGGCCGCGATGCGGCTGCCGGCATCGCCGCTGCGCGTCGCCGGCTCGGTGCCCGGGTCGCGGGGAGCATCGCTCATCCGCCTATTCTGCGTGCTCGGGGTGCTCGACGCTCTCACTCGGCGGGCCTGCCCGGATGCCAGAGCCGCCGGCTCGCATCGCGCTCGTACGCCTTGCCGTCGGGAAAGCTCACGAGCTCGAACTGCATGCCCCACGGGCTGCGGAAGTACACCCAGTGCTGTCCTTCGGCGGCCTGCCTGCTCGCGGTCGGCTCGCCCATCGTCTCGATGCCGTGCGCGTGCAGGTGGGCGATCGCGGCATCCATGTCGTCGACGTAGATGGCCAGGTGGTGGCCGCCGATGTCGCTGTTGCGCGGCGGGGGGTTCTGCCCGTCGGCCGCCTGGTATTCGAAGACCTCGAGGTTCGAGCCGTTCCCGAGGCGGTAGAACCGGATCTCGCGGATGACGGTGCGCGGATGCACGCCGATGTGCACGGCCATCCAGTCGTCGTCGGCCTGCTTCGCGCCGAGCGTGTAGATGGGCTCGGCCCCGAGCACGTCGACCAGGAAGCGCTCGGCCTCGTCGAGGTCGGGAACCGTGAAGCCGATGTGGTCGGTGCCGCGCATCCCGGGGATCCCGTGCGTCACGAGTGGCCTCCTTGGTCGCGCCGATCTTCGTTGATTGGATACATCATGTCCACTTCCTCCCAATTTTCGCAAGCGAATGGGCCGATTGATCTTGATATTGGATTCAATCCGAGCTAACCTGCCGACACGCGGATGCCGCTCAGCGCAGTGCGCCGCCGACACGGAAAGAGCACCATGCCGAAACGACGACGTTTGGAGACCGGCGCCTCGTGGGTCGAACTGACCACGACCGCCCAGGACTGGAAGGATGCCGACCCGGCCCTTCTGGCGCGGATGCTCGGGCAGCTCCACCTGATCCGGGCCTTCGAGGAGACGGTGCTCGACCTCGCCGGTGAGGGTCTCGTGCACGGCCCGGCGCACTCGAGCATCGGGCAGGAGGGCGGCGCGGTCGGCTCGATCATCGGGCTCGGATCCGCCGACGGGGTGACGGGCTCGCATCGCGGGCACCACCAGTTCCTCGCCAAAGCGCTCACCCACGTCACGGGGGGCACCGTCGACCTCGGCCAGCTCGTCACCGAGCCGGTGCAGCACCTGCTGCAGCGCACCCTCGCCGAGATCCTCGGGCTCGCGCAGGGCTTTTCGGGCGGCCGCGGCGGCTCGATGCACCTGCAGTGGCTCGAGGCGGGCGCACTCGGCACCAATGCGATCGTCGGCGGCGGGGTCCCGTTCGCCGCCGGCAACGCCTGGGCGCAGAAGCACGGTGGCACCCGCGACCTGACGATCAGCTACTACGGAGACGGCTCAAGCCAGATCGGCTCGGTGCTCGAGTCGATGAACCTGGCCTCGGCGTGGAAGCTGCCGCTGATGTTCTTCGTCGAGAACAACCTCTACGCGGTGTCGACCCACGTCGACGAGGTCACCGCCGACACGCGCCTGTCGGTGCGCGGGCAGGGGTTCAGCATCCCCGGCTGGCGGGTCGACGGCATGGACCCGCTGGCCGTGCACCTCGCGGTCGAGGAGGCCTCCGAGCGGCTGCGCGCCGGCGAGGGCTCGGCGATCGTCGAAGCCGAGGTCTATCGCTTCTTCCACCAGAACGGCCCGTACCCGGGCAGCGCCTTCGGCTACCGCGGCAAGGACGAGGAAGCCGAATGGCGCGCGCGGGATCCCCTCGCCCGGGTGGCGCGCGAGATGATCGCGCTCGGCCGGCTCGACGAGGCGCAGGTGACCGCCGTGCGCGAGCAGGCGCAGGCGGCGATGGCGGCGGCGGTGGCCCAGCTCATCGAGGCCGATCCCGAGAATCCGGGCAAGCGTCGCATCCGCCCCGAACTCTGGCCCGACCCGGGCTTCGTCGACGTGGGCATCCGCGGTGACGCGAGCGAGTTGTCGGCGCTCACGGTGCTCGACCCGGTGGAGCACGCGGGCGGGTGGCGCGAGATCAAATTCGTGGATGCGGTCGCCGCCGTGATGGACCGCCGGATGGAGACCGACGAGCGCATCGTCGTCATGGGCGAGGACGTGCACCGCCTCAACGGCGGCACCAACGGGGCGACCAAGGGTCTCGCCAAGAAGTACGGGCCCGGTCGCGTGATCGGCACCCCGATCAGCGAGAACGCCTTCGTCGGACTCGGCGGCGGGCTCGCGCTCGACGGCCGCTTCCGTCCGGTAGTCGAGTTCATGTACCCCGACTTCATGTGGGTCGCCGCCGACCAGGTCTTCAACCAGATCGGCAAGGCCCGGCACATGTTCGGCGGCGACAACGACATGCCGCTCGTGCTGCGCACCAAGGTCGCCATGGGCTCGGGCTACGGCTCGCAGCACCTGATGGATCCGGCGGGCATCTTCGCCACGGCACCCGGCTGGCGCATCGTGGCGCCCTCGAGCGCGGCGGACTACGTCGGGCTGATGAACGCGGCCCTCGCGATGCAGGATCCGGTGCTGGTGATCGAGCACATCGACCTGTACGCGATGACCGACAAAGTCCCGGAGGGCGAGCTCGACTACATCCTGCCGCCCGGCAAGGCCGCGATCCGGCGCGCGGGCTCGGAGGTCACGGTCATCAGCTACCTCTCGATGGTGCACCACAGCCTCGAGGCGATCGAGCAGACCGGCATCGACGGCGAACTGATCGACCTGCGCTGGCTGGATCGCGCCTCGATCGACTGGGACACCATCGGCGAGAGCATCAAGAAGACCAACGCCGTGCTGATCGTCGAGCAGGGCGCCCGTGGCACCTCGTACGGCGGCTGGCTGGCCGACGAGATCCAGCGGCGCTACTTCGATTGGCTCGACCAGCCGATCCAGCGCGTCACCGGTGGTGAGGCGAGCCCGAGCATCTCCAAGGTGCTCGAACGCGCCGCCATCGCGCTGACCCCGGAGGTCGTCGCCGGCCTCGAACGGGTGCGCGCCGGAATGGGCGGTCGCTGATGGCCACCGTGGTCCGGATGCCGTCTGTGCTCGCGAACGTCACCGAGGGCGCCATCCAGAGCTGGCTCGCCGTCGAGGGGCAGCAGGTCGCGGTCGGCGACCCGCTCGCCGAGATCGAGACCGAGAAGGCCGTCGTCGAATACGCCACCGAGGTGGCGGGCACGATCGGCCGTTTGCTCACCGAGCCCGGCCAGAACGTCGAGGTCGGCACCCCGATCGCCGTCATCCTGGCGGCGGGCGAGGGGCCCGATCAGATCGGCCCCGCCCTGCAGGCCGCGGGCGCCGCGGAGCCGCCGCCCGCCGCAGCAGCGCCCGTCGCAGCGCCACCCGTCTCGGAGCCGCCGGTGGCCGGCTCCACGATCTCTCCGGCGGAGCCCCTGGTGGCGGAGGCTCCGCCGGAGAGCACCCCCTCGACCGGCGCACGCGTATTCGCGAGTCCGATCGTGCGACGCCTGGCGCGCGAGCGCGGCCTCGAGCTGAGTGCGCTCACCGGAACAGGGCCGAACGGACGGATCGTGCGCCGCGACCTCGAGAGCGCCGCGGTCGCCCAGGCTCCCGCCCCGCGCGCCGCCGAGGCCCGGCCCGACCGGGTCGAGGGCGCCGGCTTCACCGATCTGCCGCTCACGGGAATGCGCCGCGCCATCGCGCGCCGGCTCACCGAGAGCAAGACCACCGTGCCGCACTTCTACGTGACCGCCCACGTGCAGGTCGACCGGCTGCTGGCCCTGCGCGCCGAGGTCAACCAGACCGCTTCGCGCAAGATCTCGGTCAACGACTTCGTCGTCAAGGCCGTCGCGGCCGCGCTGCGCGAGGTGCCGGCCGCCAACGCGGTCTGGGGCGGTGACCACATCCGGCGGTTCGAGACGGTCGACATCGCGGTCGCGGTCGCGGTCGAGGGCGGGCTGCTCACGCCGGTGATCCGGGACGCCGACTCATCGAGCATCAGCGCGATCAGCGCGACCGTGGCTGAACTCGCCGAGCGCGCTCGCGCCGGGCGTCTGCAGCAGCACGAGCTCGAGGGCGGCAGCTTCTCGATCTCGAACCTCGGCATGTACGGCGTCGACGAGTTCTCGGCGATCCTGAACCCCCCGCAGTCGGGCATCCTCGCCGTCGGTGCGGCGAAGCAGCGGCCCGTCGTCGTCGACGGTCGCCTCGAGGTCGGCACGGTCATGACGGTCACGCTGTCGGCCGACCACCGCGTCATCGACGGCGCGGTCGCCGCCGAATGGATGGCGGCGTTCGTGCGCCGCATCGAGAACCCCGTCTCGGTGCTCGTCTGAGTCCTCGGAGCATGAGTCGCCCGAAGACGGCTCTGCCGCGGCACCCGAGTGGATGCCGCGGCAGAGGTCGTGAAGCGATGCGGAGCTCAGGCCCCCACGGTGCTGCTTGCGGCGACCGGCTTCGAGAGGCGCTCGCCGGTCTCGGCGTCGAACGCGTGCACGTGCTCCGCGACGGGGAGGATCATGACCTCGTCGCCGGCCTCCGGGTGCGCGCGGCCATCGACGCGGGCCACGATGTCGACGCGCTGGCCGTCGATCTCGGTGTGTCCGTAGAGGTAGCCGTCGGCGCCGAGCTCTTCGACGACGTCGACCTCGACCTTGAGCCCTTCGCCCGTGTTCGAGATCTTGACGTCCTCGGGACGAACCCCGATCGTGACCTTCGATCCGGTGGCGCCGTCGGTGACCGAGCGGTCGACCTTGGCGACCGCCGAACCGAACTTGAGGCCGCCGTCGACGATGTCGGCGTTGAAGAGGTTCATCGCCGGGCTGCCGATGAAGCCGGCCACGAACACGTTCTTCGGCGACTCGTACAGGTCGCGCGGGGTGCCCACCTGCTGCAGCACGCCATCCTTCAGTACCGCGATGCGGTCACCCATGGTGAGCGCCTCGGTCTGGTCGTGCGTCACGTAGACCGTGGTGACGCCGAGTCGGCGCTGCAGCGAGGCGATCTGGGTGCGGGTCTGCACGCGCAGCTTGGCGTCGAGGTTGGACAGCGGCTCGTCCATGAGGAACACCTGCGGCTGACGCACGATGGCGCGGCCCATGGCGACGCGCTGACGCTGACCGCCCGAGAGCGCCTTCGGCTTGCGGCCGAGGTAGGGCTCCAGGTCGAGCAGCTTGGCGGCCTCGAGCACGCGGGCGGCGCGCTCCTCCTTGTTGACGCCGGCGATCTTGAGCGCGAAGCCCATGTTCTCGGCGACCGTCATGTGCGGGTAGAGCGCGTAGTTCTGGAAGACCATCGCGATGTCGCGATCCTTCGGGGGAACGTCGGTGACGTCACGGTCGCCGATGAGGATGCGCCCGTCGTTGACCTCTTCGAGGCCGGCGAGCATGCGCAGCGTGGTGGACTTGCCGCAGCCGGAGGGGCCGACGAGCACGAGGAACTCGCCGTCTTCGACCTTGATGTCGATCTGGTCGACGGCGGGCTTGGTCGAGCCGGGGTAGATGCGGCTCGCCTTGTCGAAAGTGACAGATGCCATGGTTGTACTGAACTCCTTCACCGGCAGGTACGTGCCGGACGATCCGTAGTGAATGGAAGTAACCGATGGTGGGGGCACCGTCGGCCAACCGCCAGTATGGCACCGCGGGCTGAGCGTCGCACCTTCGGGTCCCGAGTGGGGGCGGCATCCGGGCCCCTCCCAGTAACGTTGCTTAGCATTCTCGGCGGTGCCCGATTGGCCTCGCCCACCGGCGATGGAGTAGTTTTGCGCCGCTTGACCCACCCGAGAACGAGGACCCATGAGTGACGGCCCATCCGGCCTTCCTCCTGCCGGAACGCCCAGCGGCATGAGCGAGGTGCGCGAAGGCGCCCGCGAGCGCGCACGTGAGCTGCGCGAACTCCACAAGAAGCAGGATCGCCGCCGGCGCTGGATCATCCAGGGCTCGGTGGTGGGTGGCGTGCTCGTCATTCTCGTCGCGATCGTCCTCGTGCTGTTCAGCGTCGCCCAGCCGAGCGGGCGCGGTCCGGCCAACATGCTCAGCGACGGGATCAAGATCGGCACCGGCTTCAAGGCGGTGAAGACGCCCGGACTGCCCGTCGACTCCAAGCCCATCCCCTCGGCGACCAACTCGCCCGACGTCATCGACATCAAGGTCTACGTCGACTACCTCTGCCCCAACTGCGGCACCTTCGAGCAGAAGAACGGCGAGCAGCTGCGGGCCTGGGTCAAGTCGGGGGCGGCGACCGTCGAGATCCACCCGATCGCGATCCTGACCACCAAGTCGGCGGGGACGCAGTACTCGTTGCGGGCAGCCAACGCGGCGGCCTGCGTCGCGGAGTATTCTCCCGATCACTTCTTCGACTTCAACGACGCCCTCTTCGTGGACCAGCCCAAGGAGGGCACGGCGGGCCTCGACGATTCGGCGCTCATCGCACGAGCCCGTAGCGCCGGGGTCACCGACATCGGACAGGTCGGCAAGTGCATCACCGACCATCGCTTCCGCGGCTGGGTGCAGGGGGCGACCACCCGCGCTCTCGACGGCCCGATCCCGGGAGCCGACATCAAGGCGGTCGCGTCGACCCCGACGATCATCGTCAACGGCACGCAGTTCAAGTACACGACGGCATTCGACCCGAACGAGTTCGCGCAATTCGTGCTGCAGGTCGCCGGCGACACCTTCACCAAGAACCCGTCTCCGACACCCACCCCGTCGTCCAGCGCGTCACCGACCGCCGGCTGATCTCCGAGGGAGCCGCTCATGGCGGCACCGACTTGGGTCAGAGCCGCCACGAGCGGCGCGCCGGGGCGTACCGTTGCGTCATGTCAGCCGGGTTCCGAGACGCGCCGCTGAGCGCGAGCGAAGACGGATCGAGCGCCGTCGCGCCGACCCGTGACCTGGCCGTCGACCGCCTGCGGGGCGCCCTCGTCATCCTCATGGTCGGGGGCGACTATCTGGCCGGGGTGCAGGTCATTCCGGCGTTCCTCAAACACGCGCCGGATGTCGGCTTCACCGTCGCCGACACGGTCGCGTCCGCGTTCGTCTTCGTCGTCGGGGTGAACTACGGCCCCTCCTTCGCCCGCCGTCTGGGCATGGGGGGCGGTCGCAGCTACCGGCACTTCCTCCTGCGATATCTCGCCCTCATCGGAATCGGCGCCCTGATCGCTGCGGGCTCGACGACCGTGGCGGGCGCGCCCGGCGACTGGGGCGTTCTGCAGGCGCTGGGCGTCGCGGGCCTGACCTGCCTGATCGTCATCCGGTTCCCCACCTGGATCCGCTTCGTCGTCGGGGCTCTGATCCTCTGCGTCTACCAGTACGCCCTCGACACGTCGATGCTCGCGGTCGTGCTCCACTCCGTGCACGGCGGCCTGTTCGGCGCGGTGGCCTGGGCGGCCCTGCTGATCCTGTCCACGGCCGTCGCCGACGTATGGCGCGCGGGGCTGCGGCCCTATGCGATCTGCTGCGCCGTGCTGGTCGTGGTCGCGACCGTCTCGGCGCTGCTCGTGCCGGTGAGCAAGAACCGGGTGTCGCTGAGCTTCGTGCTGATCACGCTGGCGATCAGCGCCCTCGTGTTCCTGGCGGTCGAGCTCGGATCGCGGGCGGTGCCGAACGGTGTCGGAGTGCTGTGCTGGTGGGGCGAGAGCGCGCTCGGGCTGTATCTGCTGCACCTGGTGATCCTCGCCGCGGTGGTGGTTCCCACCACAGGCTGGTGGTACGTCGGTGCGACGTTCTGGCTCGCGGCGATCCAGCTGGTCGTGATCCTCGCGCTCATGACGCTCGTGGCCTGGTGGCTGCACCGGCAGCGGCTGACCATCAAGCTGTAGCGGATCGGCGGTCAGCGACGCCCTTCGGCGATCGCAACGCCCAACCACTGGGCGAGTTCCGAGATCTCGGCCCGGATCATCGCGTGCTCCTCCGGTTCGAGGGGGAAGAACTCATGCACCGCGTCGACCCGCAGGATCCCTTCCGCGCGATCGACGGCGGCTTCCAGCATTCCGACGAATCGATCGCCCATCAGGATCGGATGCGCGAACGGGCCGTACGTGCGCTGCGGCTTCGGCTTGAACTGTTCCAGCACGTAGTCGAAGTCGAAGATCTCGCGCAGTCGCGGGCGGTCGAAGAGCAGCCCGTCGTAGGGGTTGAGGAACGCGACGCGGCCGCCGTCGTCGTCGTCGAGCACGGCGAGGGCCGCGGGGTCGACGCGCCAGCTCGTGCGCAAGCCCTCGATCGCCACGGGCTCGCCGGCCAGACCGACCGGGGTCCACGGTGACTTCTGACGGGCGAGACCGGCGGCCTGCAGTCGGCGCTCGTCGAGCAGGCGCTCGGCCTCGTCGTCGTCGAGCTGCGGGAGGTTGCTCGGATACACGCGTTCGGCGAGATCCCAGCGGCGGTGGCGACCCTCGCGCCCAACCACGGCGACGATGCCCTGCCTGCTGAGGAAGTCCAGCATGGTCGGCACCTGATTCGAGCCTGACCAGCCGTCGGGCGGGCGGCTGAGTTGCGCCGTGTCGGGGATGTCGACGGCGAGCAGCGGCCCCTCGGCGCGGAGCCGCGCCAGCACGTCCCGGCGGAATGCGTCGTTGGCCTCGAGCCACTGCCGCGTGCTCTCTCGCCGGGGCCAGCGACGCATGAGCGGCAGCATCAGCGGCAGCAGACTGGTCGGCCGGAACGCCCCGTCGAACTCGAACAGCAGGCGATCGCGTTCGACCGCCTTGCTCAGCTGACCCGGCTCGTACGCGTACCCGATGCGCGACCAGAGGATGCTGTGCTCGGCCGGCGCGATCACCGCGGTCGGGTCGATCTTGACGGCCCCCAGCTGCGCGGCGACCTCGACGACATCGCCCGGCCGCCCGGCGTCCAGCAGCTGCGCCCGCACGACGATGCGTCGTGCCTCCTCGCGCGTGAGCCGGCGGGTTTCCATGGCAAGGAAGGCTAACCCGTTCGCTACGCGGACGATATGCGCGGGCTCGTAGCATCGAGAGCATGCGCATTTTGGTCGTGGAGGATGAGCCCTACATGGCAGAGGCGATCCGCGACGGGTTGCGGCTCGAGGCGATCGCGGCGGACATCGCCGCCGACGGCGACAGCGCGCTGGAGCTGCTGAGCATCAACGCCTACGACATCGCCGTGCTCGACCGCGACATCCCGGGGCCGTCCGGCGATGAGGTCGCCGAGAGCATCATCGCGTCCGGAAGCGGCATGCCGATCCTGATGCTGACCGCCGCCGACCGGCTCGACGACAAGGCCTCCGGGTTCGGCGTCGGCGCCGACGACTACCTCACCAAGCCCTTCGAGCTGCAAGAGCTCGTGCTGCGGCTCCGAGCCCTCGACCGTCGGCGCGCGTACCACCGGCCTCCGGTGCGAGAGATCGCCGGCCTGCGCCTTGACCCGTTCCGCCGCGAGGTCTATCGCGACGGGCGCTACGTCGCGCTGACGCGCAAGCAGTTCGCCGTCCTCGAGGTCCTGGTCGCCGCCGAGGGGGGCGTGATCAGTGCCGAGGAGCTTCTCGAGCGCGCCTGGGACGAGAACGCGGACCCGTTCACCAACGCCGTGCGCATCACGGTCTCCGCTCTGCGCAAACGGCTCGGCGAACCCTGGTTGATCTCGACGCTGCCCGGCGTCGGTTACCGCATCGATCCGACACCGCGTCAGGCGGGCGGACGCGATGCCTAGGGCGCCCGGGATGAGTGTCCGGCTGAAGCTCACCCTCAGCTACGTGGGGTTTCTCATGCTCGCCGGAGCCCTGCTGCTCGCCGTCGTGTGGGTCTTCCTCTTGCGTTACGTGCCTGCCGACGCGGCGATCACCGCTGGCCCGTCCTTTCCGGGACGGTACGACCTGTGGCGGGCCTTCGCGCCCCCGGCCGCATGGGCGCTGATCTTCCTCCTCGCGTTCGGTCTGCTGGGAGGCTGGATCCTCGCCGGCCAGATGCTCGCGCCGCTGTCGAGGATCGCGGTCGCCACCCGGCGGGTCGCGAACGGGTCGCTGTCCCATCGGATCGAACTGGAGGGCCGCAACGACGAGTTCCGCGAACTCGCCGACAGCTTCGACGCCATGCTCGCGCGACTCGAAGCGCATGACGCCGAACAGCAGAGATTCGCGGCGAACGCCTCACACGAGTTGCGCACCCCGTTGGCGATCACGCAGACCCTCCTCGATGTCGCTCGCAACGATCCGGATCGCGACACCGGCGCGCTGCTGGAGCGCCTTCGCGTCGTCAATGCCCGGGCGATCGACCTCACCGAGGCGCTGCTCCTGCTCAGCCGCGCCGACCGGCGGTCGTTCAGCCGAGAACAGGTCGACCTGTCTCTCATCGCCGAGGAGGCGATCGAAACCCTCGTGCCCTTCGCCGAACAGAACGGCGTCACGATCGAGCCCTCCGGGGAGGTCGCGTCGGCCGTGGGCTCGCGTGCCCTCCTGCGGCAGATGACGACGAACCTGCTGCACAACGCCATCGTGCACAACCTCCCGGAGCACGGCGTGGTGCGGCTCAGCACGGTCACGGGGCCCGATTCCGTCGAGCTGATCGTCGAGAACACCGGTGAGCAGCTCAGCCCTCACCTGGTGTCGACGTTGACGGAACCGTTTCAGCGCGGAACCCAGCGCGTCCGCAGCGGACACTCGGGGGTGGGTCTCGGCCTGGCGATCGTCAAGAGCATCGTCCAAGCCCACGACGGGACCCTCACGCTCCTCCCCCTGGCCGGCGGTGGCCTTCGGGTGACGGTTCAGCTGCCGACCGCACCTTCTGACACGGGCATGTCGCGCCCGAACCCGTGACGTTGTCCCGAGTCCAGGGCGATCGGGAAGTCGAAGTAGCGGTCGGGGTGGGGCTCGTCTGTCAGGGTGTAGTGCCACCATTCGCATTCGTAGGCCTGGAACCCGCTGTCCTCCATGACGGAGCGGAGCTGCTGACGGCTTCTCGTCTCCTCGGGCGACAGCCCCGTCGCGTCGAAGTGCGACACGGGATCCATCAGATCGTGGTCGCCGCCCATCGGGACGAGCTCGCCGCTCTCGAGGTGGAACAGGGTCAGGTCGACCGTGCTGCCCCTGCTGTGGGCGGACCTCGCGTTCACATAGCCCTTCGCGAACATCTCGGCCCTGTCGATGTTCGGATAGTGCCGACTCTTGGTTCGGCCGTCCTCGGGTTGCGTCGACCAGCGCACGAAGGAGTCGACCGCGCGCTGAGGGCGGTAGCCGTCCCAGAGGAGCAGCCCGAAACCGAGGGATGAGGCCTCGTCGCGCGCGCGTTCGAGTGCGGCGCACAGGGCCCTCGTTCCGACGATCCGATTGACGAGGTACCCGTCGACGGGTGCGCCCGTGAAGTTGTCCCAGGTGGCGTACTTGGCATCCCAGCGCACCCCGGGCACGAGCTCGTCGACGAAGACGAAATCCTCCCTCACGAGCCCGCTCCCGACAGCGCCAGCGTCGCCAGCCGATCGATCACCTCGCCGAGCGGCAGGCCGGCGGCGGCCATCATCCTCGGATAGCGGCTGTACGAGGTCAGACCGGGCAAGGTGTTGACCTCGTTCAGCACGACCGTGCCGTCGTCTCGAAGGAACATGTCCACGCGGGCGAGCCCGCGGCATCCCAGGGCCCGATAGACCGCTTCGGCCGTCTGCTGAACGAGTGACCGGGACCGGGCCGAGATGTCGGCGGGCACGATGAAGGTCGCGTTCTCGGATCCGCTCTCCGGATCGCGTTCCTGGTGGATCCTGAAGAAACCGTGCGCGAGGGCGACGCGATCGACCTCTCCCGAGGTCAGCTCCGAACCGTTTCCCAGGATGGCGCAGCCGATCTCGCTGCCGATGACCGCCTCCTCGATGAGGACCTTGGAGTCGTACGCCCGCGCCGTCTCGACGGCATCCGCCAGTCCCTCGCCTCGGACGACCTTCGTCACGCCGAAGGAGGATCCCGACCGCGCGGGCTTGACGAAGACGGGGTAGCCGAGCCCATCGGGGTCGACGGTCTCGTCGGGCCCGACGACTCGGAAGTCGGGGGTCGCGATCCCCGCACCGCGGGCGACGAGGTAGGCAAGAGACTTGTCCATCGCGAGGGCGGAAGCGGCGATGTCACACCCGATGTACGGAATGCCCGAGAGCTCAAGCAGACCCTGCATCGCCCCGTCTTCGCCGAATCTGCCGTGCAGAACCGGGAACACGAGATCGAGCCGGATGGTCTGGTATCCCTCCGGCGTGAGAACCAGCAGACCGTGGACGCCGGGATCGGGCGCGAGCATCGCCCGTGGCAACTCGCCGTCGTCCAGGTCGACGCCCGGGTGGTCGCAGAGCTTCCAGGTTCCGCTCGTCGTGATCCCGATCCAGACCGGATCGTACGTGTCGAGGTCGAGGTTCTTCGCGACCGCGCGCGCCGACTTGACCGAGATCGGGTGCTCCTCCGACCGGCCACCGAAGACGATTCCGATCGTCAACCTAGTCATGCTGCAGCCCCCTCTCGAAGCGAAGGCAATTGACGAGGCTGTTGACGACGGTGTCGTTCAGAGCATGGTCGGTGAAGTAGGCGGTGTGCGGAGTGACGATCGCGTTCGGCAGCTGCTGGAGTCGCATCAGAGCCTCGTTCTCGATGGGCCGGTTCCGGTGGTCGGCGTAGAAGACCCCGTCCTCCTCCTCCAGCACGTCGACGGCGGCGCCGCCCAACCGACCGCTCTCCAGCGCCGCGATGAGGGCATGCGTGTCGACGAGCCCGCCCCGGCCGGTGTTGATGAGGTACGCGCCGGGCTTCATCTGCTCGAACCGACCGGCATCCAGCAGATGGCGGGTCGTTGCGTCGAGTGGCGTGTGGAGCGTGACGACGTCGCTGCGCCGCAGCAGGTCGTCGAGTGTGACGTAGTCGGCCGGGCTCTTCTGCCGCTGGTCGAAGGCGATGACCCGACATCCGAATCCTCGAAGCCTGTCGATGACGGCCGTACCGATGCGCCCGGTGCCGACGACCCCGACGGTCAAGTCGCGCAGCTCCCTGCCGCGCGAGTCGTGGAGCCGGTAGTCGTGCACCTCGGTGCGACGGACGATCGACTTCGCGTGCCGCAGGGACATCAGCATGAGCATCAGCGTGAAGTCGGCGACGCTGTCGGGGGAGTAGGCGACTCCCTCGACGGTGATGCCCACGCTGCGGGCGTAGTCGATGTCGAGATGGTTGTGTCCGATACTCCGCGTCGAGATGTACTCGACGCCGGCGCGACTCAGCGCCGCGAGATGCGCATCGGTGATCCGTGACCTGTGACTCACGCTGATGCAGCGATGTCCGCCGGCGAGCTCGATCGTCGACTCCGAGACGGCCGCCGCCGTGATGACGGGGGTGATGCCGAAGTAGGGCGCCTTCTCTCGCAGGAGCGCGGCCTCATCGACGTCGCATCCGTAGAAGGCGACGACCGGTCGTGCATCGGGCGATTCCCGGATGGATGCTGCGGAGGATCTCGATGCTGACTTGCTGCCGATCATCCCCCCAGCCAAGGCGAGCGCCCGTTGCCAGGACGTATCCGCATTTCGATATGCGGACGATACGCCCCGGGAAGCGGATCACACCCCCCTGAACAGGTCCGCGAGGGCGTGGGGTGCGCCGGAGCCGAAGATGAGGTCGACGTCCTGATGTCCGACGGCGGCTGCGGTCGCCGAGCGTGCGAACATGACCTGCTCGAACTCGGCGAGCGCGGTGTCGCTGTCGTCTCGATGCGCCGCGATCGCCTGCGCCAACTCGGCTCCGTCCAGCATCGCGTTGTTCGCGCCGTCACTGCCGGGGACGGTGGCGTGCGCGGCGTCACCGATCAGCGTGACGCCCGACGAGTGAGTCCAATGGTGGTCGTCGGGGAGCTCGTAGATCATCCTCAGGATCGGGTCGGTATCGGCGTCGGAGATCAGGCCCTTGAGGTCGTCGGCCCAGTCGTCGAACTCGATGACGAGCCTCGCCTTGGTGGCGACCGCGTCTCCGAAGTCGATGCTGCCGAACCACTCCGGCGATTCATCCAGGACGACGTAGTTGTGGATCCGGTTGCCCGGCTCGCGGTGCGCGAGAAAGCCACGACCGGGCTCGAGCGCATACAGCGCGCCGCCTCCCACTACCTTCGCGATCCCGGCGTGACGGACGTCGACGTCATCGAGATAGGTGTCGATGTAGCTCAACCCCGAGTAGGAGGGGACGCTGTCGGAGACTAACGGACGCACCTTCGACCAGACGCCGTCGGCACCGATGAGCATCTCAGACACGACGACCGAACCGTCCGCGAAGACGAGTTCGTGCCGTCCGTCGCCGAGGGCGGATGCGGAGGTCAGCTTCTTCCCCCAGCGGACGGTGCCGGGGTCCAGCGACTCGAGCAGGATGCGCCGGATGTCGCCCCGCAACGCCTCGGGATTCGTCATGGTGCCGTCGTCGGGCATCTCGGCAAGCAGGACGCCGTGCCGGTCGAAGACCCGTGCCGCCGCACCACCGAGGTGGACGATCGAGCGGAACTCGTCGCTGAGGCCGGCGATCGCGAGCGCCAGTTGGCCGTTCTCCTCGTGAAGATCCAGCTGGCCGCCCTGGCTGCGGGCCTGATCGGACGTGTCGAGTTCGTAGACGGCCGCTGGGATGCCGTGACGCTGCAGCACCCGGGCCGCGGTCAATCCGCCGAGCCCGGCGCCGATGATGGTGACAGAAAGAGTCATGATGAAGTCCGTCTTCTCGATTGGAGCAATGCTCCATTAAGCTTGGAGCGACGCTCCACTTCTGTCAAGATGGGGTCATGACATCGCCGAGCAGCCGATCAGCGCGTCGGATCGATGCCCTGTCAAAGGAGCGCATCGTCGACGCGGCGATCGCCATCCTCGACGCGGACGAGTCCGACGGCGCCGCTCTGACGCTGCGCAGACTGATGACGCGGCTCGAGACCGGCTCAGGGGCGATCTATCATCACGTCGCCACCATGGACGAGCTGCGCGCGGCGGCAGCCGATCAGGTATTGCGACCGCAGTTCGAGGCGATCTCGAGCGAGAGCGAGCCGAATGACGCCCTTCGGGCGGTCGCACGTGCGATCTTCGAATCGATCCGCGCTCACCCCTGGATCGGCGTCCAGTTGACGCGGAGCCCCCTCCAGGACGCCGTCATTCGGATCTGGAAGACCATCGGCATTCAGCTGGAGCGTCTCGGCCTTCGCGGGGCGGCCGCAGCAACGGCGGGATCCACCCTGACCAGCTTTGTTCTCGGATCGGTGGCTCAGTTCGGCGCGGGACCGTCACGACACATGGGCGCGGCGGATCGAAGGGAATACCTGGAGACGCTGGCCCAGGAATGGGCGCAGCTGGATGGCGACATCGTCGTCCAGGACATCGCCTCTCAGCTCCGAGAGCACGACGACCTCCAACAGTCCCTCGACGGCGTCGACCTCATTCTCAGAGGAATCGCCGCGAGGCCGACGAGCTGACAGCGGGTTGAGATGCTCGGCGATGGGCGGCGCCGCAGGTCGTCCAGAGCCGTCAGCGTCTACCGCGCGGCCGCAGCCGCTTTGGGTCGGCGCTCGCTCGAGGATCCCCGCTTGCGGACCTCGCGGAGAACGATCTGCTCGGGGCACACGGTCGAGAGGAAGTCGCCCACCGAGAGCGCCAGCCGATCGCTCACCAGCGAGTAGAGGATCCGGTTGGCATCTCGTCGCTCGCTGACGAGGCCGGCCTGCCGCAGCACGCCGAGGTGTCGCGAGATCGTCGGGCCCGAGGCCTTGAAGCGCGCAGCGATCTCGCCGGCCGCCAGCTCCCCGTCCTTCAGGTCCTGCAGGATCTGCCGCCGAGTGGGATGGGCCAAGGCGGCGAAGATGTCACTCGCGGTATCTGCCATGTTTGCAATATAGCACTGAAGCTAGATACAGTCTCGCTTAGTAGCCAATTAGCGAAATAGGCAAGGAGCAAATCGTGCGCATCGCGATCACAGGAGGAACCGGATTCGTCGGGCGGCATCTCGCCGCTCGCCTGGACCCGGCGGACACGGTCGTCATCTCACGGCGGACCGGCATCGAGATCGACGATGTCGACGCGCTTGCCGCGGCCTTCGCCGGCTGCGATGTCGTCGTGCACGCCGCCGGGATCAACCGGGAGATCGGAGACCAGACCTTCGAGCGGGTCCACGTCGAGGGAACGCGGGCGATGGTCGACGCCGCACGGCGGGCGGGGGTGAAGCGGATCGTGATGGTCAGCTTCCTGCGGGCTCGGCCGAACTGCGGCTCCGGCTACCACGAGACGAAGTGGGCTGCCGAGGAGCTGATCCGACAGTCGGGGATCGACCACACGATCCTGAAGGCCTCGATGATGTACGGCCACGGCGACCACATGGTCGACCACGTCAGCCGAGCGGTGAAGACCTGGCCGGTCTTCGCGACCGTCGGGTTCCGCGGACGCACGGTGCGCCCGATCCCGATCGAGGACTTCGTCGACGTGATGCTGGCGGCCGCCGAGGGGCGCATCCCCGAGCCGACCGTCGCCGTGATGGGCGCCGAGGAACTGCCGCTCTCAGACGCCGTGCGACGGATCGCGCGCGTCGTCGGTCGCACGCCGCTCTTCATCGCGGTGCCGGTGTGGTCGGTGCGAATCCTCGCTCAGCTGACCGAGTGGACGATGGTCGTTCCGCTGGTCGCCAAAGCTCAGGCGAAGATGCTCGCGGAGGGCGTCAGCGAGCCGGAGCCATGGGCGCCTGAGGCGCCGGTCGAACTGCGCCCGTCGCATCTCTTCAGCGACGAGAGCATTCGGGCGGCGCTGCCGGAGGCGGGGCGGTTCGGGTGGGGGGACCTACGGGTGTCCCGGTGGATGGCAGGACTTCGCCAGCGCGTGTGATGCGTCCAGGAAGGCCGCTGCGGCGGCGTCGGTCTCGATGCGGAAGTCGCGTACCCCAGACGTGACGTCGTTCCGATCCATGTCGTCGTCGAGCAGGACGAGCTGCTGGGCAATCGCCGGCCCCTCGTGACCGACGTGTTGATGAGCCCACGAGCAGAGCTCTCGCGGTGTCAACTCACCGTTCAAGTAGCGCTCGCAACAGAACTGAAGGGCAAGGAGTGTGGCGCCGCTTGTCTCGAAATCAGGCGGTCGCTCACCCAACTCCGACAACGCGAAGAAGAGAAGCTCGCGTACCTCGTGACGGTCAGCATTGTGAATGGAGAGTGATGCGAGCTCGCGCAGCTTGGGGGTGTCGAGACCCTCGACGAGCCCATCGCAAGCCAACCGAATGACGGCCTGCGGATCCGGTCGCCCGATGCTCCACATCCCCCACGCTTCGCGAAGTGAGCGCTCGACCGACATGAGAGAAGTCTGGCGGCAGATCGACACGTCACACAGCGCCATTCTCGAAGAGCCCCGTGTCGGATTCGAACCGACGACCCCCGCTTTACAAGAGCGATCAGGATGCCAACGGGGGCGGCGGATCAGGTGAAAATCCCTGAAAACACGGGCCTTCTGGATGACACAGATGACATGGGACCGGTTTGGATGCCACACGATTGTGGGCAAAATGTGGGCAGACAGCTATCCGCCGAGATCGGTCTCCCACCTCGTCAAGATGGCGGCAGCCATGTCCCGGGCGGCGGTAAGACGGGGGTTTGCTAGAAGCTCCTGAATCGACGCATATTCGTCAACGGTCGACAGCTGGGCGTTCAAGTCGGTCAGGGCTCGGTCGAGTTCGGGCCCAAACACGTCGCCCGCGTCCAGGGCATCGCCCAGTCCGCTGTCGTCGAAAAGGCCTTCGCAGCACTCGACGAACGAAGACATGCGCGCGGGATCCAGGCCAGCCCAGACTTCGACCTGAAAACGCTCGTCAGCCAGCTCCTGAAGGCATTCAAGGATCAATCTGCGGTTGGGCTCGAACACGGTGTCGGAAACCTAGATATCCCCAAGCACTTGCTGCCAGGGGGCGACGAGAATCTGGTAGTCGGTGTCTGAGATCAGGTCCTTGACGCCCACTGCGAGCACGGCGGATCTGACGGCCTCTTCGGATCCGTTCTTGGCGCTCGGGCTGTCTTTGAGGTGACGGTCGTCTCGGTGAGTGGCGTGCCCAGCTGCGCGAGCAGCATCCAGCTCTTCGACTCGGCCGGCGCCGGCTGCCGCATCGAGGGCGCGCTGCCACGCGTCGATCAGAGCGTGGTTCGTCACGATCGGCGGATTCAACTCGCCCAAGAGCTCGGCCGAGACGGACGGTTTGCCCATGATCAGTCCTTCGTCGGACTCCCAGAGTCGTCCGAGAGTGTCGATCTCCTCGGCGGTGAGGGCGCCCGCTCGATCGATCATGGCCTGCAAGGCTGCGGGGTAGATCTCATTCGACATCGATGCTCATCTCTAATCGTGGCGTCTGCAACCGCTCGAATTGCCGAGCGCCTGCCCGACCCTCTCCAAGAAGCCCGAACGGACGATCGCCGAGTGTGGGGGCCGTCATGGACTGCAAAGCTACTCGGCACGTGTCCTAAGCCATTTCTCCCTCCCGGATCATACGGACGGGGCGACGCAAACGTAGTCCACGGCGTGGCCACCCCTGCTCGGTGAGCTGCCGTGATCTGTGCACTCGTCGTTCCTTGTCACGATGCGTTACGTTCGGCCCATGAGCGAGGTCGATGACGAGGACGATTTCACCCCCTGGACCGCGGAGGGTGCGGAGCGCTTGCGTGTGGCGGCGGGCGAAGCCGGACGGGCGCTTCAACGGCACGCCGAGGCGGTCGGAAAGCTCACAAGCAGCTCCCCTTCGATCGAGCTGATCGAGGCGTCCAACCTGCTACTGCCCGCGCTGCTTGAGGTCGCAACCGCTCAGTTCGAGTTCACCGGGAACTCGGGGCCCCTCGGGCTTCTGTTCAGCCTCGAGGACGAGGACGAGGACGAGGACGACGACGAGGACGAGGAGGAGAACACGACGGGCATTTCGATCCTTCAGCGCCGTGACTATCGAGTCTCAGACGAGGACTCGATCATCGAACAAGGACGCGAGGCGTACCTGCGCGTTTGGCCGGATGACACGGACGCCGAGGCTGCGGAAGACGTCACGTCACTCGGACGCGCGCTCTACCAGCTGGCGCATGACGCAGGTTCCTGGGACGTTCTCGAACGCGTTGACGGTCTGCGTCCAACGGGCGGCACCCTCCTCGTCGTGGCGAACGACGAAACGCTGGGACCGGATCCTGACGATTGGCCGGAGGACCTCTTCGACCATGACCCGGAGCGCGCCATCTATCGGCAGTCGGATTCGTACGACTGACGGAGCCGATGCCAGAGCTCCGCCGAAGAGGCAGGCGGCACGATAACCTGAGCAAAACATCAGCCCCAGCAATCGGACTCTCGTGCTTCTCACCATCAGCTACTCGGGCGCCGATGCCTCGGATCTCGGCTTCCTGCTGCACAAGCATCCCGGCAAGCTTCAGACCTTCTCGCTGAGCGTCGGGAACGCTCACGTCTTCTATCCGGAGGCGACCGACGAGAGGTGCACCGCGGCCCTTCTGCTCGAGGTCGATCCGATCGGGCTCGTGCGCAACAAGCGCTTGGGCGGCAGCGATTCTTTCTCGCTCGGCCATTACGTCAACGACCGTCCTTACGCGTCGTCCTCCATGCTCGCCGTCGCCATCGGCCAGGTGTTCCGGACCGCGATGACAGGCCGTAGTGACACTCGACCAGAACTGGCCGCCGCGGCGCTGCCACTCGAGATCGAGCTGACGTCTGTGCCGAGCAAAGGTATCGACGGGCTGGCGAGTCGTTTGTTCGAGCCCCTGGGCTGGAAGGTCGTTGAGACGGCGATTCCGCTGGACCCCGAGTTTCCCGAGTGGGGCGAATCTCGCTACTCCAACGTGCGTTTGGTCGGCGGGTTCCGCTTGTCGGAAGCACTCCGTCAGATCTACGTCCTGCTCCCGGTTCTGGACGACTCCAAGCACTACTGGGTCAGCGATGACGAGATCGGCAAGCTTCTGCGTGCCGGCGAGGGCTGGCTCTCGGAGCACCCGGACCGCGAGCTGATTACGCGGCGGTATCTGGCTCATCAGCGGTCGATGGTCGCGGATGCCACGTCTCGTCTGGTCGAAGTCGGCGACGATGTCGTCGTCGAGCCACCGACGCCCAACACCAGCGCGCCGTTGTATCAGATGCGCGCCGAGGCAGTCGTGGCAGCGCTCAAGGATGTCTCCGCCCATCGGGTCGCGGACGTGGGATGCGGAGAAGGCGCGTTGCTCCGCCGGCTGGTGGCCGATCCGTCATTCACCGAGATCATCGGTACGGATGTGTCCGCTCGCACCCTGACGGCCGCCGAGGAGGTCCTCCACCTCCGTGATCTGAGCGACCGGCAGCGAGCGCGCGTGCGTCTCATTCAGTCATCAGTGACGTATCACGACGCCCGCATCCGTGGCCTGGACGCGATTGTGCTCATGGAGGTCATCGAGCATGTCGACCCCGAACGCCTGGCGGCCGTCGAGTCCTCGGTGTTCGGCGACGCACGGCCGGAGGCTGTCATCGTCACCACGCCGAACTCCGACTACAACGCGCTGTATCCGAGCCTGCCTGCCGGACGATTCCGGCATCCGGATCACCGCTTCGAGTGGACCCGCGCAGAGATGCGCGGGTGGGCGGCAGGCGTCGCCGATCGCAACGGCTATTCAGTCGAATATCGGGCCATCGGCGACGTCGACACGTCCGCCGGATCACCTACTCAGCTCGCCCTGTTCAGGAGGATCTGATGGCAGAGCTGAAGATCCCTGAGATGTCGTTGGTGGTGCTCGTCGGCACCAGCGGTTCCGGCAAGTCGACTTTCGCGCGCGACAAGTTCGCCCCGTTCGAAACGCTGTCGAGCGACTTCTTCCGTGGGTTGGTGTCGAACGACGAGAACAGCCAGGCGGCGACGAGTTCGGCGTTCGAGGCGCTCCGTTTCGTGGCCGGCCAGCGACTCAAAGCGGGACTGGTTACAGTGGTCGACGCGACGAACGTGCGTCCGGAGGACCGTCGCTCGTTCGTCCAGCTCGCGAGGGAGTTCGATGTCCTCCCGGTGGCGATCGTCCTGGACGTGCCGGAGCGGATCTGCGTCGAGCGCACCGAGGCTCGGAGCGACCGCAGCTTCGGCGCGAACGTCATCAGGCGCCAGCGCGACGCGCTGAAGCGCTCGATGCGCGGACTTGGCAAAGAAGGATTCCGCCGCATCCACATCCTCGACGGGGTCGACGAGATCGACGCAGCAACCATCGTTCGGGAACCACTGCTCAACGACCTGCGAGGCGAGCTCGGTCCGTTCGATGCGATCGGTGACATCCACGGCTGCCGCTCGGAACTCGAGACCCTGCTCGGCGAGCTCGGCTATGAACTGCAACGGGATGCTGAGGGTCGGCCCGTCGATGCCTCTCACCCCGAGGGACGCAAGGTCGTGTTTCTCGGTGACCTCGTCGACCGCGGGCCGGATACGCCAGGCGTTCTGCGACTCGCGATGGGGATGGTCAAGAACGGGCACGCGCTGGCCGTTCCGGGAAACCACGAGTCGAAACTCCTGCGCTCGCTCCAGGGCAAGAAGGTTCAGACTAGCCATGGCCTCGCTGAGTCACTGACCCAGCTCGCTGCTGAGACTCCTCAGTTCCGCGCTGAGGTGATGGATTTCGCCGAAGGCCTGGTCAGTCATCTCGTCCTCGACGAGGGCAAGCTCGTCGTCGCTCACGCCGGCCTCATCGAGGCCTACCAGGGACGTGCGTCGGGGCGGGTCCGGTCATTCGCCCTGTACGGGGACACCACGGGGGAGACCGATGAGTACGGACTCCCAGTCCGGCTCCCGTGGGCGAACGACTATCGCGGCAAGGCCGTGGTGCTCTACGGCCACACCCCGACCTTGGAGCCGGAGTGGGTCAACAACACGATGTGCCTCGACACCGGGTGTGTCTTCGGCGGCAAGCTGAGCGCGCTGCGCTACCCGGAGCGCGAAGTCGTCTCGGTCCCGGCCGAGCGGGTCTGGTACGAGCCCGTGAAGCCTCTGGCCGTACCGGCTCAGGCCGTTGAAAAACGCGCATCCGGAACGCTGTCGATCGACGATGTCCTCGGCAAACAGATCATCGAGACAGGAACTCACGGTCGAATCACCGTCCGCGAGGACTTCGCCGCCGGCGCCCTGGAGGTCATCAGCCGATGGGCGATCGATCCGCGCTGGCTGGTCTACCTGCCGCCGACCATGAGCCCACCCGCGGCGTCGAAGCGCGAGGATCTGCTCGAGCACCCGGATGAGGCGTTCGCCTATTACCGAGGTGAGGGCGTCGACCAGCTCGTGTGCGAGGAGAAGCACATGGGCTCGCGAGCCGTCGTCGTGCTGACCCGGAATCCGGATCGCTTCGACGCGCCTGAGGGCTGGCGCGGGATCGTCTACACGCGAACCGGTCGCGCTTTCTTTGACGAGGCGCTCGGCCGAGAGTTCTTGGGGCGCCTCGATGCCGCCGTCGAGAAGGCTGGGCTCTGGGACGAACTCGAAACCGACTGGCTGGTACTCGACGCGGAACTGCTTCCGTGGTCGCTGAAGGCGGGCAGCATGATCCGCGAGCAGTATGCATCCGTCGGGGCGGCCGCGACCGCGGCACTGCCCAGGGCCGTCGCTGCGCTCGAGCGGGCTTCGGCAAATGGGGTCGACGTCGCCGAGCTGCTCGATCGAACGCGCGTGCGTCAGTCGGATGCCGAACTCTACGTCGACGCATATCGCGCCTACAGCGCGCAAACCGATGGGCTTCGGGGCGTTCAACTGGCGCCATTCCAGATCCTCGCGGCCGAGGGGCGGACTTTCGCGATTCAGCCGCACTCCTGGCACCTCGAGATCGGTGCGCGCCTTTCCGCCGCCGATCCTGATCTGATTCGAGCAACCCGATCCCTGACGGTTGATCTGAGCGATGAAACCTCAGTTGCCGCCGCCATCGAGTGGTGGAACCAGCTGACCTCCGCCGGGGGCGAGGGAATGGTCGTCAAGCCGATGGTCAACCTCGCGCGGGCCGGACGCGGACTGGTGCAACCGGGGGTCAAGGTCCGTGGCCGTGAGTATCTGCGCATCATCTACGGGCCCGACTACACCGAGCCCGCGAATCTGGCGCGGCTGCGCGATCGCAACGTGGCGCACAAGCGAGCGCTCGCTCTTCGGGAGTACGCGCTCGGGCTCGAGGCGCTGGAACGGTTTGTTAACGGTGACCCCCTGTGGCGAGTGCATCAGGCTGTGTTCGCGGTTCTGGCGATGGAATCCGAGCCGGTTGATCCGCGTCTCTGACTTTGGAAGTGGGAGCGGGCACAGAGGGGTAGGACAAAGCAGTGGGTGGATGGATCACTATTCGAGAAGCCCGAGCTGGTCAAGGCTGTACATGGCTTCGGCTCGGACGTCATGGTCGGGGTCGTTCTTCATCGCGACGATGAGGGCCTGAACGATGCGCTCGTCAGGGCCAAACTTATAGAGCACCATGGCGACCATAAATCGCGGCATCGGGTCCGGGTCGTTGGCTAGGACGGCCAGCAGAGTTGGGATCGTGTTGGGGTGATCGAAGCCGCGCGCGACGAGTCGGTCAACGACGCGGTGTCGCACTCCGGCTCGTTCGTGGTGCATTCCGGACTGCAGCTCTTCTGCCGAGTGAAGCGCGTCCGCGACTGCCGCATCGTCGCGGTCCTGAGTCTGCCCGACGGGGTCAACGTCGCGAATCGGAATCGGTCCAACGGGACCGATATAGATCTCGTCCGGTGGCTCGTCGTCAGGCACGGTCACATTCTGTGGGCAGCCAAACCATTCGCGCAGCTGTTCGTCGGTCGCGAATAGGTAAACGAATAGTTTGCGCATGGTTTTCCCTGATCGGCCCCGCCTGCCTGGCGGGGCCAGCTTTCCAACCTCCCCCACCCAGCAAGCAGTCTGAGTGAGGTTGGAAAGTACGCAGGCGCGACTGATCAGGGAACGTGAAGTGAGCGAGGCACTGGCGACCGAACGCGAAACAAGACTGCGGCAGGCGATTTGGCCAATCCGATCGTGTCGGCTGATGGCGAGAAGATGAGTCCATGCCGCAGCCGATTCGTGTGAGCGCCCCTCCCACGGGAGAGGTGTTCTTCCCACTCGCGTCGAACGCTCATTCCCTTGTAGCAGGAGCAGGTATCGGCAGCGTGCGAGGTCGATTGAAGACCGCGGCCATCCTGTACCAACACGTGCTCGTAGAAGCCGGTCAAGTAACCATCCATGCAGGAGCAAATGCATCCATGGCTTGGCGAGACGGGTTCGATCCCTCTCAGCTGCCCGAGTGGCAATCAACTAGGCAACGCTCGCTGGCCCAAGGTGGCAGCTTTTACGCCTCGGTTGCTCCTGAAGCCAGCTACGGCGTTCCCTCGCCTGGCCCGACGGTCGAGATTGTCAATTCCGTCGCGAGCATCGCCTGGGCGCCCACTTTCCATCCATTTGCAAGGGAGCTTCCCAAGGACCAGGACTGGCTGACGTTTGGGTTCCCGGGCGATGTCGATCCATCGTTTGACAGCCTATTGACTGCGTTGAAGAGGGTCGACGCACACAATCCCGCCCTGGATCGACTCGTGTCTGAGCATTTCGTTAAGTCTCAATTGATTGACGATGTCGCGAAGGATCTCGTGACTGGTGCGTCCGGCGGATGGGATGTCAGTGTCGATTCGTTTCATGCGAGGGTGTTCGCCGCCCGTTCGGCAGCCGACGCGAATCTGAAGGTTCGAGCGTTCGCGTTACCCATATTGGTGCCGGGCGTCCGAAGTCTCCCTTGGGAGGAGATCGCGAAGATTCGCAAGGCGAAATCGATCGAATTGCTTCGTGCAACTCTTCGTGAAGTTGAAGTCGAGGCCTATGAGATTGCGATTGCGGGCGGGGACATTGAACGAGCAGTTCATTCGACGTTCCAGAAGAAGATCGCGGCTGCGACCAGCGGCGTGGACCGTCTACTGCCGACGGCAGGCATGGCGCTAGCGAACCTCACAATCGGGCTTGCGGCGGGCTACGCCACTATCGGGCTTGGCTGGTACGGGCCAATTGCTTCGTTGGCGCCGGCGGCGACGATCGCGACGATCGATGTTGCGTCTCGTCTGAAGGCGCGTCGCCAGAGATCCTGGATCGGTCTATTTCAGGCAATGGCGGAGTCGAGCTAGCTGTAGTGCCCAGCCAGGTTGTTTGAGATGCGGCTGATGGGTGGGAGCTTCCCGATGGCGGTGTGGGGCCGGTGCTGATTGTAGAAGTGCAGCCATGCCGGGAGAGCGGCGCGGCGGGCTGA
>NZ_JBHSMG010000004.1:0-192640 GCF_042655435.1 Lysinimonas soli
GGGGGGGGGGGGGGGGGGGGGGCGGGGGCGGGGGGCGGGCTACCCCAGCGCGCGCAGGCGGGGGGCGAGGTCGCGCTCGAACAGCGTCAGGAAGCGCCGCTGGTCGTGCCCGGGGGCGTGGAACACGAGGTGGTTGAGCCCGGCATCCACGTACTGCTTGATCGACGCGACCACCTCGTCGGGATCGGAACCGACGATCCAGCGCTTGGCGATCTGCTCGATCGGCAGGGCATCCGCCGCGTTCTCCATCTCGATCGGGTCGGTGATCGAGTGCTTCTGCTCGGCGGTCAACGACAGGGGCGACCAGAACCGGGTGTTCTCGAGGGCGACATCGCGGTCGGTGTCGTACGACAGCTTGATCTCGATCATCCGGTCGATCGCCTCGACGTCTCGGCCCGCCTTCTCGGCGCCCTCCTTGACCGCGGGGATGAGCTGCTCGGTGTAGAGCTCCATGCCCTTGCCCGAGGTGCAGATGAAGCCGTCACCGGCACGCCCCGCGTAGCGGGCCACGACGGGGCCGCCCGCCGCGATGTAGACGGGGATCGGGACATCCGGTCGGTCGTAGATGCTCGCGTCGACCGTGGAGTAGTACTCGCCCTCGAAGGTCACGCGGTCGCCGGTCCAGAGCTGGCGCATGAGGTCGACGGACTCGCGCAGCCGGGCGAAGCGCTCCTTGAACTCGGGCCACTCCCCCGTCCAGCCGGTGGCGATCTCGTTCAACGCCTCGCCGGTGCCGACCCCGAGCATGATGCGACCCGGGTACAGACATCCCATCGTCGCGAACGCCTGCGCCAGCACCGCCGGGTTGTAGCGGAACGTCGGCGTCATGACGCTCGTGCCGATCTGGATCGTGCTCGTGCGCTCCCCGACCGCCGCCATCCAACTGAGCGAGAACGGCGCGTGCCCGCCGGCGTGCCGCCAGGGCTGGAAGTGGTCGCTAGTGGCCACGCTCTCCATGCCGTGCGCCTCGGCCGCGACCGCGATCTCGACCAGCTCACGCGGGTCGAACTGCTCTGCTGAGGCCTTGTATCCGAGTTTCAGGGGCATGGCTTCATTCTTTCAGGTCGGGATGCGCGTGGTGCCGGCGAGCGGAGCGGGGTCGGGGCGCGGGAGGCGTCAGGGCGCGGGCGGGCCTGCGAGCTCGGATGCGCGCCCCGCGACCCCGTCGGCGTAGCCGCGCTCGTATCCGGCCCGGTCCGCCTCGTCGCTGCCGAGCCGGAACATGTCGAGCTCCGCGGCCCGGACAAGGCGTCGTGCCCCCGGCGCATCCACCCCGGTCACGTAACGCCCGAGTCCGCGCACGACGGCGACCGGTCGCCCGCCCGCCTTGCCCTTCACGAGGTCGGCGGCCCCCGCCAGCTCATCGGCGATCGCCGGGACCGTCACCTCGAGCGTGCGCCCCTGTGCGTCGGTCGAGCCGCGCAGGTCGTCCACGACCATCAGGCCCGCGGCGCCGATGGCCACGTCGGTCTGGCCGTCCCGCCATGGGCGGCCGAAGGTGTCGCTGAGGATCACGCCGAGCGCCACGCCGAGCCGCTCGCGCAGGGCGGTCGCCAGGGCGCGAGCCGAGGCATCCGGATCGACGGGAAGCAGCGCGATCATTCCCTCGGGCACGTTGCTGGCGTCGACACCGGCGGCGGCCATGACGAGTCCCACATGCGTCTCGACGATGCGGGTCGTTCCGCCGGAGTGACGGCGCGAGGCGACGAGGCGACGGGTCTCGGCCGTGATGGCGTCTTCTCGATCGGCGGCGTGGATCAGCCGCCCCTCGGCCTTCGAGACGACCTTGCTGGTGACGACGAGGATGTCGCCCTCGATCACCCGCCCCGCCAGCACGTCGCCGAGCACGGCGGCCAGGTCGTCGCCGGGCCGGATCTCGGGCAGGCCGTCGATCGCGAAGATCGTGACGGCGTCGGCCGGGGCGGCCCCGTCGAGAGCACTCACCGGGTGACCTTCGGCATCGCCTCAGCCGCAGCGAGGCTCTCCAGCATCATGTGCGTAGCCGCGGCTAGCCGCGGTCCTTCTGAAGGTAGTCCGCGACCGCCCTCGGCACGTACGGGGCGACATCGCCGCCGAGCGAGGCCACCTGGCGGACCAAGGAACTGGACACGTGAGCGTGGGCGGGGTCGGGCAGCATGAAGATCGTCTCGACGCCGGCCAGGTCGCGGTTCACGATCGCCATCGGGGTCTCGTAGGCCACATCCACCTGCGAGCGGATGCCCTTCACCAGCACGCTCGCGCCGACGTCGGTGCAGTAGTCGACCAGCAGACCCACGCTCCAGCTGGTGACCAGGATGTTCTTGGCCGCACCGGATGCCGCGATGGAGTCCTGCAGCAGCGACACGCGCTGTGCGATCGGCAGCAGGGCGGTCTTGCCCGGGTTGTGAACCACAAGCACGTGGATCTGATCGAAGATGCCCGCCGCCCGCTCGATCACATCGAGATGGCCGAGAGTGACGGGGTCGAACGACCCGGGAACGACCGCGATCCTGCTCATGCACTGAGACTATCGGGCGCGTCCTGGGCGAACCATCCGACCGCCGGGTTGTCGACGTGCTCGCGTCAACCCTTCGCCAGGAAGGCCGCCTCGGCGGCGTCCAATCGGGCGGCGAGGGCCCGTCGCAGCGCCGGGTGCTCGGCGAGGTCCGGGTCGGAGTCCAGCACCGCGCCCGCCAGCACCCGCGCCTCGGCGATCAGCTCGCCGTCGCGGGCCACCCGCAGCAGCTTGAGCGAGGAGCGTCCGCCGGACTGCGCGCGCCCCAGCACGTCGCCTTCGCGTCGCAGCTCGAGGTCGACCTGGGCCAGCGCGAATCCGTCGAGCGTCGCCGCCACGGCATCGACCCGTTCGCGCGCCGGGGTCTCGAGTGCGGCCCGCGTGACGAACAGGCAGAGCCCGGGCACGCCGCCGCGTCCGACGCGACCGCGGAGCTGGTGCAGCTGCGCCACTCCGAAACGGTCGGCGTCGAGCACCACCATCGTCGAGGCGTTGGGCACGTCGACCCCCACCTCGATCACGGTCGTGGCCACCAGCACGTCGATCTCGCCGGCGGCGAAGGCGCGCATGGTCGCATCCTTCTCATCGCTCGACATGCGCCCGTGCAGCGGCTCGATGCGTCGGCCCGCGAAGAGCGGATCGGCGCGCAGCTGCTCGAGCACGGGGAGCACGGCGGCGACGGGGCCGGCGGGGCTGTCGTCGGGGGTCGCATCCGGATCGCCCTCCTCGACGTGCTTGGCGTCGATCGCAGGGCACACCACGAAGCCCTGGCGGCCCTGCGCGAGCTCCTCGCTCAGACGCCCCCAGATCCGCGACTCCCACCCCGGATGCTCGGCAAGCGGCACGACGAACGACTCGATCGGCGAGCGCCCGGCCGGGAGTTCGGCGATCGTCGAGATGTCGAGGTCGCCGAAGACCGTCATCGCGACCGTGCGCGGGATCGGCGTCGCCGTCAGCACGAGCACATGCGGCGCGGCGCCCTTCAGCCGCAGGGCCTCACGCTGGTCGACCCCGAAGCGGTGCTGCTCGTCGACGACGACGAGTCCGAGTTCGGCGAAGCTCACCGTGTCGCCGATCAGGGCGTGCGTTCCGACGACGATCGAGGCGCTGCCGGATGCCGCGGCCAGAAGGGCGCGCCGCCGCAGCGCCACCGGCAACTGACCCGTCAGCAGCGTCGGACGCAGCCGCGCGGCGAGGTCCGGGCCCAGCGCCGCCGTCAGCGACCGCAGGTGCTGCGCCGCCAGGACCTCGGTCGGCGCCAGGAAGGCGGACTGGCCGCCGGAGTCGGCCACGGCGAGCATGGCGCGCAGAGCCACGAGCGTCTTGCCCGAACCGACTTCGCCCTGCACGAGCCGGTTCATCGGGGCGCCGTCGGCCAGGTCGCGTTCGATCTCGGCGCCGACCGTCAGCTGGTCGTGGGTGAGGGTGAAGGGCAGCCGCTCCTCGAACTCGGCCGAGAACCGGCCCGGCGCTCGGGAGGTCGCGGCCTGGGAGCGACGTTCCGCGCGCTGCTGGAGCAGCGCCGCCTGCAGCACGAACGCCTCCTGGAAGCGCAGGGCGTCGTGCGCGCGACGCCAGTCGGCATCCGTCGCAGGGCGGTGCACCAGTTCGATCGCCCGGCGGAAGTCGAGCAGCCCGCGATCGCGCCGCACCTCGTCGGGCACCGGGTCGTCGAGCGGCGGCAGCACGTCGAGCAGCACCTCGATCGCCTTGGCCAGCTGCCAGCTCGCCATCGTCGAGGTCGCGGGGTAGATCGGGATGGGCTGCTCGGCCCACTGCCGGGCCGCCTCGGGATCGCTCGGGTCGGCCGCGGCGAGCGCGGGGGCGTCGTCGGCATCGGGGTCGAACAGCTCGTAGTCCGGATGCGCCAGCTGGCGCGCACCGCGGTACTCGCCCACCTTGCCCGCGAAGATGCCGCGCACACCCGGCCGGAGCTCGCGAGCGCGCCACGCCTGATTGAAGAAGGTCAGGGTGAGGTGCGCGCGCCCATCGCTGATGACAACCTCGAGGATGGTGCCGCGCTTGGCCCGCATGGGGCGCTCCGTGGCGCTGCGCACCTCGGCCACGATCGTCACGCTCTCGTCGAGCTGCAGTTCGCTGATCGCGGTGAGCTCGCCGCGGCGCGCGTACCGGCGCGGATAGTGGCCGAGCAGCTCGGCGACGGTGGTGTACCCGAAGCCCTTCTCGATCGCCTGGGCCGTGCGCCCGCCGAGCGCCGTCGACAGGCGCAGCTCGAGCGGAGCTGCTCCCGCGAGGTCAGGCGTTGGCACGAGTCGAGGCTACCGTCGGCCGGCGATACGGCCGGGCGTGGGAGCGTGCCGGCAGCTACAGCCAGCCCTTGCGCTTGAACACGAGGTAGAGGATCAGACTGCCCACCAGCATGAGACCCAGGGCGAAGGGGTAGCCGAGCATCCAATGCAGCTCGGGCATCACCTTGAAGTTCATGCCGTAGATGCCCGCGATCAGGGTCGGCGCGAACAGGATCGCCGCCCAGCCGGAGATCTTGCGGGTCTCCTCGGCCTGGCGGTTGCTCGCCGCACTGAGCGCCTGGGCCTCCTCGCTCTGTCGCTGGGCGACGAGCGAGGTGTTCACGGCCAGGATGTCGCGCAGCAGCAGGCGGAACTCCTCGACACGCTCCTTGGCCTGCACGACGTGATCGGCGACATCCCGCAGATATTGCTGCAGGATGTCGCCGACATAGCCGTCGGCGAACCCCGACGAGAGCGTGTCGATGATGCCGATGAGGGGCGACACGGCGCGCTCGAACTCGATGACCTCCCGGTTGAGCTCGTAGATGCGGCGCGAGACCGCGGCATCCCCGTCGAACACCTGGGTCTCGATCTCGTCGACGTCGTTGGCGACGCCCTCGACGACCGGGCCGTAGCCGTCGACGACGGCATCCAGGATCGCGTAGAGGATCGCCTCGGCACCCTCGTCGAATGCGCCCGGCGTGGTCTCCATGCGCTTGCGCACCACCGAGAGGTCCGGTGATTCGGCGTGCCGCACGGTGATGACGAAGTTGGAGCCGCTGAAGACATGCAGCTCGCCGAACTCGACGCTCTCCGTCGCATCGATGTAGTGCGCCGCCTTCAGCACCATGAACAGCGTGTCGCCGTAGCGCTCGATCTTGGGTCGCTGGTGCGCGTGCACGGCGTCTTCGATCGCGAGCTCGTGCAGGCCGAACTCGTCGGCCAGCTCGGCCAGCTCGTCGGCGCTGGGGCGGTAGAGCCCGATCCAGGCGATCGCATCCGGATGCGCGGCGAGGGTCGCGAAGGTGCCCGCGAGGGTCGCGGGGCTGTCGATCTTCACGCCCTTCTGGTACACGGCGTTGTTGACGAGGCCCGTGGCTCGACCGGGTGTCGAGCGGGTCAGGGTGGATCGGGCGGCCGACGTCGCGGGCGGCACCGCCTCGACCGGGGTCGCGGACCCGTCGGGGCTCGGGGCTGCGTCGGCGGCGGCCGTGGGCGTCGTGCGGGGCTTCGCGCCGAGCAGACGCACGCGGGGAAGCTTCGGGCCGGAGGGGGTGGACACGGGGGAATCGTAGCGCCGCCGGGATGACGCTCTCTGAAGGCGGGGGCAGCGCGTGGCGGCCGGCCGGCTCCGCGGCACCGCTCCAGTACCGTGGGCACATGACGCGCATCATCGGCGGCTTCGCCGGGTCGATCCGGTTGACCGTCCCGGCGTTCGGCACCCGCCCGACGAGCGACCGGGTGCGCGAGGCGATCTTCTCGGCTCTCGAGGCGCGCGACGCGATCGACGGGGCCCGCGTGCTCGACCTCTACGCCGGATCCGGCGCCTTGGGGCTCGAGGCAGCCTCCCGTGGCGCGGCGCACGTGACCCTCGTCGACCGGGCGACCGCGGCGACCCGGGTCGCCCACGACAACGCCGCCGCCGTCCGCAAGGCCGCGCCCCGGGGCAAGGCCCCCGAGATCATCGTCTCGAGCCAGCCCGTGCAGTCCTTCCTGGGCGGCGCGACGGGCGTCTGGGATCTCGTCTTCCTCGATCCGCCCTACGAGTTGGGCGGCTGGGAACTGGCGCACACCCTCGAGGCGCTCGGCCCACGACTCGCTCCGGATGCCGTGGCCGTGCTCGAGCGCTCCGCCCGCGACCCCGCCCCCGCCTGGCCGTCGGGCCGACACGGACTCGAGCTCGAGCGCCGCAAGGACTACGGGGACACCGCGCTGTACTGGCTCCGGCCCCGATCGAACGATGACGCCGACGCGAGCGCCGACGCGGCACCGAAGGGCGACGCGCCCTCAGGTCAGCCCGACCCGCCGTTCCAGTCGGCGTAGGGATCCCAGCCGCCCCGCGCCTCATACGGCACGCCGTCGACGAGCACCCCGGCGACCCCCGGGGAATCGACCGCACGCACATGCCCGATCGGGCGGAAGTCGCCGGGCAGCTCGGTCCCGGGCGGGAAGGTGGCCAACAGTGCGTGGTCCTCTCCCCCGCGCAGCACCTGCTCGGCTCCGACCTCGTCGTGGTCGCCTTCCAGGGCGAGGCCCGCGATCCCGAT
Organism: Lysinimonas soli; assembly: GCF_042655435.1. Taxonomy (NCBI): domain Bacteria; kingdom Bacillati; phylum Actinomycetota; class Actinomycetes; order Micrococcales; family Microbacteriaceae; genus Lysinimonas; species Lysinimonas soli. The sequence continues at coordinate 7,011 of NZ_JBHSMG010000004.1, forward strand.
CGCCACGCCGTCCAGATCGATCAGCACGCCGCTCGCCGCCGCCAGCCGTCGCGCGTCGAGCGCGAGGCCGTCGCTCACGTCGAGCATCGCGGTCGCCCCGGCGAGCGCAGCACGCACCCCGTCGGCCAACGGCGGGCGGGGGGTCAGCTGCGCGGCCAGCTCGGCGCCGTGGGCGTGCCGGAGGGCGGCGACGCGGCCCGCATCCGGATGCCCGTCCGCGTCGACCGCGTGCGCGAACAGCAGGGCGATCCCCTGGGCCGCGAGCCCCAACGCCCCCGAGACCGCGACGATGTCGCCCGCTCGGGCGCCGGAGCGCAGCACGGGCGCCCGGCCCTCCAGGTCGCCGAAGGCGGTCACGGCGATGACGAGGGTGTCCGAGACCGAGAGGTCGCCGCCGACCACCCCGGTGCCCGGGGCCAGCTCGGCGCACGCCTCGCGCAGTCCGTCGGCGATCCCTTCCAGCGTCGCGGCCGGGGTCTCGGACGGAGCGACGATCGCCACCACCAGGCCGGTCGGGCGCGCGCCCATCGCGGCGATGTCCGAGAGATTGGTCGCGGCGGCCTTCCAGCCGAGTTCGAACGGCGTCGACCAGGCCAGCCGGAAGTCGGGCCCGTGCACCATCGTGTCGGTCGTGACGACGTAACGACCGTCGGGTGCCGCGAGCACCGCGGCGTCGTCGCCGGGACCGAGCAGGGCGGATGCCGCGGCCGGCAGCCGGGGGAAGATGCGCGCGAGCACCGCCGCCTCGCCCAGCGAACCCAGCGTCTCGGATCGCGCGACGCTCGCGGGCTCGCCCCCAGACTGCTCCATGCAGCCCACGCTAGCCTGAAGGCGATGAGAACCCGTCGTGCCGCCGCGGCCGTAGCCCCCGCTCTAGCGGCCGCCGTCCTGTTGACCGCGACGCTGACCGGATGCTCCCCCATCGTCGCGCTCACCCCCGCCACGCACGCCAACGACCCGGCCTGCGCCGACGTGATCGTGCGCCTTCCGCAGACCCTCGAGGGCCTGGCGCGACGGGAGACCAATGCCCAGGCGACCGGGGCGTGGGGCGATCCCGCCCAGGTGCTGCTGCGGTGCGGGGTGACCGAACCGACGGCGTCGGACCTGCCGTGCGTGCAGGTCTACAACACCGACTGGCTGCGCGACGACACCAACGCCCCCAGCTACGTGTTCACCAGCTACGGCCGCACCCCCGCGATCGCGGTCGTGATCGACCAGCGCAAGCTGACGCCCGGCCTCGTGCTCGGCGACCTGGACTCGGTGGTCGCCTTCACGAAGCCCAACGGGCGGGCCTGCTCATCGATCGAGGACTCGCTGGGAAGCACTGCGACGCCCGGCCCGACTCCCACACCCACTCCGACCCGCTGAGGGGCCGGCCCGCTACCGCTCGGTCGCCAGCCCGAGCGTGATCAGCTCGTCGATCAGCTCCGGATAGCTCATGCCGCTCGCCAGCCAGCAGGCCGGGAACATCGAGATCGGCGTGAACCCGGGCATCGTGTTGATCTCGTTCACGACGAAGCCGGCCCCGGTGAAGAAGAAGTCGACGCGTGCGAGCCCCGCGCCGCCGATCGCCTCGAAGGCGCGCGCCGCGATCCGCTGCATCTCGGCGAGCTCCTGCTCCCGCAGCTCGGCGGGGCAGACCAGCTCGACGCCCGGTGCGTCACGGTACTTCGCGTCGAAGTCGTAGAACTCACGACCGGTGATCACGATCTCGCCCGCGACGCTCACCCGCGCCGGGGTGCCGTCACGTCCCTGAAGCACGGCGCACTCGAGCTCGCGACCCACGACGGCCGCCTCGACGAGCACGCGATGGTCCTCGTGGAACGCGGTCTCGAGCGCCGCATCCAGATCGTCCCACGACGAGACCTTGGTGACCCCGACGCTCGAGCCGGCCCGCGCCGGCTTGACGAAGACCGGCAGATCGAGGCCGCGCATCCGGCGCTGCCACAGCTCACGATTCGCGGCGAGGTCGGCGCGGGTCACGGTCACCCAGGGCGCGACCGTCACCCCGGCGCCCTCGAGGACCGTCTTGGTGAAGTGCTTGTCCATGCCTAGGGCCGACGCCAGCACGCCGTTGCCGACGTAGGGCAGCCCCACGAGCTCCAGCAGACCCTGGATCGTGCCGTCCTCGCCGAACGGGCCGTGCAGGATCGGGAAGGCGACGTCGACCTCACCCAGGGACGCGGGCACGCCATCCGCCGCCACGACCGTGAACTCGCGGGTGGCGGCCGACTCCGGGACATGCACGCGCGTGCCGTTGTCGACGACCTCGGGCAGCTCCGCCCCCAGCGAGAAGCCGGCGACCGTGGCCGGATCCTGCAGAGTGAACGCGCCGTCGCGGGTGATGCCGATCGGCACGACCTCGTAGCGCTCGCGATCGATGGCCCCGAGCACTCCGCCCGCGGTCGCGCAGCTGATGGAATGCTCGCTGGAACGGCCGCCGAACAGGAGCGCGACGCGGATCATGTGGGCTCCCGGGGGATGTGGATCAGAACGGGGTGGCGAGGATGCGGACCGCCGGCCCCCGAGCCGCCGCGCGTCACTCGCCTTGCGGCTCGTTCGTCTCGGTGGTCAGGTGCGGCGCGATGTCGCGCGGATTCAGCGTACCCGCCAGCACCTCGGCCACCTGGCTGACGATCGGCATCTCGACCCCCATGGATGCCGCCAGCTCGAGGATCGGCGCGACCGAACTCAGCCCCTCGGCCGTCTGGTTCATCTGCGCGATGACCTCGCCGTACGCGTAGCCCTGCCCGAGCAGGCGCCCCGCCGTGTTGTTGCGCGACAGCGGCGACTCGCAGGTCGCGATGAGGTCGCCGAGACCGGCCAGACCCGCGAGGGTCTCGGGGCGTCCGCCGAAGGCGACCGCGAAATCCGTCATCTCGACCAGACCGCGGGTGATGATCGACGCCTTGGTGTTCTCGCCGTAGCCGACCCCGTCGACGATGCCGATGGCCACCGCGATGAGGTTCTTCAGCACGCCGCCGAACTCGGTGCCGATGACGTCGGTGTTGACGAAACTGCGGAAGTAGGGGTTGGTCGCCACCAGCGCGACCTCGGTGGCCGTCGCGAGACTCACCGACGACACGACCGCCGCAGTCGGCTGCTCCTTGGCGATCTCGAGCGCCAGGTTCGGCCCCGAGACGACGGCGACCCGATCGGGCGAGATGTCGAGCTCCTGCACGATGACCTCGCTCATCCGATAGCGCGTGCCCTTCTCGACTCCCTTCATCAGCGAGACGACCGGCACCCCTTCGGGCACCAGCTCGCGCACGATCCGCAGGTTCTCGCGCAGCGACTGGCTCGGCACGCTCAGGTAGACCTGCTCGGCGCCCTCGAGCACCTCGGGCAGACGGGAACTCGATTGGATGCCGCGGGGCAGGTTGATGCCCGGAAGGTAGTCGGAGTTGCGGCGCGACTGCATGATCTCGCGGGCCAGTTCGGGCCGGCGGGCCCAGACCGCGACGCTCGACCCGCCGTCGGCGAGCACCTTGGCGAAGGTGGTCCCCCACGATCCGGCGCCGAGGACGGCGACTCGCATCCTCGTCGGATCGGCAGTGATGCGCGCGTCGGCCATGATCGACACGCTATCGGGTGCGGTGAGCCGGAGTTCCCTCGCCGCTCGGGGTCGCGCGCATCACGACTCCATCGTGCCGAACTCGCTCTGGCCGTGCTCGGAGGGGTCCCAGCGCTCGGCGGGAGCCTTCTCGCCCCGCAGCTGCTCGACCAGCCGGGTGATCTCGGCCATCAGGGCCGCAGTCGCCGACGACAGCACCTCGCCGGTCAGCGGCTTGCCCTTCCACGGGCTCAGGTCCATCGGCTCGCCGATCAGGATGTCGACGGGCTTGCGTGGGAACAGGCTGATCTTCGACGAGTAGCGACCCATGATCTTCTGGTCGCCCCAGTGCGCCGCCGGGATGATCGGCACGTCGTGTTCGAGCGCGATGCGCACAGCCCCCGACTTGCCCCGCATCGGCCACAGCTCCGGGTCGCGGGTCAGCGTGCCCTCGGGGTAGATGACGAGGGCGAGGCCCTCGTCGGTGATGCGTCCGGCCGCCTCGAGCGTGCTGCTCTGGCCCCGCACGGCGCGAGCAACGGGAACCTGCCCCGTCACGCGGAACGCCCAGCCCACGATCGGCAACCGGAACAGACCGGCCTTGGCCAGGTAGCGCGGCACCCGGCCGTGGTGCCACAGGGTGTACGCGGTGACGAGGGGGTCGAAGTTGGTGACGTGGTTCGCGGCGAGGATGAACGCCCCGGTCTTCGGGATCCGCTCGGCGTTCTGCCAGCGGTAGCGCCCCACGAGCAGCAGGAACGGGATGACGATGGCCCCGAACAGGCGCCAGACGGCGGTCTTCTCCGACCGCCTCCCCCGCTTGGGAGGGTGCGCCTGCAGGGGTGTCGAATCGGCGGAGGACGGCTTGCGTGCCGACATCAGGCGGCCGTCCGCTCGTCAGGCAGCTCAGCCCACCAACTCGAACCGCGCCCCGAGAGCCTCGAGCTTCTCGACGAAGTGCTCGTAGCCGCGGCTGATGATCCCGAGGTTGGTCACGGTCGAGCGGCCCTCGGCCGTGAGCGCGGCGATCAGGTAGCTGAAGCCGCCGCGCAGGTCGGGCACACGCACGTCGGCGCCGTGCAGCGGGGTCGGGCCCGTGATGACGGCCGCCTGCTCCAGCTTGCGCCGGGGAACACGGCGGGTCACCGACTCGAGGCCGTCCTGGTGCACGACGATGTCGGCCCCCATCTCGACCAGGGCATCCGTGAATCCGAAACGGTTCTCGTACACCGTCTCGTGCACCACCGAGACACCCTCGGCCTGGGTGAGGGCCACGATGAGCGGCTGCTGCCAGTCGGTCATGAAGCCGGGGTGCACATCCGTCTCGACCTGAACGGGCTTGAGTGCGCCGCCCGGGTGGTAGAAGCGGATGCCGTCCTCGTGCACCTCGAAGGCGCCGCCGACCTTGCGGAACACGTTGAGGAAGGTCATCAGGTCCTGCTGCTTGGCCCCGCCCACGAAGATGTCGCCGCCCGTCGCGAGGGCCGCCGAGGCCCAGCTCGCGGCCTCGTTGCGGTCGAAGATCGCGCGGTGCGTGTAGCCGCTGAGCGTCTCGACGCCCTCGATGAAGATCGTGCGGTTCGGCTCCATCCAGATGATGGCGCCCATCTTCTGGAGGACCGCGATCAGGTCCATGATCTCGGGCTCGATCGCGGCGTTCTTCAGCTCGGTCACGCCGCGGGCGCGCACGGCGGTCAGCAGCACCTGCTCCGTGGCGCCGACGCTCGGGTACGGCAGTTCGATGTTGGCCCCGGTCAGACCGTCGGGGGCCGTGATCCGGATCCCCTCGTAGCTCTTGTCGACGATCGCCCCGAAGGCACGCAGGGCGTCCATGTGGAAGTCGATCGGCCGGTCGCCGATCCGGCAGCCGCCGAGGTCGGGGATGAGCGCCTCGCCGAGCCGGTGCAGCAGCGGGCCGCAGAACAGGATCGGGATGCGGCTCGAGCCGGCGAGCGCGTCGATCTGCGCGAAGTGCGCCCGCTCGACGTTGCTCGGGTCGAGCACCAGAACGCCCTCCTCGGGGCTGGTCACCGCGACCCCGTAGGCGTCGAGCATGCGCGTCACGATCGAGACGTCGCTGATCTGCGGCACGTCCTGCAGGATGCTCGGCGTATCGCCCAGCAGGGCCGCCACCATCGCCTTGGTGGCGAGGTTCTTGGCCCCGCGCACCTCGATCCGGCCGCGCAGCGGAATCCCGCCGTCGATCACGATGCTGTCGGACATGAGTCCCACGCGTTCTCCCGCCTTCTGAGCGTCCTTCGCGAGGTCTGCGACCGAATCAACCACTGGGTACCTTGCCTTGCCTTCCGGATGAGGGTCCGGTTGCCTGTTGAATACGGGCCTGTTCCCGTTGAAAAGGGCTCATGCCCGCGGAGCGCGGGCTGAGCGACTATCGGACCGGCAACGTCGTCGGGCGCCAGCTCTCCCGGCGGCCCTCGAACTCGGTGATCCTCGCCTCGTCGCGCAGGGTCAGCCCGATGTCGTCGAGACCTTCCAGGAGCCTCCACCGAGTGTAATCATCGATCTCGAACGGAGCCACGAGATCGCCGACCGACACGGTCCTGGCCACCAGGTCGACGGTCGCGGACGTTCCCGGGTCGGCCTCGATGAGCTCCCAGAAGCGCGCAACCGTCTCCTCGTCCACAACGCCGGTGAGCAGGCCCTGCTTGCCCGAGTTGCCGCGGAAGATGTCGCCGAAACGCGGCGCGATCACGGCGCGGAATCCGAAGTCGCGCAGCGCCCACACGGCGTGCTCGCGGCTCGATCCGGTGCCGAAGTCCTGCCCGGCGAAGAGCACGGTCGCGCCCTGGTACGCGGGCTGATTGAGGATGAACTCGGGGTCCTGCCGCCACGACGAGAACAGGGCGTCGTCGTAGCCGGTCTTGGTGACCCGCTTGAGGTAGACGGCGGGGATGATCTGATCGGTGTCGACGTTCGAGCGGCGCAGCGGCACGGCGACGCCCGTGATCGTAGTGACCTTGTCCATGACTACGCCTCCGCCTTCTCGAACTGCTCGGCCCCCACCAGGTCCCACGGCGACGAGAGCGTGCCGCGGATCGCGGTGGCCGCGGCCACCAGCGGCGACACCAGATGGGTGCGGCCGCCCTTGCCCTGGCGTCCCTCGAAGTTGCGATTGGACGTCGAGGCGCAGCGCTCGCCCGGGGCCAGCTGGTCGGGATTCATGCCGAGGCACATCGAGCAGCCGGCGAAACGCCATTCGGCCCCGAACTCCTCGAAGATCTTGTCGAGGCCCTCGGCTTCGGCTTCCAGTCGCACGCGCGCCGAGCCCGGGACCACCATGACGCGCACGTGATCGGCCTTCTTCTGGCCCTTCACGATGCCGGCGAAGGCCCGGAGGTCCTCGATGCGGCTGTTGGTGCACGAGCCCATGAACACCGCGTCGACCTTGACCTGCTTCATCGGGGTGCCCGCGGCGAGGTCCATGTACTCCAGGGCGCGCTCGGCGGCGGCCCGGTCGTTGGGGTCGCTGAACGACGCGGGATCGGGGATCGTCTCACTCAACGACACGCCCTGGCCCGGGTTGGTGCCCCAGGTGACGAAGGGCTCCAGCTCGTTCGCGTCGAGGAAGACCTCGGCGTCGAACGCGGCGTCGCCGTCGGTCTTCAGGGTCTGCCAGTAGGCGACGGCGGCATCCCAGTCCTCGCCCTGCGGCGCGTGCGGGCGGCCCTTCAGGTAGGCGTAAGTGGTTTCGTCGGGGGCGACCATGCCCGCGCGGGCGCCGGCCTCGATCGACATGTTGCAGATCGTCATCCGGCCCTCCATCGAGAGCGAACGGATGGCGCTCCCGCGGTATTCGAGCACGTAACCCTGCCCACCACCGGTGCCGATCTTGGCGATCACGGCCAGGATGATGTCCTTCGCCGTGACGCCCGGCCGCAGCTCGCCCTCGACGGTGATCGCCATCGTCTTGAACGGCTTCAGCGGAAGAGTCTGCGTGGCGAGCACGTGCTCGACCTCACTCGTGCCGATGCCGAACGCCATCGCCCCGAAGGCGCCGTGCGTGCTGGTGTGGCTGTCGCCGCAGACCACCGTGATGCCCGGCATGGTGAGCCCCAGCTGCGGGCCGACGACGTGCACGATGCCCTGCTCGATGTCGCCGAGCGGGTGCAGCCGGATGCCGAACTCCTCGCAGTTGCGGCGCAGGGTCTCGATCTGGGTGCGGCTCGTGAGGTCGACGATCGGCCGGTCGATGGCCAGGGTCGGGGTGTTGTGATCCTCGGTGGCGATCGTGAGGTCGGGGCGCCGAACGGGGCGGCCCGCGACCCGCAGGCCATCGAATGCCTGCGGGCTGGTGACCTCGTGCACGAGGTGCAGGTCGATGTAGATCAGGTCGGGGTTGCCATCTTCGCCCTTGGCGACGAGATGGTCGTCCCAGACCTTCTCGGCCAGGGTCTTCGGGGTCGTGCTCATCTGACTGGTCCTTCTTCGTCGTGCCGCGCGGCCTGCTGGCCATGATCGGGCGGCGGTATCTGATCGGCCACCGTCATGCCGGCGACGGCGAACTCCGCGACGAGGACGGCCGAAGGATCAGGCCTCGTCGCGGCAGGGAAGGAGCACGAGTCGTACGGGAAGCATCAACGCAGGTTACCACTGCGCCCGGCGACGCCGCCGGGGAGCGACGCCCGCTCAGAGCTGATGCCGGCGGGATCAGCGCAGCAGCGCGGCCGCGCCGAGATCGACGGCGAGCACGACCGCGCCGATCGAGAGCACGGCGAGGACCGCGACGAGCACGGCCACCGCGATCCGGCGCCGTGTCGTGGGAACCACGGGGATGCGTGGCGCGGAGGCCTCGAGCGTCGCGCCGGACGGACCGGCGCCTCCCCCGCCCGTCGCGTCGAGCTCGCCGTTGCCGCCGGCGTCGCCGCCGACTTCGCTGCCGATCCCCTCATCGACCGGGACTTCGATCGCGGTCGGCTCGGCGCCGAGCTCGCGCTCGACCTGTTGCAGCGCCCGGGCGAACTCCACCGCCGACGAGAACCGGTCATCGCGCCGGGGCGACATGGCTTTCGCGAGTGCCGCCGACAGCGACGACGGCACGTCTTCGCGCCAGATCGGGGTGAGCTGCCCGCGCTGGATGCGGGCGATCAGGTCGGCGGTGCCGTTGGGTCCGCCCGCGACCTCGAAGGGGGTGCGTCCGGCCAGGACCGTGTGGATCGTCGCGGCGAGCGAGAAGACGTCACTGCGCACATCGGGCATGGGAACGTCGACGAACATCTCAGGTGGAGCCCACGGGACGCTGATGCCGATGGTCTCGTCCGTCTCGGTCGCCGCATCCACCCCCGCCGGCCTCCTAGCCGCCGCGACATCGCTCGCGATGCCGAAATCGGCGAGAGCCGGCCAGCCGTAGTCGTTGGTGAGCACATTGGAGGGCTTGATATCGCCGTGCAGGATCCCGAAGGAGTGTGCGGTCGCGACCGCCCCGGCCAGGCGGATCCCGACCCGCAGGGCGTCGACGACCGACAGCGGCCGGCGCTTGTAGCGCTCTGAGAGACTGGGGCGGGAGCAGTACTCCATGACGAGGTAGGGGCGGCCGTCATGGGCGACTCCGGTCTGGTGGATCGTCACGATGTACGGATGCGTCGACAGCCGCGCCATCACGTCCGCCTCTGCCGAGAACGCGGCTCGCTGCCGATGACTGAGGTCGGCAGGCAGCAGCGTCTTCACGGCGACCCGGCGCCGCGGCGACTGCTGCTCGAAGAGGAACACGTCCGAGAAACCACCAGACCCGATCAACCGGTCGACGACGAAGCCGTCGATCACGGGCGGATCCGAAGGTATCCGCTGCACGCCGACCCCCTTTCCGAGATTCGTGACAGAAATGTCGGCGATGCATGCTAACAAATCCTCGCGTATAGGGGGACTGAACGGTCTGTCTCCGTGCGCTAGGGAACCATCGAGCCGGTGCGACGAGCATCCAATCGCAGCCGGATCACGCTCGCGACCACAGCGACGCTCATCGCCAACACGATCACGGCCAACGACACCGGGGTGGAGATCTCGGGAGCCCACTGGACCCCGTGCCCGCCGTTGATGAACGGCAGCTCGTTGCCGTGCAGGGCGTGGAAGAACAACTTGACGCCGATGAAGCCCAGGATCGCCGCGATGCCGTACTTGAGGTAGACGAGCTTCTCGACCAGATCGCCGAGCAGGAAGTACAGCTGCCGGAGCCCCATCAGGGCGAAGACGTTGGCGGCGAAGACCAGGAACGCGTTGGTCGTGATGCCGAAGATCGCCGGGATCGAGTCGAGGGCGAACACCAGGTCGGTGGTGCCGAGGGCGATGAAGACGATGAGGGCCGGGGTGAACAGCCGCCTGCCGTCGACGGTCGTGCGCAGCTTGGCGCCCTCGAAGGTGTCGGTGATCGCGATGCGCCTGCGCAGGAGGCGGATCAGGCGGTTCTCGGTCTCCTTCTCCTCGTCGTGACTCGTGACGGCCTGGTTCACCGCCGTGTAGACCAGGAAGAGGCCGAAGAGGTAGAAGATCCAGCTGAAGTGCTCGATGAGCTGGGCGCCGAGCAGGATGAACACGCCGCGCAGGATCAGCGCCAGCACGATCCCCACCATCAGGATCTCCTGCTGGTACTTCCGCGGTACCGAGAAGCGCCCCATGATCAGCAGGAACACGAACAGGTTGTCGATCGAGAGGCTGTACTCGGTGAGCCAGCCCGCCACGAACTGGCCCGCGTGATCCGCGTCGCCGAGCACGAACAGCAGCCCGGCGAAGATCAGCGCCAGCAGCACGTAGAAGGCGATCCAGATGGCCGACTCCCGCGTCGAAGGGATGTGCGGCCGGCGGAAGGCGAGGAAGATGTCGGCGGCGAGGATCAGCAGGAGCACGCCGAACGACGTGAACTCGAACCAGACGGGGATCTGCATGGGGGGCCTTCCGGACGGGGCATGACGAATGTCCGAACGTCTCTCCCGCGCCGGCCCGGCGTCTCGACACCGCGGCCCGCGATCGCGACCGGGGCTGCAGCGTCGGAGCCCGTGATGACGGTCGCGATGAGGTGGGATACTCCCCTTCGCGCGTTCAGACTAGCGGGTCCGGTCGCGTCATCCGGCGTCGACTTGACCTGTTCCTGCGCCGTGCGCACCTCGGCGCGGGGGTTGGCGGCGCCCGGAGCCGGGGCTACAGTCGGTGCCATGACCGACGCCGACCGCAACCTCGCCCGCAAGAGGATCAAGGCTCGTCGCGAGTTCTGGAGCATGCTCGCGATCTTCATCGTCATCAGCCTGCTGCTGACGGCGATCTGGTTCATGACCACCGGAGGCACCGGCTACTTCTGGCCGATCTGGCCGCTCTTCGGTTTCGCGATCGCCACGGTGTTCGGAGCGTTGAACGCCTTCGGCATCATCAACCGCGAAGTCACCGAGGCCGACATCGACGCCGAGCTGGAGCGACGCAACCGCAAGAGCTAGGGACGCTACCTGAGGAACCCGGCTGCGCGATAACAGGAGGCGCCTAGTCGAAGAACCAGGCCCGTTTGTCGGCGATGCCGCGCCCCCCTTTGTTCTTGGACGACGTGGTCTTCGCCGCGCTCCCGACCGAGGAGTAGAGAGTCCAAAGGTGCGTGACCGCAGCGCGACGGCTCGCCACCGGGTCGTGAGAGGTGATGGCGTTGGCGATGGCATCGTGGGTGGTGCCCGAGCGGTGCGCGGACGCGGGAATCGCCAGGGACATCCGACGGAACTCGCGAAGCCCGGGCACCAGCATGGAGTACAGCTGGTTGATCAGCGAGTTATGTGCGGCGAGCACGAGCGCATCATGAAAACGCTCGTCGGTGTCGATGAGGGCATCGATCTCGGCAGCGGAGCGATGCGCCTGGGAGGCGGCGTGCAGCCTGGCGATGTCATCGGATGTCGCACGCTCGGCCGCGAGCCCCGCGGCCGCGATCTCTAGCGACATCCTGGCCTCGAACAACTCGGTCACTTCGAACTCGTTCTCGGCGCACCATTTGACGAAGGAGTGCACCGGCTCCATCCGGTTGCCCTCGACGATGAAGGTGCCGACACCTTTTCGTACCTCCAGCACGCCGAACGCCTTCAGCTTCTGAATGGCCTCCCGCAGCGAGGTGCGCCCGACTCCGAGCTGCTTTGCCAGCTCGATCTCGATCGGCAACTGCTCGCCAGGAGTCAACCTCCCTTCGTTGATCGCAGAGAGCAGGGTCTCTGCGATCATGTCGGGAAGCGATCGGCGGTCGCGCGGAGTGCCGAAGAGAATCGCCGTGTCGATGTCGGCGCTCATCGCGTCGGCCAGAGCCAACAGCGGGGAGAGCCCGCCAGCATCCCGTCACGAACCATTCGTTCTCCCCATCTCCGCTGTCCGGGGGTCGACCCCGCCACAAGCTCTAGCGTGCGATGGTAACAGGGGGTTCCGCACTGCAGAACGCCGTCCTCGCGAACGCCCAATGTGAACACCGTGTAACTGTCGTGTTACACCGGCTCGTGTCGGTTGACTGATGTCAGACATCTCAATAACCTGGCCACACCCGGCCGGTGTTACGCAAGCGTTCGCGCCCTGTTCATCGCCAATGGGTGAACACCGCCGCTCACCGCTCGCCCCCTGTGTCGAGCGACAGTCAGTTGTTGTCTGATGTCAGACTGCATCCCCCGATACCGCAAGGACTTCTCCCCGAATGACGACCTCCCCCTTTGTCTTCTCGACGGACCGCATCGAAGCGGGCCGAGGGCCGTCACTCGTGGTTGCCCACGGTGGCGTCGACATGGAGCCGGTCGACGCCACATTCCTCTCGCTCGAGGCCGCGACGACGGCAGCCCTCGCGGAACTCGCTCGCGGCACCGACGGGATCACCGCCGCGCTCGCCTCGGTCGCCGTGCTTGAAGATGATCCACGGTTCAACGCCGGTTACGGCTCGGTGCTCACCCGCGCCATGACCGTCGAGACCGACGGGGCGGTCTCGTCCGGCCGCACCGGCCGCTTCGCGGGGGTCGGCGCTGTCCCCGGCATTCGCCGGCCCGCGGCGCTCGCGCACCGAATCATGCAGCAGGAGGAAGTGGTGCTGCTGGTCGGCACCCAGGCGGCGGAGTACGCGGCGTCGCTCGGCATCGAAATCGAGGATCTGGTGACCCCCGAGCAGTTGCAGGCTCTGCGAACGCAGACCGACGACCCACTGACCAGCGTGTTCACCGGCAGAGGAATCCCGAGCGAGACCGTTGGATGCCTCACAATCGATCGTCTGGGTGAGGTCAGCAGCGCATCCAGCACAGGCGGCCTGCTGGGCAAACCGCCGGGCCGGGTCGGAGATGCATGCATCCCGGGCGGCGGCTACTGGACCGACGAGCGCTTCGGCGTGCTCTGTTCCGGCTCCGGCGAGGCCGCGATGAGCATCAACCTCGCGAGGACTGTCGCAACGCGGGCGGTCGAAGAGGGACTGGCGAGTGCCCTCGAGAACTCGCTTCGGGCGGTCACCCGCTCGGGCCGTGCTGTCTGCGCGATCGTCGCGGTCGACGCCCTCACGGGCGAGGTGATGACGATGCACAACGGGTCCAGCTTCCCTGTGTCGGTCCGTAACGATCGGGCGACATACCGACTCGGCGACCCGACCCGCGAGCAGAGCGACGAACGGTCCCGCCGATGACGATGACGACCCGCAGAACGACGGACCGGGTGCGCTCCGGGGTCGAGGCCGCGCTCGCGGGCAAGGGCATCTTCATCGCCCTCGCCGTGATCCTCGTCGTGGCCGCCGTGCTGGCACCCAACTTCTATGCGCAGGTGAACATCGCGAACACGCTGCGCCGTGCATCGATTCTGGGTCTCCTGACGATCGGGCAGTTCCTGGTGCTCACGGTCCGCGGGGTCGATCTCTCCGTTGCGGCCATGGTCGGCGTGACCGCCGTGGCCATCACCACCTCGGGCAATATCGCAATCGGATTGCTCATCGCGCTGGGCATCGCTGGTGCAGTCGGCGCGGCCAACTCCTGGCTCGTGGTTCGGCGATCCGTCCCCGCGTTCGTCGCGACATTCGGCACGGCACTGGTGCTCGAAGGCGGCAAGCTGCTCTGGACGCGCGGGGCGCTGAGCGCCGAATCCCCCGCACCCCTGGTCGACCTCGCCCGAGCTTCGCTGGGGCCCGTACCGCTGCCGGTCATCCTCTGGATCGTGGCGACGGTCGCGGCAGTGGCGTGGACGCAGCGCACCGTCTCCGGGCGTCGCTTCGTGCTCTCGGGCGCCAACCCGCGAATGACCCGGCTGTCGGGCATCGGCGTCGGCGGCAAGGTGTGGCTCGCCTTCACTCTCGCCGCGGTGCTCGCCGTGCTCAGCGGAGCGCTATTGGTCGGCTTCTCCGGCTATGTGGATCAGAACGTCGGCGCCGGGATGGAACTCGACTCGATCACGGCCGCCCTGCTCGGTGGTGCCCGATTCAAGGGCGCGGAGGGATCGTTCGTCGCCGCGATGGGTGGGGTGCTCGTGCTCGGTGCGATGTCCACTCTGATCGTGGTCCTCGGATTCCCCCCCCAGATCCAAGACGTCGCGAAGGGCGTGGTGCTCATCCTCGCTCTCACATTGCACTGGCCGCGACGGCGCTGAGTACCCGCCCCAGGACCAACCCATCGAAGCACCAAGGAGGAAGAGGAAACATGAATAAGCCCAACCCCGCCGCGCGGAAGTTCTTCGCGATGGCCGTGGCAGGACTCGCCGTGCTGGGAATGGCCGGCTGCTCCACACCCGCAGCCGACAGCACCCCCACGTCGGCGGCAGCGAAGAACCCGGTCAAGGTCGATTCGAACGGCCGCCCCATCCTGACCGACGACTACTCCAAACAGGTCGCCGCCGCGGCCGGCGTGGAGGTCGACACCACCAAGTTCAAGAAGACCGCGCCATACAACATCGCAGCGATCGTGCAGGGCCCGACCAACGGTTGGGGCACCACCTTCGACGCCGTGATGAAAGACGAGTTCACGAAGTCGGGCAAGGTCGGCAACCTCATGTACGTGCCGTGGAACTTCCAGACCGACAACCAGGTGAAGGGCGTCGAGGACGCGATCGCGGCCCATGTGGATGCGATCATGCTCACGTCCCTGTCGCGCGCCGGGCTGGTCTCGGCCGTCGAGCGCGCCACGGCGGCAGGCATCCCGGTGATCACCTGCATGGCGGGCGTGCAGAGCACCGCGTACACGGCAGAGGTGAGCCGCAACATCCCGCAGATGGGGTTCTCGAGCGCGGATGCCATCGCGCAGCAGCTGCACGGCACCGGCAAGGTCGTGATGCTGAACGGCATCGCGGGGGCTGACGCCGCCGAGTTCTGGAAGTCGGGCGCCGAGGCGGCCTTCAAGCAGTACCCGGGCATCACGATCGTCAGCCAGCAGTACGCGGACTGGTCGGCGGCGAAGGCGATGGACGTCATGCGCACCGTGATCGCGCAGCACCCCGATGCCAACGCGGTGTGGGTCGGTGGGCTCGAGATGGGGCCGTCGGTCATCCAGGCCTACAAGGAAGCGGGCATGACCGTTCCACTGATCGGCGGCACCAACCCCACCAACGGGTTCCTTCGTCTCGCCATTCAGGACAAGCTCAAGTTCAACGTCTCGCCGTTCCCCCCGGCGGCGGCGAAGGAGTGCGTCGACACCGTCTTCAAGGTGCTGAACGGCCAGAAGGTCGCCAAGTACACCGACGTCATCGACACCATGAAGGGCGTCGCGCCGTACAGCCAGGCGGACGCGTCGAAGTGGTACGAGCCGGCCTTCAACGACGACTACATCGGCCCGAAGGTCGCAAGCGACGCGGTCTATCTCGCCGCCGGGTTCGGCAAGAAGTAACTCGGTTCCCACGGATGGGGCCCCTCGCATCTGAGGGGCCCCATCCTGAGGCAGACGGCGGAAAGGAGACAACGATGGCGACGATCCCGGCGATCGAACTGGACGGCATCACGAAGAGCTACGGATCGGTGACGGCCCTCGACCACGTTGGCCTGACAGTGCTTCCCGGTGAGGTGCACGCCCTGATGGGCGAGAACGGAGCTGGAAAGTCCACCCTGATGAAGGTGCTCAGCGGAACGCTGCAGCCGGACTCGGGAACCGTCAAGGTCTTCGGCGAGACGGTCGACACCCGCTCGTACTCCCCCAAGGTCGCCCACCGACTCGGGGTCGCCATCGTGCATCAGGAGTTCTCCCTGATCCCGTCGCTCACGGTGACCCAGAACATCTTCCTCGGCATCGAGTCGACTCGCTTCGGTCTGCTCGCCCGCAGCAGGATGACGGCGAAGGCCGCGGAGCTGCTGAAGCGGGTGCACTCGCGGGTCTCCCCTCACGCGCTCGTGGAAACACTCAGCATCGCCGAGGCGCAACTCGTCGAAATCGCCAAGGCGCTCGCTAGCGACGTCAAGATCATCGCGTTGGACGAGCCGTCGGCGGTGCTCTCCGGCGCAGAGCTCGATTCGTTGTTCACCGTCATTCGGGATCTGGCGGCGAGCGATGTCGCCGTACTCTACGTCAGCCATCGCATCGACGAAGTCTTCACCCTGTGCAGCCGCTATTCGGTGCTCAAGGACGGGCGCAACACCGGCACCGGTCGCATCGACGAGATCGACGCCGACACACTCATCTCGCTCATGGTCGGGCGCAGCGTCTCGCAGTTGTTCCCCGAGTCGAACCGCCACATCGGCGAGATCGTGCTCGAAGCTCGGCAGCTGGAGATCGAGGGGCTCGCCGCGCCGGTGAGCCTGCGCCTGCACGCCGGGGAGATCGTCGGACTGGCCGGGCTGCAGGGTTCGGGCAGAACGCGACTGGCGCGCGGTCTGTTCGGCGACATCCCCTCCACGGGAGGGCTGAGGGTCGGCTCGCGCGACGTCGCTTTGTCCAAGCCCTCCGACGGGATGAAGCACGGAGTCGCCTACCTCCCCGAAGACCGCAAGGGCCTCGGCCTTGCGCTCGGTAAGCCGGTGGGAATCAACATCTCCATGCTCGCCTGGAGGCGGCTGAGGTCACGCCTGTTGACCATCGACCGCGATGGGGAGCGTTCCCTCATCCGATCAGCCATCGAGAAGCTGTCGATCAAGACCGATCCCTCGGGAAAGGCCCCGGTCGCGACCTTGTCCGGAGGCAACCAGCAGAAGGTCGTTATCGCGAAATGGCTTGAACTGCTTCCCGATGTCGTGATCTTCGATGAGCCGACGCGGGGAATCGACGTCGGGTCGAAGGAGCAGATCTACCTGATCCTGCGAGAGCTCGCGGATTCGGGCAAGGCGGTGCTGCTGATCTCGTCCGAGCTCATCGAGGTGATCGGGCTCTCCGACCGCATCCTCGTCATGGCCGACGGGGAACTGGTCGGCGAGCTGTCCGAAGCGACGACGGGAGAAGAGGACATCATGCGGCTCATCACCTCACACACTCCGGTCGGGAAGGCCACGGCACGCCCATGAGAACCCTCAGCGAACGGGTCGCAAAGTACGCCGGAAGCGGCATCGTCGTCTGGCTCGTCGTGACGATCCTGCTCGTCATCGCCTTCAGCTTCGCGAAGGGATTCGCGACACCCGAGAATCTGACGAGCGTCAGCCGGCAGGGCGCGGTGCTCGCCCTGGTCGCGCTCGCGCAGTTCTTCGTCGTGCTGGTCGGCCACGTCGACTTGTCGATCGCTGCGAATGCCAAACTGGCTGCGCTCCTCGCGGCCATCGTGATGGACGGCACCGACCGCAACCTCCTCACCGGGGCGCTTGTCGCGATTCTGATCGGCGTCGCCGTCGGAACCCTCAATGCGATCGTCGTCGTCGCCCTCAAGGTCGAGTCGTTCATCGCGACCCTCGGCACCGCCGCGATCGTCCAAGGGGTCGCCCTGTTCGTCGCTCCGACGCCGGTCGGCAAGAGCTCGCCCGCGCTGGTGCAGTTCTACGGCGCTCAGGTTTTCGGTGGGATCTACCTCGTCGTGCTGGTCGTCGCACTGCTCTGGGGTGTCAGCTGGCTCGCTCTGCGGAGAACGGTATGGGGCGGCCACGTCTTCGCCGTAGGTGGCGACCCGGCCGTCGCGGCACTCAGCGGAGTGCGCAGCTCGCGCATCATGATCAGCTCGTTCCTGACCAGCGGTGTGCTCGGCGCGCTGGCCGGCCTTCTCATTCTGGCGACCTCGGGGGTCGGCGATCCGACTGCGGCCGAAGGTCTGCAATTCACCACCCTCGCCGTCGTTGTCATCGGCGGGGCCAGCCTCGCCGGTGGTCGCGGCACACTGATCGGCTTGCTCGGCGGCGTCGTGCTGTTCGCACTGCTGGGTAACGTCTTCAATCTGCTGCACGTCGACGTGTGGTACCAGGAACTGTTGCGCGGCCTGATCATCCTGCTCGCCGCCGCGATGTTCGTGAGCCGGGTCGCGAAGCGACGACGCTCGAAGAAGAAACCCGATGCCGAACGCCGGCCAACGAGAGAAAAGGTGGATGCCTGATGGCAATGACCAGCAATGAGGGACGCGGAATGACCCCCGAGGAGCGAAACGAGTTCCTCACGACGGGAAGGATCTTCGCCAAGATCGCCACGGTGAACGAGGACGGCTTTCCGCAGGTCAGTCCCGTCTGGTACACGTGGGACGGCGAGTCGTTCCTGATCATCAGCAAGGAGCGCACCGGCATGGTCAAGAACCTCCGCCGCGACCCGCGCTGCGGCATCCTGGTCGACAACCCCACGCTCCCCTACAAGCGGGTGAGCGCTCAAGCCGAGGTCGAGTTTCTCGAGGACTTCGAATACATCGAGCCGATGCGCGAGATGATCCTGCGCTACCTCGGGCAAGAGGGCATGGAGTACGGCGAGAGCACGTTCGAGTTCGCCCGCACCCCGTTCAAGGTGCACCCGGTGCGTATGACGAGCTGGAATGGCGGCGGCTTCGATCGCACGTTCAGCAAGGAGACCGTGTGGAAAGAGGTCCGGTGACGGCTGCGAGCGCGAGGCTCAGCGGCAAACGGATCCTCGTCACCGGCGGCGGCTCCGGGATCAACTTCGCTATCGTCGAGCGTTTCATCGCCGAGGGAGCTTCGGTTTCGGTCGGTGACCTCAATCCGGGCGCCGCAGATGCCGTCACGGCTCTCGGCGCTCGGTTCACCTCGGTCGATGTGGCCGACGCCGATGCCATCGCCGGCTGGGTCGCCACGGAGGCCGCAGCTCTCGGAGGTCTGGACGTCGTGGTCGCCGGCGCCGGGTACGAACTCGTGGCCACCGCGACCGAACTGACTGTCGAGCAGTGGGATCACCACATGGCCGTCATGCTGCGGGGTCCGTTTGTGACGTTCAAAGCGGCTCTCCCGGTGATGATCGAGGGCGGGGGCGGATCTCTCATCGCCCTCGGCTCGAATCTCTCCTTCGCCGGCCTCACCGGATTCACCTCCTACGTGGCGGCCAAGCACGGGCTCATCGGCTTGGTGCGCGTGCTCGCGATCGACTACGCGGCACACGGGGTCCGAGTCAACGCCCTGTGCCCGGGACCGACCGACACCCCGCTCATCCGCCGCCAACTCGTCGGTGTGCCGGATCCCGATGGGCTGCTTGCTCGCTGGGAGAGTGACACCCTCCTCGGCCGCCTCGGCCGCCCCGACGAGATCGCCGCAGGCGCACTGTTCCTCGCGAGCGACGAATCGAGCTTCGTCACCGGCTCATCCCTGTTGGTCGACGGCGGGTACACCGCCCGATGAGCGCCGCGGACCTCGATTTGGAACAACTCCTTGAGCAACTCGTCGCGATCGACTCGCGCAACCCCGATCTCGCGACCGCGAGCCCCGGCGAGCGTCCCCTCGCCGACTTCGTCGCCGACCGGCTCGGCAGAAGCGGCCTCGAGGTGACCTTCGAACCGGTGCTCGGCGAGCGCGGAAACGTGCTGGCGGTGCTCCCCGCGCGAGACAGCTCGGCGACCGTGGTGTTCGAGGCGCATCTGGACACCGTGCCGGCCGAGCCCGGAACCATGCGACTCCGACGGGATGGGCGCCGGGTGTACGGTCGCGGTGCCTGCGACACCAAGGGTTCCCTCGCGGCCATGCTCGGCGCTGCGCACCGTTTGGCGCAGAGCAATGGCCGCCGCCCCCGGATCATCGTCGCCGCCGTGTGCGATGAGGAGTACATCATGCGGGGCGGGCAGGCTCTGGCCCGTTCCCTGCCCCCGGCCGACGCGGTCATCGTCGGGGAGCCGACCTCGCTGCTTCCCGCGCGCGCCCACAACGGCTTCGTCCGACTCTCCGTGACGGTGGTCGGAGTGGCTGCACACAGCTCACGAGCCGAACTGGGAACGAACGCAATCAACCAGGCTGCGGGCTTGATCCTCTATCTCGACGAGACGATCGGACAGCGGCTGCGCGCCAGCCCGGATCCGCTGTCGGGACCGACACCGCTGTCGGCCACGATGATCGAGGGCGGTACGGCACCGAATGTGATTCCCGACCGCTGCACGGTCTGGTTCGACCGACGGGTATCCCCCTCGGAGACGCCGCAGTCGGCGCTCGATGAGATCCGGTCAGCGGTGGCCGACTTCTCGGCTCGGGAGGCGGTGCGGGTCGATGTCGCTGAGCCGCTGATCGCGCTCGGCGCCCTCGACACAAGCGCCGAAGCTCTCGCTGTGCGAGCCGCCGAGCAGGCGGCCTCCACGCTGCTCGGTCGCCCCGTGATCGCGGGCGGCCTCGGCTATTCGACGGATGCGTGCTGCTTCTTCGATCGCCCCGACCTGCCGGCCGTCGTGCTCGGCCCCGGCTCGATCGACCAGGCTCATGGCGAGGTCGAATGGATCGACCTCGACGAGGTGACCGTTGCGCGCGACATCTACGTGGAACTCGCGATGAACGTCGCAACTCTCAGACTCGAAGGAGACGGTGGATGATCACGGACTTTCACACGCACGTCGACGAGGCGGAAGCCTTCGGGTGGATCGACCCGCCCGAGAAGATCCTCGGCCTGCTCGACGAGGCCGGTATCGAACGCGCCGTGATCATGACCTACACCGACCTTCCCGGCCTCAACCCGGGCGCTCTCGAATACATCGTCGGCGCAGCGAACCAGTACCCCGACCGCCTGATCCCGTTCTTGCGGGTCAATCCGAACCACCCGCGCGTGATGCCCGAACTCCTGGAACGGGCGCTCGCAGCGGGAGTGCGCGGACTCAAGGTCCACCCCACGACGACCCTGGCTCATCCGGCCGCCGAACCGACGCTCGAGGTGCTCCGCCTCGCAGCGCGGAGCGGCGTTCCTGTGCTCTTCCATTGCGGGGATGATCCGTACACGACGCCACAGACGCTCGAACTCGCCGCCCAGCAGGTTCCAGACTGCAACATCGTGCTGGGTCACATGGGTGGGTACTTCCACGTGACCGACGCGATCGAGGCGGCCATCCGGCAACCGAATCTCTACCTCGAGACCTCGGCGATGCCGTATCCCGAGATGATTCGGCAGGCCGTCGACCAGGTCGGCGCCGATCGGGTCATCTTCGGCAGCGACGGTCCCGGCTGTAACCCCCGGCTCGAGTTGGCGAAGATCACCTCGATCGGGCTGCCGACGGAACAGGAGCGTCTGGTCCTCGGCGGAAACGCGGAGCGACTGCTGGGAGGCACGGCGGCATGATCGACTCACTCGTCGTCCTCGGGAACAACCTCTTCCGTCCCGGGCTCAGTGTCGAGGCGGCCGTGGCGTCCTCGTCACGACTCGGCCTGGAGGGAATGGTTGCGGCCCCGGCCCGCGACACCGACTACAGCGTCGTCGATGCCAACGATCGGCTGGCACGCGATGCCGAAGGGCACCCCGGCATCCGCCGTCTGGTTCGAGTCGATCCGAATCAGGGGCGAGCCGCCGAGAACGAACTGCGACGGGGGATCACGGAACTCGGCTGTGTCGGGCTCTTCCTCAATCCTGACGAAGAGGTCTTCCGTATCCAGGATGCCGAGCCCGTGGTGCGAGTCGCCGCCGGCCTCGGGATCGCCACGGTGATCGTCGCAGGAGTCCCACTCCGGTCGGAGGCGCTGCAGATCCTGGAGCTCTCGGCCAAGGTGCCTGACGCGCGCCTCATCCTGAGCTCAGGAGGTCAGGTCAACATCACCGGGCTCGGCATGGCGGACGCCTGGATCGCGCTTGAGCGCAATGCGAACATCGCCGTGCTCTCCAACGGTGAATACCGTCAGGACTATCTGGAGAGGATCGTGCGCGAACTGGGCCCCGAACGCCTGCTCCTGGGCACGATGGCTCCGTACTACGACCGCGCGTTCGAGATCGCTCGGATCGAGAACATCGCCTATTCCGCCAGCGATCGAGCGCTCGTCGTCGGCGGGAATGCACGGCGCATCTTCGGCTGACCGAGTAGGCCGAAATCCCCGTGATTTAGGGGCTCTTGGGATGACACGGACCCTCATAGGATCACGTCGCATGTCGTCGTAGCCAATCTGTTGCCACGGAGAGCTCTGATCTGCGACACGCTGTGGGACCCGGCGATGGCCCTTGGCATACCCCATCTATCAGAGTATTCTCGGCGCATGAAATCCGTCGAACTTCGTGAACCCAGCTTCTGGGTTCTCACCGCTCTTGCCGGCGGCCGCAGCCATGGGTACGCCTTGATCCAAGAGACGAAGTCGCTCTCGTCAGGCCGCGTCGAGCTCAAGGTCCCCACCTTGTACGCGGCCCTCGACCGCCTCCGCGAACAGGGCCTAGTCGCCCCCGACGGCGACGAGGTGACCGACGGCAGGCTCCGACGGTTCTTTCGTCTGACCGATGACGGTGCGGCTCGCCTCCGCGAAGAGATTGAGCGAATGGAAGCCAACGCAAGGCAAGCGAAGTCGCGCCTGCGGATGCGGCCCACCCAGGTAGCAAGAAAGGCCATGGCATGAGCGGCGCCGACGCCGCGCTCCCGCTCGACGGCGATCGGAGTGCGGGCTCGCCTGAGTCTGCTCTCGCAGCCGAATATCGGCAGCTGATGCGCTGGTATCCCCATCGGTGGCGTCGAGACAACGAAGACGCGATGCTCGGGGCCTTGCTCGACCAGGCCGAGGACGAGGGGCGCGAGCACCCGACGGACGCGGAGCGAACGGCGCTTGTGCGCTCGGGGTTGGCGCAATGGTTCGGGTTCCCGGTTCCGGGCCAGCGGCTGCGCCTCATCCCATTGATCGTCGGAGGCGCGCTGTCGGTCTTCTATGCGACTGTCGTGATCTGGTCGCCACAGACCAACTACCCCGGTTCGATTGGCCCGTTCTCGAACCCGTCGATCATCACCTGCGTACTGCTGAGCCTCGCGCTTGTCATTGGGCTCTTCACTCGAGCCCGAGTTGCAGACGTCTTGGCGCTGGCGGCTGCGGCGGTCGAGATCGTCATCGGCGTCCTTGCAGCACTCCACCCGACGCTCGGGCCGGAGCCGTGGCAAGGGCCGAGCCCCAGCACCGCCGCCCTGTTCGCAGGTATCGCAATTCTGAGCAGCGTCACTCTTGGTCGAGGTTGGGCCTCCGCCGCCGGTGCGTTGCTGGTGGTCGCGGGGACCGCATCGATGATGGTCGTCAACTTCGTTCAGGCCGAGCTCGGAATGTTCTCTGTCTTGTCGACCATCCTTGTTGCGGTCATCGTGGCGGCTGTCGTCGGAGCCATCGCCATCTCCATCCGGCACCGCAGGATCAGCAAGAGGTCAGTGTGAGCGCCCGCGCCAATGGCCGCCGGACAACGAGTTCACGCCGACTCTCCCTCTATGGCTCGGGAAACAGATCAACTCCCCCGCAAACACGGGAGAGTTGGAAGAAGTGACCCCAGCGGGATTCGAACCCGCGTTACCGCCGTGAGAGGGCGGCGTACTAGGCCACTATACGATGGGGCCGTCACGACAACTTGACGAGTATGCCATACCTTGAGGGGCCCACGCCATTCGACGAGGGCCATCTCCAAGCCATGGAGGGCCGCTGGTCAGGTGGGCGTCGCAGCCAGCACGCGCAGGGCGCCGGGAACGAGCTCCACGTCGATGGGGGCTCGTCCGATGCGCTCGCCGTCGGCGTAGACGATCACGCCCTCGCCCGCAATCCGCACGCGCCTGGCGCGATCGATCGAGACCTTGGGATGCCGCACGTGAGTGCCCTTGAAGACGCTCGGAAAGATCCGGATGAAGTTCAGCCGGCTCAGCGGGCGCACGATCATGACATCGAGCAGGCCGTCGTCGAGACGGGCATCCGGCGTGATCTTCATGCCGCCGCCGAGCGAGATGCCGTTGCCGATCGAGACCATGTTGGCGTCGACGACGAACTCGCGGTCGTCGAGGGTCACCGTGTAGTGGATCGGCTTGAGCCGCACCAGCTCGATACCCAGCGCGATGATGTACCGGCTCGGCCCGCGCGGGTGGCGCATGAGGTTGGCGCGCTCGTTGACGGTGGCGTCGAATCCGGCGCTCAGCGAGCAGGCGAACCATCGCTCGGCGGGAACACCGTCGTCGTCGAGGTAGTGGATCAACCCGGCGTCGACCACGCGCGGAGGGTGCTGCAGGGCCTCGGCCAGGGCATCCACCGAGGCCTCGGTGTCGTCGAATGGCAGCCCCAGTGAACGGGCCATGTCGTTGCCGGTGCCCGAGGGGACGATTCCGAGCGGGACCTTCGTGCCGGCCAGGAGGTTGGCGCCCAGGTTGACCATGCCGTCTCCGCCGACCACGACGAATCCATCCGGTTTCGACCGCACCGCCGCGCGCGCGGTCGTGAGCAGCGACTCGTAGTCGGGTTCCGTCAGCGAGGTGACCTCGTGCCCCATCGCCCGCAGCGTCTGCACGACCGCGGGCCCGATGTCGCGGGTCGTCCCGAACGAGGCCGAGGGGTTGATCGCGACGACGACTCGCTTGACCTGAAAATGGTCCGCCACACGGGCCTCCGGGATGCTCGTCTCGCGCGATCGCCGCGCATCGTCGCGCGTGCCTGGACTCTATCGTCCCGCACCGGTGAGAGCTGCCACACCGGGCGGGGATGCGCGCCGTCTAGGGTCGGAGAATGGACGGGATCGGGCTGGGGTTGCATGCCGAGCCGGTCGACGCAGAGTTGTTCGAGGCCCTGGCCCGCGCTCATCCGCGGCTGGGACTCGATGGTCTGCTGAGGCGGCCCGGCCGCCGGGCGCGGGTTTCTCGCCCCCGGGCCGAGGCCGCGGCGTGGGGTTTCCGCTGGCCGCTGCTCGAGTCGCACACCCGACGCTGGTGGCCGCAGGGGGTCGACACGCGACCGGATGGCAGCGACATCCTCGTCGTGAGCTGGTTCGCACAGGACCGTCGCGGGCGCTCGACCGGATCGCGCCTCACCGTCGTCGATCTGCGCGACGCGCGACGCCCGCGCTTCCACCACGTTCTGCTGGTCGAGGCGGTGCGCGGCGACGACGGCCGGGTGCAGATGGATCCCGTGCTCGTGCACGCGGGCGGCCTCGCCTGGGTGGGCGACCGGCTGTATGCCGCAGCGACCTTCGACGGGCTCGTCGCCTTCGGCCTCGCCGACATCCTCGACACGCGCGCGGGAGGCACGCGGGCCGGGGGCCGACGACCGGCCGCCCCGTTCGGCGCCCGCTTCGTGCTCCCGCTCTCGGCACGGCTCCGTGCTACGACTCCGGATGCGGCACGATCGCTGCGCTACTCCTTCGTCTCGGTCGAGCGCGGCGGCACCGCGGCACGGCCGCAGCTGGTCGTGGGCGAGTTCGGCGACGAGGCCCGCGGGCGGCGGATCGCCCGCGTCGCACTCGCGGCCTCGTCCGCACCGGGCGACGCCGCCGAGGTGGTCGAGATCGCCGAGCCCGGCATCGCCCGGATGCAGGGCGCCTGCCTCATCGAGAGCACCTGGTTCGTCAGCGCGAGCAACGGCCTACGGCCCGGCGACCTGTGGGTCGGAAACGCCGCCGGATGGACGCGGCACCCCGGCGTGCTCCCCGCCGGGCCAGAGGACCTCGCGGCCTCCGTCGACGGCTCGACGATCTGGTCGCTCAGCGAGTGGCCGGGAGCCCGCTGGGTGTTCCGCATCGACCCGGCCGGGTGGGCCGCGCGCCGCTGATCGCGCCCGCTACCGGCTGAACCGCATCCGCCGCAGCAGCTGCGCGTTGAGCGCGACCACGATCGTCGAGACCGACATGACCGCCGCGCCCACCGCGGGCGGCATGACGAAGCCCACCCCGGCCAGAACCCCCGCCGCGAGCGGAAGCCCGATGACGTTGTAGCCGGTGGCCCAGGCCAGGTTCTGCAGCATCTTGCGGTAGCTCGCGCGGCTCAGCGTGATCGTGTCGGCGACCCCGCGCGGGTCGCTCGAGGCGAGCACGACGCCGGCGGATTCGATCGCGACGTCCGTTCCCGCTCCGATCGCGATGCCGAGGTCGGCCCGCGCCAGCGCGGGCGCGTCGTTCACACCGTCGCCCACCATCGCGACCCGCTTCGATCCCTCGGCCTGCAGCCGGGCGACGACGTCCGACTTCTGCCCCGGCAGCACCTCGGCGAACACCTCGGTGATGCCGAGCCGGCCGGCGACCCAGTTCGCGACCTCGTGCGAGTCGCCGGTGAGCATGGCGACCCGGATGCCGCGCTTGCGCAGCAGGGCGACGGCCTCGACCGATTCGGGCCGGATCGTGTCGGCGAGTGCGAACATGCCGAGCACGCGCGCCTCCTCGGGCCCCGTGCCCGCGGTCTCGTCGATGAGGTAGACCAGCGTCGCGCCGTCGGGGGCGAGCTCGCGCGCGCCGTGGATGAGTGCCGGATCGAGACGGATGCCGCGTTCCGTCACGAGACGCGCGCTCGCCATCGTCAGCGTGCGGCCCGCGACCGTCGCAGTCGCGCCGCGTCCCGCGAGCGACTGGAACGCGGTCGCCGGGTCGAGACCCAGCTCCTTCTGCCGGGCCGCATCCACGATGGCGCGCGCGATCGGGTGCTCCGACTTCGACTCGACGGAGGCGGCCAGCGCCAGCAGCGCGTCCTCCCCCGCGTCGGCACCGCCGGGGGTGGGCACGACCCGCACGAGCCCCTGCTTGCCGGTCGTGAGCGTTCCGGTCTTGTCGAAGAGCACGACGTCGATGTCACGCGCCTCCTCCAGTGCGGCGCGGTCCCGCACCAGGATGCCGCGACGGGCCCCGATCGCGGTCGTGAGCTGCGCGACCAGCGGGATGGCGAGTCCGAGCGCGTGCGGGCACGCGATCACGAGCACCGTGACGACGCGCTCGAGCACGAACGCCGGGTCACCGGGGCGCAGCAGCAGCCACACGATCAGGGTCACGGCGGCGGCGGCGATCGCCAGGTAGAACAGCCAGCCGGCGGCGCGGTCGGCGAGCAGTTGCGCCCCCGACTTGCTCGCCTGCGCCTCGGCCACGAGCCGCATGACGCCCGCGATCGCGGTGTCGTCGCCGAGCTTGGTGACCTTGACGGTCAGGGCGCCGGTCGCGCCGTCACCACCGACGTTGACGCTTCCCGCGACGACGGATGCGCCGATCGCCTTCGCGACAGGAGCCGACTCGCCCGTGAGCAGCGACTCGTCCAGCTGCGACTCGCCGTCGACGACCTCGCCGTCGACGGGGACCGCGGCGCCGGGCCGCACGATCACGAGATCGCCGAGCGAGAGCGACCCGACCGGCATCGTCATGGTGTGCTCGCCGTGCACGACCTCGGCCTCGTCGGGGATGAGCTTGGCGAGTTCGCCGAGCGCGTCCGACGCGCCCATCACGGCGCTCATCTCGATCCAGTGCCCGAGCAGCATGATGACGATGAGCGTCGCAAGCTCCCACCAGAAGTCCATGCCCGGCAAGCCGAAGGTCACCGCGAGCGAGTAGCCGAATGCCACCAGGATCGCGAGCGAGATCAGGGTCATCATGCCCGGCTGCCGACCCCGCAGCTCCGACACGGCGCCCGTCAGAAACACGCGCCCACCGATCAGGAAGATCGCGGCGCCGAAGACGGCGGGGATCCACTGACTGCCCGGGAAGCGCGGGCCGCCGAGGCCCAGGATGTCCTGCAGGCCGGTCGAGAACAGAAGGGTCGGCACCGCGAGAACCAGGCAGACCCAGAACAGCCGGCGGAAGACATTCGGGTCGTGGCCCATCGCGGCGTGGTCGTGCGCGCTGTGGCCCATCGCGGCGTGGTCCATCGTGCTGTGGTCCATGGCTCCGTGATCATGCACCGCGTGGTCGTGGTCCATGTGCTCTGACTGCGTCATGCGGATGCTCCTCGGTTGTTCTGCAGTTCGAAGACGGTCAGGAGTTCGGCCACCGCGGCATCCCGCCGCTCACCGCCCGCGTCGAACATGTCGGCGACGTGCGTTCGCAGGTGGTTCTCGACCAGGAGCTTGTTGAGGCTGCTGAGCGACTTCTGGATGGCGAGGGTCTGCGTGATGATGTCGACGCAGTAGGCCTCGTCGTCGATCATCTTCTCGACGCCGCGCAGCTGCCCCTCGAGGATGCGCGCTCGGTGCAACGCCCGCTTCTTGATGTCCGCGATCATGCGGCGAGTATACCCCCTAGGGGTATCTGGCGGCGTACAGTCGCAAGAGTGAAGGTCACCAAATACGAACACTCCACGCTCGTCATCTCCTCGGCCGACAAGAAGCTCGTGGTCGATCCGGGGGTCTTCCTCACTCCCCCCGACTTCGGCAACACGGTCGCCGTCGTGATCACCCACGAGCACGCCGATCACTGGAGCGAGCAGAACCTCGCGGCGATCCTCGAGAAGTCGCCCGACGCGAAGATCTTCGGACCGCAGGGCGTCGCCGACGCGGCGTCCGGCTTCGAGATCACCGTCGTGAACGCCGGCGACCGCGTCACGGTCGATCCCTTCACCCTGGAGTTCTTCGGCGAGAAGCACGCCGTCATCCACGAGAGCATCCCCGTCGTCGACAACGTCGGCGTGCTGGTCAACGACGAGCTGTACTACGGCGGCGACTCGTACACCGTGCCCTCGAAGGCGGTCGGAACGCTCGCGGCCCCCGTGGGAGCGCCGTGGCTCAAGATCGGCGAGGCGATGGACTACGTGCTCGAGATCAAGCCCAAGCGCGCCTTCTACATCCACGACATGACTCTCTCGGCCGCAGGCAAGGGCATGGCGAGCGATCGGCTGAAGTGGGCGACCGAGCAGAATGGCGGAGAATACCTCCCCCTCGAGGTCGGCGACTCCCTCGACCTGTAGGCGCTCGCTCCCCCGCGCACGGCCCGACCGTCCGCGCCCGGTCGGATACCATGATCAGACCTCAGCATTTCCGCTCGCTCTGATTCAGGACCACCGCTGTGTCGAACTACGATCCGAATGACGGATTCTCGGACTTCACCGAGATGCTGCGCCGCGCCGAGGCCCAGGACCGCCAGCGCCCCAGCCGGCCCGCGGAACCGGATCCGGTCGAGCGTCGCCGCCGCCGTCGTCGTGGGCGCGTGGCCGGCCTCGTCGTCGGCCTCGTAGTGCTCGCCGTCGTCGGCACCTACATCCCACTGGCGCTGACGGCTCCCATCGGCGCGGCCGCCTCGACCGTCCACCGTCCCGACGTGACGCCGCCCGCCGCGACGACCCTCGCGATGCCGCCGGAGGGCGAGTCGGCCCTGAGCGTCGCCGGGGCGGATGACTACCTGGGCGCGAGCGCGAGCGGCATTCTCGCCTCGAGCGGCGGTGACTCTCCCCTGCCGATCGCGAGCATCAGCAAGCTGATCACCGCGATGGTCGTGCTCGACGCCAAGCCGTTGCGCTCCGGAGCCGGTCCCACCCTCACCTTCGACAAGGCCGATCACGCGCTCTACGACAAGTACTACCTGCTCAACGCCACGATCGCGGCGATGCCGACGGGCAGCACGATGTCGGAGCACGATGCCATCGAGACGATGCTCGTCGTCTCGGCCTGCAACTACGCCGAAGCGATCGCCGACTGGGCGTTCGGATCGAACGCCGGGTTCGTGAGCGCCACCAAGCGGTGGCTGAAGGCGCACGGCCTCGGCGGCACGACCATGGTCGAGCCGACGGGGATCGACGACCGCAACACCAGCACCCCGAGCGACCTGATCGCCATCGGCAAGCTCGCCATGGCGAACCCGGCGGTCGCCGAGATCGTGGCGAAGATCCGCCTCGACGTGCCGGCGCTGGGGGGTCTGCCGAACACGAACGACCTGCTCGGGTCGGACGGGATCAACGGGATCAAGACCGGCACCCTCGATTCGGCGGGGTCGGACCTGCTGTTCTCCGCCACGATGTCGGTCGGCACCTCCACCCCGCTGACCATCATTGGCGTGGTACTCGGCGGAGACACCCACAGCTCGGTCAACGCCGATGTGCGTGCCCTGCTCACGAGCCTCGGCTCGGGCTTCCATGAGGTCTCGCTCGCGACCGAGGGGCAGCAGGTCGGCACCTATTCGACACCCTGGGGAAGCAAAGCCACGATGGTGCTGGGCTCGAGCGCCTCGGTGTTCACCTGGTCGAACACGCCCATCACATCGACGATGACGACCACGACTCTCAAGACCGGTGCCGACGGCGAGAAGGTCGGCACCGTGACCTGGAAGGCCGGCAAGAACACGGTGTCGGTACCGGTCGTGTTGAAGGGCAGCATCAAGCCGCCGAGCGCCTGGTGGCGGCTCACCCATCCGCAGCAGCTGTGGAAGTAGCTGTCGCAGTCGTCGGTGGCGATCGCTAGTCTCGCGGAATGAGCGAACTGCGGATCGTTTCGGTCGTCGACGCCCCCTGGGACGATGTGCGCACGGTGTTCGGCACGCGCGGCGATCCCGCCAGGTGCTGGTGCCAGTTCTTCAAGACGGATGCCGCCGCCTGGAAGCAGCAAGGCGCCGCGGCCTTCGAGGGCGCCCTGTGCGAGCAGGTCGACGCGGCGCGTGCGTCCCATTCCGCGGGACCGGGGGTTCTCGCGTATCTCGGCTCCGGCTTGGAGCCCGGCTCCGGCTCTGAGAGCTGGGAGCCGGTCGGCTGGGCGGCGGTCGAGCCGCGCTCGGCGTATCCGCTCATCCTGCGCGGACGAGCGATCGCAGGCAGCATCGATCCGGTCGACGGCGCCGACGCGGCATCCGTCTGGGCGATCACCTGCTTCGTGGTCCGCGTCGGATTCCGCCGCCGCGGCGTGGCTGGCGCCCTGCTGAGCGGGGCGGTCGCCGAGGCCCGGCGCGGGGGCGCACGGGTCGTCGAGGCCTACCCGGTCGACACCGCGGGCGAGAAGGTCAGCTCGGCCGATCTCTACCACGGGCCGCTGTCGGCCTTCCTGGCGGCAGGCTTCGAGATCAGCGGACGACCCCTCGACGGCCGCGCCGTCGTGCGGCTGGCGCTATCCGGGTCGTAGGCCGGCCAGCCGGAGCACCGCAGCGAGGCCCTCCGGCGTACCCGGCCAGTGCCGGCGGATCGCCTCCGGCCCGGCCCGCCGGACCGCGAACCGCAGGGCGATCGCGACCACGATGGCATCGTCGGCGTACCCGAGCACGGGGATGAAGTCGGGAATCAGATCGATCGGCGACAGCAGGTAGACCAGCAGGGCACCCAAACAGATGCGAACGCCGATCGAGACCGTGCGGTCGCCCGCCAGGCGCGTGAGCAGCCGCGCGACATCCGGGGCGAGACGCAGGAGGTCTCGCAGACTCGCCGCTTCGGGATGACGACGCTGCTCGGTCCAGAGGAACAGCACGAGGAGAAGCCACAGCATGACCAGGCCGCCGACGACACCGAGAGCGAGCTGCCACCACTGGGTCATGAGTCGATCATGTGCTTCGGTTTGAGCAAAGCAACAGTTGCTGGCTCGGTAACGAAATATTCAAACCTAGACCTTGAGGCCCTGGTAGACGCCCTCGCTCGATTCACGCGGCCGCAGCACCCGGAGAAGACCCTCGAGGAACTCGTCCGAGTATACGAGCGGATCCAGGCGAGCCCGAGAGCAGCCGAGAAGGCGTATGAGGTGCACATCCACAATGTCGAGCGACGGCTCGGGAGCACGCGCGTCGCGGATCTTGTCGCTGAGTACGAGGGCGGACTGGCCGCGGAAGCCCTCGCAAAGGAATACGGCGCGCCGCCTCAACGGTGCCGCGGCTGGTGCGCAGAGCCGGCGGAGAGGTTCGGAAGCAAGCCCCTTCGGACGGGGTACTGGCGGAAGCAGCCCGTCTCTACCAAGAGGGGACATCACTCCAGCAGCTCGCGGATCAGCTTGGCGTTCCGAAATCGACGCTGCGGCGCAAACTCAGCGAGTCCGGGGTCGTAATGGGCCGGCCGTCAAGCCGCACGGTCCTCATCATCGAGACGGATCCGCTCCAGCGCCAGCAGGAGCTTCCGCACATCCGGGTCTAGGTCCATAACGGTCATCGCCTCACTCAAGATGTCCGGGAAACCGGGTCAGGCTCCGTAATCGCTTGCGCCTGAGGGGCGGCCTGGGCCGCCTCAGCGGGGAGCGGCGTCAGCACCCCGACGACCAGTGCCGCAACCGCGACAATCGGAATCAGCACACGACGGGCGGAGGACACACGAGCCACGACAACATCCCAGCGAAGAGAAGCCACGAGCTGCCAATGGTTCGCCCGACCAACAACGCTCCAACGCGTCACCGGTGAGGAAACGTTAGTACCCGAAAAGCGTTACCTGAGAACTCCCCATGTGAACATCTGATTACGCGTCTACCCCAGAACGGGTGCCATTAAAATCCGGACGCTCTCACCGAAATCACTCATCTCCCACCGCACTTGCGAGAACGAATAGCGGAGATCGCCGACTCTGGAAGCGAGTCTCCGCAGCGCAATGTTCGCCCGCCCCGAACGCGAGAAGGAAGTCCAGGTCACCGATTGCCTCGCGCAGCTGTGTGTGGCTAGGGGTGGCCAAAGCGTTCCGATCTAGTCCCGAACGTCGCCTCCAGGGAGGCGGGGATTACCAGTTCCTGCATCAGGCAGTTGGTATCTCTTGCCGTTGCGTCGGTTGATCGATCGCTGATCACCTATTCCGCTGGCGACCTAAACCCGCCCGCACGATCGTTCACTCCGACCGGGGAGCCCTCCGGGTCAGGCTCACGGTTCCTGGCCCGCAAAGCTCAGTTATTCTTTGGAATTGGGCGCCGTTCGCGCCGCGTCGCCCGATATCTCGACGTCACTTCAGAGTGAGCAGGAAACAAAAAGGGACGGCGCCACACGCGTCGTCCCTTTGGATGAATATCTTGGGCTACTTTGGCGCTCTTTTCGCGCCTTGGTTTGAGTAAGCCAACCTTGGCTGGGGTACCTGGACTCGAACCAAGAACAACTGAACCAGAATCAGCCGTGTTGCCAATTACACCATACCCCATCGAAAACCCTGGTCAGAGGGCAGTTTCGAAGTTTGACCCCTCACACCGTCGTGAGACGGATGCGCGGCGGGCCGTCGTCCAGCATACGACATGACACACTCCCTTCATGACTCGACCCCTCGCCGACTGGCACGCCGACCACCGCAAGACCCTGACCAAGGGCGACAAGGCCGCGGACCGCCTGCGCAACGTCATGGGCAGCTGGTTCTTCGTCGGCGGCTTCGTCGCCTTCATGATCGTCTGGGCGATCGTCAACAGCTTCAAGATCGCCTGGGATCCGTACCCGTTCATCCTGCTGAACCTGTTCCTCAGCATGCTGGCCGGCCTGCAGGGCGCGATCCTGCTCATCGCCGCGAAACGCCAGGATGCGATCGCCGCCGCCCTCTCGACGCACGACTATCAAACGAACAAGGCCGCCAAGAAGGAGATCGAGGAGCTCATGGCGATCAACCGCGCCCAGCTCGAACTGCTCAACCAGCTGTGCGGCAGGCCGGCCGACTCCGCCGAGACGACGAAGCGGGTCGAGAGGGCCCGATCCGCCGGCACGGGGACGGTCGTCGAGGGCTCGGCCTAAGCGGGCAGGGGCTGCTCGAGCGCCTGCCGGAAGCGCTCGATGCGGGCGAGCGTCGCCTCCTTGTCGAGGATCTCCATCGACTCGAACAGCGGCGGACTGATGCGCTTGCCGCTCAGGGCCGTGCGCAGCGGTCCGAAGGCGAGCCGCGGCTTGAGGCCGGCGCCGCCCTCCTCGGGCGAGTTGGTCAGCGACACGCGCAGAGCCGACTCGATCGCCTCGCGGGAGAAGTCGTCGAGTTGCTCCAGGCAGGCGTAGGCCGCGTCGAGCACGAGGCGCGCCTGGTCGCGGTCGGTGGGTAGGGCATCCGGCTCGTAGGCGATCGCGTCATCCGCCTGGAAGAAGAACGCCAGCAGCTCGCGCACCTCGCTGAGCACGGCGATGCGCTCCTGCACGAGCGGGGCGGCCTCGCGCAGGATGGCCCGCTCCGAGGGCGTCGGGGGGTCGCTCACGATGCCGGCCAGGTAGGGCAGGATGCGCACCTCGAAATCGTCGGGGGCCAGCATCCGGATGTGGTCGCCGTTGATCGAGTCGGCCTTCTTCTGGTCGAATGAGGCCGGGTTCGGGTTGACATCGACGATGTCGAAGGCCGTCACCAGTTCGTCACGGGTGAAGATGTCGCGGTCGGGCGCGATCGACCAGCCGAGCAGGGCCAGGTAGTTCAGCAGCCCCTCCGGGATGAAGCCGCGATCCCGGTGGTGGAACAGGTTGGACTCGGGATCGCGCTTGCTCAGCTTCTTGGTGCCCTCGCCCCGCACGAGCGGAAGATGGCCGAAGCGCGGCACGAAGTCGGTCACCCCGAGCTCGATCAGGGCGAGGTAGAGCGCGATCTGCCGCGGGGTGCTCGAGAGCAGATCCTCGCCGCGGAGCACGTGGGTCACCCCCATCAGCGCGTCGTCGACCGGGTTGACGAAGGTGTAGAGCGGGGCCCCATTCGGGCGCACCACCACGAAGTCGGTGAAGCTCCCGGCCGGGAAGGTGATCGGCCCGCGCACGAGATCGTCGAAGCTCAGTTCGGTGTCGGGCACCCGCAGGCGAAGGGCGGGCTCGCGCCCCTCGGCCCGGTAGGCGGCGCGCTGCTCGGCGGTCAGCTCGCGCTCGAAGTTGTCGTAACCCTGCTTGGGGTCGCGGCCGTTCGCGACGTTGCGGGCCTCCATCTCGTCGGGGGTGACGAAGCTCTCGTAGAGCAGGCCGGCATCCGTGAGGCGGGCGATCAGCTCGCGGTAGATCTCGGTGCGCTGCGACTGCCGGTACGGCGCGTGCGGGCCGCCCTTCTCGACCCCCTCGTCCCAGTCGAGCCCGAGCCAGCCGAGCGCGTCGAGCAGCTGGAGGTAGCTCTCTTCGCTGTCGCGGGCCGGGTCGGTGTCTTCGATGCGGAAGATCAGCTTTCCGCCGGTGTGACGCGCGTACGCCCAGTTGAAGAGCGCGGTGCGGATGAGCCCGACGTGCGGGGTGCCGGTGGGCGAGGGACAGAAGCGCACGCGCACGGCCGAGCCGGTGGCGGTGGAGAACGGAAGAGACATCGGAATCGAGCCTAGCGACCGCGACGCCGCCGGGCTCGCGCCTCTCGCCGCCCAGCGGCTCAGACGACCGCGAGCACGGCCGAGGCCGCCAGGGCCAGCACGATGCCGACGGCCTGAAGGACGCTCAGTCGTTCGCGCAGCACGAAGAAGGCCAGGATCACGGTGCCGAGCGGGTAGAGCGCGTTGAGCACGCCCATGACCGCCAGGTCGCCGAGGTGCAGTCCGACGACGAGCAGGATGTTGCCGAGGGCGAGCAGGATGCCGGCGAGCACCGCCTGCACGACGCCGAGCCGATCGCCCAGCCCCGCCAGCTCGGCCCTGCCCCGCCGCACGCGGTTCACGAGCAGCACCGTGCCGTAGAGCAGCGTCGCAACGCAGAGGTCGACGAGCAGGGGCGCCAGCCCGGAATCCCTCGGCGTGCGGCCGATCGCGATGATGTAGCCGGCGAAGCCGATTCCGGCGATCGAGCCCAGCACGACCGCCCGCGGCGTGACCCGCACCGGATCGCGCTGCCGCGGCACCGCGAGCAGCACCGCCGCCACGACGACGGCGGCGAGCGCGACGTAACCGAGCGGCGCGATCCGCTCACCGATCGCGAAGCCGACGATCGCCGGAACGACGGCGTAGATCATGGCGACCCCCGGCGAGACGACGCTCATCGGGCCGATCGCGAGGCTGGCGTAGAACGCCCAGGTGCCGATGCCGCCCGCAACGCCCGCCACGGCGCCGAGCAGCACCGCCGACGCCGACCAGTGCCCCGAGCCCGACACGGTGACGACCGTGACGATCAGCAGCGCCGCCAGCTGGCTCAGCAGGCTCACCAGCAGGGAGGTCATCCGCCGCGAGGCGAGACCGCCGAGGAAGTCGGAGGCTCCGTAGACGAGGGCGCTGGAGAGTCCGAGGAGGGCGATCACATCCCTAGTGAACCGGATGCCACCGTCGCGTGGTGACCGGCGCGACGGGCCCTGGCCTCCCCGCCGCGAGCGCGATCAGGTGAGCACCGCGACCAGGAGGGCGAGTCCCAGGATCGCGGTCCAGCTGAGTGCGCCGGCGAGGAGGGCGCGCGGACCCGATCGCACCAGCCGCTCGAGCCGCAGCGAGGTGCCGATCGCGAACAGCGCAGCCGCCAACAGCGCGGACTGGACGACATCGGCGACGGCGAGCACGGCATCCGGTACCGGAACGAAGGTGCGCACGAGCACGAGCGCCACGAACCCGACGATGAACAGCGGCACGATCGGCGGCCGCGGCGGCGCCACCTCGTCGGTCGCGGGCAGGCGTGCCGCCCGTCGCCGCGTCGAGACCGAGGCGATCGCGACCATCGGCGCGAGCATGAGAACGCGGGTGAGCTTGACCACGACGGCGATCGCGAGAGCGGCGGCTCCGGCGGTTCCCGCCGTGGCCACGACCTGGCCGACGTCGTGCACGCTCGCCCCCACCCAGTGGCCGAAGGTCACCTGGCTCAGACCGAGGGGTACGGCGAGCGCGGGCAGCAGCGCGATCGCCGCGGTGCCGTAGAGCGTGACGAGGGCGATCGGCGTGCCGGTGTCTTTCGGGTCGGTGCCCCGGGCGGCGCTCATGGCGCCGACGGCGCTCACGCCGCAGATCGAGAACCCGGCGGCCAGCATGACCGGCTCGTCGCCCGGAAGGCGCAGCGCCGTCGCGATCGCCCAGGTGAGCACGAAACTGACGCCGACGAGGGCGACGATCGCGACGACGGCGAGCCAGCCGAGCCGGGCGATGTCGGCGAGGCTCAGCTTGAGGCCGAGCACCACGATGCCGAGCCGCAGCAGGCGGCGAGCCGACACGCCGAGGCCCGGGCGCAGCACGCCCTCGAGAACCGGTCGGACCGGCCCGATCGACCCGATGACGACTCCCAGCACGATCGACGCGGTCAGCCACGGGATCACGGGAACCAGCAGGTGGATGCCGTAGCCGGCCGCCGCGCCCGCCGCCACCACCGCGAGCCCCGGCAGCCAGACCGCGCCCCGGGGCACCTGGATCCGCCGGCGCTCGCTCACGGCACGCCCCGCGCGGGCGTGGTCGGTGCCTCGTCGGCCCCGAACGCGATCGCGTCGTCCGGTTCGCCCGGTGACGACGCGCGCCGACGCGCCCGCCAGGCGAGGGCGACGAGCACCGTGGCCACGAGCGCGATCGCCACCAGGGCCAGGCCCGAGTAACCGATCGCCGCGAGGATCGGACCGGCGAGCGCCCCGCCGGCGGCGCCCGTGCCGCTCATCACGAGGTCCGCGCGGCCCTGAACGACCGTGCGCCGCGCCGGATCGGCGGATTCGGAGATCAGGGCGGACCCCGCCACCGTCGAGGCGCTCCAGCCCAGCCCGAGCAGCACGAGACCGATCATCACGAGGTCGGCGCGAGCGGACCCGAACGAGGTCAGCAGCAGGGAGGCGAGCAGCAGCCCCTGCCCGATCGCGATCACCCGCTCCCGTCCGAGTCGATCGGCCAGCAGGCCCCAGATCGGCGACGCGGCATACATCCCGGCCACGTGCAGGCTGATGGTCACGCCCACGATCACGAGGCTCGCGCCGTTGTCCATGAGATGCACGGGCGTCATCGACATGACGGCGACCATCGTCGCGTGGCTGAGCGAGGTCGAGATGACCCCGGTGCGCACACCGTTGCGATCGAGACCGGCGAACGACACGACCCCCGCGGCGGTGCGTTCCGCCCGGATCCGCGCCGCGAGCCGCAGCGGGTCCGGTCGGAGCGCCACGAAGTAGATGGTCGCCGCGATGAGCTGCGCGACGATCGTGAAGAGCAGCGGGCCGGTCAGGGCCGGCAACCCGATCGACAGGCCCACGTCATCCGCGAACTGGATGAGGTTCGGCCCCGAGACGGCGCCCACCGTGGTCGCCCACACCACCACGGCCAGGTCGCGGGCGCGCCCGCCGGGATCGGAGAGATCGGTCGCGGCGAACCGCGACTGGAGGTTCACCGCGGTGCCGACGCCCACCAGGGCGAGGCCGACCAGAAGCAGCGGGAACGACACGATCACGGCGGCGACCAGGGCGACGGCCGCGCCGCCCGCCGCCACGAGAGCTCCGGTCGTGAGCGCCGGAGCCCGACCGTGCCGGCGGGCGAGCGCCGCGAGCGGCACCGCCGCGACGGCGGCACCCACGGCGGTCATCGTCGCCGACATGCCCGACCACGATTCCGAGCCCGAGACCCGTGTCGCGAGCAGGGCTCCGGAGGAGAAGGTGACGCCCATGCCGATGCCGGCGAGCGCCTGGCCGGTGATCAGCGCGAACCTGCTGCGTCGCCGGACCGAGCGCACCTCGGCCACGGTGACGGCGGTCACGGCGCCGGAGCGTCGCGGTTGCGCGCCGGGTTGCTGAGCGTCCCGATTCCTTCGATCGTGATGTCGATGGTCTGACCGTGCACGAACCCGCCGAGTCCGGAGGGGGTGCCGGTCATGATCACGTCACCCGGCAGCATGGTCCAGACATCGGTGATGTAGGCGATGAGTTCGGGGATCTTGTGCAGCAGGTCCTTCGTGTTGCCGTGCCGGCGCGGCTCCCCGTCGACCTGGCTGCTGATCTCGAGATCGCTCGGGTCGAGCTCGGTCTCGATCCAGGGGCCAAGCGGAGCGAAGGTGTCGTAGCCCTTGGCACGGGCCCACTGACCGTCGGCGAACATCTGATCGCGCGCCGAGACGTCGTTGCCGATGGTGTAGCCGAACACGTAGTCGGCCCAGCGCTCGGCCGGAACCTGCTTGGCGATCCTGCCGATCACCACCACGAGTTCGCTCTCGTGCGTGATGCGACCCTCGACGGGCGGGATCTGGATGGCGTCGCCGGGCCCGATGACGGCCGTGTTCGGCTTCAGGAAGATCAGGGGGTTCTCGGGGGCGTCGACGCTGTTCGCCATGTCCTGCCGGTGCTCCGCGTAGTTCAGCCCGACGCACACCACCTTCGAGCGCGGGATCACCGGCGCGAGCAGCCGGGCGTCGGCGAGCGGCACCCGCTCCCCCGTCGGGTGATACCCCGCGAACATCGGATCTCCCGCCAGCACCACGAGTTCGTCGTCGTCGACGATCGCGAAACGGGGGTCGTCGCCGGGAGTGCTGAACCGGGCTACCTTCACGGCTTCGAGCCTAGTCTTGCGGGATGCATCTGCTGACCGACGGCGACCCCACGGCCGACTCGACACTGCTGCTGGCGCATGGGGCCGGTGCGGCGATGGACTCGCGTGGGATGAACGAGATCACGGCCGCGCTGGTGGCGCGCGGCATCCGCGTTGTGCGCTTCGAGTTCGGCTATATGGCCGGGCGACGCGACGGCGTGCGCAGACCGCCGCCGCGTGCCGAGACCCTCGCACCCGAGTACCGGGATGCGGTCGATGCGGTGCGCGAACTCGGTGTCCCGAGGTCGCTGCTGATCGGCGGCAAGTCGATGGGCGGCCGCGTCGCCAGCATGATCGCCGACGAGCTGGCCGATGAGGGGATGATCGACGGGCTGCTCTGCTGGGGCTACCCGTTCCATCCGCCCGAGAAGCCCGGGCAGCTGCGCACGGCGCATCTGCTGACGCTGCGAGTCCCCACGCTGATCTGCCAGGGCACGCGCGACCCCTTCGGCGGGCGTGACGAGGTGGTGGGCTACGGGCTCTCCCCCGCGATCGACGTGCTCTGGCTCGAGGACGGCGATCACGACCTCCGCCCGCGCGCGGCGGTCAGCGGGCGCAGTTACGCCCAGAACATGGCGGAAGCCGCGGATGCCGTTGCGGCGTTTGCGGCGCGCGTCAGCTGAGCGGGCGCCGCGTGCGGCCGCACACCTCGAGCACCCGGACGCCGAGCAACCCGGCACCGAGCATCAGGAGCAGCAGCGCCGCAGCGAGCCCGTCGCCGATCGGCAAGCCGGTCGCAGGCAGTCGAGCCGGAACCGTGGCCTGCACCTCCGTCGCGCCGATGTCGATCACCCGCACGATGCGGGTCAGGCCACGCTGATCCACCGTGACCGGGTCGCTGAAGGCCGGGTCGCCGGCGTCGATCGCCGATCGGAAAGGGACTCGCCCGACGGGTCTCGGGGTGCGGCCACCGTAGCAGCGCTCGGGGCGAATCGAGCGACCGGCTCACCTCAGCGCGTCACCCAACGCTAGGCGTCGAGGCGCATCATCCAGTGGTGGCGGTCCTCGGCGCGGCCGTACTGGATGTCGGTGAGCTCCTGTCGCAGCGACAGCGAGACGCGCTCGCCCTCGGGCTCCGGCATCCAGATTCCGAAGCTCGACGACTTGATGTCGGAGATCGGAACCACCACGGCGGCCGTGCCGCAGGCGAAGGCCTCGACGATCTCGCCCGACTCGGCACCCTCGCGCCACTCGTCGATCGTGATGGGACGCTGCTCCACCTTGAAACCGCGGTCGCGGGCGAGCTTGAGGATCGAGTCGAGCGTGATGCCCTCGAGGATCGAGTCGCTGTCGGGGGTCAGCAGGGTCCCGTCCTTCGTCACCAGCACGACGTTCATGCCGCCGAGCTCTTCGATGTACTTGCCCTGCTGGGCGTCGAGGAAGAGCACCTGGGCGCAGCCGTTCTCGTAGGCCTCCGCCTGCGGAAGCAGCGACGACGCGTAGTTGCCGCCGGTCTTCGCCGCCCCGGTTCCGCCGTGGCCGGCGCGCGTGTAGTTCGTCGACAGCCAGATCGAGACCGGCTCGACGCCGCCCGAGAAGTACGCCCCCGCCGGGCTGGCGATGACGTTGTAGTTCACCTTCGCCGCGGGGCGCACGCCGAGGAAGGCCTCCTTGGCCCACATGAAGGGCCGCAGGTAGAGGCTCGTCTCGGGGGCATCCGGAACCCAGACGGCATCGACGGCGATGAGCCGCTTGATGGAGTCGAGGAAGTACTCGGTCGGCAGCTCAGGCAGGGCGAGGCGGCGGGCCGAGCGCTGCAGGCGCGCCGCGTTCTGCTCGGGCCGGAACGACCAGATCGACCCGTCGGCGTGACGGTACGCCTTGAGCCCCTCGAAGACCTCCTGGCCGTAGTGCAGCACGGCGGCGGCCGGCTCGATCGAGATCGGGCCGTAGGGCTGCACCCG
Organism: Lysinimonas soli; assembly: GCF_042655435.1. Lineage (NCBI taxonomy): Bacteria > Bacillati > Actinomycetota > Actinomycetes > Micrococcales > Microbacteriaceae > Lysinimonas > Lysinimonas soli. The sequence goes on from NZ_JBHSMG010000004.1 coordinate 47,881, forward strand.
CGGCCGGTGCCATCCGCCCTTCTCCGACCAGCAGATGTCGACCATGTGGTCGGTGAACCACTTGCCGAACCCCGGGTTCGCCAGGATCTCGGCGCGCTCGGCGTCGCCGGCCGGGTGGTCGTTGCGGGTGACCTGCCAGAGCAGGCTCTGCGTCGCCATGGGGAGGAGGTTGATGGCCATCGTGTCTGCCGTTCTTCTTGTCGAGAGCTTGGTGTCTAGTGTGCGCTCACCCGGGCGGTGATGGCAGCGCCGACCTGACTCGTGGTGCGCGAGGCGGTGCCGCGCTCGGCCAGGTCGGCGGCGACCGCCGCTTCGATGCGTCGCGCCGCATCCGGAAGCCCGAGGTGGTCGAGCAGGAGCGCGGTGGACAGGATCGCCGCGGTGGGGTCGGCCTTCTGCTGCCCCGCGATGTCGGGAGCCGATCCGTGCACGGGCTCGAACATCGAGGGGAACGCGCCGTCGGGGTTGATGTTGCCCGAGGCCGCCAGTCCGATGCCGCCGCTGATCGCGCCGGCCAGATCGGTGAGGATGTCGCCGAAGAGGTTGTCTGTGACGATCACGTCGAACCTAGCAGGATCGGTCACGAGGAAGATGGTCGCGGCGTCGACGTGCAGGTAGTCCCAGTCCACCTGCGGATGATTGGCCGCCTCGGCCCGCACGAGGCGCGACCAGAGGGTGCCCGCATTGGTCAGCACGTTGGTCTTGTGCACCAGCGTGAGCTTCTTGCGGCGCCTCTCGGCGAGCTCGAAGGCGTACCGCACCACGCGCTCGACCCCGTAGGCGGTGTTGACGCTCACCTCGTTGGCGATCTCGTGCGGGGTCCCGACGCGGATCGCGCCGCCGTTGCCGACATACGGGCCCTCGGTACCCTCCCGCACCACGACGAAGTCGACATCACCGGGCGCCGCGAGGGGACTCTTCACGCCCGGCAGCAGGCGGGTCGGACGCAGGTTGACGTAGTGGTCGAAGGCGAAGCGCAGCCGGAGCAGCAGGCCGCGCTCGATGATTCCACCCGCGAGCTTCGGATCGCGCGGATCGCCCCCGACGGCCCCGAGCACGATCGCCTCGTGCCGGGCGAGGCTCGCCAGGTCGTCGTCGGTCAGGATCGCGCCGGTCGCGAGATAGTGGGCCGCGCTGAACGGATACTCGGTCGTCGCGATCTCGGCCTCCCCCGCGGTTGCCGCGCGCAGCACGGCGATCGCCTCGGCGACCACCTCAGGGCCGATTCCGTCGCCGGGGATCGTGGCGAGGTCGATGGTGCGGGTCACGCGGTCTCCTGCTGGGTCCGAGCCGGATCCGGCCGATTCGGGCGATTCCGGGTGAATTTCGAGGGTGGAGCGAACTGCCAGGTGCCTCCCAGGCCCGCGGTCAGGAGCGTGCGAATCAGGGCATCCGAGGCGTTCGTCAGCCTATCGCGCGAGCCTGGATGGATCGGGCCGTCCCCCAAATGGGGGACATGGTTGGCGTAGGCTCGGCGACATGAGTATTGGACTCGGAATCTTTCTGTTCGTCATCGGCGCCGTCCTGCGATTCGCACTGCGCGTTCAGGCGGCCTGGATCGACCTCGAACTCGTCGGCGATCTGCTGATGGGCGCGGGTGTTGTCGTCGTGATCCTCGGGCTCGTGCTGATGCTCCGCAAGCGCAGCACGGTCACGACCGTGCACACCGCCGTCGACCCGCAGAGCGGCGAGAGCGTCGCCTCGCGCAAGACGGACGTCGACCCGCTCCCCTGAGCCGCGGCCCCGCCCCGCCACCGAGCGCCGTCCGATCTCGCGACCGCGCCCCGAATACTCCGGGCGTTCGCAAGATCGCGCGGCGCTCGGCTGTTGAAGGGCGGGGCTACCGCGGGCGGGTCAGTCTTCGACGATGTCGATCTCGAGCAGGGAGTCGGCCTCGATCGCGTCGCGCACGGTCTGCAGCAGCCCCTCGGGAACCGGTGAGTCGACGGTCAGCACGCTCAGCGCCTGCCCGCCGGCCCGCTGCCGCGCGATCTGCATTCCGGCGATGTTGATGCCGGCGTCGCCGAACTGCTTGCCGTAGATGGCGACGATGCCGGGGCGATCCGTGTACAGCATCACGATGAGGTGCTCGGCGAACGGCACCTCGACGTCGTAGCCGTTGATCTCGACGATCTTCTCGACCTGCTTCGGGCCGGTCAGGGTGCCGCTGACCGAGAGCTGGTGCCCCTCGCTCGTCGCGCCGCGGATGGTCAGCACGTTGCGGTACTCGTCGCTCACCGGGTCGGTGGTCAGGCGCACGGCGATGCCGCGCTGCTCGGCCAGGATCGGCGCGTTGACGTAGCTGACCTGTTCGCTGACGGTGTTCGAGAACAGGCCCTTGAGCGCCGCGAGCCGCAACACGCTCACGTCGAACTCGACGATCTCGCCGCGCACCTCGATGTCGACGCTCGCGAGCGGTGCCTCGGCGAGTCCGGCGAGCACCTGCCCGAGCTTCTCCATGAGCGGGATGCCGGGACGCACCGTCGGGTCGATCACGCCGCCGGCGACGTTGACGGCATCCGGGACGAGTTCACCGTCGAGGGCGAGCCGCACCGACTTCGCGACCGACACGCCCGCCTTCTCCTGCGCTTCGTCGGTGGACGCACCCAGGTGCGGGGTGACCACGATGTTCGCCAGGCCGAGCAGCCGCGAGCCGGTCGGGGGCTCGCTCACGAAGACGTCGATGCCGGCGCCCGCGATGATGCCGTTCTCGAGAGCGTCGGCCAGGGCATCCTCGTCGATGAGGCCGCCGCGGGCCACATTCACGATGTACGCCGTCTTCTTCATGGCGGCCAGCTGGGCGGCGCCGATCATGCCGGTCGTCTCGGGCGTCTTCGGCATGTGGATGGTGATGAAGTCGGACTGGGCCAGCAGTTCGTCGAGCGAGAGCAGCTGCACGCCCATCTGCTGCGCACGTGCCGCCGTGACGTAGGGGTCGAAGGCGACGACGTTCATGCCGAAGGCCTGCAGGCGGGTGGTGATGAGCGCGCCGATGCGGCCGAGGCCGATGATGCCCACGGTCTTCTCGTAGAGCTCGGCGCCGGTGTACTTCGAGCGCTTCCACTCCCCCGCCGCGAGCGAGGCGTTCGCCGCCGGGATGTGGCGGGCGATGCTCAGCAGGTGCCCGATCGTGAGCTCGGCGGCGCTGATGATGTTGGAAGTCGGCGCGTTGACCACCATGACGCCGGCCTCGGTGGCCGCCTTGATGTCGACGTTGTCGAGCCCGACGCCGGCGCGGGCGACGACCTTGAGCTGGGGCGCGGCGGCGATCGCCTCGTCGTCGACGTGGGTCGCGGAGCGGATCAGGATCGCGTTGGCCTCGGCGAGCGCGGCCAGCAGAGCGGGTCGGTCGGTGCCGTCGACGTTGCGGACGTCGAAGTCGGGCCCGAGGGCGGCGACGGTGGCGGGCGAGAGTTCTTCGGCGATCAGGACGACCGGCTTGGCCACGAGAGCGTTCCTTCGGGGTCGGCGATCTGTGCGTCTCAGGGTGGCAGGCACAGCGGGGTTCAGTTTAGTGGGTGCGCGGAGGGCGCCCTGACCCGCCTGAGCCGGCCGTCGGGACTACTTCAACGCCGGCTGCACGGCCGCCGCCCACTGGATGACGCTCAGCGTCAGGGCGTTGGATGCCGCGAGACCCACCGCGAGGATCAGCGCGCGGGCAAACAGCTCCCGCCGCCGTCCGAGCAGCAGCGCCGCCGCGTACAGCACGACCGGTGCGGCGACGCCGACGATCAGCAGCCACCAGGGCACCGCGCCGCCGATGCCGAGCGAGGCGTAGAAGCCGGGCAGCGCGACGAGGTTGGAGATGCCTTCGAACAAGGGATACGCGTAGAGCGCCGCGAACACGAGCAGGGTGACGACGATGCTCACGATGCCGCGCAGGCCCGCGGGCTCGACCTCCTCGAGGTCGAGCGCCTCGGGGGCGGCTTCGGGGCGCATGGATTCGGCGCTCATCCGAGGGCCGCCAGCAGAACCGGCCACGGCACGAGCACCACGACGCCGAGCGCGAACCAGCCGAGCCGCACCGCCGTGCGGCTCTCGCGCGTGAGCGTCAGGGTGGCGAGGAACCACAGCGCGCCCGAGATGATCGAGACGAACTCTCCGAACTGCCACGCCACTTGAGAGAAGGTGTCGGTGGCGCTCGAGACCGTGATCTGCACGGAGAGGATCCACCCCACCACGACCGCAAGGTAGAGCACGGCGAACAGCGCGGTGACCGCCGTGCGCGGGATGCTGCGGGGGGCGGCCGCGACATCCGAGCCGACGTCGCCGCCCTCGGCGTCGACCTCGTCGACCGCTCGGTTGCGGGTGAGGGGGTCGATGCCGCCGCGCAGATCGTCGCCCGCCCAACTCAGGGCCTCCGCGTCGTCGTCGAGCGCGTCGGGTTCGGACGCGTCGCCCGCCGTTTTCTTCACGTGCCCATTCTCTCCGCTCCGGCTGCAAGTTTGACCATGCCGCCGCCCCATCGGGTCGCGCCGCCACCCGCACCAAGGTCGTCGGGCGTCGCGCGGGCGTTACACGTGCGACACATCGATGATGTTGACTCGCCGGATGGATCTGATCGAGGTGCGCGAGACGCGGATCGCGCGCCGCCGGAACGATCTGACCTTCGGAGCGCACGAGGTCGCCCTCGGCGGCGGCAGCTGGCTGTTCTCGGAGCCGCAGCCGGGCATCCACGGTCTCGTCGACCTGACCGGGCTCGGCTGGGAACCGATCGTCGAGTCGCCCGACGGCGGCCTCGAGATCGCGGCCACCTGCACGCTCGCCGAACTGCGCCGGATGCCGCGGCACCCCGCCCGCCCCGCCGACGCCCTGTTCGCACCGGCGGTCGACGCGCTGCTGGGCTCCTGGAAGGTGCACAACGTGGCCACGGTCGGCGGCAACGTCTGCCTCGCTCTGCCTGCCGGTCCGATGACCTCGCTGACCGCCGCCCTCGACGGCGTCGCCGTCATCTGGATGCCGGGCGGCGGCGAGCGCCGACTGCCCGTCACCGAGTTCGTGCTCGGGGTGCGCCGCACCGCGCTGAGGCCCGGCGAGGTGCTGCGTGCCATCGAGCTTCCCGCGGTCGCCCTCGCGGCCCGGGTCGCGATGCGCCGGATCGCGCTGAGCGAACTCGGCCGATCCGCCGCCTTCGTCATCGCCCGGGTCGACGCGGGCGGGGAGTTCGTCGTGACGATCACCGCGGCGACCCCGCGGCCGTACCAGCTGCGCTTCGCTCGGATGCCGGGCGACCGCGAGCTCGCGCACGCCGTCTCGGCGATCGACGACTGGCACGACGACGCGCACGGCGCGCCGGACTGGCGGCGCGCGATGACCCTGCGGTTCGCCGAGGAGCTGCGGAACGAGCTGACGACTCGCTCGGTCGCCCGGGACGGGGCGACGCCATGACGATCGTGGTCACCGTCAACGGGGAGCCGCTCGAGGTCGAGCCACGCAACGGGCAGGTGCTGAGAACCCTGCTGCGCGAGAACGGTCATCCCGAGGTGAAGAAGGGCTGCGACGCGGGCGACTGCGGAGCCTGCTCGGTGCTGGTCGACGGGGTCGCCCTGCACTCCTGCCTGGTGCCGGCGCATCGGCTCGACGGGGCCAGCGTGACGACCGCCGCGGGGCTGGGCAGGCGGGCCGCCGACGGCAGTGCGGTGCCGCATCCGGTGCAGGCCGCCTTCGTGGGCGCCGCGGCCTTCCAGTGCGGATTCTGCACGCCGGGCATGGTCGTCACCGCCTCGACCTTCCAGGCCGCCGACCTCGACGAGCTGCCCAGGATGCTGAAGGGCAACCTCTGCCGCTGCACCGGCTATCGCTCCATCTCGGATGCGCTGCACGCGGTGCGCAACGTCGAGACCCCCGAGCCCGGAGCGGCGGGCGGCCGCTCGGTCGCCGCCCCTGCCGCCTGGCGCGTGGTGACCGGGCGCGAGCAGTACACCCTCGACGGCCCCGCCTCCGAGTACGGCGACGAGGCCCGGGCGGCCGGGAGCGCGACGACGGCGCTGCTGCACCTCGCGGTGCTGGGCAGCCCGCACGCGCACGCCCGCATCCTCTCGATCGATTCCTCGGCGGCCGAGGCGATGCCCGGAGTGCGTCTCGTGCTGACCCACCGCGACGCGCCCGCGACCGCCTTCTCGACCGGCCGCCACCAGAACCGGCTCGAGGACCCCGACGACACCCGCGTGCTCGATCGCGTGCTGCGCTTCCGCGGGCAGCGCGTCGCGGCGGTCGTCGCCGACTCGGTCGCCGAGGCGGAACGCGCGCTCGCCGCGATCCGGGTCGAGTACGAGGTGCTGCCGGCCGTGTTCGACCCCGAGGCGGCGCGCCGGCTCGGGGCGCCGCTCGTGCATCCGGAGCTCGCGCCCGAGGCACGTGCCGCGGCGCCCGAGCGCAACACCGTCGCCGAGCAGCACGGCGAGCGAGGCGACGTCGACGCGGCCCTCGCCGCCGCGGCGGTCACGGTGAGCGGCACCTGGAGCACGCCGCGCGTGACGCACGCCGCCCTCGAGACGCACGCGACGCGCGGCTGGCTCGACCGCGACGGACGACTCGTGCTGCGCACCTCGAGCCAGGTTCCCTACCTGGTGCGCGACGAGATCGCCCGGATCTTCGAGCTCGACGCGGCCCGGGTGCGGGTATTCGCGGCGCGGGTCGGCGGCGGCTTCGGCGGCAAGCAGGAGCTGCTGACCGAAGACATCGTGAGCCTTGCCGTGCTGCGCACCGGTCGCGCGGTGCAGTACGAGTTCACCCGCGAGGACGAGTTCCGGATCGCGCCGCTGCGGCATCCGATGCGGGTGTCGGTCACGCTCGGCGCGGCCTCCGACGGCACGCTGACCGCGCTCGCGGTGGACCAGCTCATGGACACCGGCGCGTACGGCAACCACGGCATCGGCGTGATGTACCACTCGGTGCACGAGTCGATCGCCGCATACCGCTGCGCCAACGTGCGGGTGGATGCCCAGTCGGTCTACACGAACAACCCGCCGTCGGGCGCCTTCCGCGGCTACGGCCTCGGGCAGGTGATCTTCGCGATCGAGTCGGCGATGGACGAGCTCGCCCGCCGCCTCGGGATCGACCCGATCGAGCTGCGGCGCCGCAACGTCGTCGTGCCCGGGGATGCGCTGCGGACGATCGAGCACGAGGCCCCCGACGATCTCGCGTACCGCGGGGCGCACGGCGCCGGGCAGTGCCTCGACCTGGTCGAGGCGGCGCTCGCCCGGCCCGACGCGGAGCCCGTCCCCGAAGGGTGGGCGGTCGGCACGGGCGTCGCCCTCGCCATGATCGCCACGATCCCGCCGCGGGGGCACTACGCCGACGCGGCCATCCGGGCACTGGAGGGCGAACAGGTCGACGGCGCACTGTTCGAACTCGAGGTCGGAACCGCCGAGTTCGGCAACGGCTCGACGACGGTGCACGCCCAGCTCGCGGCGCAGGCCCTCGGGACGACGGCCGACCGCATCCGGATCCGCCAGTCCGACACCGATCTGGCGGGGCACGACACCGGCGCGTACGGATCCACCGGGGTCGTCGTGGCGGGCACCGCGGTGTTCCGGGCGGCGACGGCACTGGCAGCTCAGCTGGCGAGCGGCGGGGCGCACGAGGCGCGCGGGCATTCCGACGGCACCCCGCGCTCGGTCGCGTTCAACGTGCACGGCTTCCGGGTGGCGGTGCGGCCGGACACCGGCGAGGTGCGCATCCTGCGGTCGATCCAGGCTGCGGATGCCGGCACCGTGCTCAATCCCGAGCAGCTGCGCGGGCAGATCGAGGGTGGCACGGCGCAGGCGATCGGCAGCGCGCTTTACGAGGAGGTGCGGCTCGACGGCGAGGGCGGGATCACGACCGCGACGTTCCGCAACTACCGCGTGCCGACGTTCGGCGACGTGCCGCGCACCGAGGTGCTGTTCGCCGAGACCCATGACGAGCTCGGCCCGCTCGGTGCCAAGTCGATGAGCGAAGCGCCGTACAACCCGGTCGCCCCTGCCCTGGCCAACGCGATCCGCGACGCGATCGGGGTGCGTCCGCACGAGTTGCCCATGACGCGCGACCGGGTGTGGCGGCTGGCCGCCGACGGCTGACGGCCCCGCGCTCCCCCGAGCCTGCGTTCGCCCGATCGCCCGCCCGTGCACGATGTCGGGCGACGCGGAGTCACGGCGCCGAGACGTCGATGACGACCCCGCTCATCCGACATCGTGCAGCGCCGGCTGCGTCGGCTGCGCGTGCAGCACCGGCTGCGGGTCGCGCGAGTGGATCGCGCCCTGCGTCGTCTGCAGGGGCCGGCGGCTGGCACCGGTGCGCTCCGCGAGCACCTCGGCGAGGATCGACAGTGCCGTCTCTTCGGGCGTCGACCCTCCGAGGTCCAGCCCGATCGGCGAGTGCAGGCGATCGAGCAGCCGCTCGCCGACGCCTCGCTGTCGCAGCGCGGCGACCCGGCGCGCGTGGGTGCGGCGGGAGCCCATCGCCCCGACGTAGGCGGCCGGCGAGCGCAGCGCGAGCGCGAGCGCGTCCGCGTCGAAGCGGTCGTCGTGGCTCAGCAGGCAGATGACCGTGCTCTCGTCGATCGCGGTGCGCGCGAGGTAGTCCGGCGGCCACTCGACGACGAGCTCCGCTCCCGGAAACCGTGCCGCCGTCGTGAACAGCTCGCGCGGGTCGCAGACCGTGACGCGATAGCCGAGCACCTGGGCCGCGTTGGAGAGGGCCGTGGAGTACTCCATGGCGCCGATCACGATCAGGCGGGCGGGCGGCATCCGGAAGTCGACGAAGGAGCCCTCGACCGCGCAGTCGGCGGCATCGAAGCCGTCGGGCGTCATGCTCACCCCGGCGGACCGCCCGGATGCCGCGAGCCGAAGCGCGGCGACGGCCGCGTCATCCGGTCGCAGCAGGGCGAGGTGGATGCGGAGCAGGCCGCCGCAGCTGAGCCCCACCCCCAGCGCGGTCTCGTCGCTCACGCCGAACTCGACGGTGCGGGTGCGACCGTCGTCGAGCACACGCTCGGCGACCTCGACGGTTGCGCCCTCGACGCAGCCGCCGGCGATGCTGCCGATGACGGCCTCGCCGTCCCAGGCCATCGAGGTTCCGAGCATGCGGGGCGAACTCCCGTCGATTCCGACGACGGTGGCCACGACGAGCGGCCCGCCGGGGTGCGTGTCGTCACCGTCCAGGCGGGCGAGCAGACGGTCGGCCAGCTCGAGCATGCCGCCAGCGTCGCACACGCGCGTTGCGGCCACGTTACGTGGGGCCGGGCTGACGTTGGCGCGGGTCTCATTGGCGGCCGTGACTGCAGCGAATGGTGCCGAATGGCGGTTCATTCCCTCGGGACGAGCCATTCGGCACCGTTCGCGGGTGCGGCGGCGAGCGTCGGCAGGGGCCGACATCTGGCCGACACATGCGGATGCCAGGATCGTCGCATGCTGCGATTGACGGGGGCGACGGCGATCGTCGTCGACGAGACCACCGAGACGACGGGCGAGCTTCTGCTGGAGGGGGCGCGAGTCGCTGCCGCGGGCTCGGATGCCGCCGACGCCACGACCCTCGACGTCACCGGGCACGTCCTCACCCCCGGCCTCGTCAACGCCCACCACCACCTGCTGCAGAGCGCGTTCCGCACGCTGCCGGGCACGCGCGGCGTCCCGATGGCCGACTGGCTGCCGACGATGGCCTCGGCATATGCCCGTGTCGGCATCGACCCGGAACTCGCGTCGATCGCAGCGGGGATCGGCGTGGCCGAGGGGTTGCTGAGCGGGGTCACGACGGTCGCCGACCATCACCTCAACTGGGGCTCCGCCACCACCGCCGAGAGCGTCGAGATCGCCCGCGCGACGACGGATGCCGCCCGCGCCCTCGGCGGACGCGTCGCCTTCGTGCGCGGGGCCGCGCGCGACGACCCGCAGGCCGCGGCATCCTCGGCGCAGGCCATCGTCGACGCGCTGCTGCCCGGAACGCACGGCGGGGTGTCGGCCGATGGGATGCTGCAGCTCGCGGTCGGGCCGGCGGGCGTGCACTCGGATCCGCGCGAGACCTTCGAGCTGCTCGGCGAGGTGGCCGCGCGCCACGGGCTTCACCGCCGAACGCAGGCGAACGAGCAGGTCGACGTCGCCATCGCGCTCGAGAGGTACGGCAAGCGGCCCCTCGAACTGCTCGAGGAGTGGGGCTGGCTGGCCGACGACGTCACGATCGCGCACCTCTGCGAGGTCACCGACGACGAGATCGCACGACTGGCTGCGGCCGGCGTGACAGCGACCCATGCGCCCGGATGCGACGTGCCGATGGGCTGGGGCATCGCCCCCGTCGCCCGGCTCGCCGCGGCGGGCGTCGCGGTGGGCCTCGGCACGAGCGGCGGCGGATCCAACGACGCCGGTCATCTGCTCGCCGATGCACGGCTCGCCCTGCAGGTCTCCGGGCTGGTCGGCGAGCAGCTGCCGGCCCGTCGGGTGCTCGCCATGGCGAGCGCGGGGTCGGCGGCCGGCCTCGGGCGCGTCGAGCTCGGGCACCTGCGCCCCGGCGCCGCGGCCGACCTCTGCGTCTGGGACGTGAGCGGCGTGGCCGACGCGGGCGTCGCCGATCCGGTGGCCGGGCTGCTCTGGGCAGCGCCCGGACGGCGGCCACGCCACGTCATCGTCGCGGGCGAGTTCGTGGTGCGCGACTACGAACTGGTGAACGCCGAGGAGCGCGAGCTCGTCGCCCGTCTGAGCGAGCGGCTCGCGCGCACGCCGGTCTAGCCGCGCGGCGGCAGACTGAACCGGTCGATCTCGGTGAGTGCCGCGACCGCGAGCCCGACGCTCGACTCGAAGCCGCGCCGGCCGGCCTCGGCATTGGCGCCCGTCGGGTCGCCGATCACGCCGCTCGGCCCGAAGTCGTTGCTCAACCAGCCGAACTGCACGGGCTTGCCGTTGAAGCCCAGGTGCTCGTACTCGGCGAGGTGCTCCGGCACGTTGCGCGCGAACAGGCTCTCGTCGACGAGGTCGGGGCGCAGGTGCATGACGACGGAGGTCTCGGCGTATCCGCCGTGGATGCCCTGGCCGAACTCGTCGGGCTCGCCGTCGCGCCCGGTGCCGGCCGCGATCCGCAGGGCGGGCATCACGAAGGTCTGCAGTCCGAACATCCGTCGCAGCTGGCGCACGGCGACCTGCAACAACGCCACGTTGCCGCCGTGTCCGTTCATGAACACGATCTTGGGCGCGGGGGTCATCGCGACCGAGCGGCCGAGGTCTTCGAGCACCGACATGAGGGTGCTGGCGCTCAGCCAGAGGGTTCCCGGCGCCCAGTAGTGCTCGTCGGACTTGCCGACCGAGAGGGTCGGAAGCTGCCAGAGGTCGAGGCCGGCCTCGACGCCCGCGGCGACCGCAGCGGAGGCGGCGGTCTCCGCCATCAGCGCGTCGGTGATGAGCGGCAGGTGGGGGCCGTGGTGCTCGATCGCGCCGATCGGCACGATCAGGATCGAGCGATCCGTGAGCGTGGACGTCACGGCCGGGCCGCTCAGCTCGGCGAACTTGCGACTGGTCATCCGGTGCCATGCCTTTCGTGGATCGTGAGGAGATGGATCGTGCGCAGTGGATCGTGGCGGCGCCCCCGACCCCGCCCGCCGAAGCGGAACGGGAGCCGAGGGCGCCGTCGGTACTGTGCGGTTACTTGAGCCCGATCGAGCTGTCGATGAACTCGTTCGTGTAGAGGTCATCGGCCTTCAGCTTGGGGTCGATGTTCGTCCCCAGCTTCGTGTAGATGGCCGATGCCGCGGTGAAGAACTTGTCCATGCGGGCCTTGTCGAAGTCGCCGAGGGTCGAGTTGGTGCCGTTGCTGACCAGCTTGTCGGCGATCATCGTCTTGCGCGAGTAGTCGGCGACGCCGGGGCTGTAGGTCCAGCCCGTGTTGTAGGCCGCGACCAGCTTCTGGATGAGCGCGTCGGCCGCCTTCGGGTTGGCGAAGTAGTCGACCTCCTCCTGCTGCAGCACCGGGGTCAGCGCCTTGAGGCAGGGCGTGAGCTTCGTGAAGTCGGCGGTGCGCACGGCCATCGACGACTGGTACGGGTCCCATCCGGTCGACGAGATCAGGGCGTACTTGACCGGCTTGTTCCAGGCCGGAACCTCGTGCTCGTAGATGTACGGCTCAGCGGAGGCGAAGCCCTGCTGGACGTCCTTGCCTGCGGCCGCCACGAAGTTCGCGGGGGTGCCGTCGTAGCTGGAGTCCTGCTCGGCCTTCGTCATGTAGCCGGCATCCGTCAGGTAGTCGATGTAGGCCGAGCCCGAGAAGTAGCGCCAGACGCCGCCCGTCTTGGTGAGCGCCTTGCCGAGGTCCTTCACCGTCTTCACGTCCGGGTAGGTCTTCGGGTCCCACATGACCATGATCGGGCTCTCGTCGAGCGGGGCGAAGAACGCCTTGGTGGGCGTCTTGGCCGAGTTGGCGATCTGGTCGTCGGTCGTGACGTAGCCCATCGTGATGCTCGTGTCGGTGTACATCTGCGCCGCGACGCCCGTGAAGCCGATCGCGGGCCCACCCGCGCGGATCTCGACCTTGACGCCGGTGGACTTGCCACCCAGCTCGAGCGTTCCCGACACCGACTTCTTGTCGGCGTCGATGACCGCGTCCTTGCCGAGCATCTCGTAGAGGTGGCCGTGCTCCGACTCCGGGTTCCAGTCGGTCTGGATGACGATGGTCGCCGGGCACCCCGCGGCAGCGAGGTCGACGGTGGCGCTCGCGGCGGAGGCGCTCGTGCCGCTGGACGGGGTGGATGCGCAGGCGGCCAGGCTGGCGGCCACGGCGATCGTGCCGGCCATGGCGACGATGCGACGGTGGGACTTGTGCATGTGTCTCTCTTTCATCGGATGTGCAGAGCGGGAAGGGCGGTGCAAGGGACGGTGCAGAGGTGGTGCGGGGTGGTTCGTCAGGAAGAACGGGGGCGTCGGGTCAGTTGACCGGGTCGTACCACTTGCCGACGGCGAGCCGCGAGAGCAGCCCGAAGATGAAGAACATCGCGACGCCGAGCAGGGCGGAGGTGATGATGGCCGCGAACAACTGCGGGTAGCTGAGCAGCCGCGCGTAGGTCTGCAACAGGGTGCCGACGCCCGGCGTCCCCCGCTGGAAGAAGAAGTCGCCGACGATCGCGCCGACCACCGAGAGACCGGCCGAGGTGCGCAGCCCGAGGAAGATCGACGGCAGCGCCGCCGGGAACATCAGCTTGCTGAGCACGGTCCAGCGGTCGGCCTTCTGCAAGCGGAACAGCTCGTGCTGGGAGCGGTCGACGGACTGCAGCCCGAACAGGGTGTTCGCCACCATCGGGAAGAGCGCGATCATGACGCAGACGACGACTCGCGCCGTGAACTCGTAACCGAACCAGACTCCGATGAGGGGGACGAGCGCGAGGATCGGGATGCACTGCAGGATCACCGCGTAGGGATAGGTCGAGCGCTGCACCCACTTGGCGAGAGCCATCGCGGTCGCCCAGGCGATCCCGAGGGCGGCGGCGATCACGAGACCCGTGACCGCGACCCCGGTCGTGCGGAACACCGCGATGATGATCTGCCCGCCGCTCGGCCCGAAGAAGCCCTGCGTGAGCACCTCGTCGGGGGTCGGGACGAGGAAGGCGCGCCCCGCCCCGAGGATCGCGTGCGCGCCGTACCAGATCGCGATGATCACGACGAAGACCGCGAGCGGCGGAAGAGTGGCGCGCAGCGCACGGCCCGCCCGTTCCCCGCGCGAGCGCACGGCCTTGCGCGAGACCGGCATGTCGGCGACGTCGGCGACCGCGATCTGCGGTGCGTCGCGGACCACGTCGGTGATGACGGCGGAGGCGTCGCTGGCGGCCATCAGTGATGTCCTTCCCGGAGGGCGTGGGATACCTCGCCGACGAGTTCGGCGAACTCGGGCGTGTAGCGGATGTCGGGGTCCCGTGGCATGTCGAACGGGACGTCGAAGGTCTTGACGATCGCCCCCGGACGGCCCGACATCACGACGACCTTGGTCGACAGGTAGACGGCCTCCGACACCGAGTGGGTGATGAACATCCCCGCGAAGCCCTCGCGCACGAAGAGCTGGATGAGCTCGTCGTTGAGTCGTTCGCGGGTGATCTCGTCGAGCGCGCCGAACGGCTCGTCGAACAGGAACAGCTCGGGGTCGAGGGTCAGCGAGCGCGCAAGCGACGCGCGCATCTTCATGCCCCCGGAGAGCTGCTTGGGCAGGTGCTTCTCGAAGCCTTTGAGCCCGACCAGCTCGATCGCCGCGTTCGCCTTGGGCCGGCGCACGCGGATGGGCTGGTTGTTGAGTTCGGCCAGCAGCTCGACGTTGCGCTGCACGTCGCGCCAGGCCAGCAGGGTCGCGTCTTGGAAGACGTAGCCGATCCGGTCGGTGGAGACGGTGACCGTGCCCTCGCTGGCGGTCTCGAGACCGGAGGCGATGCGCAGCAGGGTCGACTTACCGCATCCGGATGGTCCGACGACCGTGACGAACTCGCCGCGCTTGACGGTGATGTCGACCCCCGAGAGCGCGACCGTGCCGTTGGGGAACTTCATCGCGACGTTCTGGAAGTCGACGAGCGGCGCGTCCCCGATGGCACGAGCCGCTGTCGGGGAGGGTGCGGTCATCGCCACGGCCGGCTCGCTTTCCACGAAGAAGGGTCTGCCGCAACGCCGAGGCAAATGTTGATGGAAGTAACATCTCCGAAGCTAGGGCCGCCGTATTTCGCGCGTGTGTCGAGGGCGTAACCCTCGTGATAAATGCGGCTGGATCGAGTACTGCTCGACTATTCGTCGATCCGCCGCGACCCGGCCGCGCTCTCAGGCCGGGTGACCGTACCGGGCGGCGAGCGGCTCGAGCGACTCGCGCACCTTCGCCGACGCCTCCCCGGCGAGCGGATTGGTCGAGACGCCCGACTCGTTCACGAGTTCGCCGCCGACGTAGACGCGCTTGAGGTTGCGCAGACCGCAGGACAGCACGTAGTTGCGCACCGGATGCCAGAGCGGCCCGATATCGGGAGCGGTCGGGTCGACCACGACGAAGTCCGCGAACTTGCCGACCTCGAGGCTGCCGATGCGGTCGTCGACGCCGAGCAGCTTCGCCGACCCGAGCGTGTGCAGCCGCAGCACCGTCTCGGGCATCATCGACAGCGGGTCGCCGGTCTTGGCGCGCAGGCCGAACATCCCCGTGCGCATGTTCTGCCACGGGTCGGCCACGTCGGTGCAGGCCTGGTCGTCGAGGCCCATGCCCACGGTCATTCCGAGGGCGAGCATCTCGGGCACCTCGGCGAAGCCCGAGGCGAGCCGGCCGTTGGAGCCCGGCTGCCACGACATCCCCGAGCCGCTCTCGGCGGCCTCGCGGATGATCTCGGGCGTGGTCTGGATGAAGTGGCCGAAGATCATTCCGGGACCGAGCGCCCCGGCATTCCGGTAGAGCGCCCACTTCGAGCGCTGCAGCTCGGTCGCCTCACGGGTCTCGAGGAAGTGCGCCTGGTTGATCAGCCCGAAGCGGCGCATCGCCTCGACCTCGAGTTCGGCGGCGTTCGGCCGGATCGACCACTGCACGCTGCCGGTGACCGCCGCTCCGAGGGCGAGATCGCGGTCCAGGGTCGCCGTGTGGTCGAGCACGGCCGCCAGTCGGGCGAGCACCTCGTCGTCGCTGCCGATCGCGTCATCCATCGGCGTGGAGTTGACGAATCGCAGACCGGCGTCGGCCTTCGCGTCGATCTGGCGGGTCTGGTACTCGATGGGGCGCAGAGTGCCGACCGCCTGACGCTGCCCTTCGATCATCGGCTCCCACGGGATGCGCGGGTCGGTGAAGTCGTAGGCCGCGGTCACGCCGGCGCCGAGGAAGTCGAGCGAGCCGTGCAGCGTCGTCCAGTAGAGGTCGTCGGGCGTCGCGTGCCGGATCAGCCCGAGCATCGAGTCGCACCAGCCGTACAGCGTCTCGGTGACCCCGAGGCCGCGGCTCGCGCTCGTGAACAGGTGGCTGTGCGCCGAGATGAAGCCGGGGGCGACGAAGGCGCCGGCGACGTCCAGGGTCTCGAACCCCGAGGCGGCGGCGAGCACGGCGGCGGACGGATCCCCCTCGCCGAGGTCCGCGATCCGCCCGTCGACCACGAGCATCCAGCCGTGCTCCAGGTAGCCGGGGTCCTCGGTGCCGGCCGGCACGGTGATGAGGCGGGCGTGGGTGACGAGAAGCGAGGTCACGGTTTCCTCCGGGGACGGGGCAGGGGCGGGGGCAGGGGCAGGGGAACTACAGGTCGAGCACGAGACGCGGGCAGGCCGCCCGCGAGACGCAGATGAACATGACGTCGCCGCGCGCGCGCTCCTGCGGGGTCAGGATCGAGTCGCGATGATCGATCTCGCCCTCGAGCACCGGTGTCTCGCAGGTGCCACAGGTGCCCTCGTGGCAGCTGGAGAGCACGAAGACGCCCTCCTCCTCGACGACCTCGAGGATGCTGCGCTCGGGCGGGACGGTGACGGTCACCCCGCTCAGCGCGAGTTCCACCTCGAACGGCTCCGGCCACACGGGCGCCGTGAGCGTCTCGGCCTCGAAGCGCTCGGTGTGGAAGTCGAGCCCGGCCGCCGCGGCGGCCCGCTCGGCGGCGTCGATGAAGCCCGCCGGCCCGCAGCAGTACACCCGCGTGCCCGGCGCGGCGGCGGCCAGCACGGCGTCGAGCTCGAGCCGTTCGCCGCGCTCGCTGAGGTGCGTGACGAGCCGCTCGCCGTGTGCCGCGGCGAGCTCCGGCAGGAAGGCCATCCGCCCCTCGTGCCCCGAGTAGTGCAGCGCGTAGTCGATGCCGGCATCGCGCGCGGCGGCGGCCATCGGCAGGATCGGCGTGATGCCGATCCCGGCGGCGAGCAGGATGACGGGCACGCCCGGCTCGGGGTCGAAGTGGAAGTGGTTGCGCGGTCCGGCGAGGCGCACGGCCTGGCCCTCGCGCAGGGAGTCGCACATCCAGAGCGAGCCGCCGCGGGCATCCGCCTCGCGCAGCACGCCGAGGCGCCAGCGATCGGCGCCCGGGTCGCCGCAGAGCGAGTACTGCCGGATCAGACCGGAGGGCAGCAGCACGTCGACGTGCGACCCGGGAGTCCAGACGGGCAGGGCCTGACCCTCGCGTGCGGCGAGTTCGAACACGACGACGCCGTCGACGGCGGTGTCACGGCGGATGACGACGGCGTCGACATCGGAGGCGATCGGGCGGTTCACAGGCGCGCCGGGTGCTCTTTGACGATCAGCAGGCGGAACGGAGCGCCGTCGATCGAGCGGAAGCGATGCGGGGTGCCGCCCGCCAGGTAGACCGCGTCGCCGGGCGCGAGCCGCAGCGGCTCGGGGCCGGCGGCATCCACCTCGATGTCGCCCTCGAGGGCGTAGATCCACTCGTCCTCGTCGTGCACGAATCGGTCGCGGTAGTCGGAGTTGTCGCTGCGGTACTCCATCGGGTGGAAGGCGCGCGCGCCCTCGACGAGCATCTGGGCGGTGCCCTCGCTGTAGGGCCCGGTCGTTCCGGTTCCGGCCCGCACGAGCGAGACGGATGCCGCCGGCTCGCGCCCGCGCCGCGGCTCGTCGACCGAGAGCAGCTCGACCTGGCTCGTACCGAGCGCGCGGGCGATCCGCTCGAGCGAGGCCATGCTCGGACGGGCCAGCCCGCGCTCGAGCTGGCTGAGGAACGGATGCGACAGCGCGGCGGCCTCGGCCAGCTGCACGAGGGTCATCGAGCGGGCACGGCGCATGTCGCGGATGCGGCCGCCGACCCGCTCGGCCTGCTCGTCGACGGACGCCTCGACCGTGTCGCTCCAGCTCATGGCGCTCCTCACCTGGTTCGGGGTGCCGACGTGGAGGGCGCCCGGAGGGTATCTCAGCACATTCTGTCGGTGGCCGTCGTCCGAGGTGCTCGGGAATTAACGCGGGGAAACCGCGGCGACACACGACCGAAACGCACGATCCGTAGATTCGGCAAATGTTGGAGTGATCAACATCGCCCCGCGCGAACGCCCGTGTCGGCTCGCGCGCCACACCCCGGAATCGTTCAGAACAGGAGTTTCGTGCCCGCCCTGATGCAAGCACTGCAGTGGCTGCGCGGAGCCCGCCTCGCCGACGGCAGCATCGTCGACATCCGGCTCGACGACGGGGTGGTCAGCGAGGTGACGAGCGCGAGGAGCGGCGTCACGGGCAGCGGCTCGGGTGGTGCCTCGGCCGATTCCCTCGAGCTCGACGGATTCCTGGTCGTCACCGCGCCGGCCGAACCACATGCTCACCTCGACAAGGCGCGCAGCTGGGACGCCGCGAACCCCGAGTTCGGTGACCTCGTCAAAGCCGTCGACTCGTGGCGGGCGTTCTCGGCGAGCGCCACCGAGGACGACATCTTCGAGCGGGCCCTCGCCCAGGCCACGGCCATGCTGCAGCTCGGCACCACCGCCGTGCGCACGCACGTCGACATGCTCGGCGGCGACGACCCGCTGCGCGGGGCGCGCGCCCTGATCCGGGTGCGCGAGCGGCTGACCGGCCTGATGGACGTCCAGCTCGTGGCGCTCGGCGGCGAATGGACCGATGACGCGACCTTCGAGGGCGCGCTCGACCTCGGCGTCGACCTCATGGGCGGCGCCCCGCACCTGGCGGGCGATCCGCTCGCCGAGGTCGCGCGTGCGGTCGCGATCGCCGACCGCCGATCGGTGCCCATCGACCTGCACACCGACGAATCGCTGCACGGCCCCATCACCATCCGCGAGTATGCGCGCCTGACCCGCGGGCGGGCGCAGCCGGTGTCGGCTGGGCACTGCGTGCGACTCGGAACCCTCGAGGCCGACGAGCTCGCCGAGGTGATCGCCGAGGTGCTGGCCAGCGACATGGGCATCATCTCGCTGCCGATCACGAACCTCTACCTGCAGGGCTGGGAGCACCCGAGCTCGACCCCGCGCGGCCTCACCGCGCTGCGCGCCCTGTTGGATGCCGGGGTCCGGGTGGGTGCCGGCGCCGACAACGTGCGCGACCCGTTCAACCCCGTCGGACGCGGCGACGCGCTCGAGACCGCGTCGCTGCTCGTCACGGCCGGACACCTCGACCTGTTCGAGGCGATCGCCGCCGTCACCGACGGGGCCCGCTCCGTCATGTCGCTGCCGCCGGCGGGGCCGACTCCGGGCGCGCGCGCCGAACTGCTCGCGGTGCGCGCCGACTCGCTGGGCGAGGCGATCGCGACGGCCTCGCACGACCGCTACGTGATCCACGAGGGCCGGCTCGTCGCGCGCAGTCGCGTCGTGCAGGAGGTCGGGCTTCCGCTCGCGGCTGGGGCCGCCACCGGACTCGCAGGCCGCGCCACCGAGGTGCCGGCATGATCGGCGCGCCCCCCGGCCGACTCGACGACCGCGTCGACGGACGCCTGATCGGTCGGCGCGCGGTCGTCACCGGCGGCGCGCGCGGCATCGGCGGGGGCATCGCGGCGGCACTCGCCGCCGAGGGCGCCCAGGTGGTGATCCTCGACCGCCTCGTCGCCGAGGGTGAGCGCGCAGCCGCCGAGATCGGCGGACGGTTCGTCGAGGTCGACCTCGCCGACGCCGCCGACGCGGAACGCGCCACCGAGCAGGCCGTCGCCGAGCTCGGCGGCATCGACGTGCTGGTCAACTGCGCCGGGATCTTCTCCCGTACCCAGCTGATCGACCTGACGGTCGCCGAGTGGGATCTGCTGTTCGCGATCAACACCCGCGCGATGCTCACGACGATGCAGGTCGCGGCACGGACCATGATCCCGGCGGGCTCCGGCCGCATCGTCAACCTCGCCAGCATGGCCGCCAAGAAGGGCGGGGCCAGCGAGGCCGCCTACGCGGCATCCAAGGCGGCCGTCGTCGCCCTCACCCGCGCGGTCGCCTTCGAGTGGGGCCGGCACGGGATCACCGCCAACTCGATCTGCCCGGGCTACGTGCTGACCGAGATGGGGGCGGGCACCCGCACCCCCGAGCTCGTCGCGAGCTGGGAGGCGCTCTCGCCGCTCGGCCGGCTCGGCACGATCGACGACGTCGCCGCGGTCGCACTCTTCCTCAGCCTCCCCGAATCGGCCTACCTGACCGGCCAGGCCATCAATGTGACCGGCGGCATGGTCACCCACTGACCGCTCCATCCTCAGAAAGGCTCCCCATGGGCACCGACACCCTTCCCGCCGTCGACCTCGACCGCATCACCGCCCTCGCGGCCGAACTGCGCGAGCTGCTCGGCGAGGCCGCCGTCAGCGACGAGGACGCCGCGCTCGAGCGCGTCTCGGTCGACGGCTCGACCCTCTCCCCCGTGATCATGCAGAAGCTGCCGCTCGGCCGCGCGCAGCTCGTCGTCTATCCGACGGATGCCGAGGGCATCGCCGTCGCGGTCGGTGCGGCCGTGCGCCACGGGGTGCCGATCACGCCGCGCGGCAAGGGGACCGGCAACTACGGCCAGGCCATCCCGATGGCGGGCGGGCTCGTCATCGACACGTCGAAGGCGCGCTCGATCGTCGAGGTCGGCGACGGCTACCTGATCGCCGACGCCGGCGCGCCGATGATCCAGATCGAACAGGCCGCCAACCGCACGGGACAGCAGGTGCTGATGTTCCCGTCCACCGTGCAGTCCACGGTCGGCGGCTTCGTCTCGGGCGGGTCGGGCGGCACCGGATCGATCAAGCACGGCATGCTGACCTCGATCGTGGGCGGCTATGTGCGCTCCCTCGACGTCGTGCATGCCGAGCCGGATGCGCGCCTCATCCATCTCGAAGCGGAGCAGGCCCACAACTACCTGCACAACTACGGGGTCACCGGCATCATCGCCCGCGTCGAGGTCGCGCTCGAGCCGCAGCAGCCGTGGTCGGCGTTCTACGCGAGCTTCGACGACTTCCACGACGCCTTCGAGCTGATCCGGCCGATGGCGGCGCTCGAGCCGACGCCGCGGCTCGTCTCGGCCGACCTGCCGACCCTCGCCGACGCCCTGCCGAACGACGAGGCCCTGCCGGCCGGCAAGGCGAGCCTGCGCGTCATCCTCGACGAGTCGACGATCGAGGCCGCCACGCGCCTGGTCGAGCAGGCCGGCGGCACGGTCGAGGCCGTGCGGCCCGGTCTGCAGAACACCATGAAGCTGTCGATGGTCAGCTACAACCACCCGATCGAGTGGCTGCAGAAGGCCTACCCGGGCGTCTACTTCCACGTCGAGGTCGGCGGCGACGCGCTCGTCGACCGGATCGACGAGGTGCACGAGATCTACCCCGGCGCGATGCTGCACCTCGAGGCGATGGCGCAGGGCACTCCGGGCGGAATGCTCGCCGCGCCGTACACCGGTGAGGCCGACCTGCTCGCCGGCTTCGACCGCATGCGCGCGATCGACGTGGGATTCCACAACCCGCACCAGTGGTTCGTCGACTACGAGCCCGAGCGCAGCGTCGAACTGGCCAAGAGCACCGACCCCCAGGGTCTGCTCAACCCCGGCAAGCTCGTGGAGCCGGACGTCGACACCGGGCGCAAGCGATGACCTCCGAGTGGCAGAACGCCAGCGGGGAGCTGGTGTTCCGCGACGACTGGCCCGAGGAGCCCACCCCCGTGCTGACCGAGTGGCTGCCCGACAACGAGGAGCCCGCGCGACCGACGATGGTGGTCGCGACCGTCGACGAGTCCGGCGCCCCCGACAGCCGCATCCAGCTGCTGACCGCGTGGGACGACCACGGCTTCTACTTCCACACCGACACCCGCTCGCGCAAGGTCGCGCAGCTCGCGCACGAGCCGCGCGTCTCGTTCACCGTGCACCTCCCCGCCGAAGCGCACCAGATCACGGTGCAGGGGGTCGCCGAGCTCGCCGACGCGGCCGAGCTGGAGTGGGCGTTCGCGCACCGCTCGGCCTACCTGCAGCAGCTGGCCTGGCAGAACACCGTCGAGTTCGCGAGCCTGCCCCGGCTCGACCGGGTGAGCGCATGGGACGCCTTCGCGGTCGACCACGTCGAGGGCTTCACGGCTCCGCCCACGTGGACCGGCTACCTCGTGCGCCCCAGCCGCCTCACCTTCTGGGTCGGGAGCACCTCGACCGCCAGCCGACGGGTCGAATACCGCAGGGCCGCCGCGACGGGTGAGCTGTCGCGCAGCAGCTGGGCGGTGACGCAGCTTGCCGGCTGAGCTGCTCGACGGTCCCGTCGTCGCGGGCGCGTCACCTCTGTGCCCGAAACACATGGAGTACGGGCCGTGCGGCGGAGTCGAGTTCGACGGCGGCTGCGAGGTGGCGGCCCACCCCTGCGTGTTCCTCGAGACGCCGACCGTCGGGTGGCACGGGCTGGTGGCCGCCAGCGAGCCGGATGACGCGATCGCCCGACCGGCGGCGGCCGATCCGCTGCCCGTGCCGGTCGCCTCGGCCGGGGCGGCGCGGATGCGCGCGCTGCTCGCGACGCGCGCCGTCGTCGTCGCCGACTTCCCGGCGGCGGCGCTCGACGCGGGGTCGATCGCGGCGTGCGCCGAGGCGATGGCTCCGGGAGTGGATGCGGTGCTCGCGGGCGACTCGGGGGCGGCGCGGGTGCAGTTCCCGCCCGCCTACCGCGCCCATCTCATCCAGTCGGCGGGCCTCGCCGTCTGGACCGGACTCAACTGCCGCGACCGCAACCGGGTCGCGCTGGAGGGCGAACTGGCGGCGCTCGCGCACGTCGGCGTCGCCGGCATCCATTCGGTCACCGGCGACCACACTCTCACCGGGTCGCGACCGGATGCCGCCCCCGTCTTCGATCTGGACAGCACCGAACTCGCGGCCCTCGCCGCCCGGGCGGGGCACCTGGTCTCGGTCGCGGAGGCGCCCGCGACTCCCCCGGTCGATCGGCGGGCCGCTCGGCTGCTCGAGAAGGAGCGCGCGGGGGCCGAGATCTGTTTCGTGAACCACTCCGGCGGGGTCGAGCCGGTGCGCGCCTTCGTCGCGGCGACCCGGGCGCTCGGCTCGCGCGCGGGCTTCATCCCGTGCGTTCCGGTCGTGATCGACCGCGAGAGCGCGGAGCTGCTGCTGAGCTTCACCACGCTCGTGCTGCCGGAGGGGTACCTCGAGGGGATCCTCGCGGCGGGGGCCGGGGCTGCGGCCGGGCGCGACGACGGGAGCGGCCCGGATGAGAGCGGCCCGGGCGAGAGCGGCCCGGATGCGGGGGTGCGGGAGGCCGGGATCGCCGCGGCGGTCGAGCTGTCGCGCGGCTTCCTCGCGATCGACGGGGTCGTCGGCATCAACCTCAGCGGAGGCGGAGCCCCCGATCGGGCCCTCGAGTTCGCCCACGCCCTCGCCGAGATCGGTCGGCGGATCAGGACGAACCTCGATCACGGGAGCGGGACGTGACGGCCCGGCCGATCCTTCCTGATCCGGCTGCGGTGTCGCGGGGTGCGGGAACGACCGGATGCCGACCGGCTGCCGGTGCACGGGGAACGAGAGCCGCCGGATGCCGACAGGCCTCCCGCGGCACGGGAGCGGCCGCATGAGCGCCGAGTTCGTGATCCGCGGGCGCGCCCTCGTCGACGGCGCGTTCCTGGACGCCGAGGTGCACGTGATCGACGGCACGATCGCGGCCATCGGCCGGCCGGTAGCCGGCGGGCCGGCATCCGATCGCGGAGCCGCCACCTCGACCCGCACCGTCGTCGAGCTCGCCGCCGACGAGGTGCTCATCCCGGGCCTCGTCGACACCCACGTGCACGTCAACGAGCCGGGCCGCACCGAGTGGGAGGGCTTCGCGAGCGCCACCCGCGCGGCGGCGGCCGGGGGCGTGACGACCCTCATCGATATGCCGCTCAACAGCATCCCGCCCACGACGACCCCCGAGAATCTCGCGGTCAAACGCGCGGCCGCGTCGGGAGCCGCGCGCGTCGATGTCGGATTCTGGGGCGGCGCCGTCCCCGAGAACCTCGGGCGGCTGCGCGAGTTGCACGACGCGGGCGTCTTCGGCTTCAAGTGCTTCCTGGCGCCCTCGGGGGTCGACGAGTTCGGGCACCTCGACGCCGCACAGCTCGACGCCGCGCTGCACGAGCTCGCCGCCTTCGACGGGCAGCTGCTGGTGCACGCCGAAGACCCGGGCGTGCTGCACGCGCACGAAAACGGCGGCGGGCCGGGCTACGCCGACTTCGTCGCCTCCCGCCCGCCCGAGGCCGAGCTGGTCGCGATCCGGCACGTGATCGACGGGGTGCGGCGCACGGGAACCCGCGCGCACATCCTGCACCTGTCGTCGGCTGCGGCCCTGCCCGAGCTGCGTGCCGCCCGCGCCGAGGGGCTGCCGATCACGGTCGAGACCTGCCCGCACTACCTCGCGTTCTCGACCGCGACGATCCCGGATGCCGCCACTCAGTACAAGTGCGCCCCGCCGATCCGCGACGAGGCCAATCGCGACGCGCTGTGGCGCGCCCTGCTCGACGGCGACATCGACCTCATCGTCACCGACCACTCCCCCTCGACGGCCGAGCTCAAGTTCGCCGGCGACGGCGACTTCGGCCGGGCCTGGGGCGGGATCGCGGGGCTGCAGCTCGGGCTGTCGGCGGTGTGGACGGCGGCGGCCGAGCGCGGCATCCCGCTCGAACTCGTGCTCGGCTGGATGTCGGAGGGGCCCGCCCGCTTCGCCCGCCTCCCCGGACGCGGCGTCATCGCCCCGGGCGCGCGCGCCGACCTGGCGGTGTTCGCTCCGGACGAGCGGCGCACCGTGCACGCCGCCGAGCTGCTGCACAAGAACCCGGTGAGCGCGTTCGACGGCGCCGAGCTGCGCGGAACGGTGCGGCGCACCTGGTTGGCCGGGCATCCGGTCGATCTCGCCTCGGACGCGGCACCCGCCGGAACCCTGCTCACCCGACCCTGAAAGGCCCAGCCATGGCATATCTGCTCAGCGACCACCAGTACGGCAAAGCCGAATCGCGCATGGTGCGGATCTACCGCGACACGGCGCGGCACGAGATCCGCGACCTCAACGTGACGACGGCCCTGCGCGGCGACTTCGCCGAGGCGTACCTGAGCGGCAGCCAGGCTGCCGTGCTGCCGACGGACACGCAGAAGAACACGGCGTTCTCGTACACGAAGGAGAAGGGCGTCGCGACGATCGAGCAGTACGGGCTCGAACTCGCCCGGCACTTCGTGAGCGAGATCGAGCCGGTGTCGGGAGCGCGGATCGAGATCGAGGAGTTCCTGTGGGAGCGCGCCGTGATCGACGGAGTGGAGCACGATCACACCTGGCTTCGCAAAGGCCAGGAGGTGCGCACGGCCGCGATCACGGTGGATGCCACGGGCGAGTACGTGATCGCGGGCCTGAAGGACCTGATCATCCTGAAGTCGACCGGCTCGGAGTTCGCGGGATTCCTCGTCGACGGGTACACGACCCTGCCCGAGACGCACGACCGCGTGATGGCCACCGCGCTCGACGTGAAGTGGCGGTACGCGGCGGCGGACGGGGGCGACGTGGTCGGGGGCGTCGACTGGGACGGCATCTACGCCTCGGCGAAGGCGATCATGGTCAAGGAGTTCGCGACGCTGCAGTCGCTCGCCCTGCAGCAGACGCTCTGGCACATGGGCACCGCGGTGCTGGATGCCCACCCCGAGATCGTCGAGATCAAACTGAAGGCGCCGAACAAGCACCATTTCGACTACGACATCGCGCGGTTCGGGGTGGAGCAGAAGGGCGAGGTGTTCCACGCCGACGACCGCCCGTACGGGTTGATCGAGGCGACGATCGCGCGGGAGGACGCCCCGGCCGCCCACGACGCGTGGAAGTTCTCGGCCGGGCTGGCGTGAGCCGGGGGCCGGTGTGAGCCGGGGCTGGCGCGAGCCCGGCCCCGGGCCGAGCAGGGATCTCGGGCGGGCTTGTGCGGCGTCGACCGGGCTCACCCGGTCCCAACCCGGTGTGCCGATCAGGATGCCGACCGCGACACGCCGCTGCCGCATCCTGATCCGCGGACGACACGCGCGCGGCATCCTGATCCGCGCAGGACGGGGAGCGCGCGGGCGCGCGCGGCACACCCCGGCACGCGCGGCGACCGCCGGCGGTCAGCTGCCGCGGTAGGTGGAATAGCCGAACGGGTTGAGCAGCAGCGGCACGTGGAAGTGCTCGTCGGGGTCGATGATCTCGAAGTCGATCGTGACGCGCGGGTAGAAGCCCTCGCGGTCGATGAGCTCGAAGTAGCGACCCGTGTCGAAGACCAGGGTGTAGATGCCCGCGGGCAGCTCGTCGGGCCCGAGCTCCGAGACGCGGCCGTCGGCGTTGGTGCGTCCCTCGCCGAGCAGGCTGCCGTCGGCGGCGCGCAAGGTCACCGGGATGCCGGCGGCCGGCAGCCCGTGCGCCGTGTCGAGCACGTGGGTCGAGATCTTGCTCATGCGGCGCTCCCGGTCTCGTTCGCCGCGACCCCGAGGGCCGTGGCCAGTCGCAGGATGGCGATCTCGCGCAGCTGCTCGGCGACGATCGCGAGCTCCGTGGCGTCGTCGAGCGCGAGCCGGCGGGTGAGCTCGGCGAGGATCTCTCCGCGCGTCCGCCCGGCGGCACGGATCAGGAACACCCGGTCGAACCGGGCCTCGTAGGCCGCGTTGCCCGCCGCGATCGCCGACGCGAGCTCGGCGTCATCCGACCCGGCCGCGGTGTCGAGGGAGGCCTGCTCGCGGCGGCTGTGCTCGGCAGCCGCGCCCGAACCGGTCGGCTTCTCGCCGATGCGCGGATGATGCGCCAGCGCCTCGTCGATCTCGGCGGCACTCAGGGGGGTCGCGGCGGTGCGGGCGGCATCCAGCAGCTCGTCGAGGGTCTCGAACGGGGCCAGCCCGGCCACCTCGAACACCCAGCGCCGCACCCCGAGGGCGGCCTCGAGCGCGGCACGCAAATCGCTGTCGGTGACCTGCATCATGTGCTCAACTGTAGCCATGACCGACGGCGCGCCCGGCCCGCTGCCCGGCCTGGTGCCGGGCCTCGTGGGCGTCGTGCTCGCCGCCGGCGCGGGCGTGCGCGCGGGCGGTCCGAAGGGCCTGCGCCGCCTGCCCGACGGGACCCCTTGGGTCGCCCACGCCGTCTCGGTGCTGCAGAGCGCGGGCTGCTCGACGGTGCTCGTCGTGGTCGGGTCTGCCGCGGCGGATGTCGCGGCTCTCGCCCCCGCGTCAGCCACCGTCGTGCACGCCCCCGACGCGTCGCACGGGCTGTCCGAGTCCCTGCGCACCGCCCTCGGAGCGGCGGCTCGACTTCCGGCTCCCGAGGCCGTGCTGCTCACCCTCGTCGACCTCCCCGGCATGCCGGGCGCCGTCGCCGCGCGCGTCGTGGCCGCTGCCCCGGTCGACGCCGCGACCCTGCGCCGCGCGGTCGTGAACGGGCGGCCGACGCATCCCGTGCTCATCGGGCGTGCGCATTGGGATGCCGTCGCGGCGTCGGCCGACGGCGATCGCGGGGCGGGACCGTATCTGCGCGAGCACGGCGCTGCCGAGGTCGAGTGCGCGGAGCTGTGGGACGGGGCGGACGTCGACAGCTGACGCCACCTGTCCCATCACCCGCGCACCGGGCTACCGCGGCTCCACCGCCCCGACCGCCTGCACCGCCGCCCGCCACGCGAGCGACGCGCAGCCGGCCCGGAGCGGGTACCGCCCGATCCCGGCGAACACCTCGGCGTCGCCGAACTCGGCATCGGGCACCCCGTCCGCCAGCACCGCCTCGAGGTACCGGGCGGCGATCGCCAGGAACGACGACCGTGACAATCCCGGCGCCAGCGCCGCCAGCGCCCCCGCCGCCGCGGTCGAGACCACGCAGCCGTGACCCTCCCAGTGCACGGCGGCGATCGCGTCATCCGTCATCACGACGCGCACGGTGAACTCGTCCCCGCACGTCGGCGAGCGCCGATGCGCCGACGGCGCCTCCGCATCCACGCCCTCGAATCCGAAGCCGTGACGTGCCTTCGCCAGCTGCTCGATCAGCGCAGCGCGCTCGCTCTCATCCAGGCCGAGGCCACCGGGAGGAGTCACTAGCGCGGCTCGTACTCCGCCGCCAGCTGGCGCACCGCGACCTCGAGGGCGTCGATCGAGGCGGCCACGTCGTCCGCGCGCACGGACTCGTCGGCGTGGTGGCTGATGCCGCCGCGGCAGCGCACGAAGAGCATGCCGACCGGGGCGATCGCGGCGACCGCCATCGCATCGTGGCCCGCGACGCTGAACAGCTCCATGACATCGGATGCCGCACCGTCGCCGGTCGACTGGATCCCCGCCGCGAACGCCGCTCTCAGATCGGGCGCGCACACCACCTCGGGAGCCTCGTGCGTCGTGCCGATCGCGACATCCAGCCCGCGTCCGCCGGCGATCGACTGCAGCT
This sequence comes from Lysinimonas soli, assembly GCF_042655435.1. Lineage (NCBI taxonomy): Bacteria > Bacillati > Actinomycetota > Actinomycetes > Micrococcales > Microbacteriaceae > Lysinimonas > Lysinimonas soli. The sequence continues at coordinate 76,076 of NZ_JBHSMG010000004.1, forward strand.
CGTCGCGGATCACGTCCCACGTCGCGTCGCGCCCCTCGGCGGTCTCGTCGCGCAGGTCGAGGCTGAAGGTCGCGACGCCCGGGATCACGTTGACGGCATCCGGCTCGACCTGGATGCGCCCCACCGTCGCGTAGCTGCCGCGCGCCCGCGCGATGCGCTCGATCGCCAGATTCGCCTCGCTCGCGCCGAGCAGCGCATCGTGCCGCAGCTCCCACGGGGTCGCGCAGTGCCGGGACTCCCCCGTGAAGGTGATCATCCGCCGCTCGGCCGCCGCGATCGTCGTCACGACGCCGAGCGCGCGGTCGGCCTGCTCCAGCCGCGGGCCCTGCTCGATGTGCACCTCGAGGTACGCCAGCAGCTGCTCGGGGGTGCGGGCCGCCGAGCCGATCCGTTGCGGGTCGAGGCCGAACTCGCGGGCGGCGTCTCCGAGCCGGATGCCGTCGGCATCCCGCAACCCGGCCCACTCCGGCTGCCAGCTCCCCGCGAACGCCCGGGAGCCGAGCAGGGTCGTGCCGAATCGCGTGCCCTCCTCGTCGCCGAACGCCACGACCTCGAGCGCGAACGGCAGCTCGGCGTCGCGCAGCCGGGACGCGACCTCGATCGCCACGAGCACCCCGAGGATGCCGTCGTGGCGCCCCGCGCCCGGCACCGTGTCGAGGTGCGAGCCCAGCACCACCGCGGGCAGCCCGTCCTCGGCCCCCGCCAGGCGGCCGCACTGGTTGCCCGCCGCGTCCTCCCAGCTCACCAGGCCCGCCTCGCGCATCCAGCCCGCGGCGAGGTGGTTGACCGCGCGATGCTGAGGAGTCAGGTAGACGCGCTCGATGCCGTCGGGGCGCGAGCTGTGCGTGGCGAGCTCGTCGGCGCGCGCCAGCACCCGTGCGGCGGCCGCCGGCGCGCCCTGGGACAGGCTGCTCACGCGGCCGCCCCCGCGTTCGCGTACGACTCGAGGGCGGCATCCACCCCCGCACCGGGCGTGAGCCTCACGCCGCCGCGCCGCAGCAGCTGCTCGAGCGCGGCGAGCGTGGTGAGCACGGCGTCGCGCCGCGCGTTGTAGCCCATGGTGCCGATCCGCCAGACCTTGCCGGCGAGGGGACCGAAGCTCGTGCCGATCTCGATGCCGTAGTTGTCGAGCAGGGCGGCGCGCGCCCGGTCGCCGTCGAGCCCGTCGGGGATGTGCACGCCGACCACGTTGTTCATCCGCACCGACTGGTCGCCGAACAGCTGCAACCCCATGCCGACCAGGCCCGCGACCATCGCCGTGCCGTGCAGCCGGTGGCGCTCGACCGCGGCGTCCATGCCCTCCTCGACCAGCAGCCGGGCGCACTCGCGCGCGCCGTAGAGCATCGTGGTCGCCTCGGTGTGGTGGTTGAGCCGCTTCGGCCCCCAGTAGTCGAGGATCTGCGCCAGGTCGAAGTAGTTGCTGCGGATCGGGTCGCTACGCACGGCATCGCCCTCGACCCGGATGCCCGCCTCGACGCTCTTGCGGGCCTCGATGATCGAGACCGCGGCCTCCGACAGCGTGATCGGCGACGATCCGGACGGCCCGGCCAGGCACTTCTGCAGGCCGCCGGTCGCGGCATCCACCCCCCAGGCGTCGGCGAGGAAGGTGTTGCCGCCGAGGCTGGCCGTCACGTCGGTGTAGAGCAGCGCGCCGTACTTGGCCGCGAGCGGCCCGAGCTCGTCGAGCGGCTGGGCGAGCGTGGTCGCGGTGTCGCCGTGCACGATGGCCAGCAGCTTCGGCTTGATGGATGCCAGGGCCGTCTCGATCTCGGCCGGCGGGTAGACGGTGCCCCACTCGCGCTCCAGCACGTGCACCTCGGCGCCGCTGCGCTCGGCGATCTCGCGCAGCAGGTGCCCGAAGCGTCCGAAGATCGGCACGAGCACCCGGTCGCCCGGCTCGATGAGGCTGACGAAGGCCGCCTCGATGCCGGCGCGGCTCGTGCCGTCGACGAGCAGCGTCGCCGCGTTGTCGGTCTGGAAGACCTCGCGGTAGAGCTCTTGCACCTCGGCCATGTACCCGGTCATAGCGGGGTCGTACTGCCCGACGAGCTGGGCCGACATCGCCCGCAGCACCCGCGGATCCGCCGTGATTGGGCCGGGCCCCATGAGCAGCCGGGGCGGCGGGTTGATGGGGCCGCTGTCGGGGGTTCTGGCTCTGCTCACGGTGACTCCTGGATCGTTGGCATCAGGCTAGCCGAGGGGTGTTTCGGTCAGGTGACGCGGGAGGAGCACCGGTGAAACAGCGATCGAGGGCCCTTACCTTCCGCCGAGGGCTGCCGCGAGCTTCTCGCCGAGGGCGATCAGGGCGACGTCGCTGCCGCGCGGTCCGACGAGGCAGAGGCCGAGGGGGGCGTCACCGCCGAACGGCCCCGGCGCGCTGAGCATCGGCACGCTCAGCGCGGGACGTCCGGTGAGGCCGGCGATGCAGCACAGGCGCAGGGTCGCCGCGCGCACGCGATCGAGTTCGGCGGAATCCGCGGTCGTCGACGGCGCGGCCGAGGAGGCCGAGGGCAGCAGCAGCACCCGATCGCCGAGCAGGGCGTCGAGCCGGGCGCGGTGGGTCGCGAGCGCGGCGCGCGCCGCGGACTCCTGCTGCGGGGTGATGGCGGCCGCGATGGCGAAGCGGGCCGCGGTGCCGGCGCCCACGGCATCCGGATGCGCGGTCACCCAGGCGCCATCGGCGCGCCAGGCGTCGGCCGCCTGCACGACGCGGAACGTCTCGAACAGCTCGTCGGGATCGCCGAGCCCGACCGGGTCGACGGGGATGCCGGCGAGACCGGCCGAGAACGCGAGCTGGACGGCGGAGTCGGCGACGGCGACCAGGGCCGGATCGACGAGGAAGCTCGCGGCGAGTTCCACCGACGGCTCGCCCAGGATGGCGATCGCGACGGCGCGCAGCACCGCGGCCGAGCGGGTCAGCCAACCGACCGTGTCGAAGGTGTCGGCCAGCGGCAGAAGGCGCTCGCGGCTCACCGCGCCGTGCGTGGTGCGCAGGCCCCAGAGCCCCGTGTACGACGCCGGCACGCGCACGGACCCGGCGGTGTCGGTGCCGAGGCCGATCGAGGCCTGGCCCGAGGCGACCGCCGAGGCCGGTCCGCTCGACGACCCACCGGGCAGACCGCCCGGTGCGAGCGGATTCGGCGGGGTTCCATAGTGCGCGTTCGCGCCGGCGACCGAGTACGCGAACTCATCGGTCTGCGCGATGCCCCGGATCGACGCCCCGGCCGCGAGCAGCGCCGCGACCGCTGGGGCGGTCCCGTCGGCGACCGGCGCCTCGGCGAGCCAGCTCGGGTTGCCCGCGCCCACCCGGAAGCCCTCCACGTCGAACAGATCCTTCACGGCGATCGTCTCGCCCGCGAGCGAACCGGATGCCGCGGCCACCGGATCCGAGGGCGCCACGAGGGGCGCGCCCACCACGCGCCACACCCGCGTGTCGATCGCCGGAGCCGGAGCGGACACGTGCGCCGCCTCGACGACCCAGCCGCCCGCCCCGCGCACCCAGAGTTGGGTCTGCTGCCCGCGTCCGCCCCCGAGCGGGGCGACGACGGCGACGACCAGGGCGGCGTCGCCGGACGACCCGACGGGGCGCACTTCCAGCCGCACGAGGGTGCGCTGCGGAGCCCCGCCCCGCCCGCGCCGGAACGCGGCGATCGCGTCGTGGCCGAGCAGCAGCCCGGCCGCGTCGCCACGGAGAGTGTCGGGCCCGGGCGCGAAGAAGGCGTCGAGGGCCGCCACGTCGTCGGCCATCAGGGCGTCCTCGTAGGCGAGCACGGCATCCACGAGTCCCGCCGGTTCGGCGACCCCGTCGGGCAGGTGCACCGGGGGCCGTGGCTGCGCGCCGCTCATGAGAAGTCCGCCTTCCGGATGCGGGCGTGCACTCCGCACACCAGGTCGACCACCTGCGACACGTCGAAGTCGCTCGCGGCGCTGAGGTAGGCGTAGGCGTGCTCGGCATCCATGCCGTAACGGGCATGCAGCAGGGCGATCGCCGCACGCACCGCCTTCTTCATCGCCTCGCGCAGGTCCTGATCGAGCCCGGTGGGAACCAGGTAGTCGGCGGTCTCGACGAACGGCCCGTGCACGCGGGCGAACTCGGCGAGCGGATCCGAGGCCGGCACGACGTCGAAGCGCACGGTCGCGCGCAGCGAGGCCTCCAACGCCGTGAGCGCGACCTCGCCGTCGCCCTGGGCGAAGTGCGGGTCGCCGAGATAGGCGAGGGCGCCCTCCACCTGCACCGGCAGGTACAGGGTCGAGCCCTCCGTCAGCAGCTTGATGTCGATGTTGCCGCCATATGCCCCGGGAGGCACGGAGTGCGGGCGCTCGTGCCCCGCCGCAGCGACGCCCATGATGCCGAGGAAGGGCGCGAGCGGAAAGTGCACGTCGCGCTCGGCGCCGGCCGTCCGGGGCAGGGCGGCCGAGCCGCCGTCGGCATCGACCGGCGAGAAGATGCTGACGTTCGACTCCCCGCGCGGCATCTCGCCGGGCAGCGCCCCGCGGCCGTGCCGGTTCGAGATCACGCCGTAGGGAACCCGCGGCAGGGTCTCGAGCACCGTGATCGCGAGCAGATCGCCGACCCGGGCACCGCGCACCGCGATGGGTCCCGTGACGACGTGCGGACCGTCGGTGGCGGGGTCGCGCCGACGAGTCGCCGTGAGTTCGATCGCGTCGCGGAGCACGGCATCCACGGGAACTCCGTGCGCGGCGAAGAACGCGACGGGGTCGCTGCCCTGATCCTCGAGGATGCCCTCGTGACTGATGGTGTCGACCGTCACCTCCGAGCCCGGGTCGACCTCGAGCAGCGGTGCGTCATCCGCGCAGGGCAGTCGGCCCCAGAACACCGCGGCCGGGTCCGCCGGGAGGTAGTGCGCGGCACGGACCGGGCCGGCGCCGGGCTGCAGCACGGGCTGCGTCGCGTGGGTTCCGTCGTGGGTTCCGTCGGGGCTTTCGGTCACGTCAAGGCTCCCCGCTCGGGTCCGATACTGTCGAATCAGCCTAGCGAGAGGAACCCGATGATCAGCCGCCTGCGCGACCACCCATCGGGTCTGCACCTCGGTCTCATGCTCGCGCTGACCTTCTCGACCGGGGTCGTGGATGCCGTCGGTTACCTCGGCCTCGACCGCGTCTTCACCGGCAACATGACCGGCAACGTCGTGATCCTCGCGATGGCGCTCACCGGCGCGAACGGTCTGCCGATCTTCGGGCCCGTGATCGCCCTGGTCTGCTTCCTGGCCGGGGCGGCGATCGCCGGCCGCACCCTCAAGGGGGTGCCCGCGGGCTGGCACGTGCGCACGACCGTGCTGCTCGGGGCCGTCGGCGTGCTGCTGCTGGTCGCCACGGTGCTCGCCTTCTCGATCCCCGATCGCCCGGTGGGTCTCGAGCTCGCCATCACGGGCGCGCTCGGCCTGGCGATGGGCACGCAGGCCGGTTCGGCCCGGCACATCGGCGTCGCGGATGTCACGACCGTCGTCGTCACCTCGACGCTCGTCGGGCTGGCGTTCGACTCCCGCTTCGGCGGGGGCAAGTCCACGCACCCGTGGGCGCGCCGCGCGGGCGCGATCCTGCTGATCGGGGCGGGCGCGGCATCCGGAGCGCTGCTGCTGCGCGCGCACATCGGATTCGGCATGGGCCTGGCCGCGCTCATCACGATCGTCGTGGTCGTACTCGGCACGCTGGGCCGCCCCCACCCCGTGCCGGGCGACCCGGAGTAGGCCGTCCCCGCGGTCCCGTCCGGTCCCGCCCCGCCCCCCGCCCGGCGTCCCACCCGGTCCCACCCGGTCACACCCGGTCCCACCCGGTCCCACCCGGTCCCACCCGCCGTATCGGATTCAGGATGCGCCGCAGAGACATGCGGCAGCCGCACCTGATCCGCAGACACCGCCGGCGCGCCATCCTGATCCCCGGACAGCAGGTGCCGGCTGATCCCCCGGGCAGCAGGTACCGGCGAGCGACCGGGCGCCGGGTTCGGCCCGGCCCTCAGCCGGTCGGCGCCTCGAGGTTCCAACGCGGGTAGAGCAGCGGGATCGCCTTGGGCACGCCGAACTGCACGGCATCGGCTCGGTGCCCGACACCGGGGCCAACGAAGCGGTACGTCGTCATCCCCGCGGCTTTGGCCGCCGCCTCCGCCTTCGCCGCCTCGGGTCCGAAGACGGGGTCGTTGCCGCCCACCGTGAAGATGGCCGTCGTGTCGGCGTAGTGCTTCGACGCCCAGATCGTCAGGGGAAGTTCCGCGGTGTAGGCGGCGCGGTCGCCTCCGAAGCCGCGCTGGATCGTGGTCGCGACCGAGCCAAGCGACGGCGTGATCTCCCCCGAGATCGAGACGATCGATCCGAACACATCGGGATGCTTCCCCCCGAACGACATCGCGCACTCGCCGCCGTTCGAGTAGCCGCCGACCGCCCAGTTGCGGGGCCCCGTCGCCACGTGCAGCGTCGAGCGCACGTAGTTCACGACGTCGGTCATGACGTAGGTGTGGACCTTGCCCATGCTCGAGTCGATGCAGAGCGGGTTCTTGTAGGGGTTGCCGATCTGATCGATCGTCAGGACGATCGGGCCGAGCCCGTGATGGGCGGCCGCGAGCGCGTTCAGAGTGGGTAGGAAGAGCGCGCTGCTCTCGGGACCGCCGGGCTGACCCATCATCATGATCAGGATCGGCAGTGCGGGTGGGTCCTTCACCAAAGCAGCGGGTGGCAGGTACAGATACGCCGGCCGTGCCACGAAGCCCGAGATGGTCGCGGGGATCGTGACGGTGCCGAAGCTGCCCTGGGCGGGCATCCCGGCGGGCGCGACCCAGGTCTGCCAGAGCGGCTTCGGGGGGCCGGTCGGAGTGCTGCTCGGCGTGGGAACGGGCTTCGGGACCGCCACCGGATGACCGGTCTGGATGTTCAGGAAGGCGGCGACCGTCGCGTTCATCCCGTAGGCCGCATTGATCCCCACCGTCGCCGTCACCAGGAACAGCACCACGGACAGCGCCGCGATCGTGCGCCGCCACCAGCGCGAGCGGGGGAAGTTGACCACCGCGACGGCGATGCCGGCGAACGCCGCGATGACCCAACCGTGGGTGTCGGGGTCCAAGGGCAGCCCGAAGACGTTGAACACCCCCTCGCTCAACCACAGCACCAGCACGGCGATGAGGGCTCCGGCCGCCGCGGCGATCCCGACCGTGATCAGCCAGCGGCGCGTCGACCACGACGACTGCGCTCGGAACTCGCGAAGCCGGCGGCTCGGCCAGCGGCGCGGCCGACGGCGCACCACGAGGTAGGCGAGGGCCACCAGGCTGAGGGCCGCGAGCACGGCGAGCACGGTGCCGTCGATGATGTTGAGACCCAGAAGCGGATCCACGGTCTCCTCCAGCCGGCCGAATCGGGTGTCGGCTCTGTATTTTGACCGGCACGGCCCCGGCGACAAAATCGACGCGCACGCGGGCGGCGATTCCTCAGTTCCGCTCTCAGAATCGGTGCTCGCGGCGACCGCGTCGAGCCCAGGGAGCGGGCTACTCGCCGCGCAGCTCGGTGAGCCGCCGCACGTAGTCCGTCGCCGGGGCCGCCACCAGCTCGGCCCAGGTTCCGCGCTGCGTGATCGTGCCGCGCTCGAGCACCGCGACCTCGGCGGCGAGCGCCACGACATCCGCGGCGGAGTGCGTCACGATCACGGTCGGTCCGGCGAAGTCACGCAGGTGCGCCGACAGCTCGGCCCGCACCTCGTCGCGCACCTCCACGTCGAGCGATGCCATCGGCTCGTCCAGCAGCAGAGCCTCGGGATCGGCCGCGAGGGCGCGGGCGAGCGCGACCCGCTGCGCCTGGCCGCCCGACAGCTCGTGCGGGTAGCGGGCGGCGAGCCCGGCGAGGTCGAAGCGCTGCAGCCAGGGCGCGACCGTCTCGCGCGCGCTTCGGCGGCCGGCGCCCGTCATCCGCACCCCGTAGGCGACGTTGTCGGCCACGGTCAGATGCGGGAACAGCAGGAAGTCCTGGAACACCACGCCGATGCGTCGCCGCTCCGGCACCAACGCGCCGAGATCGCGCTCGCCGGTCGGCCCGCCCCGCAGCCGGATGCCGCCGCTCACGATCGGCACGTGCCCCGCCAGGGCGTGCAGCACGGTGGTCTTGCCCGCGCCGTTCGGTCCGACGAGCGCGAGTGGACGCCCCGCTCCGACCACGAACTCCGCCGCGACCCGCAGCTCGCCGCGCTCGGCGACGAGGTCGACGGCGAGGTCGACGGCGAGCTCGCGCGCGCCCTCGGCGAGCGCGGCGCTCACCCCGCTCATCCGCGCACCCCGGGCAGCCAGCGGTCGCGCAGCCCGAGCAGCACGGCGACCGAGACCACCAGCAGCACGAGAGCGAGCGCGATCGACTGGTTCAGGTCGGTCTGGCTCGCCAGGTAGCTCGCGATCGGCAGCGTGCGGGTCACGCCCGGGTAGCTGCCCGCGAAGGTGATCGTGGCCCCGAACTCGCCGAGGGCCCGGGCGAAGCAGAGCACGGCGCCGGCCGCGATCCCGGGAGCCACGAGCGGCACCGTCACCGTACGGAACACCTGCCACGGCGTCGCCCCGAGCGACGCCGCCGCGAGCTCGATGCGACGATCGGCTCCGCGCAGGGCACCCTCGACGGCGAACACCAGGAAGGGCATCGCGACGAAGGTCTGCGCGATCACCACGGCGCCGGTCGTGAACGGGATCGTGATCCCGAGCCCGCCGAGAAGGCGGCCCAGGACGCCGTTGCGGCCGAGCAGCAGCAGCAGGGCGAGTCCCCCGACCACGGGCGGCAGCACGAGCGGGATGGTCACCGCGGCGCGCAGCAGCCGGCGCGGCACTACGGCCCACTCCACCGAACGGGCGAGCACCACGGCGAGCGGCACGCCCAGCACGAGGCAGCACACGGTCGAGATTGCGCCCGTCAGCAGCGAGAGCCCGAGGGCCTGCAGAGTCTCGGGCGCGACGAGCAGGGCGGGAATCCGCGGCCACGGCGCGCTCAGCAGGATTCCCAGCAGCGGCAGCACGAGCAGGGCGAGCGCGACGCCCGCGAGCACCCAGAGGACGACCGCGGGACCGCGCCGACGAGCCCTAGCGGTGACCGAATCCCGCATCGTGCAGCACCTTCTGACCCGGTGCCGACAGCACGTAGGCGATGAACGCGGCGGCGGCCTTCTTGTCGGTCGCGTTCTTCAGCAGCGCGATCGGATAGTCGTTGACGACCTTCGCGGCGGCGGGCACCACGACGGTGTCGACCTTGCCCTCGGCGGACTTCGCGTCGGTCACGTAGACCAGGCCGGCATCCACCTCGTCGAGTTCGACCTTGGTGAGCACCGCCTTGACGTCCTGCTCGAGGGTGACCGGGGTGACCCGGAGTCCCTCCGCGGTGAACAACTGCTGCGCGGCGACACCGCACGGAACCGTCGTGTCGCACAGGGCGGACTTCACGCCGGGCCTGGTGAGGTCGGTGAGGGAGGTGATGTGCGCCGGGTTGCCCGGGGGCACGACGAGGGTCAGCACGTTGGTCGCGAACAGGGTCGGCGCCCCGTCGGTCAGCTTCGCGTCGCTGACCGTCTTCATGGTGCTCTGATTCGCCGACGCGAACACGTCGGCCGGCGCCCCCTGCGTGATCTGAGTCGCGAGCGCCGAACTGCCGCCGAAGTCGAAGGTGACCGTGACGCCCGGGTGCGCCGTATGGAACGAGGCGGCCAGCGTCTCGAAGCTCTCGGTGAGGGATGCCGCGGCGAGCACGGTGACGGTCCCGGTCAGCGGGTCGGCGGTGGCGGTCGTGCTCCCGGAACTCGGGGAGCCGGCCGCCGACGCGCACCCGGCGAGCAGCAGAGTCGCGGATGCCGTGGCCAGCAGCAGGACGGATCGGCGGGTCATGCGGTCTCCTCGGGCAGTTCGACGACGACGACAGTGGCTTTGACGCTCGCGACGGCGAGCATGCCGGGTTCGAGGCCCAACTCATCGGCGGCCTCGCGGCTCATCAGCGAGACGATGCGGAACGGCCCGGCCTGCAGGTCCACCTGGGCCATGACGGTGTCCTTGGTGACGGCGGTCACGATGCCGGTCAGCCGGTTGCGGGCGGAGGCGCGCGCGTGCGGGAACGCGGACGACATCGGCGACTCGGCGGCCGCCTCGGTCATCAGCGGAACGAGGTCGACACCGCGCACGACCTGACGGCCGCCGGCCCCCTTCTCGATGCGCAAGCGTCCGTTCTCGCCCCAGCGGCGCACCGTGTCGTCGCTCACCCCGAGCAGCGCGGCCGCCTCACTGATCTTGAACTCGGTCACCCCGGACTCCCCACCTCCGCGTCCGCGGATCGATAGCTCCAATCTATCCGCAATTACGTGCACAACAACTCGATCGGCCCTCACCCGCGCGGCGAATGCGGGCCCGGGCCAGGCCCGCCGGGCGGGTGAAAGAATCGGGGCATGACCCCGGTCGATCCCGACTCCCCCCGTTTTCTTCGGCAGCGCGTGCTGGGCGGCTTCGGGGTGGAGGCGCAGCGGCGACTGGCCGAGGCGCACGTGCTCGTGATCGGGGCGGGCGGGCTGGGCAGCGCCGTCATCCCCGCGCTCGCGGCGGCCGGCGTCGGCACCATCGCGATCGTCGACGACGACACCGTTGAGGCGAGCAACCTGGCGCGGCAGACCATTCACGGCGCGGCCGACGTCGGGCGCTCGAAGGTCGACTCCGCGGCGGATGCCGTGGCGCGCCTCTCCCCCGAGACCACCGTCATCCGGCACGACGTCCGGTTCGCGAGCCAGAACTCCTTCGAGCTCCTGCTGGACGCCGACATCCTGGTCGACGGCTCCGATACTTTCGCCACCCGCTACCTGGCCAACGACGCGGCGGCGATCCGCGGCATTCCGATGGTCTGGGGCTCCGCCGCCCAGTACTCCGGCCAGGTCGGGGTCGCCTGGGACGAGAAGGGCGTCGACTACCGCGACCTCTTCCCCGTGCAGCCGAGCGACGACGAGGCCCTCAGCTGCGAGCTGGTCGGCGTACTGCCGACCGTGTGTGCCGTGATCGGCGCGATGATGGCGAACGAGGCGATCAAGCTCATCACGGGCGTCGGCGAGCCCCTGCTCGGTCGGGTCGCCTCCTTCGATGCCCTGAGCGGCAGCACTCGCGAGATCGCGTACGCGCGCGATCCGAACGCCCCGCGCCCCGGCTCGCTCGAAGAGCGCACGACCCTGCGCGAGCCCGAACCGGCACGATCGGTGACGGCGGCCCAGCTCGCGAAGCTGCTCGCCGGACCGACGACCGCGGGCATCCACGAGACCCCTCCCCTGCTGCTCGACGTGCGCGAGGCGTCCGAGGCGTCGTTCGTGTCGCTGCCGGGCTCCGTGCTCATCCCGCTCGGCAGCCTGCCCGACCGGCTCGGCGAACTCGACCAGCTGCTGGGCTCACGCGACGCGCCGATCGTCGTCTACTGCCACCACGGCGTCCGTTCGGCGCGCGCCCTCGACATCCTCGAGAAAACCGGCTTCACGCGAGCCAGGCACCTCACGGGGGGCATCGACGCCTGGGCGTCGCAGGTCGAGCCGCAGATGGCGCGGTACTGAGGGTGGCCGACCGCACCTCCGTCGACGCCCACCTGGCCCGGGTGCTCGCCCTGCTCGCGCCGCTGCGATCCCGCGCCGACGAGCTCGTCCCGCTCCCCGAGGCCCTCGGCCGGGTGACCGCCGCCGATCTGGTCTCGCCGATCGACCTGCCGCCGTTCCGCAACTCCCAGATGGACGGCTTCGCGGTGCGCGCGGCGGATGTCGCATCGGCCCCGGTCTCGTTGCCGATCGCCGGCGAGGTGGCGGCCGCACCCGGCACCCCCGCCGCCCTGAGACCCGGCACCGCCGTACGCATCATGACGGGAGCCCCCGTGCCCGAGGGCGCCGACGCGATCGTCCCGGTCGAAGACGCGCTCACGACGAACGAGTCCGTCTCGATCGCCCGTTCCCGGACCGTCGGCGAGTACGTGCGCGAGGCCGGCTCCGACCTGCCGGCCGGGTCGGTCGTCGTGCCCACCGGGGTGCGGCTCGCGTCGCGGCACCTCGGCGCGCTCGCGGCATCCGGTCTCGCCTCGGTGCCCGTGCGCTCCCGGGTGCGGGTCGCCGTCCTCAGCACCGGCAGCGAACTCGTCGCGCCCGGCTCGCCGCTCGGCCCCGGCCAGATCCCGGATGCCAACGGCGTCGCCCTCGCCGCCGCGGTCCGCAGCGCCGGCGCCGAGGTCGTGCTCGAGGGGCGGGTCACCGACACAGCCGCGGAGCTCGAAGCCCTGCTCGAGGCGGCCCTCGCCGTCGGCGCCGACCTCGTGCTCACGAGCGGCGGGGTCTCGATGGGCGAGCACGAGGTGGTGCGCGAACTGCTCGAGCCGCACGGTGCCGTCGTCGACGTGCTGGCCATGCAGCCGGGCGGACCGCAGGCCCTCGCGACGTGGAACGGGGTGCCCGTGGTGTGCTTCCCCGGCAACCCGGTGAGCAGCCAGCTGAGCTTCGAGATCTTCGTGGCGCCGAGCCTGCGCGAGCTCGCGGGGCTTCCCGCGCCGGTGCGCGAGCCGCGCGTGCTGGAGTCCGGGTTGCGCTCGATCGCGGGCCGGCGGCAGTTCCTGCGCGGGCGACGCACTCGCGGCGGGGGCGTCACGACGGTGGCCGGCCCGGGTTCGCATCTGGTCGCGGCGCTCGCGGCATCCGATGTGCTGATCGTCATCCCCGAGGACGTCGTGGAATTGGGCGCCGGGGATTCCGTGGAGACTTGGGAGCTATGAGCGAGCACGCCGAGCACACGGGCCTCAGTCATCTCGACGACGAGGGCCGTGCGCGCATGATCGACGTGGGCGCGAAGCCCGTCACGCGCCGGGTGGCCGTCGCGGGCGGGCGCCTGCGGACCACCGCCGAGGTCGTCGCGCTCGTGCGCGCCGACGATCTGCCGAAGGCCGACGTGCTCGCGACGGCCCGGATCGCGGGGATCGCCGCGGCGAAGCGCACGAGCGAGCTGATCCCGCTCGCCCATCTGCTGCCGCTCGACGGCGTCACGATCGACTTCGAACTCGGCGACGACGCGATCGAGATCCGCGCATCCGTCTCGGTCACGGCGCGCACGGGCGTCGAGATGGAGGCCCTCACGGCCGTCGCGCTCGCCGGACTCGCCCTGCACGACATGGTCAAGGCGGTCGATCCCGCGGCGGTGCTCGGCGACATCCGGCTGCTGTCGAAGTCGGGAGGCAAGCGCGGACACTGGAGCAGGGAGCAGAGCCCAGCGTCCGACGCCGCGCCCGTCGAGGCCCCGCCCGCCGACCCGGCGCCGCGCGGTCGTGCCGTCGTCATCGTGTCGTCCACGGGAGCCGCCGCCGGAACCCGTACCGACACGACCGGCCCGCTGCTCGACGAGTGGCTGACGCGCCACGGCTTCGCCCCCGATCCGGTCATCGTCAGCGCGGATGCCGACATCGCGACCGCGATCGCGGTGGCGGTGAGCACTCGCCCGGCCGTGCTGCTCACGACCGGCGGCACGGGCATCCACCCGCAGGACCGCACCCCCGAGGCCACCCGCGCGGTGCTCGACCGGGAGCTCCCCGGCGTCGCCGAGGCCATCCGCGCCGCCGGCCGGGTGGCGACCCCGACGGCGGCCCTCAGCCGCGCGACGGCCGGCATCGCGGGCTCGACGATCGTCGTCAACCTGCCGGGGTCGCCCGGCGGCGTCCGCGACGGGCTCGCGGTGCTCGACGAGCTGCTGCCGCACCTCCTCGACCAGCTCGCGGGCGGCGGGCACGCGCATGCCTGAGTCGCCGGACGTTCTCGCCCTGGTCACGGATCAGCCGCTCGATCGCGCCGTCGTCGAGGACTTCGTCACGACCCGCAGGGACGGCGCCGTGGTGACCTTCGAGGGCGTCATCCGCGATCACGACCACGGCGCAGCGGTCTCGGCCCTCGACTACCAGGCGCACCCGGATGCGGCGGCCTTCCTCGCGACCGTGTGCGCCGAGATCGCCGCCGAGTCGGGTCTGCGCGTCGCTGCCGTGCACCGCATCGGCCACCTCGTCGTCGGCGATGTCGCTCTGCTCGCCGCGGTCGCCGCCCCGCATCGCGCCGACGCCTTCGCCGCGTGCGCCCGTCTCGTCGACCTGATCAAGGAACGCGTGCCGATCTGGAAGCGCCAGCACCTCGACGACGGCGTCTCGGAGTGGGTCGGCCTCGACTGAGGTCGGCACCGCCCGGAGGACCTTCGGCCCTGATCGGATCGATCCGCCGCACCTAGCGTCGAGGGCATGATGTACGGATACGGCTCGGGGTACGGCATCGGCGAGTGGGTGCTGATGGGCCTGGCGATGGTGGTGTTCTGGGGAGCGATCGTGACCCTGATCATCGTGCTGGTGCGTCGATCGCGCGCGGAATCCTTCCCGCCCCCGCCGGCCGACACGTCACGGCACTCGACGGCGCTCGACATCCTCGCCGAACGCTTCGCCCGCGGTGAGATCGACGAGGAGGAGTTCGCGAGTCGTCGACGAGCCCTGCTCGGACATCCGGAATGACCGTCCGCTGGCCGGTCGTCATCATCGGGGCGGCGGCGACGCTCCTGCTCTCGGTCGGCTCCCTCGTTCTCATCGGCATCTCGTCGGGCGGCATCGGCTCGCCGGCCGGAGGCTCCGTCGTGAACTGCGCCCCGCCGTCTCTGACGGGCCAGGTCGTGCACCTCACCGCCATGAACATGGGACGGGGGAATGTCAACGGGATGATGGGCGGTGCGGGCGCAATGTCGCTGCGCGCCGACCGTTCCACCGTGTCGTCGGGCAAGGTCTCGTTTCTGGTCACCAATGTCGGAACCGTCAGCCACGAGCTGATCGTGCTCCCCCTCACCGGCTCGGCCCTCGCCGGATCGCGCGCCATCGGCGGCGACTCCCGTGTCGACGAATCGACGAGCCTCGGCGAAGCGTCGGCGAGCTGCGCGGAGGGCTCGGGCGAGGGGATCCTGCCCGGCGCCTCCGGCTGGGTCACCCTGACCCTCGCGCCCGGACGCTACGAGTTGCTCTGCAACCTGCCGGGCCATTACGCCGCGGGCATGTACACGCAGCTGACCGTGCGCTGACGGGTCCCGTCAGCCCCCCGCGAAGGGCGGCAGCACGTCGATGCGGGCCCCGAGGGGACGGGCCGGATCCCGGCTGACGATGCCGTCCACGAGGAACGACCCGCTCGCCAGCACCCGCGACATCGCGGCGCCGTAGCGCGCGGCGAGCGCGTCCTTCAACTCCCCGACGGTCGCCGGCGAGGCGTCCCAGGTCTCCTCGTCGCGGCCGGCCGCCTCGGCCGCCGCCGCGAAGTAGCGGATCGTCACCCCGCTCATCCGCCGATCCCGCCCATCGAGCGCAGCGGTCGCACGAAGTCGGCGGCGTCGATGCCGTGACCGGCCTGCTTGCCCCACATGGCGGCGCGCCAGCGGTCGGCGAGCTCCTCGTCGGAGGCGCCGCCGCGCAGCAGACCGCGCAGATCCGTCTCGTCGTCGCCGAACAGGCAGGAGCGCACGGTCCCCTCCGCCGTGATCCTGGTGCGATCGCAGGCCTCGCAGAACGAGCGCGTGACCGAGGCGATGATCCCCACGGTGGCGGGGCCGCCGTCCACCGCCCACTCCTCGGCGGGAGCGGACGGGTCGTCGCGTCCGGCGGGGGTGAGCGTGAACCGGGTGCCGAGCACCGCCAGCAGCTCGGCCGCGGGCACCATGTTGGAGCGCTTCCAGGCCTCGTCGGCATCCAGCGGCATCTGCTCGATGAAGCGCAGCCGCGCGTCGTGCTGCAACGCCCAGGCGAGCAGCTCGGGCGCATCGGCGAGCGTCTCGCGCATCAGCACCGCGTTGATCTTCAGCGGCGTGAACCCGGCGGCGTGCGCGGCCTCGATCCCGCGGAGGACGGCCGGCAGGCGGTCGCGGCGGGTGAGGCGGGCGAAGTGATCGCGGTCGACCGTGTCGAGCGACACGTTGACCCTCGTCAGGCCCGCCTCCCGCAGAGCGGCGGCTCGCTTGTCGAGACCGATCCCGTTTGTGGTCATCGCGAGCGGCAGCCCCGGAGCCGCCGTCGCCGAGAGCGCGATGATCTCGACCAGGTCGGCGCGCGTCAGGGGCTCGCCGCCCGTGAATCGCACCTCCTTGATGCCCAGTTCGCGCGCCCCGATGCCGACCAGCCGGGCGATCTCGGGGGCCGTGAGCAGATCGTCCCGCGGGATCGCCGGCAGTCCCTCGGCCGGCATGCAGTAGGTGCAGCGCAGCGAGCACTTCTCGGTGATCGACACCCGCAGGTCGCGGGCGACGCGCGCAAAGCGGTCGACGAGCCCCGCGACATCCGGGCGGCCGTCGGTCGACGGCGCCGCACTCGGATCGCGGCGCAGTGCCGGCATGCCGAGCGCGAGAGTCATCCCGCAAGCCTAAGCTGCTCCGGCACCGACGTGACTGCCGCGGGCTGTGCCGCCTCGCTACGCTGGACGGCAGCGGAAAGGGGTCGGCATGTCGTTCATCACTCGAGGGTTCACCGGCCGGTCCCGAGACCGCGACCCGCGACTGCCCCCCGGCCAGACGAAGGTCGACGACTGGCCGGTGCTGTCGGCCGGCCCGACCCCTCGGATCGCCACCGAGGACTGGTCGTTCACCGTCACGACCGAGACCGGGGCGACCACGACCTGGAACTGGGACGAGCTGCGCGCGCTCGGCATCGAAGACATCGACACCGACATCCACTGCGTGACGCACTGGTCGAAGCTCGACATGCACTGGCGCGGCGTGCCGATCGACAAGATCCTCGCCGGGATCGACACGCACGCCGGCTACGTCATGGCGCACAGCTACGGCGGTTACACGACCAATGTGCCGTTGCCCGAACTGCTGAACGGTCAGGCCTGGGTGGCGTTCGAGGCGGATGGCGCACCCCTCGATCCCGAGCACGGCGGTCCCGCACGGCTGCTGGTGCCCAAGCTGTACTTCTGGAAGAGCGCGAAGTGGGTCAACGGTCTCACCCTGATGGACCGTGACGACCCGGGCTTCTGGGAGAGCGCCGGCTACCACCTGCACGGCGACCCCTGGAAGGAAGAGCGCTACTGGTGATGGATGCCGTGCTCGAGCCGGCTGCGGCGGCTCGCACCGCCTGGCGCGTCGGCACGGTCGTCGAGGCGCGTCCCGAGACCTCGACCGCGCGCCGGATCGTGCTCGAGGTGCCCGACTGGCCCGGCAACGACGCGGGCCAGCATCTCGACGTGCGCCTGACCGCGCCAGACGGCTACCAGGCGACGCGCTCGTACTCGATCGCCTCCGCCGGAGCGTCGACCCGGGTCGAGCTCGCCGTCGACGAACTGCCCGATGGCGAGGTGTCGCCGTTCCTCGTCCAGGATCTGGCGGTCGGCGATCAGCTCGAACTGCACGGCCCTCTCGGCGGTTACTTCGTTTGGATGCCGCAGTCCGAAACGCACGACGAGCGTCCCGTGCAACTCATCGCCGGCGGCTCGGGGGTGGTGCCGCTGCTCGCCATGGTGCGGTCGCATCGCGCGACCGTCGACCCCACGGCGTTCCGGCTGCTCTACGCGGTGCGGGCACCGGACGACGTGTTCTACTCGCGCGAACTGGCAGAGCTGACCGCCGGCCCGAATCCGCTGCGCCTGGATTTCGTCTACTCCCGGCGCGCACCGCACGATTGGCCGGTACCGGCCGGACGGATCACCCGCGAGGCGCTCGAAGCCTTCGTCGTGCCCGCGGCGCAGCGCCCGCGGGTGTACCTGTGCGGCTCGACCGGCTTCGTCGAGCGGATCGCGGGCTGGCTCATCGAACTCGGCCACGCGCCGGGCGACATCCGCACGGAACGATTCGGAGGAAGTTGATGACGCACGTCGATGGCAACGCCCTGGCCGGCCCGCTCTCCGAACTCTTCGCCTTCGATCTGACGACCGCGGTCGGCCGGTGTCTGAACTGCGGGGCGTCGGGGATGATCGGCGACGCGATGGTCTACCTGGCCGCGCCAGGAACCGTGGCCCGCTGTCCGCACTGCGACGAGGTGCTCGCCACCCTGGTCGAGGCCGATGATCGGGTGTGGCTGAGCCTGCGCGGCATCAGCGCCCTCGAGGTGCGCCGGCGCCCCTGAATCAGCTCGGCAGCGGCGCCACGGGCGCGATGGTGCTGAGGATCTCGCCGATGCGGCCCTTGCATCCACCGCAGCCGGTGCCCGCGCGCGTCGAGCGCGACACGTCCGCCACCGTGACGTCGCCCGCGAGCGCGGCGTTCGTGATCCGCTCGACGGTGACGCCGTTGCACCAGCAGACCGTGGCGGTCGGGCCGAGCGCGCCGGCGGCATCGCTCGGCTCGTAGTCCGGTCCGTCGTGGCGCAGCAACACCGAACGGTCGGCGGGCAACTCGCTCCCCCGCTGGAAGAGCAGGGTCAGCTCGGCGGCCGTCCGCGGCATCCCGACACTGACGAAGCCCTCGAGCCGGCCGGCGCGCGTCACCATCTTCACGTACCGGCCGTGGTCGGGGTCCGACCACTGGGCGACCGAGCGGCGTTCGTCGCCACACACCTGCTCGGGCCCGTCGTCCCAGGGATCGACGTGCACGACTCCGGCCGCGACCACGTCGACGCTGTCGGCCTTGAGCTGGATGACGCCGTCGCTCTCCTCTGCGAGCGGCTCGCTCGGCTCGGCCGCTCCGCTCAACTCATCGTGGAAGCGACGCGCCAGCCACTCGGCCTGGCGCCAGCCCGCGCCGATGAGCCCCAGCGGACCGCCCGCCGGCTCGGACGACCGGGCACCCGTCACAGGGCGCGCCGCGATGTGGGCGCAGTCCCCGATCGCGAAGATGTCGGGGTCCCCCCAGCTGCGCAGCTGCTCGTCGACCAGGACGCCGCGCGACACCGGCAGGCCCGCGATCGCCGCCAGCTCGCTGCGCGGCTGCACCCCGCACGAGATCACCAGCAGCTCGCCCGCGATCTGCTTGCCGTCGGCGCAGAGCAGGGCGTCGAACCGCGGCACGCCGTCGTCGCCGGTGCGCAGCAGCACGCTCTCGGCCCGGGCGTGCGCGACGAGGGCAACCCCGGAGCCGCGGGCGCCGCGCGCGAGCACGGTGCTCGCGGCGCGATCCAGGTTGCGCTCCATCGGGCCGGCCCCGTGGAACACGACGCAGGTCTCGGCGCCGGCTCGCGCGGCGGCGAACGCGAGCTCCATGCCCAGCACGCCGGCGCCGAGCACGACGATGCGCGATCCCGCCCGCACCGCCTCGCCGAGGCGCTCGGCGTCGTCCAGGTCGCGCAGCACGGTGACGCCGGCCGGCAGAGGGGTCTCGCCGTGATCGAGAGCGTCCCCGTCCTCCGAGGGGCGCAGAGCTGCGGGGCGGCGTGCGACCCCGTCGAGGGTCGGCAGCTGCGCGCGGGCACCCGTGGCGAACACGAGCCGGTCGTAGGGCAGCTGCTCGCGGGTCCCGAGCAGCACGGTGCGGCGGCTGCGGCGCAGCTCGACGACGGTCGTCGCGGTGAGGATCCGCACGCCGGCCTCGCGGGCCTCCTCGGCATCCGTCACCTCGAGGCTCTCGCGCTCGGCCTCGCCCACCGCGTACTCGGCGACGAGCACCCGGTTGTAGGCCTCGGCGGCCTCGGCCCCGACGACCGTGAGCTGCACGAGGCCGGCCCGCACGGCGGGCAGCAGCTCTTCGACGAATCGCGCGCCGACCGGCCCATATCCCACCAGCACGACCCGCTCAGCCACGGTCGCCCACCATCACGGCAGACGGGGCCGGGTCGCGCACGGCGCGCACCTCGACGGTCGTCGTCTTGAACTCCGGCATCCCCGAGATCGGGTCGGTCGCCGCCTCGGTGAGCAAGTTGGCGCTCTCGCCGTCGGCGAAGTGGAACGGCAGGAACACCGTGTCATAGCGGATGTCGGCGCTCACCGCGACCCGGCACCGCACGGTTCCGCGCGGAGTCGACAGCTCGACCTGGTCGCCGTCGGCGAGGCCGAGCCCGGCGGCCGCCGCGGGGTGCAGCTGCGCCTCGGCATGTGGATGCGAGGCCATCAACTCGGGCACCCGTCGCGTCTGCGTGCCCGACTGGTACTGCCCGAGCAGTCGGCCGGTGATGAGCGTCATCGTGCCGTCGCGCTGCGCCGGCGGGGTTCGCGGGTGCGCCTGCACCGGCACGAGCCGGGCCCGGCCGTCGGGGTGCGCGAACGACTCCAGGAACATCCGCGGCGTTCCCGGGCCGCCCGCGGGATACGGCCAGAAGGCCGCCACGCCGGTGTCGAGCAGTTCGTGGCTGAGCCCGGAGTAGTCGGCGGGCCCGCCGGCTGAGGCGCGGGCGAGCTCGTCGAACACCTCGGCCGCGTCGGTGCTGTAGCTGCCGGGGGCGGCGAGGCGCTCGGCGAGCTCGTGCATGATCCAGAGCTCCGAGCGCACACCGGCCGGCGGCTCGACGGCCTTCCGTCGCCGCAGCACGCGCCCCTCGAGCGAGGTCATCGTGCCCTCCTCTTCGGCCCACTGGGTGACCGGCAGCACGACGTCCGCGAAGGCCGCGGTCTCGGAGAGGAAGAAGTCGCAGACCACCAGTAGATCGAGCGTCTCGAGGCCCGCGCGCACCCGCGCGGCGTCGGGCGCCGACACCACGACGTTCGAGCCGTGCACGAGCAGCGCGCGCAGGCCGTCCGGCTGCCCCATCGAGGCGAGCAGCTCGACCGCGGGCACGCCCGGCCCCGGGATGATCTCGGGCGGCACCCCCCAGACGCGCGCGACGTGCTCGCGGGCATCCGGGTCGACGATCTTGCGGTAGCCCGGCAGCTGGTCGCTCTTCTGCCCGTGCTCGCGGCCGCCCTGGCCGTTGCCCTGCCCGGTCAGGGTGCCGTAGCCGGAATGCGCGGTGCCGACCAGCCCGAGCACGAGCGCCAGGTTGATCGCGGCGCTCGCTGTGTCGGTGCCGTCGACGTGCTGCTCGACGCCGCGGCCGGTCAGGATGTAGCTGCCCCGCCCCGAGGCCAGCCGCGCCGCCACCTGCCGCAGCTGCGCGACCGGAACCCCCGTGTGCTGCTGCACGCGCTCGGGCCACCAGCGGCTGACGCTGCGGCGCAGCCGCTCGAAGCCGCTCGTGCGGTGCTCGAGATAGTCGCGATCGGCCAGTCCCGACTCGATGACCAGGTGGGTGAGTCCGAGCAGCAGCACGAGGTCGGTGCCCGGAGCCGGCTGCAGATGGATGCCCCCGCCTTCGGCGGTCAGCTTCGCGGTCGCCGAGCGTCGCGGGTCGACCACGATGAGTCCGCCCGCGGCACGCGCTCCGGCGAGGTGGCCGATGAATGGTGGCATCGTCTCGGCGACGTTGCTGCCGAGCAGCATGATCGTGGCGGCCTCGTCGAGGTGATCGACCGGGAACGGCAGCCCGCGGTCCACCCCGAAGGCCCGGTTGCCGGCCGCCGCGGCCGACGACATGCAGAACCGGCCGTTGTAGTCGATGCGGGAGGTGCCGAGCGCGAGCCGCGCGAACTTGCCCAGCTGGTAGGCCTTCTCGTTGGTCAGACCGCCGCCGCCGAACACGCCGACCGCGTCGGCTCCCGACTCGGCGCGGATCGCCCGCACGCGATCCGCGATCAGATCGAGCGCCTCGTCCCAGCTCGCCGGGCGGAACCCCTCGCCCTCCCGGATCATCGGCTCGACGATCCGCTGCGACGAGCGGAGCAGTTCGGCCGAGGTCCAGCCCTTCTTGCACAGGCCCCCGCGGTTGGTCGGGAACTCGCGCCCCGTGACTTCGGGGGTGCCGACGGGGTCGACCGCGCGGACGGTCATCGCGCACTGCAGCGCGCAGTACGGGCAGTGCGTCGCCGCCCCTACCTGGCCGTCGGCGTCGGTCATCCCGGTCGTCCCCTCAGATCTTGTGCACGGCGACGGCCGAACCGCGCCGCAGGTAGAAGAAGGCGGTCACGGCCATGAGCACCAGGTAGGCGACGATGAAGCCGATGATCGCGTCGGCGTAGCTGCCGGTCGAGCTCTTCGAGGCGCCGAGCACCTGCGGGATGACAAACCCGCCGTAGGCTCCGATCGCCGCGATGATGCCGAGGGCGGCGGCCGTCTTGCGCTGCGTGCCGACATCGCCCGAGTGGGACCGTGCGTCGGCGACGCCGCTGCGCGCGGCGAACACGCTCGGGATCATGCGGTACGTCGCCCCGTTCCCGATGCCCGTGGCGACGAAGATCACCAGGAAGCAGCCGAGGAAGGCCGCGAAGCTGCCGGAGGCAAGCACGAGCAACACGGCGAAGGCGCCGAGGGCCATCGTCGCGAAGGCCGCGACCGTGACCACCGCACCGCCGAAGCGGTCGGCGAGGCGCCCGCCGAAGGGTCGGGCGATCGAGCCGACGAGGGCGCCGAGGAACGCGAGCGACAGCGCGGCCGAGCCGACCTGGAAGGTCGAGAAAGCCGGGAACTGGTCGACGATCAGCTTCGGGAAGACGCCGGCGAAGCCGATGAACGAGCCGAAGGTGCCGATGTACAGCAGTGCCAGGACCCAGAGGTGCGGCTCGCGCAAGGCGGCGGCGGAGGCGGCGAAGTCGGCCTTCGCATTGGACAGGTTGTCCATGAACCGTGCGGCACCGAAGATCGCCAGCAGGATGAAGGGCACCCAGATCCAGCCGGCGAGCGGCAGGTTGAGCGTCGCCCCCGCACCGATCGTGATGGCGATCGGAACGACGATCTGCGCGACCGAGACCCCGAGGTTGCCGCCGGCGGCGTTGAGGCCGAGTGCCCAGCCCTTACGGCTCTGCGGGTAGAAGTAGGTGATGTTCGACATCGAGCTGGCGAAGTTGCCGCCGCCGAACCCGGACAGCGCGGCGACCGCGAGCATGACGGGGAACGGCGTGTTCGGGTTCGACACGCAGATGCCGAGGGCGATGGTCGGGATCAGCAGCAGGCTCGCCGAGATCATCGTCCAGTTGCGCCCCCCGAAGCGCGGCACCAGGAAGGTGTAGGGGAAGCGCAGAGTCGCGCCGACGAGGCTCGGGATCGAGATCAGCCAGAAGATCTGCGAGGTGTCGAAGTGGAACCCGGCGTGCGGCAGCTGCACGACCACGATGCTCCACAGCTGCCAGACGATGAAGCCGAGGAACTCGGCGAAGATCGACCAGCGCAGGTTGCGAGCGGCGATCCTCGTGCCCACGGCCGCCCACTGCGCGGCGTTCTCGGGCTGCCAGTTGTCGATCCAGCGCCCCGGGCGGTGCCCGAGGGCCGGGAACTCGACGTCGCTCAGGGCGTTCGCGGGGGAACTGCTCGGAGGTGCTGTCGTCGTCATCGATTCTCCTTGCGGTGAGTGCGGGGTGTCTGCGGCCCGCGGGATGCTTCGACGCTAGAGACGCGGTGTTTCCGACAGGCACGCCCGCCGTGAAGATCCCGTCACGAGGTCGTCACCGTCTGGGGGGCGGCCTGCAAGGATGCCGAAACATCCGCGTTACACACGGCTCGATAGCGGTCGAGCACGATCTCGACGAGCTCGCGGGGAGCCGCTTCGCCGGCCACGAGCAGCGGCGCGGTCACCACCTCGGCGCCTGCCTCGCCGGCGAGTCCCGCGAAGTAGCCGGGCGCGAGCAGGTAGCTGGCGATCACGACCCGGCCGCCGCCGGCCGCCCTGCGGGCCTCGGCCACGGCATCCGCCAGACGGGGCGTCGCGGCCGAGATGAAGCCGACCGAGACGGGCCGACCGAGCAGCTCTGCGAGCTCGGATGCCGCGACCCGGCAGTCCCCGACGGCGCGCGCGTCGCTCGACCCGGCCGCACCGAGCACGACCGCGTCCTCGGGCGCCAGACCCGCCTCGTCGAGGCGGCGGGCGAGCAGTCGGGTCAGCCGCGGATCCGGGCCGAGCGCGTCGGCGATCGTGACGCACCGGTCGAGGCTCTCTCGGGCATCCCGAGCCAGGTCGACCCGCACGTGGTACCCGGCCGACAGCAGCAGCGGCACCACGATCGCGTCTCGGCCCGGCTCGAGGGCGCTCAGCGAGGTCGGAACATCCGGTTGCTGCACGTCGACGAACGACTCGACCACGGCGGTCTGCCCTGCTTCCGCCGCGACCGCCCGCACCAGGGCGGCGACCGCACGCTGGCCACCGGGGTGGCTCGTCCCGTGCGACGCGGCGAGCAGGGTCGGCGACGCCGTCACGCGGCGCTCACGCCGATCTCGACGGCGCCCGCCGAGATCCGCACCGGGAACACCGACAGGCCGGGCCCGTCCACGCTGAGGCAGTCGCCGGTCTCGAGGTCGTACACCTGCTTGTTGAGCGGGGAGGCGATCGTCGCGCGGTCTCCGCGCGAACCGACGATGCCACGCGACATGACGAACGACCCGGTCACCGGATCCTGGTTCGACACCGCCCGCACGACGGGACCGGGAAGCAGGAACAGCGCGACCTGGATGTCGTCGATGAGGGCGGCCTCGCCCCAGAACGGCTCGAGCTCGTCGATCGGGCAGACCCCCACCCAGCGGGTGTGCGCCGGCGGCGCATCGACCGCTCGGCGGGCCACACCATTCGAGATCGACACCCGCCCAGAGTAGAAAGGCCGGATTTCGGGGGATGACCGGGGCCGTGACGATCGCGTAACGAAGACCTCACACCGTGCGGGGTTCGCCGTGAGCGCGCGGTCACAACTCGTTACGCGGGCGCAACGGGAGGGAAACGAGAGCTTCCTAGTCTGAACGGACATGAACGGGGGCCCCATGACCACGAAGAACGCGCCGCGTCGCATCGTCGTCATCGGTGCGGGCCCCGCCGCGCACCGCTTCGCCGAATCGATCCGGGCCGGTGCGGGTGCCGGGGCCGACGACCAGGCGCTCCACCTGACCGTGATCGGCGAGGAGCGGCATCTGCCGTATGACCGTGTCGCGCTGTCGCGCCGACTGCTCGACGCCGACGATCTGACCCTCGGCGACGGCAGCATGTGGTCGCCGGCCGACGCGTCCGCCGACGCCCCCGCCGCACCCGGCGTCCGGCTCCATCGGGGGGTCGCCGCCACGGCGGTCGACCCGGCCGCCCGCACGGTGACCCTGGCCGGCGGTGAGGTGCTCGACTACGACGAGCTGGTGTTCGCGACGGGCTCGTCGGCGAGCGTCCCGCCGATCCCGGGCGCCGACCGCGGGCGGGTCTACCGCACGGTCGACGACGTCGACGGCCTGGTCGACGAGCTGCCCGCCCTGATGGACCGCCTCGGCCGGGCCGTCAACATCACGGTCGTCGGCGGCGGACTGCTCGGGCTGGAGGCCGCGGGCGGCCTCGCCAAGCTGGGCGGCAAGGTGACGGTCGTGCACTCGGGCCGCTGGCTGATGTCGGCCCAGCTGGATGAGGGGGCCGGGCAGGCGCTCGGCCGCCTGATCCGCGCGCAGGGCATCGCCCTCGAGCTCGGCCACCGCCCCGCGGAGATCATGACCGCCCCCTCGGGCACGGTCATCGGGGTGCGCCTCGACGACGACCGCGAGTTCCACGCCGATCTCGTCGTCTTCGCGATCGGGATCACCCCGCGCGACGAATTGGCGCGCGCGGCAGGCCTGACGCTCGGGCCGCGCGGCGGAATCGAGATCGACGAGAACTGCGCGAGCTCCGCCTCCGGGGTGTGGGCGATCGGCGAGGTCGCCAGCTTCCGGGGCAGCTGCGTCGGACTCGTCGCCCCCGCGAACGCCATGGCCGAGGTCGCGGCGAACCGCATCCTCGGCGGTGACGCCGTGTTCTCCGGGATCGACGACGCCACCAAGCTCAAGCTCTCGGGCGTCGAGGTCGCCAGCTTCGGCGACGCCCTCGCGACGACGCCGCATGCGCTCGAAGTGGTCTACGCCGACCCGGCCCGCGGCCTGTACCAGAAGATCGTCGTGACCGACGACGCCGCGACCCTGCTCGGCGGCATCTTCGTGGGCGACATCGCGCCGTACCCCTCGCTGCGCCCCCTGGTCGGCAAGGAACTCGGCGCCGAGCCCGCGGCCTTCCTGTCGTCGGCCGGCGGCGAGGCTCCCTCGCTCGAGCTCCCCGACGACGCGCAGCTCTGCTCGTGCAACAACGTGTCGGTCGGCGCGGTGCGCGCGGCGGTGCGCGGCGACCACGACGAGCCGTGCCACGAACTCGGCGCACTCAAGGCCTGCACCCGCGCGGGCACGCAGTGCGGATCCTGCGTCCCGCTGGTGAAGAAGATCCTCGACACCGAGCTGGCCAAAGCCGGCGTCGAGGTGTCGCGCGCCCTCTGCGAGCACTTCGAGTTGAGCCGCAGCGAGCTGTTCGAGGCGGTCCGCGTGCTGGAGCTGACCTCGTTCGAGCAGATCATGGCCCGCTTCGGGCACGGATACGGCTGCGATGTCTGCAAGCCGGCGGTGGCATCCATCCTGGCCAGCCAGACCTCGGCGTACATCCTCGACTCGGGCCGCGGAACCCTGCAGGACACGAACGACCGCGCCCTGGCGAACATGCAGCGCGACGGCTCGTACTCGGTCGTGCCGCGCATCCCGGGCGGCGAGATCACCCCGCAGAAGCTCAAGGTCATCGCCGAGGTCGCCGCCGACTTCAAGCTGTACACGAAGATCACCGGTGGTCAGCGCATCGACCTGTTC
This sequence comes from Lysinimonas soli, assembly GCF_042655435.1. Classification (NCBI taxonomy): domain Bacteria; kingdom Bacillati; phylum Actinomycetota; class Actinomycetes; order Micrococcales; family Microbacteriaceae; genus Lysinimonas; species Lysinimonas soli. The sequence goes on from NZ_JBHSMG010000004.1 coordinate 102,603, forward strand.
GGCGCGCGGCTCGAGCAGTTGCCCGAGATCTGGAAGATCCTGGTCGACGCGGGATTCGAGTCGGGCCAGGCGTACGGCAAGTCGCTGCGCACCGTGAAGTCGTGCGTCGGGTCGACCTGGTGCCGCTTCGGCGTGCAGGACTCGGTGGCGATGGCGATCCGGCTGGAGCTGCGCTACCGCGGCCTGCGGGCTCCGCACAAGTTCAAGCTCGGGGTCTCGGGATGCGCGCGCGAGTGCGCCGAGGCACGCGGCAAGGACATCGGGGTGATCGCCACCGACCAGGGCTGGAACCTCTACGTCGGGGGCAACGGGGGCTACCAGCCGGCGCATGCCCAGCTGTTGGCGCAGGACCTCGACGACGAGACGCTGATCCGCTACATCGATCGCTACGTCATGTACTACATCCGCACCGCCGACCGGCTGCAGCGCACGGCCCGCTGGCAGGAGGAGTTGGAGGGCGGGCTCGACCACGTGCGCCAAGTGGTGTGCGAGGACAGCCTCGGGATCGCCGAGGAGCTCGAGCAGGCGATGGCCGCCCACCTCGACAACTACGAGGACGAGTGGGCCGCCACCCTGAAAGACCCGGAGCGCCTGCGCCGCTTCCGCTCGTTCGTCAACGCCCCCGCGACCGGCGATCCGGGCATCGTGCAGGTCGTCGAGCGGGATCAACCGCGCCCGGCCCGCCCCGAGGAGCGGGAGTCCGTGCTGCTCACCGGCGCACGCATCCCGCTTCGCGATTCCCTACCGGAAAGGGGCGAGTGATGGAGATCGATCTCGACCTCGCCGGACGCCGCGTACTGGTGGTGGGCGGTGCCCCCGCGAGCCGCTTGGCGATCGCCCGCGTGCTACACGCCGGAGCGAGCGTCTTCCTCGCCTCGGTGTCACACCCCGCGGGCCCGGCGCATCCCGTTCCTGCCGCGGTGCATCGGATCGCCCTGCCACGCACCCGCACGGCCTGGCGAGAGCTGCTCTCCGCCGTGGATCTCGTGGTGATCATCGAGCTTCCGAGGGCCGCAGAGACGACCCTGCGCGCCGCCGCCCGCGATCGACGGGTGTGGATCGTCCGCGAATCGCCGGCGGCGACCTCCCCCATCGGCCACGTGACCCTCGCCGGAGGAGGTCCCGGTGACGAGGGAATGCTCACCCTCGCCGCGCGCGAGGCGTTGCGCCGCGCCGACGTGGTCTTCTTCGACCGGCTGGCGCCGCAGGCGCGAGGGCGGGACTGGGCTCCCGGTGCGGAGTGGGTCGATGTCGGCAAGACCCCGGGACATCACGCGGTCCCCCAGGCCGAGATCGAACGCCAGATGGTGGATGCCGCTCTCGCGGGACGCACGGTGGTGCGACTGAAGGGCGGCGATCCGTTCGTCTTCGGCCGGGGCGGCGAAGAGGTCGCCGCCTGCCGAGCGGCCGGGGTCCCGGTGACGGTGCTCTCCGGCGTCACGAGTGCGATCGCGGTTCCCGCCGCGGCGGGCATCCCTGTCACTCACCGTGAGGTGAGTCGCATGTTCACCGTCGTGTCCGGTCATGCCCCGCTCGACGACGCGACCGTCGCCCACCTGATCGGGCTCGACGGCACGATCGTCGTGTTGATGGGCGTCAACACCCTCCCGCACCTCGCGGCCGCTCTCACTCGCAACGGCATGCCGAGCGACATGCCGCTCGCGGTCATCGAGCGCGGGCTCACTCCGGGCCAGCGCACCACGATCACCACGGTCGGCGAGTCCACCGAGATGGCCGCCCGCCTCGGGGTGCGGTCACCCGCGATCCTCGTGATCGGCGAGGTCGTACGCTTGTGCCACGACGATGACGCCGCTCTGCGCGAGGTCGCCGCCTTCGCCGCAGGACGGTGACTGTGCCCCATCGACGTTTCGCGTCGAGGAGGGAGGAACGGTGACCGACCTCTCCCCCGACGGCGTCGCCGCCTTCAGCCCCGATCAGCTGGAGGGCTTCCGGATCGGCGTCACCTCGGACCGGCGCTCGGAAGACCTGATCGCAGCCTTCGAGCGACGCGGTGCCGAGGTGCTGCACGCCCCCGCCATCCGGATCGCCCCCGCCGCCGACGATGTGCAGCTGACCGCGGACACGGCCGCGATCATCGAGGCGCAGCCGGACATCCTGCTCGCCACCACCTCGTACGGCATCCGCCGTTGGCTCGAGGCCGCCGACGCGGCGGGGTTGGGGTCGTCCCTCATCGAGACCCTCGAGCACTCGCGCATCCTGGTCCGCGGACCGAAGGCACGCGGTGCCGTGCGAGCGGCGGGGCTCGACGACTCAGGAATGAGCGACCAAGAGACGACGCGGTCGCTGGTCGATCGCGTCATCCAGGAGGGCGCCCGCGGCACCACCGTGGCGGTGCAGCTGCATGGATTCACCGACCGAAAGCAGCTCGACCGGCTCGCCGCTGCCGGCGCCACGGTGCTGAGCGTCGCCCCCTACCGCTGGCAGCTCCCCGAGGATTCGAGCCGAGTCGTGCGGCTCGTCGATGCCATCTGCGCCGGATCGATCGACGCCGTGACCTTCACCAGCGCGCCCGCAGTGGATGCCCTCTTCGCCACCGCCGACCAGGCCGACAAGCTCGACGCGATGCTCGATGCCTTCGCCACGACGGTCGTCGCCGCGGCGGTCGGACCGGTCACCGCCGCCCCGCTGCGGGCGGCAGGCCTCGAGCCCCTCGTGCCCGATCGCTTCCGGATGGGGGCGCTCATCCGCCTGGTCTGCGAGCACCTCGAGGCGCGAGGCATCATCCGTCTCGCGACCACGCACGGAGCGGTGGAGATCCGCGGACGGCTGGTGGATGTCGCGGGCCGCCGCTCCACCCTGGCGCCCAACTCGCTCATCCTGTTCCGTGCCCTCGTCGCGGCGGCGGGCACGGTGCTCTCGCGTTCCGATCTGGCGGCCCTGCTGCCCGACAACCCCGACGATCACGCCGTCGACGTCGCGATCAGCCGGCTACGCCAGTCGCTTCCGGAGCCCGCGCTCGTCATGACCGTCATCAAGCGCGGCTACCGCATCGACGTCTGAGGCCGGGAGCCCCGACCCTCGGGAGTCCCCGGACGACAGCGAAGGGCCGGGAGGATCGCCCCCGGCCCTTCTGATCTGCGCGCGCGAGATGTTCTCCGCGGCGCGGGAGGTCGCGGCCTGCTAGCGGGCCGCGCTGCCCTCCACGTAGTCGGCGTCCTGCTGCTTCCAGGCGAACAGGGCGCGCAGCTTCTTGCCGGTCTCCTCGATCGGGTGCGCGGCGCCCTTGGCCCGCAGCGCCAGGAACTCGGGGGCCCCGGCGTCCTGGTCGGCGATGAAGCGCGCGGCGAACGCACCCGACTGGATGTCGGCGAGAACGGCCTTCATGTTCTCCTTGACGTGCGGGTCGATCACGCGCGGGCCCGAGACGTAGTCGCCGTACTCCGCCGTGTCCGAGACGCTCCAGCGCTGCTTGGCGATGCCGCCCTCCCACATCAGGTCGACGATGAGCTTGAGCTCGTGCAGCACCTCGAAGTAGGCGATCTCGGGCTGGTAGCCCGCCTCGGTCAGGGTCTCGAAGCCGTACATGACCAGCTGCGAGACGCCGCCGCAGAGCACGGCCTGCTCGCCGAACAGGTCGGTCTCGGTCTCTTCGGTGAAGGTGGTCTTGATGCCGCCGGCGCGCAGGCCGCCGATGCCCTTGGCGTACGACCAGGCGAGGTCCCAGGCCGATCCGGTGGCGTCCTGCTCGACCGCGACGATCACGGGCACGCCGCGTCCCGCCTCGTACTCGCGACGCACGGTGTGTCCGGGGCCCTTGGGGGCGACCATGATCACGTCGACGCCCTCGGGCGGGGTGATGTAGCCGAAGCGGATGTTGAAGCCGTGACCGAAGAGCAGCGCGTTGCCGGGCTCCAGGTTGTCCTTGATGTCGGCGGCGTACAGGCCGCGCTGGTGCTGGTCGGGCGCCAGGATGACGATGACATCCGCCCACTTGGCCGCCTCGGCCGAGGTGAGCACCTCGAAGCCGGCCTCCCTCGCCTTCTGCACCGACTTGGAGTCGGGCTTGAGGCCGATCTTGACCTCGACGCCCGAGTCACGCAGGTTCAGCGCGTGGGCGTGGCCCTGCGAGCCGTAGCCGATGACGGCCACCTTCTTGCCCTGGATGATCGACAGGTCGGCGTCCTTGTCGTAGAAGATCTCGGTCATGCTTTTCCTTACTCGTTGGATGTGACGGTCGGTTCTTTCGTCGCCGGAACGGCGAGTCAGCTCTTGAAGACGCGTTCGGTGATGCTCTTGCTGCCGCGGCCGATGGCCAGCAGGCCGGACTGGGCGATCTCTTTGATCCCGTACGGCTCCAGCACGCGCAGCAGTGCCTGCACCTTGCCGCTGTCGCCGGTGACCTCGATCACCAGGGCATCCGTCGCGACGTCGACCACCCGGGCGCGGAACAGGGTGACCGCCTCGAGGATCTGGCTGCGATTCGAGTTGTCGACGCGCACCTTGATCAGCAGGTGCTCGCGCTGCACCGACTGGGTCGGGTCGAGCTCGACGATCTTGATCACGTTGACGAGCTTGTTGAGCTGCTTGGTGACCTGCTCGAGCGGGGCGTCCTCGACGTCCACGGCGACCGTGATGCGCGACAGCCCCGGGATCTCGGTGGCCCCGACGGCGAGCGACTCGATGTTGAACCCGCGGCGGGCGAACAGGCCGGCGACCCGGGTCAGCAGACCCGGCTTGTCCTCGACGAGCAGGGAGAGCACGTGGTGGGTCATGTGTCTGCCCCTCGCGCCGCCGCTACTGCGGCGCGAGCCGCTCCGTCGACCGAGCGCGGTCGCTCGACTCCACTCATCATTCTTCCTCCCAGGCCGGAGCGTGGTCGCGGGCGTACTGCACCGACGAGTTGCCGACGCCCTGCGGCACCATCGGCCACACCATCGCGTCCCGGCTCACCACGAAGTCGATGACGACCGGTCGGTCGTTGGTCTCCATCGCGAGCTTGATCGCGGGGTCGATCTCTTCGGGCTTCGTGACCCGGATGCCGAGGGCGCCGTACGCGTCGGCCAGCTTCACGAAGTCCGGGATCATCTGGGTGCCGTGCCCGGTGTTGAGGTCGGTGAAGGAGTGGCGCCCGTCGTAGAACAGCGACTGCCACTGCCGCACCATGCCGAGCGAGGAGTTGTTGATGATCGCGACCTTGATCGGGATGTTGTTGATCGTGCAGGTGGCGAGCTCCTGATTGGTCATCTGGAAGCATCCGTCGCCGTCGATCGCCCACACCAGCCGATCGGGCTCGGCGACCTTCGCGCCCATCGCCGCAGGAACGGCGTAGCCCATCGTGCCGGCGCCGCCCGAGTTGAGCCAGGCGTGCGGCCGCTCGTACTTGATGAACTGCGCGGCCCACATCTGGTGCTGACCCACGCCTGCCGCGTAGATCGCCTCGGGACCGCTCAACTCGCCGATGCGCTGGATGATGGCCTGCGGCGAGAGCAGCCCGTCCTCCGGCTCGGTGAAGCCGAGCGGGTAGTTCTTGCGCAACTCGTTCAACCGCGCCCACCAGGCCGCGAGGTTCGGCTTCTGCGTGGCGGCGGCCGTCGTGAAGGCCTCGCTCAGATCGACGATGACGTCTTTCGCGTCGCCGACGATCGGCACGTCGGCGTGGCGGATCTTGCCGATCTCGGCCGGATCGATGTCGACGTGCACGACCTTGGCGTGGGGCGCGAAGTCGGCGACCTTGCCGGTCACCCGGTCGTCGAAGCGGGCACCGAGCGCGACGATGAGGTCGCTCTCCTGCAACGCGAGCACCGCGGGCACCGCCCCGTGCATGCCGGGCATGCCGAGGTGCTGCGGGTGCGAGTCGGGGAACGCCCCGCGCGCCATGAGCGTGGTCACGACCGGTGCGCCGGTGTTCTCGGCGAGCTCGAACAGCACCTTCTCGGCGCCCGAGCGGATGACGCCGCCGCCGACGTAGAGCACCGGCTTCTCGGCGGCCGCCAGCAGCTCGGCGGCGGCGATGATCTGCTTGCCGTGCGCCTTGGTCACCGGACGGTAGCCCGGCAGGTCGATCTTGGGCGGCCAGATGAACGGCGCCGAGTTCTGCTGGGCGTCCTTGGTGATGTCCACCAGCACCGGGCCCGGGCGTCCCGTCGTCGCGATCTGGTACGCCTCGGCCAGGGTCGCCGGGATCTCGGCCGGATCGGTCACCAGGAAGGAGTGCTTGGTGATCGGCATCGTGATGCCGACGATGTCGATCTCCTGGAAGGCGTCCGTGCCCATGACGGTCGAGAAGACCTGGCCGGTGATCGCGATGATCGGCACGGAGTCCATGTGGGCATCCGCGATCGCCGTCACGAGGTTGGTGGCACCCGGGCCGGAGGTGGCGATGCAGACGCCGACCCGTCCGGATGCCGCCGCGTACCCCTCGGCCGCATGCCCCGCCCCCTGCTCGTGCCGGGTCAGGATGTGGCGGATCGCGGTCGACGACATGAGCTCGTCGTAGAACGGCATGATCGCGCCGCCGGGGATGCCGAAGACGTCGGTGATGCCGAGCTTCTCGAGCGTGGCCAGGATCGCGCCCGACCCGGTCAGAACGGGAGGAGCCCCGTCGGACGCGCCGGAGCGGCCGGGCTTGGCTGCAGGAGGTGCAGTGGTCATGAGTGGTCCTTGCGTGCGAAGACGATCGTGAGAGGGCGGAGGCTACCCCGTGACCGCGCCCTCCGCAGCGGAGTGCACGAGCTTGGAGTATTTCGCGAGAACGCCACGGGTATAGCGCGGTGGAAGAGGAGCCCAGCCGGAACGGCGGCTCTCCAGCTCGGCCGGATCGACAAGTAGGTCGATCGTCCGGGCTGCGATATCGACCCGTATCAGATCACCATCGTGCACGAAGGCGATCGGACCTGCGTCCGTCGCCTCGGGAGCGATGTGGCCGATGCACAGGCCGGTTGTGCCGCCTGAGAATCTGCCGTCCGTCAAGAGTAGTACATCTTTTCCGAGGCCCGCGCCCTTGATGGCCGCCGTGATCGCGAGCATCTCGCGCATGCCCGGCCCGCCCTTCGGACCCTCCCAGCGGATGACGACGACATCGCCGTGATGGATCTCGCCGTTGGTGAGGGCGTCCATCGCGGCGCGCTCGCGCTCGAACACCCGCGCGGGGCCCTCGAACAACGCCGCATCGAATCCGGCCGTCTTGACGACTGCGCCGTCGGGCGCCAGCGAGCCGCGCAGGATCGTCAGACCGCCGGTCTCGTGGATCGGGTTGTCGAGGGTGCGCAGCACGCTCCCGTCCAGCGGCGGGATGTTCATCTCGGCCAGGTTCTCGGCCATCGTCTTGCCGGTGACGGTGAGGCAGTCACCGTGCATGAGGCCGGCGTCCAGCAGCGCCTTCATCAGCACGGGCAGGCCGCCCCGGCGGTCGACGTCATTCATCACGTAGCGCCCGAAGGGCTTGAGGTCGCCGAGGTGCGGAACCTTCGCGCCGATCCGGTTGAAGTCGTCGAGGGTGAGCTCGACCTCGGCCTCGTGCGCGATCGCCAGCAGGTGCAGCACGATGTTGGTCGAGCCGCCGAGCGCCATGCCGACCGCGATGGCGTTCTCGAAGGCCTCCTTCGTCAGGATCTGCCGTGCCGTGATCCCCTGGTTCAGCAGGTTGACGACCGCCTCGCCGGAACGGTGCGCGTAGTAGTCGCGCCGGGCATCCGCCGAGGCCGGGCTCGCGCTGCCGGGCAGGCTCATGCCGAGCGCCTCGGCGACGCTCGCCATGGTGTTGGCGGTGTACATCCCGCCGCAGGCTCCCTCGCCGGGGGCGAAGGCGCACTCGATGCGGTGGGCGTCCTCTTCGCTCATGGTGCCGGCCTTGACGCCGCCGACCGCCTCGAACGAGTCGATGATCGTGATGTCCTTCTCGGTTCCGTCGCTCAGACGCACCCAGCCGGGCGCGATCGAGCCGGCGTACAGGAAGACGGATGCCAGGTCGAGTCGCGCGGCCGCCATCAGCATCCCGGGGATCGACTTGTCACAGCCCGCGAGCAGCACGGAGCCGTCGAGCCGCTCGGCCTGCATGACGACCTCGACCGAGTCGGCGATGACCTCCCGGCTCACGAGCGAGAAGTGCATCCCCTCGTGCCCCATCGAGATGCCGTCGCTGACGCTGACCGTGCCGAACTGCAGCGGGTAGCCACCCCCGGAGTGCACGCCCTCCTTCGCCGCCTGCGCGAGGCGCGCGAGGCTCAGGTTGCACGGGGTGATTTCGTTCCACGAACTGGCGATGCCGATCTGCGCCTTGTCCCAGTCGGCGTCGCCCATTCCGACGGCGCGGAGCATCCCGCGGCTCGTGGTGGCTTCGATGCCGTCGGTGACGGTGCGGGAACGGGGCTTGTGATCGACCTTGGCAGGTGTTTCCGGCATGTGACGAGGGTATCGCTGCCTCGCTTCCCCCGCCGACGGTCCTCGGACGCCCAACTGTTTCCCCTCCCCCTGCCCTGCTGCCGAAATGCCACTTGGGGCGAGCAGATGCCGAAACTTCGGCACCAAGTGGCATTTCGGCAGCAGGGGGGCGGATGCCGGGCTACTGCTCGTGGACGTCGCCGGAGCGGAACGTGGCGAGGGTCGACAGCACGAGCGCGATCTCGTCCGGCCCCTCCACGCGGAACGCCGCCTCGGTCTTGCCGGGGCCGCTCTTCACCCCGAGGTCGTGCGGCAGCAGAGCGGCGAAGGCGTCTTCGTCGGTGACGTCGTCGCCGGCATAGAACACGGCATCCGCCGCGGTGTAGCGACGCAGGTGCTCGACCGCCTCGCCCTTCGTGGTCGAGCGCACCGAGAACTCCAGCACGTTCTTGCCCTCGCGCACCGTCAGGTTCTCGACCTCGGCCTGCGCCTCGCTGAGCGCGACCAGGTGAGCCACACGCGAGTCGTGCTCGGTCGCGAGCCGGGTGTGCAGGGCGAAGCCCGCCGGCTTGGACTCGAGCCAGACGTGGTCGATCGAGTCGGCCACCTCGCCCAGCACCTCGTGCAGCACCTCGACCTGTTCGAGCTCGGTGGTGTTGAGACGGATGTGGTCCGACGGATCGTCGAGGCGGATCTCGATGCCGTGCGACCCCACGAGCAGCGTGGTGTCGGGAAGGTCGGCGACGGCGATGAGGCTGGCCAGCGAGCGTCCGCTGATCAGTGCGACCCGGGTGTTCGGCAGGGCGAGAAGGCGAAGCACCGCCTCGCGGGCCTCGGGGATGGCGCGGGCGGCATCCGGGGAGTCGACCTCGGGGGCGAGCGTTCCGTCGAAGTCGAGGGCGACGAGCAGCCGCTTCACGCGGGCGAGCTCGCGCAGGGCTCCGATGAGAGCGGAGGAAAGGGGTTGGGGCATGGTCGTGAGGGCGTCAGCTGCGTGGCGCCCGGTCCACCGTCCATTCCAGATCTCCCAGCGGATCCGAATCCGGATCCCGTTCCGGTTCGGGTTCCGCATCCGAGCTGCGCTCGCCACTGCGACGCCGCGCCTCGGCGAGCGTCCGCAGGAATCCCTCGGACCACCGATTCACGTCGTTCTCGCGCACCCGCTTGCGCATCGCCCGCATCCGCTTGACGCGCTCGGCGCGCGGCATCTCGATCGCCCGCATGATCGCGTCCTTGACGCCCTCGATGTCGTGCGGGTTGATGAGCAGCGCGGTGCGCAGCTCGTCCGAGGCGCCGGTGAACTCGCTCAGCACGAGCACCCCGTCATCGTCGAAACGCGCCGCGACGTACTCCTTGGCGACCAGGTTCATCCCGTCGCGCAGCGCGGTGACGAGCATGACATCGGCGGCCAGGTACAGCGCGGCCATCTCCTCACGGGGGAATCCGTGGTGCAGGTAGCTGACCGCCTGGTGGCTGATCGTGCCGTAGTCGCCGTTGATGCGGCCCACCGTCTGCTCGATCTCGTCGCGCAGCTGGCGGTAGGTCTCGACCCGCTCGCGACTCGGACTCGCGACCTGCACGAGCGTGACGTCTTCGACCTTGAGCCGGCCCTCGTGCAGCAGCTCGCCGTAGGCCTTGAGCCGGTGGCCGATGCCCTTGGTGTAGTCGAGCCGGTCGACGCCGAGCATGATGGTCTTGGGGTCGCCGAGGTCGTGCCGGATCTGCGCTGCCCGGGCCTGCACCTCGGGGCTGCGGGCGAGACGTTCGAAGGTGTCGACGTCGATCGAGATCGGGAACGGCTTCGCGATCACCCGACGGGCCGGAGCTCGGCCGTGCGACGGGACCTCGATCACCGGGCTCTTCGTGGCGTAGCCCAGCAGCCGGCGCACGGCACGCGAGAAGTTGCCGGCATCCGCGACCCGCTGGAAGCCGATCACATCGGCCCCGAGCAGCCCCTCGATGATCTGTGCCCGCCACGGCAACTGCGAGAAGATGCCGTACGCCGGGAACGGGATGTGGTTGAAGAAGCCGATCGTCAGGTCGGGCCGGGCCTGCCGCAGCATCCGCGGAACCAGCTGCAGCTGGTAGTCCTGCACCCACACGGTCGCGTCGGGCGCCGACACCGCGGCGATCGCGTTGGCGAAGCGCTGGTTGACGCTCACGTAGCTGTCCCACCACACCCGGTGGTAGCTCGGCGGGGCGATCACGTCGTGATAGAGCGGCCAGAGGGTGTCGTTGGCGAAGCCCTCGTAGTAGTTCTCGAGGTCGTGCTCGGTGAGTTTGAGGGGGACGATCCGGATGCCGTCCCAGTCGAAGGGCTCCAGCTCGAGATCGGGTTGACCGACCCACCCGACCCAGGCACCATCCGCCTCGCGCATGATCGGCTCGAGCGCGGTGACCAGGCCGCCCGGTGACGGCCGCCAACTCGAAGCCCCCGTGTCGTCGACCACTCGGTCGACGGGTAAGCGGTTCGAGGCGACCACGAAGTCATATCGTTCATCGCCCATTGCCCCACGGTATCAGCCGATTCCCATGACTTCCCGGGCAGGCATTTCGAGGCGGCCGACGGCTGGTTTCAGAGTTGCTGAGACTGTCACACGCCGGACACATCGGCACGTTAGGTTTGAGCAAATGATCTCCATCGGCATGAGCACGACGTGCGTCTTCCCGGGTTCTGTCGACACGAACTTCCGCATGGCGCGCCTCGCCGGCTTCGACGGCATCGAGGTCATGGTGACCAACGATCCGGTCACCCAGGACCCCACGGCACTGCTCGAACTCAGCGAGCGCTACGGCCTGCCGATCCTGTCGATCCACGCGCCCGTGCTGTTCCTGACCACCTTCGTCTGGGGTCGCGACCCGCAGGTCAAGCTCGAGCGTTCCGCCGAGCTCGCGGCGGCCGTCGGCTCCCCGAGCGTCGTCGTGCATCCGCCGTTCCGCTGGCAGTCGGGCTACGCCGAGAACTTCGAGCGCGTCGTGCGCGACGTGCAGGCGAACACCGGCGTCGAGATCTGCGTCGAGAACATGTTCCCCTGGAAGGTCGGCGGCAAGAACGTCAAGGCGTACGCGCCGAGCCCCGACCCGCTCGACCTGGACGTGCAGGCGATGACCCTCGACTTCTCGCACGCCTCGCTCTCGGGACGCGACTCGCTCGAGTACGCGATGGCGATGGGTGAGCGGCTGCGCCACATCCACCTCTGCGACGGCACGAAGTCGGTCGATGAGGGCAACATGTTCGACGAGCACCTGGTGCCCGGCCACGGTACCGAGCCGGTCGCCGAAACGCTCAGCTACCTGGCCGAGAACCACTGGTCGGGCTCGGTCGTGGCCGAGGTCAACCTGCGCAAGATCCGCGACGAGCGGATCAAGCTGGCCATGCTGAAAGAGACCGTCGCGTTCGCGAAGCACTACGTCGGCCAGGAGCACGAGGAACGCGAGCCCCTCACGGTCGGCTCGGTCAAGGCCCGCCACCAGCGCAGGGCCGCGCGGCGCAACCTGAAGTCCCGCCCCGACGCCGAGTAGGGCGCACTCGCGGCCCGGCTTCCGCAGCACACCGAGCTACGCGATCGCCGGCACCAGCCCGAGCTCCCCGGCCCGGCGTGTGCGGCGGATGACGAGTGCCGCGAGCGCCACGCTCGCTGCGCCGAAGAGCAGGAGCGCGACAGCCGATCCGATCGCCACCGCGGCGCTTCCCCCCGCGACGATCTGCTGCATCCCGGTCGTCGCCCAGGTGAGGGGCAGGTACGGGCTGATCCACTGGAACGGCGTCGTGAGCACCTGCACCGGGTAGACCCCGCCGATCGCGGCGATCTGCACCGCGAGCAGGAACAGCGAGATCACCAGGCCCGCGCGCCCGAGCCGAACCGTCAGCAGATGATGGAAGGCCGTGAAGGCCGCCGCCGTGAGCAGCGAGAACACCAGAGTGGCCGGCAGGTACTGCCAACCGATGCCGACCGCGGTGTGCATCAAGACGACGAGCAGCGCGGCCTGCACGGCGGTCACCGTACCGGCACGGAACAGGGCGCTGCCCAGCACCCGCGACGACGCCGCCGTGGATGCCAGGATGCGGCGGGTCACCGGGCGCATCACGAGGAAGACCGCGAGCGCCCCGATCCACAGGGCGATCGGAAGCAGGAAGGTCGACACCGCCTGCGCGACCCCGGAGATGGCGTGAGCCTTGGTCACCGAGATCCCGACCGGGTCGGACGCGACGCCGGCGGCCTTGCTCGCCGCGGCGGAATCCGACTTCGGCACCTGAGCGGCCCCGCTGGTCAGTCCCGAGGCGAGGCCCGAGGCACCGGAGGCGAGCTGCGCGGAGCCGCTGGCCAGCGAGTTCGCCCCCGAGACGAGGGCCGAGCCGTTGGCGGCGAGCTTCCGGGCGCCTGCCGCGCTCTGCGCGATCCCCGACTGGATGCCGTCGATGCCCCCCGTGGTCTGCCTGCTGAGGGTGCTCCCGCCTGCCGCCGTCTGCGCGAGTTGCGCGGTCAGAGCCTGCACCTGAGCCAGGGCGCTGCTGCTCGTGGGGTCTGCCGAGAGCGCGGCCGTGGCCGCGGTGAGGGCGGCCGACAGCTGCGAGACTCCGCCCGTGTACGACGACACGCCCGCGCTCAACTGGTCGAGCGACGCCGCCCCGCTGTTGAGCTGCGACAGTCCCGACGACAGGGAGCTCACCCCCGCGGTGTAGCTGCCGACACCTCCGGCGTAGGAGCTCGCGCCCGAGGCCGCGGCATTCGCGCCCGAGGCCAACTGGGTCGCGCCGTCCGCTGCCTGCGAGAGCGAGGCCCCGAGAGTTCCGAGGCTCGCGTAGACCCCCGAGATGTACTGCTTGGTGATGGCGCTGCCGAAGGTGCGCACCATTCCGTCGCTGAGCGACTGCGCGACGGATCCCGCGAGATAGGAGTGCGCGTCGTCGGTGCGGATCGCCAGCCGGGCCTGCACGGGAGAGCTCCCCTGCAGCGACAGCACCGACTTCGAGAAGTTGCTCGGGATCGTCAGCACGGCGTAGACGGAGCCGTTCGCCAGCGCCGTCTTGGCATCCGCCGCGTTGCTGAGGGTCCAGTCCATGCCCGGCGACTTCGTCCCGGTGAGCTGGGTGACGAGCTGCCGGCCGGCGAGCACGTACTTGGTCGTGCCGTCGGCGTTCGTCGTCGTGATCGCCTGATCCTGGTTGACGATCACGGCCGGGATGCGGTCGACGCCGCTCTTGGCGTCGCCAACGGAGGCGACGTAGAGGCCGACGAATGCGAGGGGGACGAGCGCGACCGCCGCGATCCCGATCCAGCGGAGACGTTTGTTCATCGGAGTGCACCTTCTTCAATGGCGTTGTACTCGGGGGCGAGGTCGAAAGCCCGCACGCGGGGCGGGGCGGCGTCGGCCACGTCGTTCAGACCCGGCATGCCGACGACGACCGTCGTGGTGGCCGGCGCGAGCCGGTCGAGAGCCCGCAGGAACGCCAGCGCGTCGAGCGGGTCGGAGAACGGATCGAGCGAGTCGAGAAGCACCACGGCAGCCCGCTCGCTCAGCGCGACGACCGCCATCGCGACGGCGCGTTCCAGTCGCGGCAGGGTCTCGATCGGGGTCGTGGCGTCGACCGAGACGGTCTGACGCCCCAGCCCCTGAAGGGCTCCCGAGACGCGCCCGGCCCGCAGGCGCGCGCGGCGCGCCGCGATCGGCGCGAGATACCAGGGGCTGGTCAGGCGCAGATGCTCCTCGAGCAGCTCGCCGAGCGTCACGCTGACTCCGGGCCGCTCGGGCCCGGCGAGATCGGCGAGCGCGACGAGACGGGCGACCTTGGCGGCGTCGGAGGGCAGCGGATGTCCGCCGACCTGCGCGCGCCCGCCCCGCGGCTCGAGGCGGCCGGCGATGGTCGCGGCGACCAGGCGACGCGTCGCCGTCTCGTCCGACACGAGGGCGATCGTGCCGCTCGGAACCCGCAGCCCGATCGGGCCGGCCTCGGGGCCGTTGCCCGCGCCGACCATGAGCCGGTCGAGCGAGATCGCCTCACCGTCGGCGAATCGCTCGAGAGCCCACACCGCCGCGTCCTGGTGGGCGCGTAGGCCTTCGCCCTCGATGTCGACGTTCGGAAGGATGCGGCTGAGCCAGCGCGGGAGGTACCAGGCCGACCGTCCGGCGAGGGCCATGACCGCCGGGACCAGCGTCATCCTGACCAGGAAGGCATCGACGAACACGCCGGCCGCGAGCCCCAACGCGATGACCTTGATCACCCCGGCGCCCTCGGGCACGAAGGCGGCGAAGACGAAGAACATGATGAGCGCGGCAGCCGTGACGACGCGGGCCGCCCCCGAGAAGCCGCTGACGATGGCGCGGCGGGCGACCGCGTTGCGGGCCTTCCGCGTGGCACCAGCCGGCAGCTGCGCGACGCCGTGCACGTACGCCTCGCGCATGCCCGAGACGAGGAACACCTCGTAGTCCATGGCGAGGCCGAACAGGATCGCCATGAGCAGCACGGGCATGAAGCTCAGGATCGGGCCGGGTACCACGCCGAGCGCCGATGCGCCCCAGCCCCACTGGAAGACCGCGACGACCACGCCGAAGGCGGCGAGCACCGAAAGCAGGTAGCCGATCGCGGCCTTGAGGGGCACGAGCAGCGAGCGGAAGACCACCATCAGCAGGATGACCGAGAGGCCGACCACGATGATGCCGAACGGCAGCAGCGCCGAGTCCAGCCGCGACGAGACGTCGATGGCCACCGCAGTGGCGCCGGTGACGGCGATCGGCGTGTGGTACGTCGAGGCGATCGAGGGTTCGAGCGCGCGGATCCTCTCGACGAGCTGCGTCGTCTTGGGATCGCTCGGCCCGGTGGTCGGGATCACCTGGATGATGGCGGTGTCGAGCGTCGCGTTCGGGGTGCCGGAGCTCACCGTGTCGACGCCCGGCAGTCTCGCGATCTCGTTGCCGATCGACGTCAGATCCGTCATGAAGGTCGTGCTCTGGGTGATGTCGACCGTGATGATGAGCGGACCGTTGCGGCCGGGCCCGAACTCGGTGCTCACGATGTCGTATGCCTTGCGCGCGGTGGTGTCGCTCGGCTGCGAACCGCCGTCGGGCAGAGCGAGGGCAAGGCTGAAGGCGGGGACGGCGAGGGTGCCGAGCACGGCGAGCACGGCGATGATCGCGACGACGGGGGCCTTGAGCACGAGGGCGACCCAACGCTGGCCGAGCGCCGACTTCGGTCGCGCGGATCGCGGGCGAGTTCCGGCGACGTCCGCGCCGGCGACGCCGGCGGTCGCGTCATGCGGATCGTGCGAGCTGGCGGCGGCCGTCGCGAGCGCCCGCCGCGCGGTGCGCGAGCCGGGCTTCGGCGCCAGGCGCGCGCCCAGCAGCCCCATGATCGCGGGCAGCAGCGTCGTGGCGGCGAGCATCGCCAGCAGCACGGCGATGGCCGCCGCGATGCCCATCAGTCCGAGGAAGGGGATGCCGACGATCAGCAGTCCGATCAGCGCGATCATCACGGTGACGCCCGCGAAGATGACGGAGCTGCCCGCGGTCGCGACGGCCGTCGCCGCGGACTCACCGGGGTCCATTCCCGCCGCCAGTTGGGCTCGATGCCGGCTCAGGATGAACAGCGCGTAGTCGATGCCCACCGCGAGCCCGATCATGAGGGCGAGCAGAGGCGTGGTCGACGAGAGGGTGACGAAGGAGGCCGTGGTGAGAACGGCACCCATCGACACGGCGAGCGCGGCGATGGCCGAGATCAGCGGCAGCCCGGCCGCGAGCAGGGATCCGAAGGTCACGATGAGCACCAGGGCTGCGAACAGCACTCCGAGGCCCTCGGTCAGAGAGAGGCCGACCTTGGTGTTCTGGTAGACCTGGCCGCCGAACTCGACGGTGAGGCCGGCATCCGTCAGCGGCGCTGTGGCCTTCTTGACCGCGGCGAGCTCGGTCGCGGTTACCTTCTCGGACGAGGTCGTGAACTGCACCGCGATGATCACGGTCGAGCCGTCTTTGCTGACGGCGCTCGTCGCATACCGACCGTAGGGCGACACCGCCTGCTCGACGCCTTGCACGTGATCCAGGGCCGTGACGACCTTCTCGATCGTCGGGCCGTCAGCGGTCTTCAGGTTTGTTCCGTGCCTGTCCTGAACCACGACCTCGGCGCTGGCACCCGCGGTCTGCGGGAAGACCGCGGCCAGCAGATCGATGGCCTTCTGCGACTCGGTGCCGGGGATGGCGTACGAGTCCTGCAGCTGGCCGCCGAGGCCGATGCCCGCGCCGAGTGCGGCGGCGGCGATCAGAACCCAGGCGATCAGAACCCGGACGGCGTGACGGTAGGCGAAGCGCCCGAGACGGTAGAGGAGGGTGGCCATGTGAGTTCCCGGAGTCAGTCGATGGTGGCGTGCGCGTCGGAGGCGGCGGCGAGGGCCCGCGGCTCGATCGCCAGCAGGTCGCCGAGCACCGCGAGCAACGTCGATCGCAGTTCGGGCAGGTCGGGCTGGGGGGCGGGACCGATCTGCGGTGCGCCGGCCAGAAGGTAGGCGGCGCCGCCCAGGGCGACCCCGAAGCGCACCCTCTCCTCGAGGGAACCCACTTGCTCCTCGAAGTAGCGGGCGATGAGCTCCACCTTGGCCATGGCGCGTTGGATCACGGGCAGATCGAGAAGCGACGCCGACTGGTTGATGAAGACGTACACCGCCGAGCGGTGCTCGAGCAGGAAGTCGACGAAGCGCTCGAGGAACAGGGAACTGCGCTCTCCGCCGCCGCGCAGCCCGTCCAGGCCGACCTCGTGGAGAATCCGCTCGAGCTCGTCGAGCGCGGGCGAGAGGACGGCCTCGAGCAGAACCTCCTTGGAAGCGAAGTGGTACAGCACGGTGGCCTTCGAGACACCGGCACGCTGGGCGATCTGCTGCAAGGAGGTGCCGTGGAATCCGGCGGCGGCGAACTCTTGGAGCGCGACGCGACGCAGACCGTCAGCAGTTGTGGGCATGTCTGAAACGGTAGTTGACCGATCGGTCAGGCGCTGACCGATCGGTCAGATTCGCGGGGAACGCCCAGCGGATCCCCGGTTTCGAGGTCGTTGTGACACTCGGATGCGGGCCAATCCACGTTGCGGGGTAGCGTTGAGGGCGACCCGCTTGGAGGATCCGTGCGCAAATTCCTGTTCAGTGCCAGC
The DNA here is from genome assembly GCF_042655435.1 of Lysinimonas soli. NCBI lineage: Bacteria > Bacillati > Actinomycetota > Actinomycetes > Micrococcales > Microbacteriaceae > Lysinimonas > Lysinimonas soli. The sequence goes on from NZ_JBHSMG010000004.1 coordinate 120,073, forward strand.
GTGCTCGGCGCCCTCTTCGGAGGCGTGGGCGTCATCCGGGCGACCCGCAACGGTCCGCGCGACTGGCGACTGATCCTGCAGTGGATCATCTGGGGCGCCACGGTCGCGATCGCGGTCGGCACGGTCATCGAACAGTCGAAAGACGCGGAGGACTACTGATGTACCCAGGACCCAACGGACCCGGCTTCGACGGCTTCGGGGTGGCACACGTGCTCGCCGCGATCACGTGGGCGATCGGCAGCCTCATCCTGTTCGTCATCGTCGCCGCACTCGCGGTGCTGCTCGTGCGGTTCCTGCTCATCGGTACCAAAGCCGCCAAGCGCTACCTCGAGCTCAACGCGCCCGCGAAGCCCCCGGTGTCGCCGACGCCGACGGTGAGCGCTCCGACGGCAGGCGAGTCGAGCACGGCAGCGCCGACGCCGACCGCTGCGGCGCCGACCACCTCGGCCGCCCAGACCGCGGCTTCACCCACCGCCTCGACCACGGCTCGCGTCGGCACGGCGACCCCCGCCTCCGCCACCGCGGCGACCGTGGTGGCCCCTGCCACGACGGCTCCCGCCAAGGCCGCGGCGGCGAAGCCCGCAGTGGTCAAGCCCTCGATCAAGGCCGCGCCGGCGAAACCGGCCGCCAAGAAGCCGACGCAGACCGAGCCCAAACCGCGCACCCCCCGCACCCCGTCGAGCTGACCCGCACGGCGCGGGTCCCACCCTTGCCCACGTAGCTGCCCCTGCACGCGTAGCTGCCCGCCCGCAGCGCCCCGGTGCTCGCGGCTGCCAGCGCGTGGCCGCGTACCCGGATCAGGACGACACGCCGCGCCCGTTTGCCAGTCAGGATGCCCGGCCCGGGTGTCGTCGGCGGCATCCTGATCCACGCCGCCCCGAGCGGGGCGGGGAGGCAGGCGCCTGCGGACTCGCCGCACGCCTCCGGGCTCGGCCTCGCGCCTCGAACTCGGCACCCTCAGACTCGGCCACGCATCCGCGGATCAGGATGACGCGCGGGGGCTGGCCGCCATTCAGGATGCTCGACCAGAGCGTCGGCCCGAGCATCCTGATCCGTCTCGTCACAGAGTCAGAAAGGGGCGGGGCCGGCCGAGCGCGTCCACGAGCGGACGCGGCGGGCGCCGCGAACCCACGACTAGCCCAGGAATCCCCGCAGCAGCGCGCCCGAGCCCTCGAGGTGCTCGCGCATCGCGTCGGCGGCCCCGTCGGCGTCGCCGGCCAGGATCGCGAGCACGATCGCCTCGTGCTGCCGGTTCGAGTGCTCGATGTTGCGGGCGAGCAGCGGAAAACTGTCGAGCAGCTCGTTGACCCGGCTGCGGTTGTCGGCGATCAGGGTCACGAGCGAGGGCACCCCCGCGATCTCGGCGATCGTGAGGTGCAGTCGCGAGTCGAGCCGGCGGTAGTCGGCCGTGGTGGATGCCGCGACCTCCCCCAGCCGCGTCCACAGGGTCGCGCGTTCCGCCGCGTCCAGGCTGCGCGCGGCCGCGGCCCGGGCGGCCCCCGCCTCGAGGACGTCGCGCAACCCGAGCAGGTCCTCCAGCTCGACCGCGGTCGGCGGCGTCACCGAGCCCGAGCCCGGCGCGGGAAGCGGGTCGCTCACGAAGGTGCCGCCGTAGCGGCCGCGGCGCGACGTCAGGTAGCCGGCATCCGCCAGCTCGCGGATCGCCTCGCGCACCGTGTCGCGGCTGACCGAGAAGCGCAGCGCGAGCTCCCGTTCCGAGGGCAACGCCTGGCCGGGCGCGACGACACCCAGCCGGATCGTCTGCATCAGCCGCGCAACGGTGTCTTCGAGCGAGTTGCCGCTGCGCACCGGACGATACACGGCGGCGGCGACCAGGCCCTCTGGTGCGGGCGCACTCGAACCGACAGCCGGGTCGACCTCGTCGTTGGGAACGGCGGTCGCCCGGTCGACCCGGCGCGACGGCACGCCGTCGCGCGGGTCAGAGCGGGGTGACATACGCCGAGCTGATCCCGCCGTCGACGAGGAACGTCGAGGCCGTGATGAAGCTGGCGTCGTCGCTGGCAAGGAACGCCACGGCGGCGGCGAGCTCCTCCGGCTCCGCGAAGCGGCCGACCGGCACATGGATGAGGCGGCGGGCGGCTCGCTCCGGATCCTTCGCGAAGAGCTCCTTCAGCAGCGGCGTGTTCACGGGACCGGGGCACAACGCGTTGACCCGGATGCCCTGTCGGGCGAACTGCACCCCGAGCTCCCGCGTCATCGCGAGCACGCCACCCTTCGACGCCGTGTACGAGATCTGCGAGGTGGCCGAACCCAGCACCGCGACGAACGACGCCGTGTTGATGATCGAGCCCTTGCCCGCCGGCACCATGTGCCGCAGCGCCGCGCGCGAGCAGAGGTACACGCTCGTCAGGTTGACCTGCTGCACGCGGTCCCAGGCGTCGAGCTCGGTCGTCTCGATCGAGTCGTCGTCGGGCGGCGAGATGCCCGCGTTGTTGAAGGCGATGTCGACCGAGCCATAGCTGGATGCGGCGGTGTCGAACAGCGCATCCACCTGCTCCTTGTCGGTGACGTCGACCCGCACGAAGAGCCCGTCGACCGACTCCGCCGCCGCCTGCCCCGAGACGGGGTCGACGTCTCCGATCACGACCTTCGCGCCCTCGGCGGCGAAGCGCTTGGCGGTGGCCAGGCCGATGCCGCTGGCTCCGCCGGTGATGACGGCGACGCGGCCGGCGAGGCGCTGGGTGAGGTCGATCTTGTCGAGTGGCATGGTGCTCCTAGTTGCTGGCGAAGAAGACGTTCTTGGTGTCGGTGAAGGCGAGGGCGGCATCCGGGCCGAGTTCGCGGCCGAGGCCGCTCTGCTTCGCCCCGCCGAACGGCGTCGTGTAGCGCACCGAGGAATGCGAGTTCACCGAGAGCGTGCCGCTCTCGATGCCCCGCGAGACCCGGATGGCGCGGCCGAGGTCGTTCGTCCAGATCGAGCCCGACAGGCCGTACACGCTGTCGTTCGCGAGAGCGATGGCATCGGACTCGTCGTCGAACGGGAGCACGCTGACCACCGGGCCGAAGATCTCGTCGACCGCCACGCGGTCGGTGCGCGAGGGAAGCAGCACGGTGGGCGGCATCCAGTAGCCCGGCCCGGAGGGGGCCGAGCCGCGGAAGGCGACGGGCGTGCCCTCGTCGAGGAACGACGCCACCGACTCGTAGTGGGCCCGCGAGACGAGCGGCCCCATCTCGGTCGACTCCTCCGCCGGCGCCCCGACCCGCACGGCTTTCACCGCCGGCTCGAGCAGCTCGAGGAAGCGGTCGAACACGCTGCGCTGCACCAGGATGCGGCTGCGCGCGCAGCAGTCCTGACCCGCGTTGTCGAACACCGCGCCCGGTGCCGTGGCGGCGGCGCGCTCGAGGTCGGAGTCGGCGAAGACGACGTTGGCGCTCTTGCCGCCGAGCTCGAGGGTGACCGGCTTGACCTGCGCCGCGCATCCGGCCGCCACCTGCTTGCCGACCGCGGTCGAGCCGGTGAAGACGACCTTGCGCACCTGCTCGTGGGTCACGAAGCGCTCCCCGACGACCGAACCGCGGCCCGGCAGCACCTGGAAGAGGTGCTCGGGCAGGCCCGACTCGAGGGCGAGCTCGCCGAGGCGGATCGCGGTGAGCGGGGTCCAGTCGGCGGGCTTGAGCAGCACGGCATTGCCCGCGGCGAGCGCCGGAGCGAAGCCCCAGGAGGCGATCGTCATGGGGAAGTTCCACGGCACGATGACCCCGACCACTCCGAGTGGCTCGTGGAAGGTCACGTCGATGCCGCCGGCGACGGGGATCTGCGCCCCGAGCATCCGCTCGGGCATCCCCGCGGCGTAGTTCAGGACATCCCGCACGTGTCCGGCCTCCCAGCGGGCGGATCCGATCGGATGTCCTGAATTGGCTACCTCGAGCCGCGCCAGCTCGTCGACGGCACCGTCGACGATCGCGGCGAAGCGCCGCAGCGCGAGGGCGCGGTCGGCCGGGGCCAGCCCCGCCCAGCTGCTCTGCGCGGCGACGGCGCGCGCGACCGCCTCATCGACTTCCTCGAGCGACGTGTGCGCGACCTCGCGGATGACGGTCTCGTCGGCGGGGTTGATCAGGGTGGTCGTGTCGCTCATGCGTGCAGCTTTCGGTAGGAGCGGGCCGCCTCGACGAGCCCTTCGAACAGGCGCGCGTCCTCCTCGGCGTCCTGCTCGGGATGCCATTGCACGCCGACGCCGAACGGCACGTCCTCGAGCTCGACCGCCTGCACGATCCCGTCATCCGACTGGGCCGTGACGCGCAGCCCGGACCCGACGGCGTCGATCGCCTGGTGATGGTAGCTCTGCACGGCGTGCGAGCCTTCGCCGATCACGGCCGCGATCCGCGACTCGGGCTGCACCCGCACCTCGTTGACGGCGAACTCGCCGTTGCCCGCGCGGAAGCGGTCGTCGCCGACCACCTCGGGCAGGTGCTGGTGCAGGGTGCCGCCGCGCAGGACGTTGAGCACCTGGATGCCGCGGCATATGGCCAGGAACGGCACCTCGGCGGTGATCGCCGCAGTGAGCAGCGCGTCGTCCCAGTCGTCGCGCAGCGGGCTCGGACGATCGTTCTCGGGGTGAGCCGTCGCACCGTAGCGCGCGGCATCCACGTCCAATCCCCCGGCGATGATGAGACCGTCGAGTCGGCTCAGCACCTGCTCGGCCACCCCGCCCTCGACCGGCTGAGGAGGCAGCAGCACCGGGATGCCGCCCGCCTTCTCGACGGCCGCGAAGTACACCTCGGGCAGGAAGGCCGCCTGCACGTCCCACACCCCGGTCTGCGCGCGCTGCAGGTAGGTCGTCAAGCCGATGAGGGGACGCTGGAGCTCAGAATCGCTCGAAACCACGGATCCGCTCCCAGTCGGTGACGGCGGCGTCGTAGGCCTTGAGTTCGACGCGCGCGTTGTTGAGGTAGTGCTCCACGACCTCGGCGCCGAAGGCCTCCTGCGCCACCGCCGAGTTGGCGAACAGCTCGGCGGCGTCGCGCAGCGTGGCCGGCACGCGCGGGGCGTCGGAGCCATAGGCGTTGCCCTCGAAGATCGGCTCGAGCTCGAGCTCGTTCTCGATGCCGTGCAGCCCGCCGGCGATGAGCGCCGCGACCGCGAGGTACTGGTTGACGTCGCCACCCGGCACCCGGTTCTCGACCCGCAGCCCCGGGCCGTGACCGACCACGCGCAGCGCGCAGGTGCGGTTGTCGAGACCCCAGGCGACCGCCGTCGGCGCGAAGCTGCCCTCGACATAACGCTTGTAGGAGTTGATGTTAGGAGCGAAGAACAGGGTCAGTTCGCGCATGGTCTTGAGCAGGCCGGCCGTCCAGTGCTCCATGAGCTTCGAGAAGCCGTAGGGTCCGTCGCCCGCCATGACGGCCTCGCCGTCGGTGCCGCGCACCGACAGGTGGATGTGGCAGCTGTTGCCCTCGCGCTCGTTGAACTTGGCCATGAAGGTGAGGGCCTTGCCGTGCTGGTCGGCGATCTCCTTCGCGCCGTTCTTGTAGATCGCGTGGTTGTCGCAGGTGGCCAGCGCCTCCGTGTAGCGGAAGGCGATCTCCTGCTGGCCGAGGTTGCACTCGCCCTTGACGCCCTCGCAGTACATGCCGGCGCCATCCATGCCGTTGCGGATGTCGCGCAGCAGCGGCTCCATACGGCTCGAGGCCAGCAGCGCGTAGTCGATGTTGTAGTCGCTGGCCGGGGTGAGGCCCTCGTACTTCGCCGCCCAGGCCTCGCGGTAGCTGTTCTCGAAGACGATGAACTCGAGCTCGGTGCCCACGAACGGCACGAGGCCGCGCTCGGCCAGCCGGGCGATCTGGGTCTTCAGGATGTCGCGGGGCGACTGCACGACCGGCCGCGAGTCGAGCCATTGCAGGTCGGCCATCACGAGGGCCGTTCCCGGCAGCCACGGGATGACGCGCAGCGTGTCGAGGTCGGGCTTGAGAAGCATGTCGCCGTAGCCGGTCTGCCAGCTCGACATCGCGTAGCCGTCGACCGTGTTCATCTCGACGTCGACCGCGAGCAGGTAGTTGCAGGCCTCGGCGCCGTGCGCCGCGATGTCCTCCCGGAACAGCCGCGCCGAGGTGCGCTTGCCGACCAGCCGGCCCTGCATGTCGGTGAACGCGACGATCACCGTGTCGATCTCGCGGCGGTCGATCAGCGCGCCGAGTTCGCCGATGCTGAGGTTTCCGGAGCGGACGGCCATGGCACTCTCCTGCGGGATCGAAGCGAGGTGGGGCGAAGCGATGAGTCGAGGTGGTGAGACGTCGTGTCGACGTCCGATCCGACCATTACACACTATGGCTCGGCGCTCGCACCTCAGAACATGTCACATGGTTTTTACATCCAAAGGTAGACACGGAGTACCAATGGCGGCCATCCTCGGACGCAATACCGAAAGGACTCCCCCATGAGTGACACCAAATCGATCGGCGGCGTTCAATATCAGGATGTCGGCGCGGGCTACTTCGAGAAACGCACCCTGAAACGCAGCGCGGGTTTCTGGGGCATCTGGGGAATCGGCGTCGCGGCCGTCATCTCCGGGGAGTTCTCGGGCTGGAACCTCGGAACCGACAGTGCCGGATTCGGCGGCATGGCCGTCGCGACCGTCATCGTCATCATCATGTACTTCACCATGTTCTTCTCGATCGGCGAGATGAGCGCGGCCATGCCGCACACCGGCGGCGCGTACTCCTTCGCCCGAGCGGCGATGGGGCCGTGGGGCGGATTCATCACGGGTCTCGCCGAGTCGATCGAGTACGTCGTCACGACCGCCGTCGTCGTGTTCTTCTCGGCGAGCTATCTCAACTTCGCGCTCAACGCGTTCTTCGGCTGGCAGTTGCCCGGGTGGCTGGTCTACGCCCTGCTCTACGCGGTCTTCGTGGTCGTCAACTGGCTCGGCGCCGCGGTGGGTTTCCGGCTGGCCATCATCGTCTCCATCATCTCGATCGCGATCCTGGCGATCTTCGTGATCGTCTCCATCTCGAGCGGCGGATTCCAGGTGTCGAACCTGCTGGCGACGAAACCCGACGCCGGTCAGTCGGCGCTGTTCCCGCACGGCTTCCTGCCGATCCTCGCGGTCATCCCGTTCGCGATGTGGTTCTTCCTTGGCATCGAGGAACTGCCCCTGGCAGCCGAGGAGACGCACAACCCGCAGCGCATCATCCCGCGCGCCGGCATCGTGGCGCTCATCACCTTGTCGGTCTGCGCGATCGCGGTCTTCATCTTCAACACCGGCGTTCTCGGACTGGCCGGCACGCAGGCATCCGGCCAACCGCTCGTCGACGGCTTCGCCAAGATGGTGCCCAAGGGCTTGGACGGCGTGCTCGCGATCTTCGCTCTGATCGGCCTGCTCGCCTCGCTGCAGGGCATCATGTACGCCTACGGCCGCAACCTCTACTCGCTGTCACGCGCCGGGTACTACCCGCGGTTCCTCTCGCTCACGGGCAAGCGGCAGACGCCGCTCGCGGCGCTGGTCGTGGGCGCGGTCCTGGGCTACGTGCTGCTCGTCGTCGTCGATGCCATCACGGCCGCGAGCAAGGGCGCCGGATCGGTCGCAGGAGCCATCGAGCTCAACATCGCGATCTGGGGCGCCGTGGTCTCGTACCTCATGCAGATGGTGGCGTTCGTGGTGCTGCGCCGGCGCTTCCCGAAGGCGGTGCGGCCCTACAAGAGCCCGACCGGGGTTGCGGGAGCCGTCATCGCCGGCATCATCTCGGCGGCGATCTTCATCGCGTTCCTCTTCAACCCCGGGTACCAGATCGCGATCGCGGCGATCGCGGTCGTCTACGTGATCGGCCTGATCGTGTTCGCCGTCTACGGCCGCAAGCGTCTCGTGCTGTCGCCCGAGGAGGAGTACGCCCTCAGCGGCGGCCTGCACCGCGACCCGGAGGCCGAGGGCTACGACGCCATGGAGAAGGAGGTCTTCGGCGACGACGGTCCGCCGAAGCAGTAGCCCGACCCGAGATCCGATCGCCCCGGCGCTGCCCAGCCGGGGCGATCGGCACGTCTACTACTTGCCGAACAGGCGCGCGAAGAATCCGGTGCGCGGCTCGTTCTCGTGCCCCTGGCAGCGCTGCGATTGCGGCACCTTCCTCATGACCTGATCGACGTGCTGGCCACAGCCGGCCCACGTCGTCTTGCCGCACTTCCGGCACGTCACTGCTGAACACATGTTGTCTCCCGAATTGTCTGGTGGTCTCGCTCGACTATACCCCTAGGGGTATTGGCGCACCAATTCGGACTCCGCCGGGTCGGCGATCACTCTCCGCTCGGCCCGGTGTCGTCGAGTTCCCGAAGCGCCTCGAGGCCGCCCGCCCGGTAGCTCGCCCACTCGCCCTCAGGATCGGCGCCAGGTTGTCGACGGAGTCGCCACGCTCCCCGTACTTCTGCGACGGCGGCCGCGATCCAGGTTTGCGTCGCGCCGTCGGGCATGCCGCGCAGCACCTCCCCCAGGGCGGCGACCCGCCCCTCGTGGAACTTGGCGGACGGATACGACCGACCGCTCTTCGCCAGAGCGCAGGCCGTCGAGTCTCCGAGGGCGTCCGACCAGGCCTGGATCGCGTCGGCACGCGCCCGCTGAACCCAGGGCTTGTCGATCACCGCACCCCGATCGATCGGCTCAGGCCAGCGAGAGGAAGAGCTTCTCGAGCTGCGCCTTGTCGAGTTCGGGATCGTCTTGCTTGACGCACTTCTCGAGAGTGCTCGCGATGATCGCGAACCCGGCCCGATCCAGAGCGCTCGACACCGCGGCGAGCTGCGTGACGACGCTCGTGCAGTCCTGACCCTCATCGATCATCCGGATGACGGCGGTCAGCTGCCCCTGCGCTCGGCGCAGCCGGTTGAGCACGGGCTTCATGTCGGTCGGGTCGAGATCCATCGTTCCTCCGTCTTTCGGGCATCGCCCGCCGCTGGTCATGATACCCCCGCCGTATATCCCAGATATACCCCCTGGGGTATCTGTTATGATTGTCGCATCCGGCCACAGTCGGCAGCATCCCGAAAGGAAGATCCGTGGCAACCATCAACCTGACGGCAGAGACGTTCGGCGCGACCGTCGAGCAGAACGGCATCGTCTTCGTGGACTTCTGGGCGGCCTGGTGCCCCCCGTGCCGCGCATTCGCGCCGGTCTTCGACAAGGCATCGACGGAGCATCCCGACATCGTGTTCGGCAAGGTGGACACCGAGGCCGAGCAGCAGCTCGCCGCCACGGCACGCATCACGTCGATCCCGACGCTCATGGCCTTCCGCGATCAGATCCTGGTCTTCTCGCAGCCCGGCGCGCTGAACAGCCGACAGTTCGAGCAGCTGATCGGCGCGATCGAGCAGCTCGACATGGACGAGGTGCGTCGCAACATCGAATCCGAACCCGCATCCCGAGCCTGAGAGGCCCCGTCATGAAATCCATCAGCACCTCCGAGTTGGCCGCCCTCGGGGCCGACGCCACGATCATCGACGTGCGCGAAGCGGATGAGTTCGCCTCCGCCCGGGTCGCCGGGGCGATCAACCTGCCCCTCAGCGAACTCGCCGGACGACTCGCGGACATCCCCCAGGGCGGCACGTTCTACGTCATGTGCCTCTCCGGCGGGCGCAGCGCACGGGCGACGGCCTTCCTCATCGAGAACGGTTTCGCCGCGGTGAACGTGCTCGGCGGGATCAACCAATGGCACCAGGACGGGTTCCCGGTCATGCAGGCCGCCTGAGCACGACTCACGCCCACCACACGCACATCACCTAGAAGGACTGTCATGAAGCGCATCACCACCCGTCTGCTCGCCCCCCTCGCTCTCGCCGGCACCGTCGCCCTGGGGTTGGCCGCCTGCGCGCCGGCCGCCGAGACGCCCTCCATCTCGATCCCATCAGGCACGGTCGTCATCGACGTGCGCACCCCGGCCGAATACGCAGCGGGACATCTCAAGGGCGCCATCAACATCGATGTGGAGTCGCCGTCGTTCAACACCCTGGCGAGCCAGCTGCCCGCCGACGGCAACTACGTGCTGTACTGCCACTCGGGCTCCCGCGCGGCCGCGGCGATCAGCCGTATGGCGACGTTGGGCTTCATCCACCTCACCAACGCGGGCGGACTCGATGCCGCGTCGACCGCCACCGGGTTGGGGATCGTGCGCTAGGACTCGGTGCGCGTCACCGGCCCGGAAGGGTGCCTCTCGCCGTCGTGACCGATCGCCTCCGGCAGCGCGGAATGCCGCTGGCCGCGCTTCGGCGGCACGTAGACGCAACTGTCGCCCGGGCACAGCTGCGGCTGCGTGCCGCCGAACCGCCGTTGGAGCTCGCAGCCCAGGCAGATGCCGAAGGCGGCCTCGAGGAACAGCACGAACAGGCATCCTCCGCACATCGCGAGGGCGACCATCGGCAGACCCAGCCACCCCATCGCACCGCAGGAGATGAACGACAGCACCAGGCCGAGCGACCAGGCGAGCTTCTTCTGTAACGCGCCGACCCATTCGGGGCGCTGACGGCGCACGATCGCGCCGCCGAGAAGGAGACCGGGAGCGAAGCGGGTGCCCGCGAACAGCCGGATGTTCATCTCGAGCATGAACGCGATGCCGAATACCCGAAGCAGACGGACGTCGCCGGTGAACACCGCGATCGACAATCCGACCGCGCCGAGCAGAACGAACAAGCCCGCTGCCGCCCGCACGGCTCGCTCGTTCACGACCGGCACCTCGATGCCGTCGACGAACTCCCCGATGATGGGGCGCGATGACTCGGGCGCGTCCCGGCGCGGCATCCTCGGTCAGGCCAGGCGCTCGAAGGCCGTCAGATGGTTCTGCGAGCCCGCCAGCAGTCGCTGGTATGCCGCGATCACGTCCGCCTCGTCCTCACGATCGAGGGCATGGCCCAGATCGGCGATGTCCTTTTTCTCGATGATCAGCCCGACCTGGATCGCCTCATCGTAGCTCGAGCGACCCTGCGCGACGAGCTCGGTATAAAGCGTCTGCAACTCGGGGTCGGTGAACGCCCCGGCCTCGGCCGCTCGCGGGTCGACGATAGTGCGGCTCTCGAGCAGCGGAACGAGCAGGTCCTGATGCGTCGTCTCGCTGCGCGAGATGTTTCTGAAGATGTTCGCACCCCAGGTCTGGGCGAGGGCGAGGTACACGTCGTGTGCGAGCTTCTCCTCTTCGATCATGTAGAGCAGCGAGGCGCCCGTGTCACGGGTGGTGACATCGCTGGACGGCTCGGGTGCCGAGGAGGCCGTGGCCTGCGACCGCGATGCCTCGGACCCGGGGTTGGACAGCACGATGGCGGTGACGCCCGCGCCGGCGACGACCAGGCCTGCGGCCACGACCGTGATCACGAGACCACGTGTCTTCATGCGGCGGCCCTCGTCTCTGCGGATGCCCGCTGATCGTCGGCGCCGTGCTGAGCCGCGCTGTGGCGAGCCGAGATGCCTGCGCTCCAGGTGAGGTAGCCGCCATCGAGGTTGACCGCATCCCGACCCAGCTGAGCGAGGATGCGCACCGCCGTGTGACCGCGCTGACCGACCTTGCAGTGCACGACCAGCCGCCGCTCGGGGATCTCGGCGATTCGAGCGCGGAGGTCGTCGAGCGGGATGTTGATCGAGCCCGGGATCGCCCCGTCGGCGTACTCGCGCGGGGTGCGCACGTCGATGAGCACGGCCCCCGCCTCCAGCTCCTCGGCGAGCTCGTGCCACTGGATCGAGCGAGTGAGGCCTTCGACCGCGTTGAGATCGACGTAGCCCAGCATGTTCACGGGGTCTTTCGCCGAGGAGAACTGCGGAGCGTACGCCAGTTCGAGGTCGGCGAGATCGGCGGCCGTCAGGCCTCCGGCCATCGCCGTCGAGATCACGTCGATCCGCTTGTCGACTCCGTCGCCCCCGACTCCCTGCGCGCCGAGGATCTCGTCGGTCGTCGCATCGACGATCAGCTTGAGTGACATCGACTCGGCGCCCGGGTAGTAGCCGGTGTGGGAGGCAGGGTGGGTGTGGATGACGCGGATGTCGCGCCCTTTCGCGCGCAACAGCTTCTCGTTCCAGCCGGTCGCGACGATGGTGAGACCCATCACGCCGACGACCGCGGTGCCGAACGCGTCACGCACGCGGATCGTCTTACCGGAGATGACATCCGCGACCAGCCGACCGTGTCGGTTCGCGAGCCCGGCAAGGGCGACGAGACGCTGCTCCCCCGAGACCGCATCGGTCTTCTCGACGGCGTCACCGATCGCATAGATGGAGGGATCGCTGGTGCGGAGCTGGTCGTCGACACGAATGCCTCCGCGTGATCCGAGCTCGATCCCGGCAGCCACCGCCAAAGAGGTCTCGGGGCGCACGCCGATCGAGGCGAGCACGAACTCGGCCGACACCACCGTGCCATCGCTGAGCGTTGCGGTATCTGGTCCGAGCTCGGTGACCTGCGTTCCCAATCTCACATCGACGCCTTCGTCACGAAGACGCTGGGCAACCGGGCCGGCCATTTCGGGGTCGAGGGGCGGCAGCACCTGGTCGCCGAGTTCGACGACCGTCACCTCGAGGCCGCGGTGCACGAGGTTCTCGACCATCTCGAGGCCGATGAACCCGGCGCCGATCACCAGGGCGGTGCGCGGTGCGGCCGAGAGAGCGCTCATGGCGACGTCGACGTCCTCGATGTCGCGCAGGGTCAACATGCGCTCGCCGCCGGGAATGGGGGGACGCACGGGGGCTGCTCCCGGTGACAGGACGAGCGCGTCGTAGCGCTCGACGGTCTGTTCGCCAGTGACGAGGTCACGCACGCGGACCGTCTTCGCGGAACGGTCGATCGCGGTCACCTCGTGATTGACCCGAACGTCGAGACCGAAGCGTGAGCCGAGCGAAGCGGGAGTCTGCAGCAGCAGGCTGTCCCGCTTCTCGATCACACCGCCGAGGTAATAAGGCAGACCGCAGTTGGCGAACGACACATGCCCGCCGCGTTCCAGCACGACGATCTCGGCGTCTTCGATCAGGCGACGGAGGCGAGTCGCCGCGGACATGCCGCCCGCGACCCCGCCGACGATGATGATGCGCTGTGTGTTCATTGTTCGAGTATAAGATACCCTAGGGGGTATCTCAATCGCTCTCAGGCGACCATCAGAAATACGTCTCGATGAACCCGATCACTCGCGGGGTGTCACCGTCGGCGTCGTCGACCTCGGGGATCAACCGCCACTTGTCGAACGCCGTGCACGGATGTGAGATGCCGAGCCGCACCACGTCGCCGACCTCGAGAGTCGACTCCGCCGGAACGCGGAGGTACGCGTGCTGATCGTTGAGGGCGGTGACCACAGCGCCGGGGACTCCGTGCACGACCGGCAGCCCGAGGTCGAGCGGAGCGTCGCGCTTGCCCGCGTCGAGGATCGCGAGCGTCGGCTCGGGTCGCGAGACCACTCGCGCCCAGAGCGCCAGTGCCGCGCGGAACTCGAGACCGGAGTCGGCGAACGGCGAGATCCCGTCGTAGTACACCTCATCGTGGGCCTGAAAGGCTCCCGACCTCAGCACGACCGACACCCGCCGCCCGACCGACTCGGCCAAGGGGCCCAACTCGTCCGCCACGAGGTCGAACCAGGCGCTCCCGCCCGCGGTCACGATCGGATCCACGAGCGCGTCCCAGCCGAGCAGCGTCTCGGCGAGCTCCCGCAGCTCGACCAGGTACGCCCGCACCCGCGAGACCGTCGCCGCGCTCCGGTCGGCGCCGTACGAGCCCTCGTAGCCGGCCACGCCGCGCAAGCGCAGGCGCGGCGCGGCCAGCACGGCACGCGCGACCGCGAGCGCGGCCTCCGTGCCGCGCGCCCCCGTGCGACCGCCGGGAGCGCCGAGCTCGATCAGCACGTCCAACGGGCGGGTGCCGGCGGACTCCGCGAGGATGCGCGCCGACTCGACCGAGTCGACCCAGCAGGCGATCTCGGGGGCGGCATCCGCGTCGTTCTCTGCCGCCAACCAGGCCACACCCACCGGGTCGACCACCTCGTTGGCGATGAGGATGCGGTGAACTCCGGCCGCGCGCGCCACCTGCGCCTGCCAGGGCGTGGCGACCGTGAGTCCCCACGCTCCGGCATCGAGCAGCCGCCGCCACAGCACGGGCGCCATCGTCGTCTTGCCGTGCGGCGCGATCTCGAGGCCGCGTTCGCGCGCCCAGGCCATCAGGGTCACGGTGTTGTGATCGGAGGCCGCCCGGTCCAGCGTCAGCAGCGGTGTCGAGAACGCGCCGAGTGGATGCCGCTCCCCCGCCGCTTCCGATGCCCTCCTGCCCCAGAACGCGGGCGGCACCGACTTGTGGCGCACCGAGAGCACGGGATCGGGATCGAGCGCGGGGGTCATGACGGAACGCTAGCGGGCGGCGCCGAATGATCCGACCTGGCCATGGAACGCTGCGCCAGATTTGAGGCGCTCAACCCCGCCGCAGCACCCGCACCTCCCAGGGCCGCAGCTCCCATCCGGCCTCGCCGCCGCGATCGGAGTAGTTGCCCAGAAGACGTCCCGCGCCGGCCCACCCCGCGAGCTCGAGCCCCTCGATCGTCGCGACATCCAGAGCATCATCGGAGAGGTTCGCGAGCACCCGGACCGTCACTCCGTCGAGTTTCCGGTCGTAGGCGAAGAGGGCGGGATGCTCGGGTGCGAGCATCGTGAAGTCGCCGTTCACCACGACCGGCTCGCTGTGCCGCAGGGCGATGAGCGCGCGGTAGAACTCGAAGACCGACCCTGGCACCCCGAGCTGCGTCGCGGCGTTGATGGTCGCGTGGTTGGGGTTCGGGTCGATCCACGGGGTGCCGGTGGTGAAACCGCCCTGCGGTTCGGCCCTCCATTGCATCGGGGTGCGAGCGTTGTCGCGGGCGCTGTGCCGCATCCGGTCGAGCACCGCCGCGCCGTCGTCGCCGAGGTCCGTCACCGCGTGCGCGTAGTAGTTGATCGATTCGATATCGCGGAACTCCGCGGCATCCCGCAGCGGCGCGTTGGTCATGCCGAGCTCTTCGCCTTGATACACGTAGGGCGTGCCGCGCTGCAGATGCAGCACGGCTCCGAGCGCCTGTGCCGACTTCTCCCAGTGCTCGTCGTCGTTGCCGAATCGGCTGACCGCCCGCGGCTGGTCGTGGTTGTTCCAGTACAGGCTGTTCCACCCGGTGCGGGCCAAGCCCTTCTGCCACCGGGCCAGCGACGCCTTCAGCTCCCGCAGCTCGAGCGGCTTCGGGTCCCACTTGCCTCCCGGCCCGTGATCGAGGCCGACGTGCTCGAACTGGAAGACCATGTCGAGCTCGTGCCGCGAGGGATCGGTGAACAGCTCCGCCTGCTCGACCGTGACGCCGGGCATCTCGCCGACCGTGACGAACTGCCCGGTGCGGCCGCCGAAGACGGCGGCGTTCATCTCTTGAAGGAACTCGTGGATGCGCGGACCGCAGATGAAGGGCGAGGGCGCGTCGGCTGCCGCCCCGGCGGTATCACGCAGCGGCAGCTCCTTGGAGATCATGTTGATGACATCCATCCGGAAGCCGTCGACGCCGCGGTCGAGCCACCAATTCATCATTTCGTAGACGGCTCGGCGCACGGCCTCGTTCTCCCAGTTGAGGTCGGGCTGCTTCGTCGAGAACAGGTGCAGGTAGTACTCCCCCGTCGGCTCGTGCCAGGTCCAGGCCGGGCCGGAGAAGAACGACTCCCAGTCGGTCGGTTCGGCTCCCGGAGTGCCGCCCACGAATCCCTCGCGCGGCGGCCGCCACCAGTACCAGTCGCGCTTCGGGTTGTCGGGGCTCGACGCCGACTCGACGAACCACGGGTGTTCGTCGGAGCTGTGGTTGACCACCAGATCCATGACGAGTCTCATCCCACGGGCGTGCACGCCCTCGATGAGTCGATCCAGATCCGCCAAGGTGCCGAAGGCGGGGTCGACATCCCGGTAGTCGCTGATGTCGTAGCCGTTGTCGGCCTGTGGCGATGTGAAGAACGGCGAGAGCCAGATCGCGTCGACCCCGAGCGTGTGCAGGTAGTCGAGTCGGTCGATGATCCCGGGCAGGTCGCCGATGCCGTCCCCGTTCGAGTCCGCGAAACTGCGCGGATAGACCTGATAGATGACGGCGCGCTTCCACCATGTGGTGTCCAGCTTCCCGGCGCCGGTGATCTCGGTGGTCGGCACAGCGGTCGGCACAGTGGTCCTCATCGTTTCGGGTCGGCATGCGGTCGGTCGATCACGACGAGCTGCCAGATGGCGAACTCGGGCAGCGTCGCGACAGCCCAGTCGCCCTCTGCCGACACCTCGACGTCGATCAAGCGTGGAGAGCGGTCGGGGTCGGCGATCCGCACCCGGGGGAGGCCGGCGCCCGCGCGACGGAATCGGAGCACCCCGTGCCCGGGATTCGTCGCGAGCGCGCGGGGCGCGTCCCACAGGGTGTCGCTCTGACCGCACAGATTGATCAGGTGCACGACGAGCGCGTCGCCGACCTCGGTGACCCGTCGCCAAACCGTGCCGGCGTCTGCCGACATCGACACCTCGGCCGAATCGAACCGCACCTCGCAGTCGTCGTTGTAGACCCCGGCGTACGACCCGGTCACGTCGACGATCTCCGGATCCATCAGCAGCGCATCATGCTCGACGAGGAAGTCGTACCAGCGCTTCAGGAGCTCGGCTGTGGAGTCCTCGACGGTGTGATTGCGCACGTAGTACGGATCGACCAGGATGCGGTCGGCCTCCCCCGCCAGCAGCTGGGTCGCCCCGTGCGAGTACAGGGTCGCCATCGTCAGCGCGGTTGCGTGATCGGCGGCCAGCGCCGGTGCCGTGTCGTAGACATGCTGATACGCCGCGATCACGACGGGTTTGCCCTGCGCGAGCGATCGGGCTCGGGCCACGACCTGGCCGAGCGAGCCCAGGGTCAGATGCGGTTCCCAGACCTCGATGTAGACCGCATCCTGCCGGGTGGATGCGGTCACCCAGGTCGGGAAGTCGTTGACGTTGTTGAAGACGAGCACCGAGTCGGGGTTCGAGCGGCGGGCGGCCTCGATGATCGTGCGGAAGGACTCGGCGACATCGACCGCGCGACCGTCCGGTCGCTCCGCCCGCTTGGGATAGCCGTACTGATCCAGATGGAATCCGTCGAAGCCGACCTCGGAGCGAGCCCGCGCGAGCTGCGCCGTGAAGCTCGCGATCCAGTCGTCAGCGGCGGGGTCGACGAGAAAGAGGAAGTCCCCGAGCCCGTAGGGCACGCCGCTCGGGGTCAGCAGGGCGCGGTGCTTCCAGGAGGCCCACTCCTCCGGCCCCACCGCATACACCGCCGCGTAGCCCAGCGCAACGGCCCCGGCCGCGCGCACGGCTGCTGCCAGGCGACGCACCGTGTCGAGCGAGACGGGCTGGTCCAGCGCGTCCCGGTACTCCTCTCCGCCGCCGAGCAGTTCGGCGTGCCGATAGGCCCAGTCGTAGAACTGCACGCCCGTGAGGTGAAGACGACGCACCGTGTCGGTCAGGCCGGCGGCATCGCGACCCGGCGAATAGTCGACGGTGAACCCGTAGCGCAGGCGGCTCAGGGCGGATGCCGAGACGTCGATGGCAGTCCGAACCGTGTGCTCGCTTACAGCAAGTTCGATCCCGTAGCCGCCCGCGGGCAATGCGGCGAGCGCGACCGTCTCTCCGCCTCGGTACTCGATGCGCGCCACCTCCTCGCCGAGCGACCAGACTGTGAGCGTCCCCGGGCCCGGCGCGGATCGCACCTCGAACTCGATCGCCTCGCCGGGCGAGTACCGCGCCCGCGACGGCAGGATCTCGAAACCGCTCATCCCTTGACCGCTCCTGCCGTCAGGCCCTGCACGAAGTACCGCTGGAACACCAGGAACACGATGATCACCGGGACGACGGCGATGAGGGATGCGGCGAACACGAGACCCCACTGGGTCGCGTTCGCGCCCTGGAACGCCGCGATCGCAAGCGGCAGGGTGCGCCGCTCGGGGGTGCTGATCATGGTGAGAGCGAGGGGAAACTCGTCCCAGCAGCTGAGGAAGGTGAAGATCGTGGCCGTCGCGAGCGCCGGGCGCGCCAGCGGCAGCGAAAGACGCCAGTACCGCGTCCAGGCTCCGGCCCCGTCCACCTGCATCGCCTGGTCCAGTTCGCCCGGCACCGACGCGAGGAAGCCGCGCAACAGGAAGGTGTTGAGCGCGAGGGAACCCGCAACGTAGAAGACGATGAGGCCGGGAAGCGAGTCGAGCAGGCCCCAGTTCTTGGCGAGCACGAACTGCGGGATCAGCAGCATGACCGCGGGGATGGTGAGCCCTGCGATCAGGATTCGAAACAGCAGCTCTTTGCCGCGGAACGAGAATCGGGCGAAGGCGAAGGCCATCATCGAGCTGACCAGCACCGAGATCGCCGTCGCGGCGACCGCGACGATGAGGGAGTTGCCGAAGTACAGCAGGAAGTTCTGCGAGGTGATCGCCTGCAGGTAGTTGGCGGTCGTCGCCGGATTGGGGATGAACTGCGGCGGAAGGGTGAGCACGTAGGCCTGGGCCTGGAAGCTCGTCGACACCATGTAGACGAAGGGCGTCACCATGATGACGACCCCGACGATGAGGGCGACATAACGGAAGGCCGTGGCGGCAGGCGAGCCCTCGCGGTGCGCCGGGCGACGCCGCGCCTGCTGTTGCGGCGCCGTCGGGATGGAGGCGGCGCTCACGCGAGCTCCTCCCCGCTGCGATCGCGGAACAGCCGCAACTGGGCGATGGCCAGAACGAACACGAGCACGGCGAGGATCACGGCGAGCGCAGACCCATAACCGAAGTCGAGGTAGGTGAACGCCTGGGTGTACATGTAGCTGAGCACCACGTCCGTCTGTCCCACCGGACCGCCGCCCGTCACCAGCAGTACCGAGGTGAAGACGTTGAGCCCGCCGATCACGAGCATGACCGTCACGAAGACGGTCGCCGGCGAGACGGCGGGCAGGGTGACCGCCCGGAATCGCTGCCAGCGGTTGGCGCCATCCATCGTCGCGGCCTCCTCGAGCGACTCCGGTACGCCCTGCAGCGCAGCGAGGAAGATCATCATCGACCAGCCGATGCCCTTCCAGACGCCGAGGGCGCAGATCGCGACAAGAGCCGTGCCGCGAGTGGACAGCCAGGACACGTCGCTGCTCATGAGGTGCAGGAAGTCGTGCAGCGTGAAGTTGACCAGACCGCTGTCGGCGAAGAGGTACTTGAACAGCAGGGAGACGACCACCCAGCTCGTCACGACCGGGAGATAGAACAACACACGGAAGATCGGCTGGCTCGGGCTCTTGCGCTTCAACAAGGTGGCGATGAACAGCCCGAGGATGATCTGCGGCGGCACCGTGGCGAGCATGTAGATGCCGCTGTTCTGCAGGCTGAGCCAGAAATGCGGGTCGGCGAAGGCTCGGGCGTAGTTGTCGAACCCGACGAAGCGGCTGACCGCGCCCGCGACGATCTTCCAGTCGAAGAAGCTCATCTGGAGTGCCTGCAACGCGGGATAGATGATCACCGCGAGGAAGACCGCCATGCCGGGCAGCAGAAAGAGGTAGGGAACGGACAGGGTGCGAAGACGCGCGCCGGTCAGTGGGCGCCGAGGCTTCGCGGGAGGCTTCGGTGAAGCGGACCGCGATCGCGCGGCGGAGTCGGACTCCGCCGCGCGACCCACCAGGGACGCATCCGTGGTGATGGAGGTCACGAGGGTCAGTTCCCCCCGGCGAGCAGGGCGTCGATCTGCGTGGCAGCACTGTCGAGGGCAGCCTTCACGGTCGTCGTCCCCAGGAATGCAGGCGTCAACGCGGTGTTCAGCGCCGTGTCGATCTTGCTCGCGTTCGGGTTGGCGACGCGCGACTTCGCCGTCTTCAGCTGGTCGGCGAAGGTCTGGTAGTAGCTCGCCGTCGACACCTCCTGGCTCGCCAGGCCCGGTTCGACCGTCATCTGGCCAGTCTTGACCATCGCGAGCTGGAACTGGGAGCCCTGCGTGAAGCGGATGAATTTCTCGGCGGCATCCTGATGCTTCGAGGATGCGGTCATCACGATGTCCTCACCACCGACGACGCTGATCGATCCGCCCGCTCCCGCGGGGATGGGAGCGTAGATCGGGGTGAAGCTCGGATACTGACCCGACCAGATCCCCTGCATCCACGGACCGTCGAAGATGTTGGCGTATTGAGTCTTCGGCAGCCCGTCGGAGGTGCCCGTCGCCCCGGTGTTTCCCGTCAAGAGGTTGGGGATGAGCCCCTCCTTGTAGAAATCCACCAGCATCTGGATGGTTTCGACGTTCGTCGCGCTGTTCAGGTACCCGCTCGCCTTGGTCTGCTTGGCGTTCGTGACCTCGCCGCCGCCCGACCAGATCCACGGCGAGATGTTCCACGCGCCGAGGCCGCTGTCGGCGAAGATCGAGACCCCCGTGCCCTTGAGCTTGGCGGCCTCGGCCTTCAGCTCGTCGAAGGTCGCCGGCGCAGCGGAGAGGCCGGCCTTGTCGAGTGCTGCCTTGCTCGTGATGAGCACGCGCGTGTTGGTGTCGAGCGGGAGGCCGTAGTACTTGCCCTTGTAGAGGTTGGTCGCCAGGCTGCCCGGGTAGACCTTCTTCGATAGCGGGCCGAAGTCGCTCATCACGTCCGACAGGGGCGCGAGCACGCCGAGCTTGGCGAACTGCGGCACCCAGCCCAAGTCGGCTCGTACCAGGTCGGGCAGTTGGCCACCGGCGGCACTCGTCGTGAGCTTCTGCAGCAGGGAGTCGTAGGCGATGTCGACGTAGCTGACCTTGATGCCGGGGTTGGCCTTCTCGAAGGCCGGGATCAGGGTCTTGTTGAGGGCATCCTGTTGTGTCGAGTTGCCGCCGTTGCCGTAGGAGCCCCAGAACGTGAGGGTGATGGGATGGGCGGCCGTACCGTCGGTCGAGCCGGAGGTCTGGGCGCAGCCCGCCGTGGCGAACGCGAGCGCAGCCGCGGCGACCACCGCCAGACCCGCCCTGGTTGAACGCTTCATTGCGATTCTCCTGTTGTTTCTGTTCGTGAATCGGGACACTTGGTGCGATGCCGCGCGATCTCGCGTGACTGGGTTAGTTCTATTGCAGAAGTAATCCGGTGTCAAGTCGGCAATTCTCTGGGCAAGATGTGGCACAGTATCTTCATTGACAGAAGTATCTGGCCTTTGCCAGGCTGGAACCCCGAGCACGAAGGGCTTCGATGCGGATCGCCACACCGCCGTGGACGCCAGACACCGGCGCCTCGCGCTCGGTCGCGCTCGAGGTCCTGCTCAATGGGCCGATCTCGCGCAGCGACATCGCCCGCAAGCTCGACCTCTCTGCGGGTTCCCTGACCCGGCTCAGCACCCCCATGCTCGAAAGCGGCCTGCTCGTCGAGGTCGAGGAACGTGCCGACGGGCGAGCTGGACGGCCCTCGCGGCCGCTCGACATCGTTCCCTCCTCCCAGCACTTCATCGGGATGAAGCTGACTGCCGATGAGGTGCTGGGCGTCACGACCGACCTGCGCGCCAACGTGGTCGACTCGGCATCGGCGCGCCTGAGCAGCCGCGACCCGGAGGCCGTCGTCCGCGTCATCGCCGATCTGGCGGCGAGATTGGCCGCGGGAGTCCCGTCGGTCACAGCCCTCGGGATCGGGATCGGCGCCCTGGTCACCGACCATTCCGTGGTCAGGGCGGCTCCGTTCCTGGAGTGGACCGAGGTCCACCTCGGGGCGATGCTGGAGGCCGCGACCGGCATCCCCACCGTCCTCGAGAACGACGTCGTCGCCTTCACCGAGTCGGAGCACTGGTTCGGCGCGGGGCGCGGCCTCGACCGCTTCGCCGTGCTGACGCTCGGGGCGGGAGTCGGGTACGGGCTCGTCATCCACGATGACATCGTGGTGGACGACGATTCGGGCATCGGCCTCGTCGGCCATTGGCCGCTCGACCCTTTCGGCCCCATGTGTCCCGCCGGTCACCGAGGGTGTGCTCGCAGCGTTCTCACGCAGTCCGCCATCTGCGGCGAGCTCTCGCTCGCCCTGGGCAGGAATGTCGACTACGCCGAGGCGCTCGACCTCGCGACATCCGGTGAGCCGGCAGCACGTCGGGTCGTCGATGATGCGGGCCGCGGACTGGGACGCCTGCTCGCAGCGATCGCCAACCTCACCGCCCCCGAGCGCATCATTCTGGGTGGTGAAGGCGTGCGGCTCGTCGACGTCGCCCGCTCGGCGATCGACGAGGGCATCCGCAACGACCGGGATCCACGGACCCGTCGGCTCGATCTGGTCACGACGTCCGGCGACAACACCGAGTGGTGTCGGGGAGCGGCGGTGATCGCGATCCAGCGCTACGTGTTGGGCAAACGGATCTGAGCGCTGCGGGACGCGTTTCCGGCCGGCTCGGATGGCTGCCGCGCTGAGGGTGCGTGCGACACTGTTGATCGGCAGCAAGAGGAGTACCTCTCATGAGCACGATCTCGGACCGCATCGCCGCGGCCCTGCACCCCCACATCACCGAGCTGTTCGGGCTGATGGGCAACGGCAACGCGTACTTCATCGACGCGGCCCTCCGGGCCGGGCTGCGCTACACGGCGGTTCGCCATGAGGCCGGCGGCGTGGCGGCGGCCGACGCCTATTACCGCACCTCGGGTCGGGTCGCGATCGCGACGGCGACCTACGGGCCCGGGTTCACGAACGCGATCACCCCGCTGGCCGAAAGCGCCCAGGCGCGCGTCCCGTCGATCTTCGTGGTCGGTGACGCTCCGACCACCGGACCGCGACCGTGGGACATCGACCAGTCCGGCGTCGCGGCCGCGATCGGCGTCAAGACTTTCGTCATCACAGCCGAGGAGCCCGCCGAGACGGCGATCGCCGCCCTCGAGCACGCGCTCGGGCGGCGCACGCCGGTCGTGCTGGCGATCCCCTACGACCTCGGGTCCGCCGAGGCCTTCGGCCCCGCGCCCGCTCCCCGCGCTCTGCGTCTGCCCGCACCCGTGCTTCCCGAGCCGGCGATCGTGCGCCGCGTCGCCGATCGGCTTCGCACGGCGAAACGGCCGTTCGTCCTGGCCGGAGCCGGCGCGCGCTGGGCCGGCGCGGCATCCGAGCTCGGTGCCCTCGCCGACAAGCTCGCCGCAGTGACCGGCACCACCGCGATCGCGCGCGGCATCTTCGGCGACTCCCCCGCCGACCTCGGGGTCGTCGGGGGGTTCGGTCAGCAGCGGGCGATGGAGCTGATCCGGGAGGCCGACGTGGCCCTCGTGGCCGGGGCATCGCTGAACCAGTTCACGAACCGCTTCGGCGAGCTGTTCGCTCCCGACACGGTGGTCATCCAGGTCGACATCGCCGACGTCGCCCACCCTCGCGCCGACGAATACCTTCACGCGGATGCCCGGCTCGCCATCCAGGCGCTGCTGGCCGAGCTCGCGGCCGGTACGGCACCGGCGTCGCGCTGGTCGACCCGGGTGGACGCTCTGGCCGACGGGGCCCTGCGCCGCCGACCGTTCGCGGATGAGTTCGCGCCCGACGGAAGGCTCGACCCGCGCGCGGTCGCCATCCGCCTCGACGAGATCATGCCGGCCGACCGCGTGATCGTCAGCGACGGCGGCCACTTCATCGGGTGGGCCAACAGCTACTGGGCGGTGCGCGAGCCGCATCGCCTGCAGATGGTGGGCACCGCGTTCCAGACCATCGGGTTGGGCCTGCCCAGCGCCGTCGGGGCCGGAGTCGCTCACCCCGACTCGCTCATCGTGCTCACGACCGGCGACGGCGGCGCCCTGATGGGGTTGGCCGATCTGCCCAGCGTGATCGCGACGGTGCGTCACGGCCTGATCGTCGTGTGGAACGACGCCGCCTACACCGCGGAGGTGTCGATGTACGGTGCCCGTGGCCTCGACGTCGGGCCGATGCTCATTCCCGAAGTGGACTTCGCGGCGGTCGGCGCCGCCCTCGGCGCGCGCTCGGTCGTCGTGCAGGGGCTCGACGAACTCGCGCCGGTCGCGGAGTGGATCGATGGCGGCGCGCCGGGCGTCATGATCGTCGACTGCCGCATCTCGCCGTCGGTCATCGCGCCCTATCAGGAGGAGATCATGGCGGCCAGCCGACGCGCGTCGGGCCGGACTGCAGCCGCGCGTTTGTAGCCGAGTGCCGCGGGCCCGATCCGGCCGGCGCGCGCGGGGGCCGCGTGCGATCGGTCGAGCGCCGCCCTTTCTCGCTGGCGCCGCGCCACGGAAATCCGCGCCGGCGAGAAAGAGCGGCGCTCGGGAATGTTCGGCGAAGAACAGAGAAAAAGCCCCGCACCTGGCGAGAGGTGACGGGGCTTTTCGTACACCCCCCGGGACTTGAACCCGGAACCCACTGATTGGTCGAGGGTGATTCCAAAGGGGTCGTAGTGATTCAAAACGTGCCTATGTCACCGTGATTGCTGGGATCTTCGTTGACATGAGCACCGATTGAATCACCTCGACACGGATTCAATCACTGGGCATCATGACCAAATCATGACCACGGGCATACTTGTCCGATGAAGCTCGATCCGAGGAAGATGCGGCTGCTCGCGCCGGGTCTCTTCCTGATCGCTGTGTTCGAGTCGGGCTTCGGGATTTGGGATCTCATCGTTGCCGACACGTTCAGTTGGGTACTGGTCCTGCTGGCGGTGATCTTCGCGGGCGCTGGCGTCGGGCTGCTGATCGCCGCGAAATCCCTCGAGCGCCGCCGCTGACTGTCGCAGCCCTACTGCAGCAGGTCGAAGTACTCGGTGCGAGCCTTCATCGCGTGGATGAGCAACTCGTTTCCGCTGTCGAAGACGAGCACCACCGTCTCGAGCAGCCGGCCGGATGAGTCGAATCCCAGGCGCAGCTGGCGGGCTGGGCTGTCGTCATCCAGATACGAAATGAAGACCGGATGCTGCGCCGCCTGGATCCCGTCGTCGGCGCTGACTCCGTGCTTCAGAGCCGCGGCGTGGACATGCACTACGCGACGTTGACCCAGTCTCGAACCGCGGCTCGGATCGCCTCGGAGCGGCTCACGTGCTCGCGCTCGGCTCGGGCGGCGAGAGCCTCGAGGAGGGTCTGGTCCATACGGACCGGCACGACCTCGCTGGCGCCGTCGCCCAGGGGCTTGCGACCGCGCTTGCGGAGTTGTTCGACTGGGTAGCCGGCCTCAGCCTCTTTCGACCACTCCTGAATCCGTTGGTCCGTTACCTCGATGCCATCGATTCGTTCCTCAGCCACGGCAAAATCGTATTACGAAAAGATGCGCATGTCCTGCTAGAAGTCAGAAGCGCCGAACTTGTCTGCTGTTAGGTGAGCGACGTTCCGGACGACGAGCTTTCGGCCATTCGCCCAACAGCGCGACGAGGGCGTGGATAGGTGGCCCACATTTCAGAGAAATCACTGCTGTAGTCGCGATCGAAACGGAGGACCTCATTTGCATCGTTAAACGCCGCCGACCGAACCAAGAACTGATTGTGACTGAGGCGCGGAAGGCCTGCCCACTGGAGGCTAGAGAGTCGGCTGATCGCATGTTCAAGGCTTCCTGTGGCCGGATCGTCTGGATGAAGTCGTCGAGGCGGTTTCGCGCCGGCGCGAAGCCGCGCTGCGGTCCATGGCGATCTGAGCCGCGCCGCGCAGCAGAACTGCGCTACGTTCGGCCGGTGAGGACGCCGAGCTGGACCGTCAGAACTCTCGTGATCGCGGGGCTTCTCATCGGCGCGGCGCTGTTCATCGTTGTGTCGATCGTCACTCCACCCGGCAATCCCTCGACCGGTCTCCGCGCCTGGAACATCAAAATCCTCCTCGCACTCATTTCGCTGTTCTTCCTCGCGTTCGCCGCGATGGTGCTCCTCCAGACCATCCGTCGGCGATCGGAATTGCGATTCGCTGCCTCGCTTGATGCTGACCTGGTGATCCCCGTCTACGTCCACCCGCTCACCCGGCACCAGATCCATTCAGCGTTGCCAGGTGCAAGTTCGGAGCGACTGCCTACCCGCGCCATGATTGCTGCGAGTCGCACCGGCCTAAAGCTGTGGGGCCGCCCAGCACGCAGGCTCGCCACCATCCCTTGGTCCGATATCGCGACGGTGGTGCCCTTCGAGATGGAGAGTGCCAGAAGTCGCTTTGCAGGTCTTTCGATCCAGCTGATCGGCAACGAAGGCAAGGTGCAGGTCCACCTAGTCGGCACGGGGTTGCTCGCGATACCTAGTCGCGAGCAGGCTGTCGACGTCACGGCCAAGATCCGCGCCCTCCGAGCCTGACGCTTTCGCGCCGCCGCAGTCAGTCGTTCGCTACGCGAACCAGCGTAGATCCGGTGGGAACTTCCCGCCCGTTTGCTTGACGTGAGCGCCGACGGCTTTTCGTGCACGATGCCAGGCGGGCGTCCTTCGTGCCGTGAAGGCGATCATCCAACCGCTCAGGGCGAGAAACACCGCCCCGACGAGAACTGCGAGCCACAAACGGACCGAAGTTGCCACCCGACGAACCCGCCAAGGACGGCGACGACGCTGGCGATGAGGAACCAAAGGTACGGGCTGTATGGGGCACTAGGCGCTGGCAAGTTCTTGAAACCGAGCGGGTTGACACCCTCGCCCGCCGCACGCACGATTTCGGCGATCCCCGGGTCCATGCGCGGAAGTCGCTTCGCGCGCGGCTCACGCGCGTGAGGGCCATCGCCAATGTGCCGACCGGTGGACATGCGGATAGCATCGCAGAAGAACTCCAGCCACCTGCATCCGGCTTAGCTGTATCCACCTGAGGCGGCGTCAATAGGCGGCCGGAACGGTCAAGACTCTGGGGCTGTCGATGCCAGCTTGGCGTCTCGGTACCGGTTCATGAGCTCGGCGAGCTGATCTGCGCTGAGGCCGCCGAAGCCTGCTTGGACGCCCTCGTAGCCACCGGCGATCACCTGAGTCGCTTTGCGAACCGGGACATGATCGTCCCTGGCCGAGCTATAGATGACCATTATCGTCCCCCCAATGTGCTGGGCGGTGAACCTACTGCATTCCTCCCAGGCCCTTTGCATCGCGCTTCGCTGGAATGGCGCCTGCAGTTGAAATCCACTTTCGTCCAAGACCAGATACGTCGGGCGCGCGAGTTGAACCGCGAATAGGACGACTCCGAGCCCGAAGAATGCAATCGCGCTCCAACCGACCCATGGGCTCTGGGGAACAATGACGATTCCGACAGCGACGAAGGCACCGACCAGAACCAGAAGCCGAACCGCTCGTCTCCGGGGCATGTTCAGCCTGAGTGGCGACCGAACGCCCGAGGACGAATCCGACATATCGTCGATCCTAGGAGGTGAAGTCTTGGCTACGATCACCGGCGAGCGGACCTTAGCGATTCGCCCATTCCTACCGGTCAAGGCCAATACTGTTAGCAGAGGCGCTCATTAGTAACAGTTTTAGCGAAAGTGTTACTAAGCTGGCCTCGTGGTAACGGATCCGAGCTCTCCGAAGGCAAGCGAACAGGGAAGCTCTCTCGATGAGATCTCCCTGCCGGTGCCTGCCCTCAGGCACGAAGATCACGTCTGGGAGATGGACCCCGAAGGCGAGTTCAGCCGGGCCGAACGGCAAAGAGGATCCGGGCCGTACCAGTCGACGATTCCCGCGCGCATCGCCCACTACTCGCCGCGCATCCCCACCCCGATCGCTGCCGACCTCGAAGACGCGACAAAGGCATTGGTCGACTTTGACGCTCACGCGGCGATGACCCTGGGGGCGGGGAACGCGGCGCTCGGACCAATGAGCGCAATCCTCTTGAGAACCGAGTCGGCAACGTCATCGCAGATCGAAAACCTGACAGCGGGCGCGCGTCAGCTGGCGCTGGCGGAGCTCGATGAATCTCAGAGCCAGAACGCGAGGATCATCGTTGCGAACGTGCGCGCAATGGAAGCGGCGCTTGCACTCGCTGACCAGCTGGATGAACAGAGCATTCTGACCATGCACGGTGAACTCCTCGCACGGCAACCCGGTTGGGAGTCGTACGCGGGCGTGTACCGGGACGAACTCGTCTGGGTAGGTGGTGATCGAGGGTCACCCCGCCGCGCGAACCACATCGGGCCACAGGCCGACCTCGTACCGGGCGCGATAGCCGACCTGCTCGAGTTCATTCAGCGAGACGATCTGCCGGTGCTCGCGCAGGCGGCGATCGCACACGCTCAGTTCGAGACGATCCACCCGTTCGCTGATGGGAATGGGCGCACAGGTCGAGCTCTCGTTCAAGCAATGCTTCGAGGCAAAGGACTCATCCGGAATGCGACCGCGCCGATCTCCGCCGGGCTTCTGAGAGATACAGACTCCTACTTCGACGCATTGACGAGATTCCGTTCTGGAGATGCAGCTGCGATCGTCGAGCGATTCAGCAGCGCGGCTCGCTATGCAGCGGTCTCGGGTATGAAGCTGGTCGACGACCTCGCCCATGAGCAGGAGCGCTCGCGCGCCCTGCTCGGGAACCTTCGCGCTCAGGCCGGCGCTTGGAAGGTGCTCCCGCACCTCATCGTCCAACCCGTGATCAACACTGCATATCTGCAGAACGAGCTGGGGATGAACGCGATGTCCGCGGGCCGAGCGCTGGGACAGTTGACCGAGGCGGGGGTCCTGAGCGAGTCAACGGGACTGCGGAGAAATCGCGTATGGCAGCAGAAGGAAGTCCTCGGGATCCTCGATGACTACGCCGAGAGCATTCGTCGTGGCTGAAGGATCGGCTCAACCAGTCATGACCAAATCACGACCACAGGCATCCGGGAAGAGAAAAAGCCCCGCACCTGGCGAGAGGAGACGGGGCTTTTCGTACACCCCCCGGGACTTGAACCCGGAACCCACTGATTAAGAGTCAGTTGCTCTGCCAATTGAGCTAGAGGTGCGCAATCCGGATATCCCGGACCGAGGGTCCACGATAGCACCCCGGGTGCCAGCGGCGCCAAACGGTCGGCCGTGGCATCCGTCGCGGGCCCCGGCGGCCGTCCTAGGGTGGAGGTCGTGACCGACACCGTGCGCCTCGAGGCGGGCCAGCTCGCGCCCGATTTCACCCTGACCGATCAGAACGGGCGCAAGGTGACGCTCTCGGCGTTGCGCGGTCGCAAGGTGATCGTGTACTTCTACGGCGAGGCGTCGACGCCCGCGTGCACCGCCCAAGCCTGCGATTTCGAAGAGAGCCTCGGCACGCTCGAATCGGCCGGATATGCCGTCCTCGGCATCTCGCGCGACCAACTGCCCGCGATCGAGAAGTTCGCCGCGGCGCAGGGGCTGACCTTTCCCCTGCTGAGCGATCCCGGCCGAGCCGTGCACGAGCTCTACGGGGCATACGGCGAGAAGAAGCTCTACGGCAGGGTCGTGCATGGGGTCATCCGCTCGACCTTCGTGCTCGACGAGCACGGCGTCATCACGATGGCCCTCTACGGCATCAAGGCCACCGGCCACGTCGCGATGCTGCGCCGCAGGCTCGGTCTCGCGGCCTGAGTCGGCGCGGGCGTCAGCCGCCCGTGCGTCGCATCCGGGCGAGCAGCGCCGGCCCGGTGCGATCCAGGATGCGCCCGCCCACGCGCACGCCGATGACGTGTGAGGCGGCGCCCCAGCCGACGCCCACCACGAGCGCGGCCCAGCCGAGCGGCCTCGAGCCGGACGCCAGGCTCGCGATGCCCAGTCCGAGTTCCGGCAGAGCCAGGGCGATCGTGACCCCGGTGACAGCGTACGAGCCCGCGATCGAGGTCATCCCCGACCCGGCCGCGGCCGTGAACGGGTTGCCACCGGCGCGCGCGACGGGCACGACGATCGACGCCGACGAGACGCTGATCACGGCCAGGCCCGACAGCAGCACGCCGAGCGAGATGCCGAGGACGGCCGGCAGGTCGCGTTCGGCCCCGGCGACGGCGAGCGACACGACCGCGACGACCAGCACCGAGGGGAGCGCGAACACGAGGAGGGCGAGAGCGCGGCCGATGCGGTCGTCTCGACCGCGCACGCCGCTCGCCAGGTGCAGGGCGAACGCCGTTCCGTCGTACGAGATCACCGCGAACAGGGTGAGCGGCAGCAGCCCGGCGACGATCGGGGCTGCCACGTCGACGAGACCCGAGGCCTGTACCAGAGCCGCCAGCAGCACGAGCAGGGCCGGCATCAAGGGCACCAGGATGAGCTGCCGCGCGAATCGCGCGTCGCGGAACCAGTAGATCAGCGAGCGGGCCGCGATCGCCCCCGCCGGGGTGGCCGGAACCACCCCGAAGACGCCGAGGCGCCCCCCGGCGACCGCGCGCACCCTCGCTCCCCCGCCCCGGTAGCGGAAGGTGGCGAGCAGGGCGGACCGCCAGATGACGACCATGAGGGCGAGGGTGATGAGCGAGAGACCGAGGGCGAGCACCGCTCGATCCGGATGCCCCGCCACGAGCTGCCCGGGCACGCTCCAGATCGCACCGAACGGCGTCGCCCCCAGCACCTGCGCCGTCACGGAGAACGGCTCGTCCGACGCGAGTCCGGCCACGAGCGCAAGAGCCACCGGGCCGAGCAGCACGATGGCCGCGACGGCGAGCACCGCGACCCGCACGAGCGGACGACGACCGGCGACCAGGTTCGCGGTGACGGTGGCCGTCATCCGTGACCCGACGATGCAGAGCAAGGTCGCGATCGCACCGCATCCCACCGCCGCCCAGGCCGCGCCGGGCGTCTGCCGCCAGGCCAGCGCAGTGCCGACCGAGGCGAGCAGGGTGACGATCCCCGGGATCCAGGTCGCGCCGACCAGGGTCATCGCCGTCATGAGGCGACCGACCGGGATCGGGAAGGGCGAGAGCTTGAGCGGGTCGAGGGTCGGCTCGATGCCGGTGGCGATCAACGGGATGAGGAACCAGCCGAGCGTCAGGGCCACGCCGCCGATCACGACGGTCGCCTGTTGCACGGGCTGCGGGTAGTCCGCGAGCGCGGCGAGGCCTGCGATGACCAGCGAGAGCACGACGAGAGCTTGAAGCGCCCCGAAGATGACCGCGAGAAGCTGGATCGTGTTGCGGCGCAGCGTGTTGGCGAGCACGCGGAACCGCAGGCTCAGGAGCGTCGCAACCACTCGGGCCCTTCGCTGTGGCGGCGACCGCCGACCAGGTCGAGAAAGCGGTCCTCGAGGCTCGCTCCGCCGCGCACCTCGTCGATCGTCCCGGCCACGAGCACCCGCCCGCGGGCCAGGATCGCGACGTGATCGCACATGCGCTGCACCAGGTCCATCGAATGACTCGACACGACGACCGTGCCGCCGGAGCGCACGAATCCCTCCAGGATGTCGCGGATGTTCGCCGCCGACACCGGGTCGACCGACTCGAACGGCTCGTCGAGCACGACGACCCGGGGCGAGTGGATCAGCGCGCAGGCCAGGGCGATCTTCTTCGTCATGCCGGCCGAGTAATCCGCGACGAGGATGCCCGCACTGCCCTCGAGGTCGAGCAGCTGAAGCAGGTCGCGCGTGCGTTCGGCGATGACCTCCCGGGGCAACGAGAACAGCATCCCCGTGTAGGTGATCAGCTGCTCGCCGGTCAACCGGTCGAAGAGCTCCACCCCGTCGGCGAGGTTGCCGATCATCCGCTTGGCGGCCAGGGGTTCCCGCCAGACGTCGATCCCGTGCACGAGCGCGGATCCGGAATCCGGCCGCAGCAGACCCGTGGCCATCGAGAGCGTGGTGGTCTTGCCCGCTCCGTTGGGGCCGACCACCCCGTAGAAAGAGCCGCTGGGAACCCTGAGGTCGACCCCGTCGACGGCGACGGTGGCCCCGTAGCGCTTGCGTAATCCGGTCAGGTGCAGCGCGGCGCCGTCGAACTCGTGCGACGCGGGCGTGCTCACGGGGTGTCCCGTCGCGCCGAGGTCACGGCGACGACGGGCTTCGCGAAGAGCAGCAGGAAGACGACGGCCGCGACGACGATGAGGGGCCAGCCCCAGCCCGGCTGGGCGACCGTGCCCTGCAGGGCGCCGACGCCCACCGCCACCTGCAGGAACTGCCAGACGATGGCCGCCGCACGAATCCACGCCTGACCGCGCAACGTGCCCACCACGATCGCACCGAGCCAGGCGGCGGCGATGAACGCGACGATCGTGAGGGCGATCCCGCTGGCGACCGAGGTCGCCGGAGCCACCAGCACCTCGACCAGCAAGGTCACCGCGAGGGCCGCCAGAGCAAGGAATTCCAGGGTGAGCAGCGCGATCAACACCCACAGCAGGCCGGGGCGTCGTGCTGAGTTCACAGTGTTATCCCATTCGTAACTATTGATTAGCCGTAACAAGTATGAAACTCTTGAACCGGTTGATGTGACGCCTACAGGGTCGTAGGTGAGTCCCGAAATCTCTAACCCCCCACCTTTTCGGTCACTCTTCGACCGCGCGCAGATCCGAAAACTCTACGGATTCGCGACCGCGTCAACAGCAACGATGAAGGAGCACCACCATGGAT
Organism: Lysinimonas soli; assembly: GCF_042655435.1. Classification (NCBI taxonomy): domain Bacteria; kingdom Bacillati; phylum Actinomycetota; class Actinomycetes; order Micrococcales; family Microbacteriaceae; genus Lysinimonas; species Lysinimonas soli. Next base: position 152,365 of record NZ_JBHSMG010000004.1, read on the forward strand.
TGGCGTGACAAAGCCGCCTGTCTCACCGCAGACCCCGAATTGTTCTTCCCGGTGGGGAACACGGGGCCGGCCGTCGACCAGATCGAGAAGGCGAAAGCCGTCTGCGCCCGCTGCTCCGTGACCGAGATGTGCCTGCAGTACGCCCTCGAGACCAACCAGGACTCCGGCGTCTGGGGCGGCCTCAGCGAAGACGAGCGCCGGGCGCTCAAGCGTCGTGCGGCGCGGGCGAGGCGCGCAAGCTAAGCGAGACGCATCGCGCCTCGCGGGCCGCGCCCCCGCCGCCAGGTCACTTGAGCCTGCGCATGCGCAGCTGACGCGACTCACTTCCCCTTCGTCACCCATCGCAGCGGAACGTCGATGGTGACCTCCGTGCCCTCCCCCTCGAGGGTGTGCCAGTCGATCGTCCCGCCGAGTTCGCCCTGGATCAGGGTGCGCACGATCTGGGTTCCGAGCCCCGACCCCACCTTCCCCTCGGCGAGACCGACGCCGTTGTCGCGCACCTTGACGCGCAACTGACCGTCTTTGCGTTTCGCCGAGATCTCGACCTCGCCGTCGCGCCCCGCGAGGCCGTGCTCGACAGCATTCGTCACGAGTTCGGTGAGCGCGAGCGCGAGCGGCGTCGCGTATTCGCTGGGCAGGGTGCCGAAGGTACCGGTCTTGGTCGGGCGCACGGTCGTGTTGTGACTGGATGCCACCTCGGCGATGAGCTTGAGCACCCGGTCGAACACGTCGTCGAAGTCGACGTTCTGATCGAGACCCTCGCTGAGCGTGTCGTGCACCACCGCGATCGCGGTCACCCGCCGCATCGCCTGGGTGAGGGCCTCGCGCGCGACGTCGCTGTGGGTACGGCGCCCCTGGATGCGCAGCAACGACGCCACCGTCTGCAGGTTGTTCTTGACCCGATGATGGATCTCGCGGATCGTCGCGTCCTTGGTCAGCAGCTCCTGCTCCTGATGACGCACCTCGCTCACGTCGCGCACCAGCACGATCGCCCCGACCCGCTCGCCGCGATGACGGATCGGGATGGTGCGCAGCGACACGGTCACCCCGCGCGCCTCGATGTCGGTGCGCCACGGCGCCCGACCGGTGACGACGAGCGGCAAGGACTCGTCGACGATGAGCTTGCCGCTGAGCAGTTGGGTGGTGACCTCAGCGAGCGACTCCCCCTCGAGCTCGCCCACGAACCCCATGCGGTTGAAGGCTGAGAGACCATTCGGGCTGGCGAAGGTGACGATGCCGTCGACATCCAGACGAATCAGGCCGTCCGAGGCGCGCGGCGCCCCGCGGCGCGGCCCGGAGGGGGCCGCGAGATCGGGGAAGTCCCCCGAGGCGATCATGGCGAAGAGGTCATTGGCGCACTGGTTGAAGGTGAGCTCCTGACGGCTCGGCGTGCGCGCCTCACTGAGGTTGCTGTGCCGGGTGATCACCGCGATCGGATGCTCGGTGGTCGCGGCGCCGCTCGGGCTGAGGCGGCGCAGCACGGGCACGGCGCGCACCCGGGTCGGGGTCTCCTCGTACCAGTCCGGCGCCGCGGTGTCGACGATCTGGCCGGTCTCGAACGCCTGCCGCACCTGGTTCTGCCACTCCGGCTTGATCTCCTGCCCCACGAAGTCGCGGTAGAACAGGGTCGCGGCCGACGACGGCCGGGAATGCGCGACCGCGATGAAGCTGTCGGAGCGGGTGGGGACCCACAGCACGATGTCGGCGAACGCCAGGTCGGCGAGCAGCTGGCTGTCGGCGACGAGCAGGTGCAGCCATTCGACGTCGGCGTCGGTGGAGCGACCCTGGGCCACCATCAGGTCGGAGAGCGTCGACACGCTCCTAGGCTACGCGGTGCCGGGGAGCCGCTTCGCCGGAGCCGAGTACGGGGCCGACGGGGCCCGGGCCGCGTCCGGGGGATGCGCGGCGCCGCCGCGCCGACCGCGTCGGCGTGCCCCACTCAACCAGGCGGGCGGCCAGGAGCGCGCACCCGTGGTCGCGGCCGCGGGCGGAGACACGCGCGCCGCCAGCTCACGGATCGCGACCCGGGCCGCCGAGCGCGGGGCGACGTCGCCCAGCGTGCGACCGCTCAACAGGGCGGCGTCGAAGGCGGCGAGATCCCACGGGACGAGCACGGGGTCGTCGATCCCGCCGAAGCGGGCGAGCGTCTGCTGCACCTGGGCTCCCGGATTGAGGCCGATCGCGCTGGAACGCACCTTGTTGATCACGGTGGCGATGCGATCCGGTGCGGTCAGCTCGACGAGGTCGGCGTGCGCGCGCAGAAAGCGCGAGAGGCCGACCGGATCGGCGGACCCGACCGCCACCACCCGATCCGCCGATCGCAGCACCTCGATCGTCGCGGCATTGCGACGGGGCGCGCCGAGATCGGTCATGAGCTCCTCGTCGCGTTCGAAACTCGCCGCCACGTCCACCACGGTGACCTCGACCCAGTCGCGCACCGCGCTCAGCACCCCCGCGATGCGCTCCGCGGTCAGCTCGGGCCAGCGGCTCGCCCGTCCGAGACCGGTCAGCACCCAGAACTCGGCGTGGCCGGAGCGTCGCGACCGGCCGATGCGCTCGAACTGCGCGCGGTCGAGACCGCCGGTGCCGGCCAGCCGGCAGGCGGCGGCGAACCCCGGCGCCTCGTCGAGCAGACCGAGAGCCGGGGCGATGGATGCCGCGTGGGTATCCGCGTCGGCCAGCGCCACCGAGACCCCACGCTCGGCGAGCTCGGCGGCCAGGGCGATCGCGACGCTGGTGCGGCCCGGAGCGCCCTCCGGCCCCCACACGGCGATGACCGTGCCGCGCGACGGCGCGGTCGGCGAGCTCGCAGGGACGGTCGTCATCGCGGGGATCTCGGCCGGCTGCCCGGAGGTCCACTCGAACGGGGCGTCGAGCACGTCGACCAGTCCGAGCGAGGCGGCGTAGCGCCGCTCTGCTGGCGACGTCGCGACCGCCAGAAGCCGCACGCCGAGCGCGTCGCAGCTCGACACCACGCGCGCGGTCAGGTATTGCGGCGCTGCGGCCACGACGGCGAGCTCGGGGGTCACGATCGCGAGCTGGGCGCAGAGCTCCTCGGCGCCCGAACAGCGCGCCACCACGCGGTGCCCGTACCGGGGAGCCTGCGCCGCGAGCCGCTCCTCGTCGGCGAGCGCGAGCGCGAGCGCGACCGTCGTCACGGCCGGGACCCGCTCGTCGACAGCGGCAGGCCGGCCGGAACTGCCGCGAGGGCATCCTCGTCGGCGATCGCCTCGAGCAGGCGCGCGACCTTGGTGCGCGGAACGAGCACCTCGATCGAGCTGCCGCGCCCGTCGACGGCGAAGCCGCCGTCGTTCTCGTCGAGCACGCGCACGACGGTGGCCCCCGCGACGAGCACCGCGGGCGCCGATGCCGTCGACGACGCGTCCTCGGCCAGCGCCGCCGACGCCGCAGCCGATACGGCCTGCGTCGGAGTGGCTGCCCAGAGATCGACGACCGCGCCGGGCACGACCGCACCGCTCACCCGGGCGGCCAGCTGGAGCACGAGCGACGTCGACCGCACCCCCGCCGTGCTGCCGACGGCGGACGCCGGCAGCAGTTCGCCCTTGGCGATGGGCTGCGTGACGACCAGACCGTCCGAAGGGATGTCGCCCGCAGCCAGATAGAGGCGATCGGCTCCGTCGAGCGCGACGGTGCGTCGCACGAGGTCACCCGCATCGATGCGCTCCCCCGGAACGAGGGCGGCCGCAGCTGCGTATACGGTGATGCGCCGATCGGCGGCCGAGACGATGCCGACCACCCCCGCGACGGAGCCGAGCACGAGCAGCACGCCGAGCACGAGCCGGGGGTCGAGGGTCGCGCGACGACGACGCGGGGCCGCATCCGGACCGGGCATAGGCACCTCCGAGAGGGGGGACGAGGGGAACGGGCACCATGCTCGCCCGCACCATGCGTCGGCGCCCCGAGTTATCCACACGCCCGTCCGGCCCGGACGACGCGGCGCATAATCGTGCCATGGTCTTCGGCACGCTCCCGCCCGCTCCCTCCTCGGGACTCGGGCGCTTCCTGACCCTGGCCGACACCGCCGAAGTGCTCAACATCTCGGCGAGCCAGGCGTACGCGCTCGTGCGCTCCGGGGAGCTTCCGGCCATCAGGATCGGGGGCAGCGGGCACTGGCGGATCGAACGCGCGGTGCTCGAGAGCTACATCGCCGGCAAGTACGAAGAGAACCGCCGCCGCAACCTCTGGAATCAGGCCGAGTTCGCCGACCTCCCGGAGCTGTTCGCCCCCGAACGCGATCGCGGGAGTCGCGGCGGTCGCTAGAACCGCACGAGCGCGAGCTCGTCGAACAGCAGGATCCGGATGCGATCGACGGCCGACGCGCGACGCGGCGTCCCCGCTTCGTGCTCCGCGAGGTCGAGGTGGTCGCGCCCGACGCGATCGATCGTGCCGTGCAGTCTCTGCCCGGATGCCGTCGTCACGTCGATCGCAACCCGCCTGCGGCACAGATCTCGCAGCACGAACGCGAGGCCGAGCCGCGCCGAGAGGGATCCGGCGGGCTCGGCGGGCGGATCCGGAACGAGGCTGAGCGCGAGCTGCTCGCTCGTCGGCAGGAGGCTCGCGATCGCCGCAAACGGCACCAGGCAGGAGCCGCGACGCGGGCCGTCCAGCTCGCCCGCGAGCCAGTCCCGGCCGATCGACCCGACGGCGACCGTGACGATCGGGCCGCGGCGCAGCTCGAGTCGGATGCGCTCGGCACCGCCCCGGGCGGGTCGCGTGATGCTCAGCAGTCTCTCTCGCAATCCCAGCCGGCCGAGCCTCAAGCGCTCCTCCTCGGCGAGCAGGTCGACCTCTTCGGCGCCCAGTTCCTGCTCGAGTTGGCCCTCGAGATCGTCGAACAGGCTGTCCCAGCGCATGCCGAGACGCTATTCAGGAGCGCTCCGGGCATCCGAGGTTATCCACAGACGAGAAATCCCCATCGACAGGAGGGGAGCTCGCATGGTTGGGTAATGGCACCCCCCTAACGGGGGTGACCGAATCACTCAGCACGATTCCGGGGGTGTGCGTGAGCACGACAGCACTCGACAGTCTCAACGGGGCGACGTTGGACGGCGCGGCGATCGAGGGCGCGGTATTCGACGGAACGGCGGCTCGCGCCCTGCGCCCGCGCTTCGACTCCGAAGACTTCTTCGGCCAGCAGCCGAGTTCCACCTCGGCGCTGCCCGACCCGGCCCCGTTGCTCGAGAACCTCACGCGGTGCGTCATCGAGATCCTCGCGGGAGCACGCGAGCTGGAGCAGATCGCCCGCTGGGTCAGCGACGACGTCTACCGCCACCTGCTCAAGCGCGTGGTGATCTCGACCCGCGCCCGGCAGGCGAAAGGGCAGGCCGCGGTCCGCCCCGCCTTCACCATCGGGTCGACGACGGTGTGCGAACCTCGGGACGGCGTCGTCGAGGCCGTCGTGATCGTGCGAGGGCGAGCCCGGGCCCGCGCGGTCGCCGTGCGCCTCGAGGGCCTCGACCGACGGTGGCGTGCCACGGCCATCCACGTGCTCTAAGACGTCGGCGGTCGCCCGGTCGGCACCCGATGGCTGAGCCGAGGATGCCGGGCCGCGTCAGCAGTGGTTGCCGGGTGACGCGCCGCACACCTCCGCCGAGAGCGGCCCCCTCTGACCGGCCGAGTCCACGGCTCTCACCCGGTAGTAGGCCACGTTCGCCTGCGAATCCACGAACGGTCTGACCGGGAACTGGGTGACGTCCTGCCGGGTCATGGTTCCGATCCTCGTGAACGAGCCTCCCGAGGTGAGCGATCGGTACACGATGTACGAGACGACATCGAGCTCGGAACTCTGCGTCCAGGTGAGAAGCACCTCCCCACTCCCGCCGCCGGTCTCGGCCTTCAACCCCTGAACCTGGCCAGGAGGCGGATTCGACGGAGCCGTCGCGGTGTTGGAGCTCGTCGGCGTGCTCGCGGGGGTCGACGGAGACGGGGTCGGTGTCGCACTCGACGTCGTCGGGCCGCTCGTACTCTGCGTGGGCGTCGGTTGCGGATTGTTGGTGCAGGCCGTGAGAGTCATGCCGATCAAGGCCAGTGCCACTGCCACGAGAACGAAGGATCGGCGCGTGGACATCTGCCGATCGTCCCTCCGATCGAACGCGCTCTGAAGAGCCGAAGGTCCCGTCAGCGGCCCCTGCGGTGTCTCGTTAGCGGCGCTTCTCCTGGGCGCGACGCTCCGCGCGATTGGCGGGAGGCGGCGCCTGACCGTCGGTGCGCTGACCGAACGCTCCGCGCGCGCCGCCCTGCGTCGGCTGACCCTGCGCCGGTGCCGCGCCCGGGGCGGCCTGCTCCTGACCGAACGCCGGGTTGAGAGCCGCCGCCTGGCGCTGCTGCGCCTGCTGCGCGAGCGCCGTCGCGGCCCTCTCGAGCTGGCCACTCTGGTTGCGCACCTCGACCTCACCCTGAGCGTCGGCGCTCGGCGCCGAGTAGCTGAGCCCGGATGCCGGAGCCTCCGACCCGCCCAGCCCGCGCGCCGCCACCCGGGCTTCGCCGTCGCCGCCGGTCACCTCGACCTCGAGGTTGAACAGGAATCCGACCGTTTCCTCGCGGATCGCCCCCATCATGTTCTGGTACAGGGCGAAACCCTCTCGCTGGTACTCGACCAGCGGATCGCGCTGCGCCATCGCCCTCAGGCCGATGCCGTCTTTCAGGTAGTCCATCTCGTAGAGGTGATCGCGCCAGCGCCGGTCGATGACCGAGAGCACGACCCGGCGCTCGAGCTCGCGCATCGCGGCGTCGCCGAGCTGAGCCTCGCGGGCGTCGTAGGCGATCCGGGCGTCCGAGAGGATCTCGTCCTTCAGCACCTTCGGCGTCAGGCGACCGGTGCCGATCTCGCTCAGCACCTCGTCGACCGTGATCGAGATCGGGTAGAGCGTCTTCAGCTCGGTCCACAGCGCGTCGAGATCCCAGTCGTCGCTCTGGCCCTCGCTGGTGTGCTGGTCGACAACTTCGCCGATGACGTCGCTCAGGAACTTCTGGACGCGCTCCTGCAGGTCGTCGCCCTCGAGGATGTGACGGCGGTCGCTGTAGATCGCCTCGCGCTGACGGTTGAGCACGTCGTCGTACTTGAGCACGTTCTTGCGGATCTCGGCGTTGCGTGCCTCGACCTGCGACTGGGCCGACCGGATGGCGCGGCTCACGACCTTCGATTCGATGGCCAGGTCATCGGGAACCGACGACCTACCCATGAGCGCCTCGGCCGCGCCGGAGTTGAACAGACGCATCAGATCGTCCTGCAGCGACAAGTAGAAGCGGCTCTCGCCGGGGTCGCCCTGCCGACCGGAACGACCGCGCAGCTGATTGTCGATGCGACGGGACTCGTGCCGCTCGGTGCCGAGCACGTAGAGCCCGCCCGCCGCGGTGACCTTGGCCGCCTCGGTCTCGACGGCCTGCTTGGTCGACTCGTAGACCGCATCCCAGGCGGCCTCGTACTCGTCGGGGGTGTCGACGGGGCTGAGTCCCTTGTCGTGCATCTGGGCCACGGCGAGGAACTCGGCATTGCCGCCGAGCATGATGTCGGTGCCGCGGCCGGCCATGTTGGTGGCCACCGTGACGGCGCCGACTCGACCGGCCTGCGCGATGATCGCCGCCTCGCGGGCGTGGTTCTTGGCGTTGAGCACCTCGTGCTTGACGCCGCGCTTGGCGAGCAGGCGCGAGAGGTACTCGCTCTTCTCGACGCTCGTGGTGCCGACCAGCACCGGCTGCCCGCTGCGGTGGCGCTCGACGATGTCTTCGACGACCTGATCGAACTTGGCGGTCTCGTTCTTGTAGACCAGGTCCGACTGGTCCTTGCGGATCATCGGCTTGTTGGTCGGGATCGGCACGACGCCGAGCCGGTAGGTGCTCATGAACTCGGCGGCCTCGGTCTCGGCGGTTCCGGTCATGCCGGCGAGCTTGGAGTACAGGCGGAAGTAGTTCTGCAGGGTGACGGTCGCAAGGGTCTGGTTCTCGGCCTTGACCTGCACGCCCTCCTTCGCCTCGATCGCCTGGTGGATGCCCTCGTTGTAACGACGCCCGACCAGGATGCGGCCGGTGTGCTCGTCGACGATGAGCACCTCGCCGTTCATGACGACGTAGTCCTTGTCGCGCTTGAACAGCGAGTTCGCCTTGATGGAGTTGTTGAGGAACGAGATCAGCGGGGTGTTCGCCGACTCGTAGAGGTTGTCGATGCCGAGGTAGTCCTCGACCTTCTCGATGCCGGGCTCGAGCACGCCGACCGTGCGCTTCTTCTCGTCGACCTCGTAGTCGACATCGGGGATCAGGCGGTTGGCGATGTTGGCGAACTCCGCGAACCAGCGGTTGGCCTCACCCGAGGCCGGGCCCGAGATGATGAGCGGCGTACGGGCCTCGTCGATGAGGATCGAGTCGACCTCGTCGACGATCGCGAAGTGATGGCCGCGCTGCACCATGTCGCTGGCCTGCCAGGCCATGTTGTCGCGCAGGTAGTCGAAGCCGAACTCGTTGTTGGTGCCGTAGGTGATGTCGCTCGCGTACTGCTCGCGACGCTGCTCGGGAGTCTGACCGCTCAGGATGCACCCGGTCGTCATCCCGAGGGCGCGGAAGACGCGGCCCATGAGTTCGGACTGGTAGCTCGCCAGATAGTCGTTGACCGTGACGACGTGCACGCCGCGGGAGGTGAGGGCGTTGAGGTAGGCCGCGAAGGTCGCCGTGAGGGTCTTGCCCTCACCGGTCTTCATCTCGGCGATGTTGCCCAGGTGCAGGGCGGCGCCGCCCATCAGCTGCACGTCGAAGGGACGCATGCCGAGGGTGCGCTTCGACGCCTCGCGGACCGCCGCGAAGGCCTCCGGCAGCAGATCGTCGAGCGACTCGCCGCCTGCGTATCGATCCCGCAGCTGCACCGTCTCGTCGCGCAGTTCGTCGTCGCTCAGCTCGGCGAAGGCCTCTTCGAGGTGGTTGACCGCCTCGGCGTAGTTCTTGAGCCGGCGCAGGGTGCGACCCTCGCCGACGCGCAGCACTCTTTCGAGGACATTCGCCACGGGCCTTCTCCACTCGCTTCGGGGCACGCTCGCGCCCACCGTTACCGGCGCGTAACTCTAGCAAGACTAGCGAGACAGCCCCTGGGAGCGTCGAAGGCTCCGGCGGGTGGTGCGGACGAATCCCGCCCGCACCACCCACATCCGTCAGTGCCGCGCCGACGCCCCGACCAGCTCCTCGGCCGGCTCCTCGAGTCCGATCACGCCGTAGTCCCAGCCCTTGCGTCGGTAGACGACACTCGGTCGATCGCTCTCGGCGTCGATGAACAGGAAGAAGTCGTGACCGACGAGCTCCATGTGGTCGACGGCATCCTCCTGGGTCATGCGCACCGCCGGGAAGACCTTGCGGCGGATCACCACCGGGCTCCACTCCGCTTCCTCCTCGGAGGGCTGGACGACGGGAACCGCGCCGGTCGCGACGCGCTCGATGGCATCCGGGCTCGCGGGGGTGAGATCGGTTCCGGCGAAGCCGTCGGCCGTGGCCTCGCGTAGCGAGGTCGGGCGGTGCAGCCCGCGATGAACCTTCTTACGGTCTTTGGCCTGCCGGATGCGCTCGACGAGCTTGTCGAGAGCGATGTCGAAGGCGGCGTACTTGTCGGCGCCGCCGGACTCCGCGCGCACGACCGGCCCCGGTCCGATGAGGGTGAGCTCGACCCGATCGAACCCGCTGGAGCCGTTGGTCTCGTGGTGCCGGCAGACCCGGATCTCGAGGGCGAGCGCCTTGTCGGCGAGATGGGAGACGCGCTCCGACTTCTCGATGGCGTAATCCTCGAATCGATCGGGAATCCCGACTCCTCGACCGGTGACCGTGATGTCCATGGCAGCCTCCTCCTGCTCCTGCGGGGTGAAACCGTCCGGGTCAGGCGGTCGTCGTCCGCGCTTTCGCCCAAGGTAGTCCCGCCACCCCTGGATGTCACTGGACGTTTGCCACGAAGCCCGAAAGAGGAGCGAATCGTCTCGGGGTCGACGCCACCACGACGGCCGCGACGACCTCCGCGCCCGCAGCGCGCAGTGCGTTCGCCGCGGCGGTGAGGGTCGCTCCGCTGGTGACCACGTCATCCACCAGCACGAATCGCCGCCCCGAAAGGGGGGTGCGCGTCTCGAAGACCGCGGCGAGATTGCGGGCCCGCTCGTCGACCGTGAGCGACTTCTGAACGGCGTGCGGGCGCGCGGGGGCGAAGACCCGCGAGCGATCCAAACCCGCCCGGGCGATCAGAACCGGTACCGGGTCGAACCCGCGCCGTCGCCGCGACCGGCGCGAGGAGGGAACCGCCACGAGCTCGACTCCGGCCAGATCGAAGGAGGCGGATGCCGCCGCGACGGCCGCCGCGAGCGCGGGCGCGAGCGGGCGAGCCAGGCCCGTGCGGGACTGCTCCTTGAAGGCCAGGATCACCGCCCGCGCGATCCCCTCGTACTCCAGGCCCGAAAAGACCGTGAGGCCATCGGCGAGCCGACGCGAACTCGGCTCGGGCACGAGCCGCGCCGCGCACGCCGCGCAGACGGCGCGATCGGGAGCCCCGCAGCCGGCGCACTCCACCGGCAGGATCAGCGCGAGACCATCCAGGACGGCGTCGATGAGAGCGGAGAGCACCCGACCCACCCTGTCCCGTCGCGCGGGACCGTCGAGCGCGTCCGGCAGGACTGGGGAGAACCGCTACTGCTGGGAGGCCAGGAAGGACGCGTTGAGGCCGGTGTCCTGCCAGCCGAAGCTGCCGCTCGGGCTGAAGATCGATCCGCCGCTGTCGAGCACGCGGAGGCCGGCCTGTCCATTGCCGCCGACGATCTGGATCGCGTTGTCGACGGTGCCGAGGGCGACGCTCTGGCCACCCAGCTGGTACGCGTTGACCGAGGTCGTCGCGCCGTCGTGGGCGAGCACGGCGACACTGCCGTTGTCGATCCAGGTGGCATCGACGAGGGCACCGGTGCCGATGGCCGGGTAGACGGGCTGTCCCAGGGCGGTCGGCACGAGATCCTTGTCGCGCACGACCCCGGCCACGAGCAGCTTCGGACCGGATGCCGTCTCCAGCGCGATCATGACGCGGGTGCCGTCACGGGACACGTCGAGCGACACCACCTGCCCGTCGTAGCTGAAGGCGACGGAATGCGGCTTGCCCTGCGCGTCGTAGGCGATGATCGCGCCGGGGCGGTTGGCGGGCACGCTCCACACGAATCCCTCGGGGTCGATCGACGGCGTCACGAGTCCGGGTCGCGAATCCAGGGTCGTGGCGACCCCGCCTCGCACCACCGAGACACCGCCGGCCGTCAGGATGGCGGCGGCATCGCCGGTGCGGCCGACCGCGGCTCCGACCGGGGCGAGCTTGTCGAGCACGGTCCCCAGCCCCGGAAGCGGGCGGACCGCCCCGTTGACGAGCGTGCCGAACGCCCCCTTCTCGAATCCGACGGGGTCGGGAAGCACCGACTCCTCGCGATCCGGTTCGTTGCCGTCGGTGACGGTCACGGGAAACCCTCCGACCGTGATCGAGACGCTGCTGATCGTGCCCAGGACGTTGAGGCTCTGCGTGAGCTGCTGCGTCATCCGGCGCTTTCCGACCGCGCTCTCGGACGACACCTGGGAGCTCAGATCGACCGTCGCACGACCGGAGCTCACAGTCGGGGCGCTCGTGAGCTCCGTGCCGTTCGGGAACGCGGACAACAGCACGCCGCCGCCGAGCCACGGCGCCGGACCGGCGAGCAGCGCCTTCACGATGCGGGTGGCGACCCCCGTGGAGTCGGCGAACCAGCGCGCGTCGGGCACCAGGTACTGGAAGCTCGGATCGAAGAAGAACAGATCGTAGCTGTGGAAGATCGAGGCGAATCGGTTGGGCGTCAGGATCGTGCCGTCGGGAGCGCCCGCGATGCGCCATTGGCCGTGCGCGTCTTTGGCCAAGCGGAATTGGAGCGGTTTGGTCTGCGGCGACGGGTACGTCGTGTACAGGCCCGACGCGTCGACCTCGGCCGAGACCGATATCGACACCTGGAGCAGGTCGGGCCCGATCGACGTCGAGGTGATCGGAGTCGAGCTGACCAGCACCCCTGCGTTCGGATTCCACTTGCTGCGGAAGTCGTCGGTCAGGAATTCGCGGGCCACCTGGTAGTTCAGCTGGGGTCCACGCCCGGCCCGGATGAAGCCGGCGAGGATCTCGGCCGGACTCGCGTTCTTGACCGGCTCGTCGGGCAGCGTCACGAGGAGGGCATCGCCCGAGCCGGAGTCGATGCCGGCCTTGACGACGTTCCCGCTCGTCGGGATGTTGGCGCAGCCGGCCAGCAGCAGTGCGACCGCCAGCAGCGCCGCGAGCCCGAGGGCCTTCGGGCGCATCATGCGGCCTCCTCCTCGGGAGGAAGCGGCAACGGCGACCCCATGACCGCTGCGCCGAACTGCCGGGGCAGCGTCAGGCGGAAGCAGCTGCCCTGCCCGGGCTCGGACCAGACGTCGAGCAGGCCGCCGTGCACGACCGCGTCCTCGAGCGAGATGGCGAGCCCGAGACCGGTGCCCCCCGTCGTCCGCTGGCGCGACGGGTCGGCGCGCCAGAACCGGTCGAACACGCGCTCCATGTCGGACTCGGACATGCCGATGCCGTGGTCGCGGACCGCGATGGCCACGGCATCCGCGTCGCTGTCCACGTAGACGTCGATCGGCAGCCCCTCGCCGTGGTCGATCGCGTTGCCGAGCAGATTCTGCAGGATGCGGCGGATGCGGCGGGCATCCACGTCGGCCTCGAAGTACCCGCCCGGGGCGATCAAGCGGATCTCGGTGCCCTTCTCCTCGGCGAGCGGAGCGACCGCGTCGATCGCCTCCTCGACCAGGCGGACGAGGTTGGTCGGGTCGGTCTCCAATTGCACGGCGCCCGAGTCGTAGCGGCTCATCTCGAGCAGGTCGGCGAGCAGCACCTCGAATCGCTCGGTCTGCGCGTGCAGCAGCTCGGCGGTGCGCGCGGTCGCGGGCGGAAAACTGGCGCGCTGGTCGTAGAGCACGTCGCCGGCCAGGCGGATCGTCGTGAGCGGCGTGCGCAACTCGTGGGAGACGTCGGAGACGAAGCGCTGCTGCAACCGGGAGAGATCGGCGAGCTGGCGGATCTGCCGCTGCAGGCTGTCGGCCATCCGGTTGAACGACCTCGCCAGGGTCGCCAGCTCGTCGCTACCCCGCTCGCGCAGTCGTTCCTCGAGCTGGCCGGCTGCGAGTTTCTCGCTGCTCTCGGCGGCCTGCCGCACCGGCCCGACGATCAGCCGCACGATGAGATAGGCCACCGCCCCGATCAGCAGCACCAGGGCGAGCCCGCCGAGCACGAGGGTGCGCTGCACGAAGTCGAGGGTCTGCTGCACGTCCTTGAGGTTGTAGACGAGGTAGAGCTGGTACTCGCCCGCCGCGGGCACCTCGAGCAAGGACCCGACGATGATGCCGGGGTCGCTCTGCCCCGAGCTGCCGCGCGCGATCGAGATCGACTGCCACGACAGCTGATCCCTGCCACCGTTCTGCACCGTCGAGGCCAGTTGGCTGCTGAGCATGGTGCCGGCGTCGAATCCCTCGTTGGCGCGGTTCTCCATCAGCGACGCGCCGGTCTGCCCGGGCACCCGCAGGATCGCGATCAGCGGCGCGGACGAGACGGTGGCACGGATGGCATTGGTCGCGCTGTCTTCCACGCCCTCCAGATCGACCGTCCCGTTCAGGTCCTCCGCCTGCGTGAACACCTGCTGGGCGCTCATCGTCGCCTTGCTCGCCTCGGTCTTCACCTGGAGCAGCCGCTGGTCGAACAGATTCGAGCTGACGCTCGTCGAGATGTAGGCCCCGATGATGGTGATCGCGACGGTCGACAGGGCGACCGTGATGGCGACCGTGCGCACGCGCAGCGAGCCCCGCCACAGCCGCGCGAGGCGGCTCAGCCAGTCCCGCCAGTCGACGCGCATGAGGGGAACCTACGTCACGGCGCCTGCACGATAGCCGACCCCGCGCACGGTCGTCACGATGCGCGGATTGTCGGGATCGTGCTCGACCTTGGCGCGCAGTCGCTGCACGTGCACGTTGACCAGTCGGGTGTCGGCCTTGTAGTGGTAGCCCCAGACCTGCTCGAGCAGCATCTCGCGGGTGAACACCTGCGAGGGCTTGGCGGCGAGCGCGAGCAGCAGCTCGAACTCGAGCGGCGTGAGGTTGATCCTGCCCTCGCCGCGGCGCACCTCGTGGCCGGCGACATCGATCACGAGGTCGCCGATGCCGATCGTGTCGCTCGAGGTGGGCAGGGTGGGGCGCAGGCGGGCCCGGATGCGGGCGACCAGCTCCTTGGGGTTGAAGGGCTTCACGACGTAGTCGTCGGCGCCGCTCTCGAGGCCGCGGACGACATCCGCCGCGTCGCCCTTGGCGGTCAGCATGATGATGGGCACGCCGCTCTCGGCGCGGATGTGGGCGCAGACCTCGATGCCGTCCATTCCGGGCAGCATCAGATCCAGCAGCACGAGGTCGGCCTTGCCCGCGCGGAACAGATCGAGGGCCGCCTGGCCCTCGCCCGCGAACTGGGGCTCGAAGCCCTCGGCGCGCAACACGATGCCGATCATCTCGGCGATGGCGGGGTCGTCGTCGACCACCAGGATTCGCGCGTTCATCGACCTCGTCGTTTCCTACTGACGCCCCCGGGAGTGGGGACGCGAATGCTTTCGCACAAGAGTAGTCGAGTGTGGAAGCATAACTGAGAGTTGCCCGGAACGCAGGAGGACGGCCGTGACCGACGACCAGCACTGGCAGGCGCCCGGGGCAGCGCCCCTCGGCCTCCCGCCCGTCGCGGCGTCCGCGGCACCGCCTCCTCCCCTGCATTCCGTTCCGTTGCCGGGGGCCGCACCCGGCGCGGGAATGGGCTTGGCCTGGACACCGCCGCCCAAGCCCGGGCTCATCCCGCTGCGTCCGCTCACCCTCGGCGCGACGCTCGGCGGCGCCTTCCAGGTGCTGCGCCGCAATCCGGCCGCGACGCTCGGTCCGGCCCTGCTGCTGACGGCAGCCGTCGCGGTCATCCAGGCGGTGGGTCTTGCGGGTTTCGTCTCCCAGACCCTCGCGCTCTCGAGCGTCGACACGGGCGGCGGCGGCGCCTCGGCGGCGGCGAGCGACTTCAGCTCGGGCTTCCTCGGCTACGGCCTGACCTCCTTCGTCTCCGCCCTGCTCTCGCTCGTGGTCACGGCGATCGTGCAGGGGATCGTCACGCTGCAGGTCGCGAGCAGCACGCTCGGGTCACGGCTGCGGCTCGGAGGCCTCTGGCGCCGGCTCCGGGGGCGGCGCGGCGCCCTCATCGGCTGGGCCGCGATCGTCGGCGGTGTGTACCTCGTGAGCATCGGGCTCGTCGTCCTGCTGCTGGTCGGCATCGGCCTGACCGGCAGCGCCGGGGTCGGCATCGCGATCCTGCTCGGGGTGCTCCTCTTCGGCGGGATCGCCGTCGCGTTCTGCTGGTTGTGGACCAAGCTGGGGTTCGTCCCGACCGCGATCGTGCTGGAGCGCACGAGCATCCTGGCGAGCGTGCGTCGCTCGTGGCGGCTGACGCGCGGAGCCTTCTGGCGGGTGTTCGGCATCCGGCTGCTGGTCGCCGCCATGATCGCGGTCGCGACGCAGATCGTCTCGTACCCGGTCTCGATGCTCGTCTCGCTGGCCGGTGAGATCCTGCAGCCGAACGGCACCACTGTGAGCAGTTCGACGGTCCCCCTGATCGCCAGCCTCGTCGCCACCCAGGGCGTCACCGCGGTCGTCGGAGCGGTCGGCCTGGTGCTCTCGACCGCGACCACCGCCCTGCTTTACCTGGATCGCCGGATGCGCCTCGAGGGCCTCGACCTCGACCTCTCGCGCTTCGTCGAGCGCCGGCAGGCCGGCGAGCCGGACCTGCGTGATCCCTATCTGCCGCCCGCGCCGCGCGCCGAGGCCCAGTTCGGGGTCGCGTGATCCTCCCGCTCGACGTCCCCGTCGATCCGGACGCCCCCGAGGCGCAGCGCTGGTTGCTCGACGAGCTCTCCAAGCCGCAGTACCAGGCGGCCAAGCCGGGGCTGCTCGACCAGATCGTCCGGGCGATCCAGAACTGGCTGTCGTCGTTGCGGCTGTCGGGAAGCGGCATCCCCGTGATCGGCGATCTGCTGCCGATCGTGCTCGCCGTGCTGGTCGCGGCGCTTCTGGTCGTGGCGTTCCTGATCTTCGGCGTGCCGAGGTTGAACCGCCGAGGCGCGGCGAGCGATGAGCTGTTCGGCGCCGACGACCGGCGCGACGCCGACGCTCTCCGGCGGGATGCCCTGCGCGCGGCGGCCGCGGGCGACTACGCCACCGCGATCGCCGAGCTGTTCCGCGCCCTCGCACGCGGTCTCGCCGAGCGCACCCTGGTGTCGTCCTTCCCCGGCAGCACCGCGAACGACGTGGCCGCACGTGCGGCACGCGTGTTCCCGGATGCCGCCGAGCGCCTACGAACCGCCGCGCGCTCTTTCGACGGCGTGCGGTACCTCGGGGCGCCGGGATCCCGGGACGAGTGGGACGCCCTCGTCGCCCTGGAGGGCGAACTCCGCGGGGCCCGACCGACGCACGGCCTCGATGACGACGCCGAGCTGGTGGGGCAGGCGGCCGGGACAGCCGGCGAGACCACGGGCATCCACTCGTGACGCTCGCGGCCGCGCAGGCACCGGATGCCGACACGGTGCTCACGCGTACGCCGCGTCAGGCGCTGCGTCGGCGAGCGGGGTGGATCTCGCTGGTCGCGCTCGTCGTGCTCGTGGCGGTGACGGTCGTGGTGCTGCTCAACTCGAGCACGGTGTCGAAGGACCCGCTCGACGCCGGCAATCCGGCGCCGCAGGGGTCCCGGGCCCTTGTCGAGGTGCTCAAGCAGCACGGGGTCGACGTCGTCACGACCGGCTCGCTGAAGCAGACCCGCGCGGCCCTCGGCGACCCGGCCGACACCACGGTCATGCTCTACGACCCGCAGAGCATCATGACCGCCGAACAGCGTGACTCGCTGCTCTCTCTCGGAACGGAGGTCGTCGCGGTCGAACCGGACCTGCTGGCCCTTCGCGACCTCGCCCCGGGCGTCGGCCTGGTGGGCGAGGTCAGCGGGTCCTTCCGGGCGGACTGCTCCGTCGAGGCGGTGCGCAAGGCGGGCACGGTCACGGCATCCGGGCTCGGCTATCGCCTCACGCCGGACACGGGCGACCCGGCGACCGCGTGCCTCAGCCGTGACGGCGCCTCTGGCCTGATCCGACTCGACGAGGGCGATCGCGCGATCACGGTGCTCGGAGTCGGCACGGCGCTGCAGAACGGCACGATCACCCGCGACGGCGACGCAGCGCTCGCGCTCAACCTGCTCGGGTCCCGCCACACCCTGATCTGGTACATCTCCACCATCGACGACTACGCCGAGAGCTCCTCGGCGAGCCTCGCCGACGTCACCCCGGCCTGGGTGACCCCGCTGCTCGTGCTGCTCGCTCTCGCCGGTGTCGCGGCCATCGTCTGGCGGGGCCGGCGCTTCGGGGCGATCGTCGTCGAGAACCTCCCGGTCGTGGTGCGCGCCAGCGAGACGATGGAGGGCCGGGCCCGCCTGTACTCGCGCGCGAACGCCCGGCTGCACGCGCTCGACAGCCTGCGGGTCGGCACCGTCGACCGCCTGGCCGTCGCGTCGGGGCTGCCGCGCTCGGCCACGGTCGAGGAGGTCATCGACGCGGTCGCCGCGCTCACCGGCCGGGACCGCTCCGCGGTCGCGGCCGTGCTCCTCGACGAGATCCCCCGCGGCGACGCCGACCTCGTGCGACTGTCGGACGAACTGCTCGCGCTCGAAGCCGACACCGCGGCAGCCGTCCTCCGATGACCGCCCCCGCCCCCGGCAGAATGGACAGCATGCCTGACAGCCTCCCCCTCCGCTCCGCGTTCTCGCAGGTCCGCACCGAGGTCGGCAAAGCCGTCGTCGGCCAGGACGGCGCCGTCACGGGCATGCTCATCGCGCTGCTCGCCGGGGGGCATGTCCTGCTCGAGGGGGTCCCCGGCGTCGCGAAGACCCTGCTGGTGCGCAGCCTCAGCCGAGCCCTCTCTCTGCAGACCCACCGGGTGCAGTTCACCCCCGACCTGATGCCGGGCGACATCACCGGGTCGGTCGTCTACGACCCGAAGTCGGGTGAGTTCGACTTCCGCGAGGGGCCGGTGTTCACCAACATCCTGCTTGCCGACGAGATCAACCGCACGCCCCCGAAGACGCAGTCCGCCCTGCTCGAGGCCATGGAGGAGCGGCAGGTCTCGGCCGACGGAGTGACGCGCCCGCTGCCCGTGCCGTTCCTGGTCGCGGCGACCCAGAATCCGATCGAGTACGAGGGAACCTACACGCTCCCCGAGGCCCAGCTGGACCGCTTCCTGCTCAAGCTCGTGCTCGAACTCCCCCAGCGCTCCGACGAGGTCGAGGTGCTGCGGCGGCACGCCGAGGGCTTCGACCCGCGCGACCTGGCGGCGGCCGGCGTCACGCCCGTGCTCGACGCGGCGACTCTCGCCCTGGCGCAGGCCGATGTCGCCACGGTGACCGTCAGTCCGGATGTCATGGCCTACGCCGTCGACCTGGCTCGCGGCACGCGCCAGAGCCCCTCGGTCAAGCTCGGCGTCAGCCCGCGCGGCACGACCGCCCTGCTCGCCGCCTCCCGGGCGTGGGCCTGGCTGACGGGGTCGTCGGGGGTCACCCCCGACCACGTGCAGACGATGGCGATCCCGGTGCTGCGGCACCGCATCCAGCTGCGGCCCGAGGCGGAGCTCGAGGGCGTCTCGCCGGATGCGGTGCTGCGTTCGATCCTGCAGCAGGTGCAGGTGCCGATCTGATGGGCCGGCGATGACGGTCTCCGGCTGGTTCGTCGCGCTCGTCGCGGTCGGCGCGGTGCCGGTCGTGCTGCTCGACGGCTGGCCCGGGGTCCTGATCTGGTTGGCGGTGCTCGCCGTGCTTCTCACGATCGACCTCGCCCTGGCCGGATCGCCGCGCGCCCTGCGCATCTCACGCTCCGGTCCGGCACGCACGCGACTCGGTGAGACCGTCGAGTCCACCCTGCTCATCGCCAACTCCGGCGCGCGCCGGGTGCGGGGGGTTCTGCGGGATGCCTGGCAACCGTCGGCGGGGGCCCGTCCGGCCCGCCGGCCCCTGCTGCTGCCGGCGGGGGAACGCCGCGAGTTCCGCACGACCCTGACGCCCGTGCGCCGGGGCGAGCGGCGGTCGGCGCACGTCACCATCCGTTCCTACGGACCCCTGCGACTCGCGGCGCGTCAGGCGAGTATCCGCGTCTCCGGCAGCATCCGGGTGCTGCCGCCGTTCACCTCGCGCAAGCATCTGCCGTCACGGCTGGCGCGCCTTCGCGAGCTCGACGGACGCACGAGCGTGATGGTCCGCGGCCAGGGAACCGAGTTCGACTCCTTGCGCGAATACGTGCGCGGCGACGACGTGCGCTCGATCGACTGGCGGGCGACCGCGCGACGGCGGGATCCCGCTACGGGCGGTGCGACCCTCGTGGTGCGCACCTGGCGACCGGAGCGCGACCGCCGCGTCGTGATCGTGGTCGACTCCGGCCGCACCTCGGCGGCACGGATCGCCGACGAGCCGCGCATCGACACGGCGTTCGAGGCGAGCCTGCTGCTCGCGGCCCTGGCCACACGGGCAGGAGACCACGTCGATCTGCTGGTCTACGACCGGCTGGTGCGCGGCCGGGTGCAGGGCGCGAGCGGAGCGGCGCTGCTCGCGCAGATGGTCGACGCGATGGCGCCGATCGAGCCGCAGCTGATCGAGACGGATTGGGATGTCGTGCCCGGTCTCGTCCGCCAGGTCACCAGCCGCCGCGCGCTCGTGGTGCTGCTCACCTCGATCGACGCGCCCGGGGCATCCCGGGGTCTGCTGTCGATGCTGCCGCAGCTCGCGCGACGGCACACGGTGCTCGTCGCCTCGGTGACCGATCCCGGCGTGGTGGCGGCGTCGCGCGAACGCGGCGATCGCGAGCAGGTGTACCTCGCGGCGGCGGCGGAGCGCGCGCTGCTCGACGCGTCCCGCGTCGCGGCGGCGATCCGGCAGAGCGGCGCCGAGGTCGTCACCGGTGCCCCCGCGGAACTCCCACCGATGCTGGCCGATGTGTATCTCGCACTCAAGGCGGCGGGGCGCCTCTAGCCACGGCATCACGGCGCGGTACCGTGGCAGTTGTTCCCACCGCTTTCTCAGGATTGGAAGATCGAAATGGCAGAGAACCCTACCCACTCGTTGCTGTCGCGCCTCATCGCTGAGGTGTTCGGCACACTCATGCTTGTCATCGGGGTGATCGGCGCTGCCCTGTTCATCTCGGCCAAGACCGGACCGCTCGGCGTCGCGCTCGCGGTCGGCCTCGCCGTGCTCACCGCCGCCTACGCCGTTGGGCACATCTCGGGCGGGCACTTCAACCCGGCCGTCTCGATCGGCGCCGCCGCCGCGGGTCGGCTGCCCTGGGCCGACGTGCTGCCCTACATCGCCGCGCAGATCGTCGGCGGCGTGCTGGCGACCTTCCTGCTGTGGCTCATCTCCGCGCTCAGCGGGGGCAAGTTCACCGCCGACTTCGGGGCGGTCTCGAACGGATTCGACGCCCACTCCCCCAGCGGTTTCGGCATCGGGGCCGCGATCCTCACCGAGATCGTCGTGACCGCGCTGTTCCTGTGGATCATCCTCGGCGTGACCGCGTCCGGCTCCCCGGCGGCCGGCTTCGCGCCGCTCGCGATCGGTCTGGCCCTGACGCTGTTCCACCTCATCGCCATCCCGGTCGACAACGCCTCGCTCAACCCGGCCCGCTCGATCGCCACCGCCGTCTTCGGCGGGTCGGCAGCGCTCGGCCAGCTCTGGGTGTTCATCGTCGCGCCGATCGTCGGTGCCCTCATCGCCGGCCTGACCTGGAAGCCGCTGTTCGGCCGCAAGTAGCCGGTGCCGTCGATCCACTCCGTCGTCGGGGGCCCCGGGCACCGAACCCGGGGCCCCCGCCGCGTTCCACAGGTCCCACCTGGGCTCTCTGCACCTGCCCCCGTCGGCCGTTCAGGAAGATCCGTCGATTCCGACCCGATCGGTCCCAACCCGACCCGAACCTCCTGAACCTCGTCCAGACGGAGCCGCCTTCTGCGTGGCGGCGGCTGCGGCCCGCCCGCGATACTGGTGCGATGGCGCTGCGCGGGATCGGCCGGATGCTGCGCTCGGCGCGCTTCCGCATCCTCGCCTCCATGCTCCTGGTCACCGCGCTCGGCATGACTGTCGCCGGAGTGACCACCTACCTCATCCAGCGCGAGCGGGTGCTGGCCCAGATCGACGACCGGCTGGAGATGACCGTCGACGGGCTGCAGTCGATCGCCGACGGCACGCCGGATGCGCCGGCGCCGACCACGGTCAGCGCCTTCCTGACCGAGGCGATGCAGCGCGTGCTCCCCGATCACAACGAGAGCATCCTCGGCTTCGTCGACAGGAAGGCCGCCTACGTTCCGTCATCGGGCATCCCGTTCCGACTCGACCGCGACCCGGCGTTCGTCGCTCTCGTGCTGCGAGAGGCAGACCCCCGGCACGCGGTCCGCGGCACCGCGAACACGATCTGGGGCACGCTGCGCTACGTGATCATCCCGGTGTCCATCAAATCCGACATCGACACGGGCCTGTACGTCTCGGCCTACAACATCGACGACGAGCTCGCCCAGTTGTCTCAGGCCTTCGGCAGCTATGCCTTCATCGCCCTCGGCGTGCTCGTGGTCGTCGGGCTGGTCGGGTGGTTCGTGGGCGGACGGTTGCTCCGGCCCATCCGGCTGCTTCAGACGGCCGCGTCCGCCGCTTCGCAGAACACGCTCTCCGAACGCATCCCCGTGACCGGCAACGACGACGTGTCGGTGCTGGCCACGACCTTCAACGCCATGCTCGATCGTCTGCAGTCGTCGTTCGCCGCCCAGCGCGGGCTGCTCGACGACGTCGGGCACGAGCTGCGGACCCCGATCACGATCGTGCGCGGTCACCTCGAGCTGCTCGATCCCGGCGACGTTCGCGAGGTGACCGTGACACGCGACCTGGCGATCGACGAACTGGACAGGATGCAGCTGCTGGTCGACGACATCGCCCTGCTCGCGAAGACCGACGCTCCGGGCTTTCTGCGGCCGGCGCGCGTCGACCTCGGGGAGTTCGCCGACAGCGTGCTCGCCAAGGCGCAGGCGCTCGCTCCCGAGCGCCGCTGGACCCTCGTGGCCCGCGCCGAGCAGCCGGCACGAATCGATCCGGTGCGCACGACTCAGGCCTGGCTGCAGCTGGCCGAGAACGCGGTGAAGTACTCGACGCCGGGAACGCCGATCGAGCTGGGATGCGCCGTCGACACCGAAACCGTCGAGCTCTGGGTGCGGGATCGCGGTCCCGGCATCCCCGACGACCAGCTCGGCCGGGTCTTCAAGCGTTTCGCCCGCGTCGGGGTCGGACGTGGAGACGACGGATCCGGACTCGGCCTCTCGATCGTGGCCGCGATCGCAGAGCTGCAGGGCGGCCGAGCGCGCGCCGAGAACGTCCCCGGCGGCGCTCGCGTCGTCATCGAGCTTCCGTTGGGATCCGCTGACGAAGTCGAACAGGAGGAGGGAATCGATGGTGCCGAGCATCCTGATCGCTGAAGACGAGCAGCGCATCGCCTCATTCGTCGAGAAGGGGCTGGCCGCGGCCGGCTTCGGCGTGACGACGGTGGCCGACGGCCCCGCGGCCCTGGAGGCCGCGTTGGGCGGAGGTTTCGACCTGCTCCTGCTCGACCTCGGACTCCCCGAGGTCGACGGCCTCGACGTGCTGCGCCGGCTGCGGGAGCAGGGCTCGAAGATCCCGGTGATCATCCTGACCGCCCGCGACTCGGCGACCGATACCGTCGCCGGCTTCGAGGGCGGGGCGAACGACTACGTCGCCAAGCCGTTCCGTTTCGACGAGTTGCTCGCACGCATCCGGGCACGTCTGCTGGATGCGCGCGCCGCGCCCGAGCCGTTGCCGATCCTGCGGCACGGCACCCTCGAACTCGACCTGCGGACGCGGCGCGTCTCGGTCAACGGCAAGGGCGTCGACCTGTCGGCGCGCGAGTTCGCTCTCGCCGAGGAGTTCTTCCGCCATCCGGAGCAGGTGCTCAGCCGCGAGCAGTTGCTCAGCCGGGTGTGGGGCTTCGACTTCGACCCGGGATCGAACGTCGTCGACGTCTACGTGCGATACCTGCGCCGCAAGATCGGGGCCGAGCGACTCGAGACCATTCGCGGAATGGGTTACCGGCTGAGAGCGATGGCCGACGACTGAGGGCTGACCGCCTAGTGGTGGCCCCCACCGTACTGGTCACCACTGGAGCGACCGCCATCGTCGCCGCTCGCGTCAGCGCGTCCCGTAGTGCCCGAATCGTCGCGGACGCTGGACTTCACCTCCGGGTCGTGGACCACCGGAGTCCCCGGCGCGGGGTGCGACGGCTCGGAGTCGCCCGTCGTGTCGGGGCTGGTCGCGCCGTTGTGGTCGACTTCTGCCTTGCCCGAGTCGACCGTGTCGCTCTTGTCGAGGCGGGCGGAGCCCTTGCCGTCGATCGCGGTCGGGTGGGCCGGGGTCACGACCGTCATCCCGTCGTCGCCCGGTGCAGGAGTCGGTGTGGCGGTGCCCGTCGGGGCGGCGGTCGCCGCGCTCGTCGGATTGCCGGTCGGATCGGTCGTCGTCACGCCCGAGATCCTCAGCACCTCGCTGGTGGGGGCGCTCCCACCCATCGCACTCGCCATCGTGACCGCGCCGCAGCACAGCACGACGGCGGCCAGCACGGCGCCTCCGGCGAGAATCGGAACCCGGTTCATGGTGTCGCTCCCCCGGACGTCCCATCGGACGTCCTGTCGTTCCAGCTTGCCGTCTTCCGATGAGAGCCACGCGGGTCGCGGGATGAGACCCTTCTCATCCGATCTCGGCTGACATCCCCGGCCCCACTAGGCCGAGATGATCTGTCGTGCCCCGGCATCCACCTCGTCGAGGTCGCCGGTCTGCCCGAGTCGGCGCGCACGACGCCCGCCGATCCACTGATAGGCGAGGAAGCCGCCGAGCGCCACCGTGCCGATGCCGATCTTGAGCGGCCATGGCCACGGCTGACGCGTCACGAAGCCCTCGATGATCCCCGAGCACAGCAGCGACAGGATGAGGCCGATCACGATCGTGAAGAACGCGCGGCCGTCTTCGGCGAGCGCCTGCCTTCGTGTTCGGGCGCCCGGAGCCACCCACGACCAGAAGATCATGAGTCCCGCAGCGGCGGCGGTGAAGATCGAGTACAGCTCCAGCTGCCCGTGCGGCGCGATGTAGAGGAAGAAATGATCGAGGCGGCCGAACTCGTTCATGATGGCGGCGGCGACCCCGAGCTCCTGCGCGTTCTGGAGGATGACAACGGGCACCCAGAGACCGATGATCCCGAGCACGACGCACTGCGCCGCGATGAAGGCGTTGTGGGTCCAGACCTGACCGGTGAACCCGGCCTCAGAGTTGTCCGAGTAGTACGAGACGAAGTCCTGGTCGGCGTACTTCTTCAGCTCGGCGCGGGATCCCAGGGTCGCGAGCACCTCGGGATGGGTCGAGATCCACTGGAAGTAGACGACGGCGACGACCGCCGTGACGGCGGCGACCGCGAGGGTCAGCCAGCGGATCCGATACAGCGCCGCCGGCAGCTGCAGCGAGAAGAACACCGTGAGCTGACGCAACGGATTGGCCGGAGCCCCAGTGAAGCGCAGGCGCGCGCGCGACAACGAGAGCGAGAGCAGGTCGCCCTGGGCCGACTCCCCGACCGTGGTCGTCAAGGTCGAGAGCTGCGTGGCGCCGCTCTGGTAGACCTCGATCAACTCGTCGGCGGCGGCCCCGTCGCGTGGTGCCGACGCCCCCGCGCGTGCGAGCCGATCCCACTCCGCGGCGTGCGCGGTCGAGTAGGCGTCGAGGTCCATGTGCTGCGATGATACCGGCATGGCGCGCGGCTCGGATCGGAGGCGGACCGGCGCCGCTGCGACCGTCGGATTCGGCATCCAGGGCGGCGCATCCGCCATCGACGAGCGCGACCAGTTCGACGAGCTGCCGCACGACGCGGCACTCATGACGGGTGAGGCGGTCGGCCTCGACCTGCGTCCGACGGGCTTCGTGCTCAGAGCCGCCGGCACCATGATCGACTTCGTCGTCTATGCGGGAGCCTGGTTCGTCTCGCTCTTCGTGCTGTTCGCGATCACCTCGCAAGCGAACGTCGAGGATGCCGTCGTCGGGATCATCGTCACCGTGAGCCTCGTGGTCTGCCTGGTCGTGGCCCCGGCAGCCGTCGAGCTGCTCAGCCGGGGTAAGTCGCTCGGAAGGCTCGCGGTCGGCGCCCGTATCGTGCGCGACGACGGCGGCGCGATCGGGTTCCGGCACGCCGCCATCCGTGCGCTCGCCGGCACGCTCGAGATCTTCGGCAGCATCGGCAGCATCGCGATGATCGTCGGCCTGCTCTCGCCGCGATCCCAACGGCTCGGCGACCTCATCGCCGGTACCTACAGCCAGTACGAGCGCGTGTCCCCCGCGCCGGTGGTGGCCTTCGGGATGCCGCTGCCGCTAGGGGCGTGGGCGAGCGTCGCCGACGTGGCCCGCCTGCCCGATCCGCTGTCGCGCCGTATCGCCCAGTTCCTCCGGGAGGCCCCGCGCATGCAGCTCGACCGTCGGGCGTTCCAGGCCTCGGCGCTGGCGCACGAGGCCGCCGCGTTCGTCTCGCCGGTGCCCGCCGTGGACCCGGAGATGTTCCTCGCGGGAGTCGCCGTCATCCGCCGCGACCGCGAGAGCCGCGCCCTCACCCTCTCCGCGCAGCGGCTTGCGCGTCTGCAACCCGCCTTGCGGGAGCTGCCGCACGGGTTTCCCGAGCGCGGCTGAGGCCCTCAGTACCGGTAGTGGTCGGGCTTGTACGGCCCTTCCACCGGCACGCCGATGTAGGCCGCCTGCTCGGGCGTGAGCTCGGTGAGCTCGACGCCGAGTGCCGCCAGGTGCAGACGCGCCACCTTCTCGTCGAGCTTCTTCGGCAGCACGTAGACGCCGGTCGGGTAGTCCTCGATGTGGGTGAAGAGCTCGAGCTGCGCGAGCACCTGGTTCGTGAACGAGTTGCTCATCACGAACGACGGGTGTCCGGTCGCGTTTCCGAGGTTCATCAGCCGTCCCTCGCTCAGCACCAGGATGCTGCGACCGGTCGGCAGGCGCCACTCGTGCACCTGCGGCTTGATCTCGACCTTGACGGCCCCCGGAACCCTCTCCAGGCCGGCCATGTCGATCTCGTTGTCGAAGTGGCCGACGTTCGCGACGATGGCGAGGTGCTTGAGTCCGAGCAGGTGGTCGAGGGTGATGACGTTCTTGTTGCCGGTACCCGAGATCAGGATGTCGATCTCGTCGATGACGCTTTCGATGCGGGCCACCTGGTAGCCGTCCATCGCCGCCTGCAGCGCGTTGATCGGGTCGATCTCGCTGACGATGACCCGGGCACCCTGCCCGCGCAGGGCCTCCGCCGCGCCCTTGCCGACATCCCCATAGCCGGCGACGAAGGCGACCTTGCCGCCGATCAGCACATCGGTCGCCCGGTTGAGGCCGTCGGGCAGCGAGTGGCGGATGCCGTACTTGTTGTCGAACTTCGACTTGGTCACGGAGTCGTTGACGTTGATCGCCGGGAACAGCAGCTCCCCGCGCTGGGCCAGCTCGTAGAGCCGGTGCACGCCGGTCGTCGTCTCCTCGGTGACCCCGATGATGCCGGCGGCCACCTTGGTCCAGCGGTCGGGGCTCGAGGCGAGCGAGCGGCGCAGCACGTCGAGGATGACGCTCCACTCGTGGCTGGCATCCGCCTCGGTGGCCGGCACCGACCCGGCGAGCTCGTACTCGCGACCGGTGTGGACGAGCAGGGTGGCGTCCCCGCCGTCGTCGAGGATCAGGTTGGGGCCGTCGTGCGGCTCGGCGTAACCGGCGGCCGCGCTCCAGTCGAAGATCTGCTCGGTGCACCACCAGTACTCCTCGAGGGTCTCGCCCTTCCAGGCGAAGACCGGCACCCCGGCAGGCGCATCGACTGTGCCGTTCGGACCGACGGCGACCGCGGCGGCGGCGTCATCCTGCGTGGAGAAGATGTTGCAACTCGCCCAGCGCACCTCGGCACCGAGCGCCACGAGGGTCTCGATCAGCACCGCCGTCTGCACGGTCATGTGCAGCGACCCGGCGATGCGGGCGCCCTTGAGCGGCTGACTCGGCCCGAACTCCTCGCGCAGAGCCATGAGCCCGGGCATCTCGTGCTCGGCGAGCCGTAGTTGGTGCCGACCCGCCTCGGCGAGCGAGAGGTCGGCGACCTTGAAGGGAAGAGTGGTCTGCGCGGTCGTCATGCCCCCATTGTCGCAGGACGGACCGGCCGTGACGACGGCGGGATTCAGGCGCCGAGCTGGTCCATGACCGAGTGACGCACGACCTGCCACCCCAGCGGTGCCGAGAGCCGCTCGGCGTGACGCGCGCAGAGGTCGTAGCTGTGCGGTTCATGCCGGATGCTGAGGGGTCCGAGCACGGCCATCGCGTCGGCGTAGTCGTAGGTGAGCGTCGCGACGGCGTCGGCTCCGCAGGCGACTTTGCTGCACGGGCGACCAGGCATAGCTGCATCGTATCGAGCGAGAGGCCGTCTTCCCGTGCGGGGAGCGGCGTGCCGAAAGAGCCCCGAGGCGTTCGCCGGACGGCGATGCGGCGCCTCTCGTCCACCGCGCCTAGGATGTGGGCATGGCTCGCTCGACCCGACGCGTGTCGGCCCGCTCGGGGCGACGCGATCGGCACGGGCGCGGCATCCGCTCGGCCGTCACGGGGCCGGTGCTCGAGCCGATCCGGACCCGGCTCGACGTGTTCGATTCCTATGTCGCGTCAGCGGTCGAATACGTGCGCGACGAGTGGCCCGACGAACTCGCCGACGTGCGCTTCGAGGTCGCCGTGATGCCGGGTGATCCGGGGCCGTCGGGAGTGGACCGCTGGCAGGTGAGCCGGCGGGAGCGCCGGATCGTGCTGTACCGGTTGCCCATCGAACGGCTCGCACACCTGCACAAGGACGACGAGTGGCATCGCCGCTCGTTCATCGAGAGCTGCGTGTTCCGGGCGGTCGCCGAGCTGCTCGGCAAGGATCCGTGGGACATCGCACCGGAGCGCTTCCGGCACTTCTGAATCGGGCCGCGGACGAACGGTCGCCCCCGCGTTCCTGCTAGGGGTGGATGACGATCGGACCTGAAACCGGACGGGCCGACGTGATCGGGTAGCTCGCCAGCTCGGCCGACCCGGCGTACGAGATCGCCGCGACCAGGCCGCGGCCCCCGCGCAGCAGGTAGCTTCCGGGCGCCACCGAGATCGAAGCCGAACCGCCCGCCGGAACGGCGAGAGTCACATCCGTGACGCCCTGGACGAGATGGAGGGTGATCGCCGTCTTGCCCGGATTGACCGCGGAGAGGATCGGCGAGGGCCCCGCCGCGACGGACACGGCCGTGTCATCGGTGAGCTCGGGGGCACTCGCGTACCAGGCGAAGTCCGAGCTCGGCGCGGAGCTGTCGCTCGCGACACCCACATCGCCCGGGGCATCCACGGCAGTCGAGACCCGCACGCCCGCGACGACCGGCTGGTCCGAGGTGATCACGACGGAGTACGTGCCGTCGGGGATCGAGACCTTTCCCGAGTCGGTGTCCGCCGCCGAATCCAGGCCGAGTTCGTTCACCTGGCCGGCCGCGACATCCGTCTGGAAGGAGAGGCCGTTGAACGTGGAGTCCTCGGGCACGAGGCTGACCTGCACCTTCGCCGCGCGGTCCCCCGGCACGGCGAGCCGTACGACGGAGGTGACGTCGTCCCAGTCGGGCAGCGCGAGCGCCTTGTTGACCCCCACCGCGTTGAGCACCCGGATGCCGGGGATCACCACACGCGTCGCGGGATCCGCCCCGCCGCCCACCAGGTCGACGCCCCCTGGATCGAGACCTCGCACGATCGACTGCTGCAGCGCGGCGACGACCCGGCCGCCGCGGGAGACGACGTGCACGACCGGCGAGACGACGTCGGGCGCGAACCCCGCGAGCGGGATGACCCGCTGCGCGCCCGCCTTCACGACGATGCCGGACATCCCGGGGGCGCTCACCGACCCGGTCGGGTCGAGGATCGTCACGGCCACGGTCGCGTCGACCGCGGACGGGTTGGCCACCGTGAGCAGGGTCGTGCGACCGACTGCGGTGGATCCCCCGACGAGCCAGATCGATCCGCTCGGCTCCGCGCAGGATGCCGCGGCGAGTCCGGTGAAGTCCGGTGTCGAGACCAGCTGCGATTGCGCCCCGGAGAGCGTCGCCCCCGTCGCCGGCGCGATCGTCAGCTCCTGAGGAGCCGAGCTGCCGCCGCCGGTCCTCGCATCGCTCTCGGCGAACGGCGCACGCCGGAGCGTCGACCCGATGCCGTCGGCCCGCACCGACGGCGCACCCAGCGACGACGGCACGCTCGCGTTCTGCCCGCTCACGTCGCCGAGCCGCAGCAGGGCGCCCGGGCAGACCCGCACCTGATCAGCCGGCTCGGGCGTCACCGTGACCGCGGGTGAGGTGTGGTGATGCGACGGCAGCGGCACGAGCCCGACGGCTCCCACCACGGCGACGGCCGCGACGATGCCGACCGTGCCAGCCACGACGCGCAGTCCCACGATCGCCGCGCGGCGAACCCGGCCCGGATGCCGCGGCATCCGCACGTCGTCGGGCCCGGACTCGCGTCCGTCCGTCTCCATCGCGGTCTCGGGCGGCTCTGCCGGCGGGGGAACCTCGTCGAACTCAGGCATTCTCATCCTCGTCGAAGGTGTCGGCGGGGTCTTCTCCCGGCAGCGCGACCTCGGTGACGACCCGACGGCGTCGCCCGGTCGGGATCGCCAGCAGCAGGGCGAGGCCGATCACGACGCCCTGCGCGACCAGGATGGCGGTGCTCGTGGCGCCGATGCTCTGCGCCGAGGTGCTCGCCGAGGTGAAGCCCGGCACCCGCCAGAGGGTTCCCACCGAGGTCTCGCCGACCGGCACCAGCGAGGCGGTGGAGTCGAGCGCCTCGGCGGCGCGCTGGCGCACCCCCTCGGAGCCCCCGCTCGCCTGGGGCAGCACCACGAATTCGATCTTGAAGCGCGACAGTGTCGCGCGCGGGTCGTATCCGCTGCGCGAGGCGAGGTTGCCGGCGAGCGTGGCGAGGGCGCGGGTCGACGCATCGGTCGTCACCCTCGTCGACCACAGGGTCGACGACTCGTCGAGGGTCGTCCCCGGCCCGCGATCGACGACCACGGCGAGCGAGCCGTCGTCCTGAGGCACGAGCACGAGCGTTCCGACCCCCGGATGCGCGGTCGCCTCGGCGGTCACCAGAGCCGGCAGCAACTGGCCGTCGCTCTTCGTGACGTTGCCCGTCCCGAGCACGGGGGCGATCAGCAGGGGCGCGACCGAGATCGTCGCGGTGACCAGCACCGCGATGCCGACGACGACGCGAGCGGCGCCGATGGCGTCGAGGGTCACGACCACCGCCGCCACGAGTCCGAGCCAATACAGGCTGAGGCCCGATCCGGGCCAGGGGGTCACGACATCGGCTCCCCCGGCCGCGATCCCCAGGTGCGCCGAGACGACCGCGGTGACCAGCCCGAGCAGCGCGACGATCATCGCCGGGATCGCGCGGCGCGACCCCGGCAGGAAGAGCGCGAGCAGGGCCATGGCTGCGAGCGGGGCGAGCAGCACCGCCGGGGCCAGCACCCCGAGGCCGCCCGGCAGACCGATCGCGGCGGCCAGCGCCGACCAGCCGTCGCTCGCCGAGCTCGGCAGCCCCAGCAGCAGCTGCCAGCCGGTGGGACGGGGGAAGGTCACCGAAGCGCCCGGGTCGGCGAGCAGCCCGAGCGGGTTCCCGCGCAACAGCTGCGCGACCACGAGCGGCGCGAACAGCGCGATCGCCGGAATCGGGATGCCGATCAGGCGCACGAAGCCGCGCGGGCGGGCGAACGCCCAACCGACGACCGCGAGCAGCAGCGCCGGAGTCAGCACGGGCGCGCACGCCGCCGTGGCGGCGAACAGCAGGGATGCCGCCGCGGCGGCACTCCACGATTTGGCGCCCTCGATCGCCGCGAGCACGAGCCACGGCAGCAGCAGGTGCGCCAGCACGGCCGCCGGCCGGCCATCGGCGAGAGCCGAGAGCAGAGGAGGGGCGAGCATCCACAGCAGGGCGGCCACCGCGGGCGGCCAGCGGTGCTCCGTGAAGCGGGTGGCGCACCACCAGGCCCCGAGAGCCGCAAGCGGCATGGCCGCGAGCCAGAGCAGCACGATCGAGAACGAGGTGTTCCAGGGCGTGAGCGAGCCGAGCAGCGCGAGCACCGCCGAGAACGGGTCGGACGGGCCGGTGAGATCGACGCCGATGTTGCGAACGCCCCAGGCCAGCCGGGACCAGAGTGCCCCGACGTCGCCGTCGAGCGGCAGCAGGGCCCCGCCGCTCAGCGCCGACGCGCCGATCAGGCGCCAGAACAGTCCGACGCCGATGACCGCCCCGATGAGGGTGACGGCGGCTCCTCCGCCGCCGAAGAACGCGGCGCGCACCAGGTCGGGCTCGGCGTTCTCGGCGCTCGCCCGGTCGCGCGCGACGGCCCGGAGTTCGCGCACGGCGTCACCCGGGATGCGCAGGGGCGCGATCGACGCCCAGCCGAGCGTGCGGTTGCGACGAAGGCGGGCCCGGGCCGGCGCGACGCTGCCGTCGAAGGCGACCCGGAATGCGGCGGCGAGCTCACCCGGGATCGCGCCGGGGCGTTTGCCCAGCAGCCGGCCGATCGATCGCAGCAGCGCGAGCGGCACGAGCGAGAGCCAGTGCACCGGCAGCGCGGCGGCGGGGGCGTAGACCATACGACGATGCAGCTGCGCGATGCGGGCGACCCGGATGCGTCCTCGCGACGAGAGCGGACGTCGCCGGCCCTGGTCCTCGGGCCGCACTCCGCGGGTGACGCGGGCGTCCGCGACGCGGATGACCCGAAAGCCGGCGAGCCGGGCCCTGATCGAGAAGTCGAGTCCGGCATCCACCCCAGGAAGCCCCGGATCGAAGCCTCCGAGGCGCTCCCAGACGGCGCGCTGCACCAGCATGCCGGTCGAGGTGACCCCGAGCACGTCGCCGTCCGCATCATGCTGGGCCTGATCGAGTTCGTCCTCGACGAGCCTCACCGTCGCTCCGAACCGCGACAGGCTCTCGCCGTACGAGCGGATCAGGGCGTGATCGTCGGGGTCGACGACCTTGGGCCCGGCGATCACGACCGAGGGCGCGACCTCGACCGCGGCCAGCAGTTCCGCCAGTGCGGTCGGCTCGGGCGCCGTGTCGGCGCTCAACAGCCACAGCCAGTCCGATCCCGACTCGGCCGGCGCGGCCGCCTGCAGGCCGAACGAGATCGCGGCGCCCATCGCGAGGTTCGGTGCCGACACGTACTGGGTCGGAGTGGCGGCCGCGAGCTGTTCCGCGCTCCCGTCGGTGGACGAGCAGTCGACGACGACGAGTGCGTCGGGCTTGCGGATCTGGGCGGCGAGCGCACGGAGGGTGCGGTCGAGCCAGGGTTCCCCGTTGCGCACGACGAGGATCGCGGTGACTCGCGGCTGCATCCCTCCGAGGCTAGGCGGCGGTCGGCACGGCGCGGCGCATGACACCCCGAAGGACGGAAGTCACAGGAAGCGGTTCGTCAGGCCGAGCGCGAGGCGCTGCCGCGAAGGCCAGAAATGGCCTTCGTTAGGCGGAGCGTGCGCGCCGGAGGCGACGGCGCTCGCGCTCCGAGAGGCCGCCCCAGATGCCGAAGCGCTCGTCGTTCTGCAGGGCGTACTCGAGGCACTGACCCTTGACCTCGCACGTGGTGCAGATCTTCTTGGCGTCGCGTGTCGAACCGCCCTTCTCGGGGAAGAAGGCCTCGGGGTCGGTCTGCGCACAGAGTGCGTCGGACTGCCAGGCGAGCGGATTGTCGATGCTCTCGGTGTCGGCGGGGCGCAGCCCGGGGATGCCGAGTCGCACCGGATCGACGAACCAGTCGCCGGGAACGGACGGACGATACTCGCTCCGCGTCATGGTCGACTCTCCCTCTAGCACTTTCTGGGTTCCGTCCCCCGACGGAGCACCGTGCCTGGGGGTAATTACACCGTTGTCATTACCCCCACGTCAAGTCGGGAATGTTAATTCTTTCGCCGGGCCCCGAGCAGTTACGACGCGCCGCCCGCTGCCATCCGCGCCTGCCATGCGCTGGACACCATCTGATCGAGTGTGTGACGCATGCGCCAGTCCAGGTCGCGCGCCGCCGTCTCGCCGCTCGCGACGATCCGGGGCGGGTCGCCGGCGCGGCGCGGCGCGATGATCGGGGTGAACTCGATCCCCGTCACCCGGGCGATCGCCGCCATGATCTGGGCGACCGAGACGCCGTCTCCGCTCCCCAGGTTGTAGGCCGCATCGAGCGGTTCGCCGGCATCGAGCCGACGCGCCGCCGCCACGTGCGACACGGCGAGGTCGGCGACGTGCAGATAGTCGCGCACGTTGGTTCCGTCCGGTGTCGGATAGTCGTCGCCGTTGATCTGCGGGGTCCTTCCGTCGAGCAGCGCGTCGAACACGAGCGGGAACAGGTTGTGCGGACTCGTGTCGTAGATCGATGGGTCGCCCGAGCCGACGACGTTGAAATAGCGCAGGGAGGTGTGCCGCAGGCCGGCCGCAACGCCCTGGTCGGCGAGCAGCCACTCCCCGATCAGCTTCGACTCGCCGTAGGGCGACTGCGGGTTCTTCGGCGTGCTCTCGGTGACGAGGTCGACGTCCGGGGTGCCGTAGACAGCGGCGCTCGACGAGAACACGATCCGGTCGACGCCGCGGTCCTGCATCGCAGCCAGCAGTGTGGCCGTGCCTGTCACGTTCTGCTCGTAGGTGTGGAGCGGGCGCTGCACCGAGACGCCGGCGTACTTGAAACCGGCCACGTGGATGACACCGGTCACGCCGTGCTCGTCGAAGGTCCGTGCCAGCAAGGCGCCGTCGAGGATGCTCCCGCGCACGAACGGTACGTGCGCCGGGACGAACTCGCGGTGGCCGCTCGACAGATCGTCGAGCACGACGGCCGAGAGATCCGAGTCGAGCAGGGCACGCACCACGTGGGCGCCGATATAGCCGGCCCCGCCGGTCACCAACCAAGTCATGCCCACCACGCTAGCGGGCGCCGCTCGGCGCTCAGATGCGCGACTTGGTCCGCACCCGGCGGTAGCCGTCGGTCGCGATCTCGCGAACGGCCATCACGATCGCACCGATCAGCCCGGCGATGACCAGCCCCGCCTCGATGAACTCCATGGCAGTAAATCTATGAGTGGCCACCGACAGCCAGAACTGGCATGATCGACACGTTCCGTCGATTTACTGCCAGGAGTGCGCATGCTCAAGAAGGTCGTCCTGATCGCGCTGCCCGAGGTGGCGCCGTTCGAGTTCGGCGTGGTCTGCGAGGTCTTCGGCATCGACCGGAGTGACAGCGGGGGGCCGACCTTCGATTTCACGATCGCGACCGCGCAGCCCGGCCCGGTGCGCACGAGCCTCGGCTACGACATGGTCATCGAGAACGACCTGTCGGCCGCCGCGGATGCCGACCTGATCGCGATACCGGCACACCACATCCGCGGCCATGCCGACGGCACCGATCCGCGCGTGCTGGAGGCGGTCCGCGCGGCGGAGGCACGCGGGGCCTGGGTGCTGAGCGTCTGCAGCGGTGCGTTCGTGCTCGCCGAGGCGGGCATTCTCGACGGCCGGAGGGCCACGACGCACTGGATGCACGTCGACCGGCTGCGTCGGCGCTATCCGGGCACCGAGGTGGACGCCGACGTGCTGTTCGTGCAGGACGGCAAGGTCGTCACGAGCGCAGGAACCGCCGCAGGCATCGACGCCGCGCTGCACATCGTGCGCTCGGAGCTCGGCGCGAGCGCCACCAACGTCATCGCGCGGCGCATGGTGGTGCCGCCCCAGCGCGACGGCGGCCAGTCGCAGTACATCGAGTCGCCGATCCCCGAGTGCCGCACGGATTCGCTCGCCGGCGTCACCGACTGGATGCTCGCCAACCTCGACCAGGATCTGACCGTCGACCAGCTCGCCCGCCGCGCACTGATGTCGCCGCGCACCTTCGCGCGCAAGTTCCGCGCCGAGTCGGGCACGACGCCCGCGGCCTGGCTCAACCGTCAACGGATGCTGCGCGCCCAGCAACTGCTCGAGCAGACCGACGAGGGCCTCGAGCAGATCGCACAGCTGACCGGCTTCGGAACGGCCGCCGTGATGCGGCACCACTTCGTCCGGGTGCTTCAGACGACGCCCACGAACTACCGGCGGGCGTTCGGGGCGCGAGTCGCGGGGTAGCGCGCGCTCTTTCCCTTCCGAATCGCCGACGCTCGACTCAAACGCCCCGGCCGGTCGAGGCCATGAACACGAGGCCGGAGCCGTGCAGCTGCAGTCGCGGCTCGTCCGCGACGTAGACGGCGCTGCCGCGGCTCAACTCGGGGCCTCCGGCGAGCGACACCGAACCGCTCGTGCACAACGCGATGGCAGGCCCGGCCAGTTCGATCGTGACACCGGCGGCCGCGGCATCCGGCGAGATGACGGTCAGCACGAAGTCGGGTACATCGGGGCGGAACACCCTCACGCCGGGCTGCGGCTCCTCGGCGTGCAGGTACGGCACGGGCAGCGGGCGGAAGTCGAGCACCTGCAGCAACTCGGGCACGTCGACGTGCTTGGGAGTGAGCCCACCGCGCAGCACGTTGTCCGACGCTGCCATGAGCTCGACGCCGAGACCGTGCAGATAGGCATGGATATTGCCGGCCGGCAGATACAGCACCTCGCCCGGCTTCAGGGCGACCGTGTGCAGCAGCAGCGAGATCGCGATGCCGGGGTCCCCGGGGAAGTCGTGGGCCAGCTGGCGCACGGTCTGCCACGAGAGCCCCTCGGCCGTCTCGGCCGCCTCGACGAGCGCCGCGACCAGCGCGTCGACGCCCGGCCCACGGGTGATCAACCACTCGAACACGTCTCGCAGCGACGAATCGTCGACCAGGCGGTCGAACAGCAGTGCGATCCGGGCGTCCCCGGCCACCGGCCGCAGCACCGCGCGGGTCTCGACGACCGGACGGAAGCCGCACAGCGCCCGGAAGTCGTCGCTCAGCGCGTAGATCAGCTCGGGCTTGTGGAAGGCGTCCTTGTAGTTGCGCTCCGAAGCATCGATCGGGATGCCGGCCGCGTTCTCGGCCGCGAATCCGGCCTCGGCCTGTTCGGGTGTCGGGTGCGCCTGCAGCGACAGCGAGGATGCGGCGGCCAGCACCTTCAGCAGGAACGGCAGCCGACCCGGCACGAGGTCGGCGAGCGTGCCCGCCCGCCCCACGAGCCGCGATGGCGACCCGGGGTGCGCCCCGAACCACAACTCCGCCTCGGGGCGGCCGGTCGGCGGCGTGCCGAGCAGGCCGGCGATGGCCGTCGTCGATCCCCAGGCGTAGTCGCGGGGCGTATTGGTGATTCCGATGAACATCTAGTGCGCTTTCACCAACTCGATCAGCAAGGTCGCCGATACCGGTTGGATTCCTCCCGCCAACGGGGTGATGGTCAGCGCGCTGATGCCGCCGATGGGGTTGCGGACCGTGATGATGTCTCCCGCCGCGGTCGCGTCGACAAGGGTACTGAGCGCGATCGACGAGGTTCCGGTCGCGCGACCGGTCACGGTGTACGGCAGCTCAACGCCATCGAGCGTCACGACGAGTTGGCCTGATTCGGTGACGGGCACCTGGAAGGTCACACGGTAGACCCCCGCCGTCGACAGGACGAACGCGGACGGAGAGATCCTGCTGGTGCCCGAGCTGGTCGTCGGGCCGTCCTGGGGGAACTGCACGTCCTGACCGGGAGCGACGGTGGCCGCGTTGTCGGGCGGCATCAGGGCGAAGAACAGAGCGGAGTCGCCCGAGCCGGGGGCTCCCGCGGCGCCGGTCGGCCCGATCGGGCCGGCCGGACCCGGCACCCCAGCCGGTCCCTGGGCGCCCACAGGACCCTGCGCGCCCGCCGGCCCTGGTGCACCCGCTCCAGCTCCAGCGGGCCCCTGCATTCCAGCGGGCCCCTGAGCTCCCGCAGGCCCCTGAGCCCCCGCTGGGCCTTGCACCCCCGCCGGTCCCTGCGCCCCCGCCGGGCCGGTCGCTCCGGTCGCCCCGGTCGCTGCGCATCCCACGAGGGGAAGCGCGAGAGCGA
Organism: Lysinimonas soli; assembly: GCF_042655435.1. NCBI lineage: Bacteria > Bacillati > Actinomycetota > Actinomycetes > Micrococcales > Microbacteriaceae > Lysinimonas > Lysinimonas soli. The sequence goes on from NZ_JBHSMG010000004.1 coordinate 189,572, forward strand.
CCACGATCGCGGTCAAGGTAAGCCTGTGTACGCGCCTCATAGCGCCCTCCTCGTCGACGAAATCGTCTCAGCCTAGGGCGCGAATGGTCCGGCGGACGCCAGGCTCAGCGCGATCACCGTCTAGCCTGAAAACATGAGTCGAACCGACACGTACCGGCGGTGGCTGGGCGTCGTGATGCTGTTCACTCTGATGGCGGGAGACACCTGGCGAAACCTGCTCAGCTGGTGGGGCTGGGGCGTGATCGCGGTCGTCCTGCTCGTGCTCGCAATCGTCGAACTCGTGCGCGCCCGGGTCGACCTGCGGCGGGTGCCACTGGCCGTGTACGCGTTCTTCGCGCTCATCACCCTCTCGCTGCTGTGGTCGGACTATCCGGGGGCGACCGCACTCGGCGTTCTCGGCACTCTGGCCACCGCGACCCTGGCCGTCTACCTCGCGACCGTCATCGACCTCGAGGCTTTCCTGCGCGCGTTCGGACTGGCGCTGCGCTGGCTTCTCGGGCTGTCCCTCCTCTTTGAGTTCGTGGTCGCGGCGTTCATTCGGCATCCGGTGCTGCCGCTCTGGGTCGATTACTCGCAGCTGAAGAAGATCCCGATGGCGTACTACTGGTCGCGCGATCTGCTGTTCCACGGCGGGCAGATCCAAGGCGTCCAGGGCAACTCGAACCTGCTCGCCCTCGCCGCGCTGTTCGCCCTCGTCGTGTTCGCCGTGCAATGGGTCGCCGGCACTGCCTCCAAGGCCTGGCTCGGATTCTGGGCCGTCATCGCCCTCATCACCCTGGCCCTGACCCGCTCGTCGACGGTCCTGCTGGCCCTCGCCGCAGTCGTGCTGGTCGGCGCATTCCTCGCGCTCGTGCGACGCACCTGGGGCACCCGGCGCCGGATCGTGTACGGCGGCGGCGCCGCCGCGGCGCTCGGGATCGCGGTGGTCGGGTTCGCCGCACGCGGGTCGATCCTCGACCTGCTCGGCAAGAGCAGCGACCTGACGCATCGCTCCGAGATCTGGAACCGGGTGATCGAGCTTGCTAACGAGCGCCCCGCGGCCGGCTGGGGCTGGGTGAGCTACTGGGCGCCGTGGGTCGAGCCGTTCCGGCACCTCGCGGTATTCAAGGGAGTCACCTACCTGCAGGCGCACGACGCCTGGCTCGACGTCTATCTCCAGCTGGGCGTCATCGGCCTCGTCGTGTTCGGCTGGCTCGTGCTGACGACGCTCGGCCGCTCGTGGCTGGTGGCGGTGGATGCCGGACCCCGCCCCGCGCGCCTGGTCGCCGTATTCCCGCTGCTGATCACGGTCGTGCTGATCGTGCACAGCATCGCCGAGAGCCGACTGCTGATCGAGATCGGGTTCACTCTGCTCGTCGTCGCCGCGATCCGCAGCGCGGAACGGGAACCGGCGCCGGATGCCTGAGCCGGCATCCTCCCCCCGGGCGCTCCTGATCGGCATGGCCGGTTCGGCCCGCCTCGCCCACGCTCTCGCCACCGTCGGGATCGGCCTGGCCGCCGGCGCCCTGTTTCTGCAGCGCACCCTCGGTTGGGCGGGTTTCCTCGCGGCGGTCGTCGTGGCGCTCGTGCTGATGCTGCTGTCGTATCTGGCCCGTCAGGACGAGATCGCCTGGCGCAGCCTGCTGCCGGTGTCGCTGCTGGTGTTCCTGGTCTGGGCCGCGGTCTCGCTGGTGTGGAGCGACTACAAGTGGGCGACGGTCGGCGGACTGGCTTACCTGCTGGCGTTCACCCTGATCGCGCTGTTCGTGGCGATTTCGCGCGACACGATCCAGATCGTCCGGGCCTTCGGCGACGTGCTGCGGGTCGCGCTGGGTGCCTCGCTCGGCATCGAGGTCTTCTCGGGCATCCTGATCGACGCCCCCCTCCCGTTCCTCGGTGTGCATGGGGCGCTCGGCACGCTCGGCCCCATCTCGGGCATCGAACCGTCACGCGATCAACTCGGCCTCGTCGCGATCATCGGCGCGATCAGCTTCGCCACCGAGCACCGCACCCGCTCGGTCCCGCGGCTCGTGTCGGTGCTCTCGCTCATCCTGGCCGGCCTCTGCATCGTGCTGACCCAGTCCCCGGTGATCGCCTTCGCCACGATCGTGGTCGGCATCGCCGCCGCCGTGATCTACGGGGTGCGCCGGGTCCGCCCGGAACGACGGCAGGCCTGGCAGTTCGCGGTTCTCGGCCTCGCCGTCGCGGCATCGGTGCTGCTCTGGGTCTTCCGTTCACCCGTGATCACCCTGTTCAACGCCTCGGGCACCCTCGACTTCCGCATCGACCTCTGGCGCCGGGTCATCGACTTGGCGACCCTCAACGGCCTGCAGGGCTGGGGCTGGGTCGGTCCGTGGCGCACCGAGATCTTCCCGTTCTCGGTGCTCAACACCGCGGTGCGCCCGACGGATTCGGCCCTCAACGCCTTCCTCGACATCTGGTTGCAGCTCGGCGCGGTCGGCGTCGTGATCTTCCTCGGGATGGTGGGGCTCGCCTTCAGCCGCTCCTGGCTGCTCGCGGGCGCGCGACGCAGCGTGGTCTACGCCTGGCCCGCGGCGGCGCTGGTCGCCCTGATCATCGTGTCGCTCGCCGAGAGCTCGATCCTCAGCGAGTTCGGCTGGATGACCTTCGTCATCTGCTGCACGAAGGCGTCGCAGGAGTTGTCGTGGCGGAGTGCGCTGCGGTCGGCCTCGAACGCAACTCACTTGCCCCCCGAGCGTCGCTGAGGTCTGTCTTGGAGCATGTCGATTAGAGAAAAGAAACGACTTCTGACTCTCGACATTCAGTCGCGCTTCCCCGGCATTCACCCCAACAACAGTGAGCTGACCTCGTTGGTCCACGCAAATTCGTCGACGCTCGGGCTGGCTAGCTGTAGTGCCCAGGGACGTTGTTTGATCTGGGTTTCGTGATGTGACGAGGACCTCCTCGGCAGAGTGGAGCTGCTACCACTTCGCTCTGACCCGAGGAGGTCCTCGTGTCTCACGGTAATGCGGCGTTGACGCCGCGGCATCGGCTTCGTCTTGCCCGGCAGGTGGTTGATGAGGGGTGGTCGATCTCGGCTGCTGCTGCTTACTTCCGGGTGTCGTATCC
>NZ_JBHSMG010000005.1:0-158399 GCF_042655435.1 Lysinimonas soli
CCGCACCCTCGCCGACGGCTGGGCCTACTCGCGCCACTACAACTCCGAGTCAGCCCGCCGCGCCGCTCTCCCGGCATGGCTGCACTTCTACAATCAGCACCGGCCCCACACCGCCATCGGGAAGCTCTCACCCATCAGCCGCATCTCAAACAACCTGGCCGGGCACTACAGCTAGTCAGCTACTCGGTACCCGAAAGTTGTAGTTCTCGAACGTCCAGATCTCGCCAGCGTAGTACTGCTCGATGTAGGCCGTTTCTGCAGGGTTCATCGTGTAGAAGTGCTGCTGGTACCGCGGGCTCCAAAAACGTGCGACCTGGGTAGTAGCCGCGGCGCTCGTGCCTTCGGGGTACACGTAGAAATCGACACCCTCGTAGGACCACACATGGCTTGCGTACCGGGAGACAACCGCATCTCTCTCCTGCTGGCTAGCAGTGAAAAAGTGGCCCTGAAGGTCCGGACTCCAGAACCGATAGAGCGGTACAGTTCCCGATTCCTGTGTCGCGAAGGCTTGATAAGCGACACCCTCGTACCTCCAGAGTGACGGATAGAGGCGCAGAATCCCCTCGGCTTCGGTCACGTTCATCGTGAAGAAATGATCATTGCTGCTGGGGAGCCAGAAGCGGAACACGTTCTGCTCGGCAAGCGGAGTGATGACGTTGACCGATGGGTTGCCATGGTTGAAATTGATGACGTGCAGATTGCCACTCATAGTGTCCAATCCCGCGACGAAGGACTGAGCGCCGACCTGCAGTTCTTCAACAAACGATTTCGTCGCTGCGCTGAAGACGCTCACCATGCCGAGCGCAACGCCCGGGCCCGTCGGACCGGCAGGGTCGGTGAACGCACTGGTAGATGAGAGCCCATAGACGAGACTCCGTGACTCATCGATGTAGACCGATTCAACTTGGGCGTCGTCGTAAGCGAGCATGGTCGAGGTGACCGCACCTGTGGAGCCGTCTACCCCGTAGATCCCGTATGAAGTGCCCCCGTAGGAATCCCCTCCCGAGAAGCCGACGTACAGCGTGTTGGTCAGCGGATCGACATCGATACCGCTTAGTCGTATGGCACTGCCGTAGTAAGTCCTCTTCTTGACTGCCAGCGTTGAGCCATGGAGCACCGCGATGCTCGCATTGAGGTGATAAGCGTCGTACTCAACAACATCAAGAGTGCCTCGGCTGCGATCAATGGCGAGTCCCTCGACGGCCCCGACGGTGAGAGTGCTGGCAATTGCGCCGAGCGTCTGCCCGTCAAAGGCAGTCAGAACGCCTGGCTCAGTGGAAGGATTGTTGCTGGTGTAGCTGTAGATCGTGCCACTGGCGGTGTTCACCAAGAGCGCATTCACGGTTTCACTTGGGACTCCAGACAGGGCACCAAGGATCGTTCCCGTGGAGGGGTTGATCACCCAGACCTTCGAGCCGCCCAACTCCCCCACGTACAGGCGGTGGGTCTCGGAGTCGAAAGCGAGCGCGTTCGGATCGCCGGGAACGGAGATTGCTCTCATGATCGCATGCGTGGTGAGATCGACGACCTCGACGACACCCGTGTGGTCAGTTGTGTAGTAGACCCCCGCTGAAGAATCGATCACGACCTTGGTTTCGCTTGTGCTCAAAGCGATCGTCGGACTGACCGAGGGCGCCGTGCCGGGAGCCGGTACAGGAGCCGAGACCCGTACCGCGGGCATCGTCGACCCGTTGGCGGGCTCGGCGCCTGCAACAGAGGGCATAGCGAGGCAGGCACCCAGCATCAGAATCAGAATCGAGCGCATTCAGAGTCTTTCTCGAGGTTTTGGCCCATGCTACTGGATCAGGCAAATCACCCATAGGCCGAACGATTGAATGGCATAGGGGTTAGGGTCTCTGCACCAAGTCCCGAGCGATGTCGAGACTCCCCTGACTTGACAACCGCTGGTAGGAGCCGGAACGCAACTCACGCAGCGCAGGCAGGATCCGACGGAACCGGCGGGGGTCGTACCCCGCGCGTACATTCTCAAATGAAGCCTTGCGACGGGCAAGGGCGCGCCAGACCAGCGGGGCACCGAGCTGGTCAAGTCGGGCGGACAGTTCGACCGATCGCGCCGCAAGGACCTGATAGCGCGTTCCCCTGCTCTCTACCATCCGTTGTACTCGGTACCGAAGGGTCGGAGCCGTGACCCCGATGGTGTTCTCGCCGTGCTGTCGGTAATCGATGAGGGGCTGAGGGTCGACAGCAAGTCGTCCCACCGCCGCGGCCACGATCGCCAGCCATTCGTCGTGCACCCAATCCTGGGGGAACGGCTCAGCGGCCCTGAGGAGCTCGCGGCGAAACATTACCGTTGCTCCTGTGACGAGATTCCGCCGGATCAACAGTGCGAAAGCGTGACGACTACCAAGTTGCTCCAACTCACGTGCTCCGACGCCGAGGGCCCCAAACAGAGTGAGAGGCATAGCCACACCTGCCGCGTCGATGAGCCGCGCATCGCTGCTCGCGAGCATCACGCCGGGCTCGTCGAACCGAGTGACAGTCCGAGACAGTCGGTCCGGGCGCCAGACATCGTCTTGGTCGCTCAACGCGATCAAATCGCCGTGGGTGGCAGCGATCGCCCGCTGGAAGTTCTCTCGCACATTGAGACGCGAACCGTCCGCGAGTATCTGCCATCGGACACCCTCGCCGTCCCGTTCGAGCACCCCGCGCGCCACCCGCACGGTGTCATCCGTCGAACCGCCGTCCGACACCACCACTTCGTCGGGCCGACGAGTCTGGGCAAGGATGCTCGCCAACTGCTCGGCGATGAAGCGGCCACCGTTGTAGCTCGCGAGTGCGACCGAGACGACCGGGGCAACGGCAGTCATTGCCTCCGCAGCCCCACCGAGAGGACCCCCAAGAACATTCCGGCCATGACACTCTGTGCCCCGAGGATCATGAGGAGGACGGCGGGAACCGCGATGCGGATGGTCGCCGTCGGGTCGAGAGCGCCGAACCCGCTTGCCGCCCATGTCGAGAACTGAATGATCGCGATCACGAACCCGACCAGGAAGAGCACGACGCCCAGCACGGCGAGGCTCTCCAGGCTGACGCGTTTCTCGAGACGCTCGAAGTTGCGCCCACGTGGGATGTTGAATCCCTCGTGTTGCGCGTAGATCTTCGTCAGCACGGCGAACAACAGACCCTGGTACCCGACGATCGCGAGCGCCACCAAGTAGATCTGGCTCGAGACGTCGAGTCCGATCCCGCCGAGCCTGATCGGACCGAGCATCAGCAGCGCGCTTCCGAGCAAGCCGATGAGCATCAGTACGACGCCCGGAATCATGAACAGCCAGCGTGGGCTGAAGATCAGCAGAAAACGCAGATGTCGCCAGCCGTCCCGCCAGCTCCGAAGGTGCGGTGCACGCGAACGACCGTCCTTCTTCAAGGTGGTCGGCACCTCGCTGACCCGAAGGCCGCTCAAGGTCGACTTCACGACCATCTCGCTCGCGAACTCCATGCCCGTCGTCTGAAGGTGCAAGCCCAGGATCGATGCCCTGTCGAAGCCTCGAAGGCCGCAGTGGAAGTCCTTGATCGGGGACCGGAACAGGAGCCGACCGATCGTCGACAGAACCGGGTTGCCGAGGTACTTGTGCAGAGGGGGCATTGCCCCGGGAGCGATGCCACCCCGGAAGCGGTTGCCCATGACGAGTTGATCCCCGGCCCGCAGGCGCTGCAGAAACCCCCCGAGCGAACCGAAGTCGTAGCTGTCGTCGGCGTCCCCCATGATGACGTACTCACCGCGGGCAGACGTGATGCCGCCGATCAGTGCGCTTCCGTAGCCCTTCTTCGCAATCTCCACGACCCTCGCGCCGTGCTCCTTCGCGATCGCCTGCGAACCGTCGGTGCTCCCGTTGTCGGCGACGACCACCTCTCCGGACACGCCACTCGACGCCAGGTACTGCTGAGCCTTGTCGACGCAGACCGCAATCGTCTCGGCTTCGTTCAAGCAGGGCATCAGAATCGTCAACTCGACGGGAGACGAGGATGGCATGGAGATATCCCTTGGCGGATGGGCGGCACTGCACCCAAATCCTACTCAACGATTGGTGGCGGCCCGTGGCCAGGGCCGCCATGAGAGAGTTGGGCGAGCATCCACCAGCCAGAAGGGCGCCTAGCGTGAAGTTCACCGTGGACGTGATCGTTCCGGTCTACGGCAACTGGAACCTGACGCGGGTCTGTCTCGACAGTCTTGTGCGACAGACGATCCCCCATCGCGTGATCGTTGTCGACGATGCCAGCCCCGATGACACGCTCACACGCCTCGCCGCCGACTACCCGGCAGTCGAAGTGATCGCACTGGAGGTCAACTCCGGTTTCGCCGCGGCGTGCAATCACGGGCTGCGTGCCTCCACTGCCGACATCGTGGTACTGGTGAACAACGACGTCGAGGCGCAACCGACCTTGCTCGAACGCCTGATCGAGCCGTTCGCTGATCCGGCAGTCGGCAGCGCCAGTCCATTGGTCCTCCGTCCGGATGGTCGGATCGACGCCCTGGGGATCACCGCCGACGTCACGATGGCCGGCTTTCTGCGACTGCACGGTGCGCCCGATAACGCGGTCGACGGCCCGACTCAGCGACTTGCCGGGCCTTACGGCGCCGTCGCCGCCTACCGGTCGACGGCGCTCGCGGAGGTCGGGCTGCTCGACGAGGGCATCGTCATGTACGGCGAAGAACTGGACCTCGCTCTCCGTCTGAGTGCTGCCGGATGGAGGCCCGCCGCGGCGCCTGCCGCGCGCGCGGTTCACCTCGGCGGCGCGACATCGGGAAGGGGGTCGACGACGCAGCGGCTTCGAGCCGGCTACGGCCGCGGCTACCTGCTGCGCGCCTACCGTGTACTCCGGCGTCGGCATGCCGTGCGCGCGATCGTGACTGAGTTCATCGTGTGCCTCGGTGATCTCGCGCTGTCACACGATCTCGCGTCCGCCCGCGGTCGTCTGGCGGGGTGGCGGGCTGGTGCCCGCGCCACCCCGCGCACTGCGGCGGTCCCCGACGTGGATGCCTCGATCGGTCTCCTCGCCTCGCTCCGTCTCAGGGTCAGGGCTCGATCGTGAGCGCGCGGGGTGGCGGTCTCCCGGTGCGTCAAGCGTCGCTCTCGGTAGTCAGTCTCGTTGGCGGGGTGTCGTCGGCCGTGGTCCCCGCCGCCATACTCTCCATCGCATCGCACACCTTCTCGACATCCCAGCAGGGCTTCATCTCGGTCACGATCACGGCCTCGACGTTCGTGAGCCAACTGGTCTTCGCTGCGATCGTCGAGGCTCGACTCAGCTCCCCCTTGACGGCCCGCAGGGTGATCTTCCCGCGGTGGCTCGCCGGAGCATCGATCCTGGCCGCCATCGTCGTCGCCGTCGCATTCTCACAGCCGATCGCGCTCTGCGCCGCCCTACCGGTTCTTCTCACATCGCTGGAAGTCGGGCGCGGCGTCTCAGTCGCGGAACGCCTGGACAGCCGAGAAGCCGCCGCCGCGATCCTCGTCGGAGCCGGAGCGCTTGCGGGGGTCGTCATCTCCTACCTGGGCGGCCCGTGGGGCCTCATCCCATTGGCTGTCGGGATCGCCAGCGCCACGATCGTCCGCTCGTCACCGATGCAGCACGCGGCAGTCCCCCCGCAGCCCGGAGTGCGCGCCTGGGTCGTCGCCGATGTCGCGATCACCGGCGTGATCTACCCCGCCCTGAACACCCTGATCCTGCTGTTGATCGGTCCCGTCGGCGCGGTGCTCTTCACCGCGATCTCGACCGTCTCGGGCCTTCTTGCGATTCCCTTGAACTTCATGCGACTGCGGCTTCTCAAGGCCCACTCGTCCCTGGACGTCTGGGTCTCGGCCGCCGCGGTCGCCCTTGCGACGATCGTGATCGGAATCCTCGAGTTCAGCGGGATCCTCGGCTTCGTCTTTCGCGGTTCCTGGACCGTGCCGGCGACCGCAGCGGCTCTCGGGATCGCCTGCCTCTGGCGTGCCGCTTCCCTCGCGACGACCCTGCCGTTCGCTGCTCTTCGCCGGGCCGGACACGTCAAGCTGCTCACTGTTCTTCGGGGATGCTGCGCGCTGGTGACCTTCGGCGCGGGAGTGCTCTCACTCTCGCTGCACAGCCTGACGATCGTGTTCGTCGTGCTTCTCCTGGGAGAGCTCGCCCAAGCGAGCAGCTATGAGATCGCTCGGCGTCGGCTCAGGGCGCGGTTGGGCAGTTCGCCCGTATGACCCGCGTGCTTGTCGATCTTCTGTACTTCACGGGGAGGAAGGGCGGGATGGAGTCCTACGCCCATCAGCTCTACGAACACGCCGGTGATCGCGGAGTCGAATTTGTGGGCCTCGCCTCCACCGAGTTGATGGCGAGGGGCGCACCGTGGTTTCCCGGAGAACTGGTGCCCTCCGGCGTCTCGGGCGAAAGCCGAGTGGCATGGGCCGCCGGCGAGATCCTGAAGGTGTCGGCGGCAGCAACGCGAGCCGGAGCCGACCTCATCCACTGCCCCGCCAACATCGGTCCATGGTCCGGCACGATCCCCGTGGTCCTCACCGTGCACGACCTGCTTCCCTTCCGGCACCCCGAGTTCCTTCCGGGCCCCTACGGCCCTGTGCTGCGGACGCTCGTGCGCCGCGCCGTGGCCCATGCCACCCGGATCATCACGATCAGCGAGCACAGTCGCGTCGACCTCGACGAGGTCCTGCACCCTCGCGCCGCAATCGACGTGATCCCCCTTGCCGGTGGCACTCCGGTCCCGCCGGTGGTGACCCGACGCGAGGGAAGCCTGCTTCTCGCGCTCGGCAATCGGCTGCCGCACAAGAACTTCGAGCGGCTCCTCGCCGCGCTCGCAGGGATTCCGGAATCGGCTCGTCCGACGTTGATCCTCACGGGCGGCGGCGGCGACGACGACCCGTTGCGACAAGTTGTGGCCCGGCTCCGCCTCGAGCGGTGGGTCGAACTCGCTGGCTGGCTGGCACCGGACGAGGTCGAGGCACTGTACGCCCGCGCGACGGCGGTCATCATTCCCACCCTCTTCGAAGGCTTCGGGCTCCCCGTCCTCGAGGCCATGAGCCGCAGCTGCCCCGTCATCTGCTCAGACCTGCCGGTACTCCGCGAACTCGCGGGAGACTCGGCTGTGTACTTCGATCCGCTCCAGACCGATTCCATCTCGACGGCGATCGTGACGACCCTGGCGAAGCCGTCGCTGCTCGCCGAACTCGCCAGCCGAGGCCTCGTTCGGAGCAGAGGTTACTCGTGGCTTCGCACCGCCGAGTCGACGATCGAGACGTTCTATCGGGCTCTGGACCGCCGCCACCGCGAATAGCGCAACAACAACTCGTCGACCGAAGCGCCGAGCCCGTGCGCGACGCTCTCTTGGAGATACCACTGCGCCGTCCTCCGACGCATGGCCCCGTCACGCACGACCCGAACGATCGCCCCTCCGAGGTCTTCGGGGGCGACCGACGAGGCAACCGTGCCGTTCACACCGTCCCGGATCAGGTCGACAGCGGCATTGTCGACGCCCGCGACGACCACACTGGGGACCCCGGCCGCCGCCACCTCTGCGACCACGAGACCGAAACCTTCGCGGGAGGACGGGTTCACTAGGGCCGATGCCCCCGCGACGAGCGCTGCGAGACGGTCGTCGTCAACACGCCCGACCACCTCGGTGAAGGCGGACATCCCGGTGCGCTCCAACTCTCTGTGCAGCGCGGGCGTATCGGGGCCGTCTCCAGCCACGATCAGACGAAGATCGCGAATCGACGATCTCGCAACGGCGAGAGCAGCGGGAAGGGCCGCGATCCGCTTGTCGGGAATGTGACGGCCGACGAAGAGGATGTAGGGCGGAGACGAGGCACTCACCGCGGGGCGCGGTGCGCCTCCGAGATCGACCAGTCCGAGGACCAGCGGATCCATGCCCGCTCGAGTGAGCCTCGCCGCCGTGAAAGAGCTGTTGACCGTGTCGAGATCCGCACAATGCACGCCCAAGGACTGCAGCACGAAGGCAGCCGTGCCCGAGAGCGCGCCGGCGTACCCACGCCACTTCGACCAAGACCACACTTCAAGCCAATCCCCGACCAGCCAGACTCCGGTCCCCCTCAGCGCCAGCCGCACCGCGATGAGCGTGAGAACGGGAAGAGCGCTGGCGACCACGATGTCGTACTCCTGGCGGGTACGGCGCACGTGGCGGTAGCTCGCGAACGCGAATGCCAACGCTCCCGATGTGGTCCTCGCGCCTCGCGCGTCGTAGACGTCGCCGCGCCAGATCCCCTCGACGCCGAATCCAGGGCGAGGAGGGTCCGCCGCGCCCCACAGCTGTCGCGTGAGGTAGCGAACGGTCGCGCCTCGTTCGACGAGAAGCTCGCACAACCTGCGATAGACGCGCTCGCCACCTCCTGTCGTCAGTGGGAAGAAGCTGTCATAGACCACCGCCACGCGCGGGCCGCTCATGGCGAGCCGACGAGCGCGGGACCCGCGCGCTCCTGCCGATGTGCGGCGAGCACCGCGACGCGGATCACCCATGCGGACCAGCCCGCCACCACGAGAGCGAACAGAACAAGGAGCGCGACCCAGCCGAGGGGAGGCTGCCAGCCACGCGCGTGGACGATAGCGAACAGCGGCGCATTCATTCCCACGATGTACCGGTGGAGCGCGATGAAGAACGCCATGATGCTGAAGACCGCGAGCAGCGATGCCGCGATGACGGTGACCCGCACCGAGAGGAAGTCGACGCGGGGGCTTCGAACATTCGACAGAAGCCACCCTCCGATCACGGGAACGGCGAGGTAGAGGAATATCCCGTAGCGTCCCTGCCAGATGATCCCGGTTTGATGCACCGAGTAGCCCTGGACGAGGATGGGCACCGCGAACGCGGCCACGAGCAGCAGGATCATGGTCATCGCACCGCGTCGCCCCGTGGCCATGGCAGCCAGAACCACGACGAGTCCGAATGCCAGGTAGAAGAACGCGTAGAGCGAACCCGGAAGCCAGGTGTCCAGCCAGCCGAACACTCCCGCCGCCTGCTGGAAGTATCCCGAGGTGTTACGAAAGGTGTTCCAGACACCCTGCAGGAAGCTCCCGCCGACCAGGGGCGCATCGGTGGCGCCCGCCTGGCCCGACAGGCTCCCCGTGGCGAGGGTCCACCCGATCGAGAAGATGCCGGCGACCGCGACCACTCCGATCGGAAGATAGCTTCGGCGGGTCATCAATACACGCTTGGCCGCACCCCATCCGACGGTTGCCACGCTGATCGCCACCACGATCACGAGCCAGAGCGGACCAAGGGAACGGGCACAGGCCAGCAACGAGGCTGCGATCACGACCAAGATCCAGAGCTGACGACGCGATAGGACGTCACGATCATCGGGATCGGCGCGGTGGCGGGTGAACAAGCGGATCAGTCCGATCCACAAGGCGGCGGACGCCGCGATTTCAAGCCCTTGCGGGTTGATCATCGCCGCCAGGTACGAGACCATCGGACTCGCGAGGAAAAGCAGGCCGGCGGGCATCCATCGGGATCGCTTTGACGCCATGCCCGCCGTGAATCCCCATGCGAGCAGCGCCGCCGAGAGCAGCGCGCTCACGAGACGCATCGCCATGATGCCGACCGAACCGCCGAAGATGAGGCTCGGCCACCCCACGAGGTAGTAGTAGATCGGGTTGTAGCCGCTCACCCATGTCGCGAAGTAGTTCTGACCGTTCGCGTCGCCGAGCTGCGCCTTGCAGTCCGCGGACACGTCGGGGTGGGCCGCGAAGCAGATGATCTGCGGGCTGTAGCGGTACGAGTCGGGAAGATCGACGACGGGATACGCAGCACCGACCCGCTGGTGACCGGTGATCTCACCACGGAGTTGAGCGATCGCCTTGGTCGCGTGAGCGGTCTCGTCCGGGCCCGACAGGATGGGACTCGCCAACGCCCACAGGGCCGACATGGCCGCCAAGATGAGGAAGGTGGGAACGAACACCCGCCAACCGACGAATGGCCCACGAGTCGGCCGACTCGAGTCGGTCGTTCTCGACTCCTTGAGCTGCGGGCCGGTGCCTCCCGACGCGCGCGAAGTCATGCGTTTAGACTATCTGGCTAGGCGCATGGCCCCCCTGAACGAAAAGACACCCGTGGAATCGACGACTCTCGAAGACCAGCGCAAGCAGGAGCGAGAGCATCACATCGCCGATTCGCCTTTCGTCGATGTCGGCAGGAAGCCGGGGTTCTTCCGCGGAACTCTCGGGTCCCTCTCCGACATCTGGACGTTCCGCGAGTTGCTCGGCCGGCTGGTCCGCCGTGAGATCAAGGCCCGTTACAAGGACAGTTCGCTGGGCATCGTCTGGAGTCTCTTCCGGCCACTCGTCCAGCTGCTGATCTATTTCTTCGCGATCGGCAAGATCCTGGGCGCGGCGAAGTCAGTCCCCGACTACGCGATCTTCGTGTTCATCGGCTTGTCGATCTGGACGCTCTACGCCGAGACCATCACGGGCAGCACCATCTCGATTCTGAACAACGCGGGTCTGATCAAGAAGATCTACCTTCCGCGCGAGATCTTCCCGCTCGCCTCCATCGGCAGCGCGTTGGTCAACTTCGGCGTCCAACTCGTCGTCCTTCTCGCGGGCATTCTCATTCTCAGCCACTTCAGGCTGAGCTGGGACCTGCTGCTGGCACCTGCCGCATTCATCATGATCCTGACGTTCGGCACCGCCCTCGGCCTGCTGTTGTCGGCTCTCAACGTGTATCTCCGCGACGTGCAGCATTTCGTCGAGATCTACCTGATCGTGTTCTTCTGGGTGTCTCCGATCGTCTACCCGATCACGGCCGTCCAGCGCGTGCTCCAGGGCAACTGGCTCGAGCAGATCTACCTGGCGAACCCTGTCACGATGGCGGTCATCGCGATGCAGAAGGCGCTGTGGTCCGGTGGCGCGAGCGGCACGGGAGCCCTTGCGCAGACCTGGCCGGACCACCTCCCGCTCCGTCTTCTCGTCGTCTTCTTGGCGAGTCTCGCCCTTCTCTGGATCTCGCAGCGCATCTTCGCTCGGCTCCAGGGCAACTTCGCGCAGGAACTGTGATCTCGTGACCGTACCCACGATCGTCTCCGTCTCGGACGTCTCGAAGAGGTTCACCCTTCACCGTCACAAGTCGCTCAAGGAGCGGATCGTCAACCGCGGAACCGAAAGGGCCCACCGCGAGGACTTCTGGGCGTTGCGCGACATCAGCTTCGACATCCCGTCCGGGAGCACTCTGGGCCTCGTCGGCCACAACGGCTCCGGCAAGAGCACCTTGCTCAAGGTGATCGGCGGCATCATCGAACCGTCCTCGGGAACGGTGAGACGGCGGGGCCGCATGGCGGCGCTGCTCGAGTTGGGTGCTGGATTCCATCCCGACCTCACCGGGCGCGAGAACGTCTACCTCAACGCCGCGATTCTGGGACTCACACAGAAGGAGATCGATCGTTACTTCGACGCGATCGTCGACTTCTCGGGTATCGAACCCTTCATCGACACGCAGGTCAAGTTCTACTCGTCGGGGATGTACGTTCGGCTCGCATTCGCGGTGGCCGTGCACGTCAACCCGGATCTCCTGCTCGTGGATGAGGTGCTCGCCGTGGGCGATGAACCTTTTCAGGCCAAATGCATGGACAAGATCGAGGAATTCCAGCGCGAAGGCCGAACCATCGTGGTCGTCAGCCATTCGGCGGCGCAGGTCGCACGTCTGTGCGACCGCGTCGTGGTGATGAATCATGGCGAGATGGTCTTCGACGGCCCGCCCGCGGATGGCCTGCACGTGCTTCGATTCGGTTACGACGAGCAACGTCGCATCGACTCCCTGGGCGAGGAACTGGCGCTGGGGTCCAATTCCCACCAGAATCCCGCGATGATCACCGACGTTTCGATCGTCTCGGATCAGCCCGCCGACAAGAAGTCAGTCGCGACCGGCGATGACATGCGGGTCTCGTTCTCGTACGAACTGACCAAGTCGCACCCTCCGCTGGTCGCCGAGATCTCGATCGAAACTCCCGAGGGCGAGCCGATCTACCGGTTGAACACGGCCGACACGGCAACGGTCATCCCCGACACGGCGGGACAGCACGTGATCGACTTCGCCTTCGCGCGCGTCCCGCTCGGCGTCGGAGAGTACTCGTTACGGGGCAATCTCGAGACCCGAGAAGGCGTCTCGCTCGATCGTTCGCTGTCGTCCTCGTCCTTCTCCGTGACGGGCGCCGTGCCCAGTACCGGCTACCTCACGATGGATGTCGAGGTCGCGACGCGCTCCGATACCTTGAACCCCACAGGGTGACCCCCTGAACTGGCGGCAACCCCACTAGTCACATTCACCACTCCAGCATCTATGCTTGATTTCGTCAACGGCTCGGGGAGGGAACGATGACATCGTCGCGACGCACCCGGTTGACCGCTGCGCTCGTGCTGTCGTGCACCCTGCCCCTCGTCCTGACCGGCTGCTTCGCGGGTAATCCCACGTCAGTCGATTCGCTCGCGCAGACATCATCGACGCCAGGGCCGAGCGCACCTCCCAAGATCGCGGCCCACATGACGATTGCGAGCGTCGACGTCGACGGCAAGAACGTCACGGTGTCCGGCTACGTGAGCGGCATCGTCCAAAACAAGGGCACGTGCACCTTCATCGCCACGAGCGCGGCGACGAAGGCCACCGTCGAGATCGCAGGTACTGCGGTGTCCAACGTGACGACCACTTCGTGCGGAACGAAGTCGGAGCCGATCGGCTCGTTCTCGAAGGGCAGTTGGTCTGTAGAACTCCGCTTCGCCTCGCAGGACCTCGAGGCCACTTCCGAACCTCTCGCTCTGGAGATCCCATGACCGTTCGTGCAACTCTGGCTGCGGCGCTCGCGATCGTGGTCGCCGCAGGACTCATGACCTTCGCGTCTCCGCAGATCGAGTCGGCAAAGGCCGCCGACAGCTCGCAGTTCGACCCCGGCAACATCATCAGCGATGCGCTCTTTTACAACAACAACGCGATGGGATCGGCCGCGATCCAATCCTTCCTCGTGTCCAAGGAACCCGGCTGCACCAGTTCGTACGCCTGCATGTGGAACTACGGCCAATCCACTCCGGCGATGGCAGCGTCGAGCTACTGCTCCGCGATCGCCGCCACCGGAGTGATGAATGCCGCCAACATCATCTTCACTGTCGGACAAGCGTGTGGCATCAGCCAGAAGGTTCTGCTCGTGCTGTTGCAGAAAGAGCAGGGCCTCGTTACAGCGACGGCACCCACCTCTCGGAACTTCACCTACGCGACCGGCTTCAACTGCCCCGACACCTCGGGGTGCGACCCGTCGTACGGAGGGTTCTTCTACCAGGTCTACTACGCGGCGCGGCAATTCAAGATCTACCAGGCCCACCCGACGAGCTTCAACTTCCAAGCCGGGCGGGTGAACAACATCCAGTTCAATCCCAATGCGGCGTGTGGCTCCAAGTCCGTCTTCATCCAGAACGCTGCCACGGCAGGCCTGTACGACTACACGCCGTACACGCCCAATGATGCGGCCATGAGCAACCTCTACGGCACGGGTGACGGCTGCAGCTCCTACGGCAATCGCAACTTCTGGGCCTATTACACAGACTGGTTCGGGTCCACGACGCTGGGGACGAGCCTGGTCCGCACCAGTATCGACGCAACGGTCTACCTGGTGTCGGGCACGACGAAGTACCCGGTCACGTCGCCCGCCATCCTGGCTGCCCTGTTCCCGCTCGGCCAGACGGCGACCGTCTCGCAGAGCTACCTCGACAAGTTCACGACCAGTCACGCGGTTGGCCGCAGCCTCCGGGGCCCTGACGGAAGCATCTACTTCTTCGACGCTGGAATCCTCCTTCCGTTCACCTCGTGCACTCAGGTGACCGACTACGGCGCCAGTTGCGACCCGTCCAGCTACACGCAGTTGACGGACGCTCAGATCAAGTCCTTCTACCCCGGCCCGCTCGTCACGCCCGTACTCGGCACGACGAGCGGCACCCGATACTGGATCACCGGCGGTACCAAGCGGGAGATTCTCGACAACCAGTCTCAGGCGGCAGCGGGGCTTCCCGCGGCGATGAACGTGCTATCCGACAACGCGGTGGCCGATCTTCCCTATGCCGCTCCGGTCGTGCGCGACTCCGTGTTCATCGGCCAGAAGGGCACCGCCACCGTCGACTACTTCCAGACGAATGCGCTCTACCAGGTGAGCGGAGACCCGGCCCAGCTTGGTGCAACGAGCCGACTCGCGGGATCCCTCAGTTCTTCGAGCCTCGCTTTGCTCCCCGCGGGGACAGGGTCGTTCTCGGGCGCCGTCACGGCGCCGGGCGACAGCCGCACCCAATTCCTCGGAGCAGCCGGGCGTTACGTGTGGCCGGCGGGAGTCGGGGGATTCTCGGGAACCGGCGCCTTCGCGGCGAGCCAGACCCTTATTGACAGCTACCCCGTCGCAGGCACCATCGCGGTGGGCACCTTCGTGATGGCCTCTGGGAACGCGACCGTGTATGTGGTCACCGCCACGTCGCTCAAGCCGATCTCGTCCTGGTCTTCGCTCCTGTCCCTCTCGTCGACTCCCAACCCGACGATTCTGACCGTCCCGGCCGCCGCTATTGCGGCTGCTGCCACCGGACCGGTCGCCCTGACCGCCGGCTCGCTCGCGTACTCCCCGGGAAATGCGACGGTCTACTTGATCAACGGGCTCACCGACAAGATCCCGGTGTCGAGCTTCGACATGACGAGTCAGGCGGGAGTCACCGCTCTGGCGCAGTTCCCGGTTAGCCAGCTTGAGGCCTACCCGACGAACCCCTCGATTCTGGGATTCGGCTACGTCTGCGGAACCACGAAATACGTGGCGGCGGCGGGCAGCCTTCACCCGATCGCCGCCGCCGACCTTCCGAGGTTCCCGATCAGCTTCATCACCCTGGACTCCTACACCTGCACCCAGATGAAGATCGGAACACCCGCCGTCATCTTCATCCGCACCTCCGATGGGTCGATCTACCTGCTGGACTCGGACGGAACGAAGCGCCCTGTCTCGTCTCTCCAGCGCTTCCTGTACCCCTTGAACGGCGTGAACATCGGCTACCTGCAGGTCAGCCAGAAGCTCGCCGATCTGATTCCCACCGGCATCCCGGCCTGAGGCCGGGTCGCCGGTGCCCTCTTGTAGTCTGAGACGGCGAAGTGCGGCGGCCGGCCGGCCGGCCGCCGACTCGGGAGGAACATCGTGCGGGTGCTGTTCATCCACGAGGTGAGCTATGAGAACAAGGTCATCTACGAGATGCACGAGTTTCCCGAGCTCCTCGCGCTGCGGGGCCACGATGTCACGTTCCTCCAGTTTCCCGAAGGCTCGGGGCGCGCACGTCGATCGGCGGCGTCCGACACTCGCGAGATCAGCGGACGGGCCTACCGCGATGCGCGGCTTCGACTGGTGACCCCGCCCACCTGGGGCGGTTCGACGCTCGAGCGTTTCGTCGCTCCGATCATCGATGTGCCGACGATCCGCCGCGAAATCAGATCCGGTCGATACGACCTGGTGGTCCTCTACGCTGTGCCGACAACCGGGTGGCAGGCGGTATCGATTGCCCGACGCGCCGGCGTTCCTGTCGTGTTCCGGGCACTCGATGTCTCGCACAAGATCCGCAACACGATCGTGTCGCGACTGGTCCTGGCCGCCGAACGCTTCGTCTACCGCAACGCAACCCTGCTGTCCGCCAATAATCCGGCGATGGGCGAGTACTGCTCCTCGATCTCCGGACGAACGGGACCCGTCGTGGTCAACCTTCCCCCTCTCGATCTGTCGCACTTCGCGCGGGAGCCCCGAACCGACCTTCGGGCGGAGCTCGGCCTGGATTCCTCACACCGGGTCATCGTCTACATGGGCAGCTTCTTCAGTTTCTCGGGCCTCGACATCGTGGTGCGCGGCCTCGCTGCGGAGTTCGCCGCGCGGCCCGAACTGCGGCTGGTCCTGGTGGGCGGTGGGGAGCTCGATGAGGTGCTCCGGGCCACCGTCGACGAGCTCGGCCTCACGGAACGCGTCATCTTCACCGGGATCATCGACTACCAAGACCTGCCGGAGTACCTGCGCATCGGCGACGTCGCGATCAACCCGTTCGAACCGGAGTTGCTGACCAACGTCGCTCTTCCGCACAAGGTGCTTCAGTACATGGCAGCGGGAGTTCCCGCCGTCTCGACGTCGCTCTCCGGCTTGCGCGGGGTTCTCGGCGAGGAATCCGGCATCACCTGGGTCTCGGGACCGGAGCAGCTCGCTGCCGTCGCGAGTTCGCTCGCCGCCGGCGACCCCGCCGACCTCGCGCGGATCTCGCGAACGGAACGGCAGTTCGCCCAGGCGACATTTTCGAAGGAGAGCGCCATCGAGTCATTCGAACGGACCCTGGAATCGGTGATCCGATGAGCGCGACATTGCCCTCGGTCCTCGTCCTCGGGGGGGCCGGAATGATCGGGCTCGGCCTCATGCGGCACCTCGCGACGCTCGGCATCGAGGTCGCCGGGACGAGCCGCGAACCCCAGGGCGCTCCCCCGGAGCTGCGTGACCGTCTCGTCCGGTTCCGGCTGGGCGCCGATGATCTCGCGGAGGTGCTCGCTCCGTATGGGCCAGGAGACCTGGTCGTCAACTCGCTCGGCTTGATCAAACACCATATCGACGACAACAGCGCCGCGGACCGGCGTGCGGCGATCGCCGTGAACTCCGCCTTCCCTTACGCGCTGGCGGCGCTCGCCGAGGAACGCGGATTCCGCGTCATCCAGATCGTCACCGATTGCGTGTTCTCCGGGACGACAGGTGGGTACTCCGAGCAATCCCATCACGACGCATTCGACGTCTACGGTCACTCGAAGAGCCTGGGAGAGGTCCCGAGCCCGAACGTGCTGAATCTCCGTTGTTCCGTGATCGGGCCGGAACTCGACTCGCACGTGAACCTGCTCGAATGGGTGCTGTCCCACCCGAGCGGCAGCACTTTCTCCGGTTACACCGACCACACGTGGAACGGGGTCACGACACTGGCATTCGCTCGAATCGTCGCGGGCGTTCTGCTCAGCGACGAGCCCCTCGCGGGCACGGTTCACGTCGTTCCCGCCGACCATGTCAACAAGTCGGAGTTGTCGTCGATGATCCTGCGCGCCTACGGCCGCGAGGGAGTCACGGTCGAGCCTCGGCAGACGGGCACCCCGGTCGATCGCACCCTGACGACCATCGACCCGGCGCGCAACGAGCGCCTGTGGCGCCACGCGGGCTATCCGACGATCCCTAGAATCGTAGAGATGGTCAGCGAACTGGCGGAACACGAGACGAGCGGGAACACAGGACAGGTGTCATGAGCGGCAGACAGATCCCGGGCTCGGTCGTGACGATCACCGGCGGGACGGGATCCTTCGGGTCGACGATGACCCGCCACCTCCTCACGCAGGATGTGGCCGAGATCCGGGTCTTCAGTCGCGACGAGTCGAAGCAGGATGCGATGCGACACGCCATCCAGGATTCGCGCGTGCGGTTCTACATCGGCGACGTCCGCGATGAGAAGAGTGTCAATCAGGTGATCCGGGGAACGGACTTGGTGTTCCACGCGGCTGCGCTCAAGCAGGTTCCCTCTGGGGAGTTCTTCCCCATGGAGGCGGTGGCCACGAACGTGACCGGCAGCGCGAACGTACTGCAAGCTGGGCTCGAATACGGCGTGAAGTCGATCGTCTGCCTCAGTACCGACAAGGCCGTCTACCCGATCAACGCCATGGGGATGTCCAAGGCCCTCATGGAGAAAACGGCGATGGCATATGCGCGCAACAATCTCGACGCGGCAACCTCCATCTCGGTCACGCGGTACGGCAACGTCATGTACTCACGCGGGTCGGTGATCCCCCTCTTCGTCGACCAGCTGAAGCGCGGTGCGCCTCTCACCATCACCGATCCGACGATGACGCGATTCCTGATGTCGCTCGCCCAATCGGTCGACCTGGTCGAGTACGCGTTCACTCAGTCGGACACCGGCGATCTGTTCGTACGAAAGGCCCCCGCCAGCACTGTCGCGACCCTTCTCGCGGCGGTAGCCCGGATCGCCGGGGTCGACGATCCCGATGTGACGGTCATCGGAACCCGCCACGGCGAGAAGCTCTACGAATCCCTGCTCAGCACAGAGGAGATGGCGCACGCTCAGGACTTCGGTGACTACTACCGCGTCCCCCTCGACACGCGCACCCTCGACTACGCCCCGTACTTCGAAGAGGGCGAACAGCAGGCTCCTCTCGAGGCGTACACCTCGCACAACACCACCCGCCTCGGCGTGGAGGAGACGGTCGCTCTGCTCGAAACCCTCCCCGAGATCCAGCAACTGATTGGCAGCCGCACCTCGTGAAGATCCCCACTATCGTGACCATCGTCGGCACCAGGCCCGAGATCATCAGGCTCTCGCGGATCATCCCGCGGCTGGATGGAGCGGTCAATCACGTCCTCGTGCACACCGGTCAGAATCATGACCGCCAGCTGAACGAGATCTTCTTCGAAGAGTTGGGCGTTCGCACCCCCGACCACTTCCTCAACGTGGACACCTCGTCGCTGGGCAGCGTGCTGGGCGACACGCTGATCAAGATCGAGAAGGTCTTCCTCGAGGTGAAGCCCGATGGCGTGCTCATCCTGGGCGACACGAACAGTGCGGTCTCTGCCCTCATGGCCCGTCGGATGAACATCCCGGTATACCACATGGAGGCCGGCAACCGATCGTTCGACGAGAACGTCCCCGAAGAGATCAACCGTCGGATGGTCGATCACGTCTCGGACTTCAACATGCCCTACAACCAGTATTCGCATCGCAATCTGATCGCCGAGGGTCTTCATCCGCGACGACTGTCGATGACTGGCTCGCCGATGCGCGAGGTGCTCGAGTTCTATCGCGAGAAGATCGACTCGTCGGATGTTCTCGATCGGCTCGGACTCTCGCCGAAGTCCTTCTTCCTGGTCAGCGCGCACCGCCAGGAGAACGTGGACTCACCGCAGCGCCTGACGGAGCTTCTGGCCACGTTGAAGGCCGTTCACGAGAAATGGGGGCTGCCGGTGCTGGTCTCGACGCATCCGCGCACTCGTCGCCAGCTGGAGGCGCTGCCGGGATTCACCGAAACCGACGGCGTCGTCTTTCACCAACCGTTCGGCTTCCTCGACTACAACAAGCTGCAGCTGTCGGCACGTTGCGTCATCTCGGATAGCGGCACCATCAGCGAGGAGTCCGCGCTCCTCGGCTTCCCGGCGATCACGATCCGCGACTCGATGGAGCGGCCAGAGGCGCTGGACGCCGGCAGCATCGTCATGACCGGTCTGAGGCGCGACGAGGTCATCGCGGGAATCGAGGAGGCGACCTCGCAGCCCCCTCGCAACACTCTTCCCGCCGGGTACGAGGTCGATGATGTGTCGACCCGAGTCCTGCGGTTCATCCTCTCCACCGTGGGGCGCCACCACGCGTGGGCCGGGATTCGACGACCGGATCTCGACGAAGGATGAATGTCGACGCACCGCGTCGAACCGCCGTACTGGTCTGCATGGCCGACAGCATTCACACGGCACGGTGGATCGGTCAGTTCGTCGATCAGCCCATCGACTTCGTGCTCTTCCCCTCCACCCCGAACCGCCGACTTCACCCTCTGATCGCCGGGTGGGCCGCCGGAGAGCAGAACATGACGGTCAGGGTCGTCCCGTTCGCCGGCGCATTGTCGATCCCGCTCTGGGGGCTGGACCTGATCTTTCGAGACCGCGTCAGGGGCCTCCTGCTCCGGCGCGTGCTTCGACGCGTCAGCCCTGACTACATTCACGCGCTCGAGCTACAGCACGGCGGCTACATCACGAGTCGCGCGATCGATCGGCTCTCCAAACATCCCCCGTTCATCGCAACGAACTGGGGCAGCGACATCTTCTGGTTCCAGCAGTACCCGTCGCACCGTCGACGGCTCGCGCATCTGCTCGAACAGGCCGCCTTCTACTCGGCAGAATGCCAACGCGATGTCGACCTCGCTCGAGCCCTCGGCTTCCGCGGCCTCGCATTCCCGGTGTTTCCCAACACCGGCGGATTCCCTCGGCAGGTGCTGGCGCGGCCGACGAGCGCGCCGTCGACCCGGCACGTGATCGCGGTGAAGGGCTACCAGGGCTGGGTCGGACGCGCGATCATCGCCCTGAAGGTCATCGAACGCCTGAAAGACCAGCTGAAAGATTTTCGGATCGTGATCTTCTCGGCCAATCTGACGACCCAGCGGTTCGCCGCCGGCGTTGCCAAGCGAACCGGGCTCGACATCAGCTGGCACTCCAAGAAGTCGTTGTCCCACGATCAGATGATGGACATCTTCGCCTCAGCTCGCGCATACGTCGGGGTGTCTCTCTCCGACGGGATCAGCACCTCGCTCCTCGAGTCGATGGTCAACGGCGCGTTCCCCCTGCAGACCAACACCTCGTGTGCAAGCGAATGGATCACCTCGGGCTTGAGCGGGTTCAGTATCGATCCGGACGACCCCGATTCCCTCGCAGAGGATCTTGCCCGGGTGGTGCGCGATGATGCCTTGGTCGACGCGGCCGCCGCCATCAACGCTGAAACGGCGCGCACGCGCCTCGACGATCGGATCGGCCGGTCGTACGCCTTCGCCTTCTACGATCTCTCTTCGTCGAGCGACATCAGTTCGGCGTAGTGAGCCACCTGCGGCACCGTCTTCACCAACTGCGCGAACGGGCCGGACGCGACGATGCGGCCCCCGTCGACCAGGTGGACCACATCGGCGTGCTGCACCGTCGAGAGCCGATGGGCGATCACGACGAGAGTGACTTTGCCGTAGAGCTTCTTCAGGGACTCCCCGACGATGGACTCGGACTCCGCGTCCAAGGCGCTGGTCGCCTCGTCGAGCACGAGCAGCCGCGGGTCAGCGTAGAGCGCTCGCGCGAGGCCGAGTCGTTGGATCTGCCCGCCGCTGAGCGCGTTGTTCTGCTTTCCGACTGAGGTCAAGACCCCGCTGTCGAGTCCCGCGACGAAAGCGTCGAGGTTGGCTTGCGCGAGCGCCCAGTCGACCCTCTCAAGATCGATCTCATCGAGGTCGCGCCCGAGGGCGACGTTCTCGGCGATCGATCCGCTGACGAGTCCCGGCTTCTGCGGGACATAGGCGATCGAGCCCGGCGCGGAAGTGTCGAGCTCACGCGGGGTCGCACCGCCGAGAGTGATCGTGCCCCTCGCCGGTTGGATGAGGCCGAGCAGCAGATCGGCGAGGGTGCTCTTGCCCGCGCCGGAAGCCCCGATCACGGCCGTGTAGGTCCCCGCAGGAATCGTGAGATCAACCGCAGAGAGCGCGTCCTCGGATGCGCCGTCGTAGCGGAAGAACACATCCTTGAGTTCGACCGTCAAGCCGCCGGGTTCGTGCCCTGTTGGCGCCGGCTCCGCGACTACGAGCGTGGAGGACTCGGCCGGACGAGCTGGGTAGCTCGCGAGAAGGCGATGCGCGACTTCGGCCTCCGACGACACGAGCCCGATCGACCCCGCCGCGTTCTGCAACGGGAGCAGCGACGCCATGATCCGAAACCCGGCGGTCAGGAAGATGCCGAGCGTCGATGCGGCCGACGCGAGGTTGTTGGTCAGCAATTGCGAGGCGATGAGGGCGACCGCGCCGAGCATGAGCGCCGCCTCGACGACGTAGCGCGGAAGGCTCATGAGGTATTGGTTGTCAGCGTTGCCGTAGGCCATGGCCGCTCGGGCACGACCGAAACGCGCCACGAAGAAGTTCTGCCTGCCCATCGTGAAGATCTCCCGAAAGGCCCCGACGGTTTCGTCGAGAGCGTCGGTTGCGAGCACGGTCGACTCGGCGATCACTGCGCCCGCCCGTTGCTGCCGACGCCCGATGAAGACCTGGATGATCGCGCCGATGACCGCGAAGTATCCGACCACCACGAGCATCGTCACCGGACTCACGACGAAGAGCACTGCCGCGATCAGGACGAGCAGGAACCCCTCGGTCGTCACGGTCGCAAAATGGCTGAGCAAGCGACCGTACGCCGCATTCATCGAGTAGTTGAGGCCGTAGCTCAGCTCTGACTTGCTCCAGCGCTCGACCTCGGAGAGGGAGCCGCCCAGAATCCTCGACACGAGAGCAGTCGAGGTGCGGTGCTCGAACGCGGCTATGAACGTCGTCGTTCGTTTCGTCAGGGCGGCGGCCAGGGCGGCCTTGACGATGAAGAAGGCGAGAGTCACGCCGGCGAGAGGCAGAAGGTACTGCGGTCCGAGTGAGCTGAGCGGGAAGCCCAGGATCGTGATCTTGGACGCCGCACCGGTCGAGAGTGTCCCCGCCGCGATCGCGGCGATCACGCCGATGAGGAGCACCCCGAGGATGTCGAGCACCCCGGTGAGGGCTCTCGCCACCAGCAGCGCGATGAACTTCCGGCGCTCGGTGCGGGAGAACTGCCGCATCGAGATGCGAACCGCCGGAAACATGAACTCGAGCCTATCCGACGGTCCGTTGAGCGGGTTGACCGCTGCCCCGGGCGAACACGGATAAGCTGACCGTGCCGATTTCACTCGACAAGGCAGGTCCACACAATGTCCAGCATGGCTCCCGCCAAGACGGCCCTCATCACCGGAATCACGGGACAGGACGGTTCCTATCTGGCGGAGCTTCTCCTTTCACAGGGCTATCAAGTCCACGGATTCATCCGCAGGGCCTCCACCTTCAACACCGTGCGGATCGACCACATCTACCGAGACCCCCACGATCTCGCGTCAAAGCTGCACTTGCACTACGCCGACATCTCCGACGGGTCACGCCTCTCGACCCTGATCGCGCAGATCCAGCCTGATGAGATCTACCATCTGGCGGCTCAGTCCCACGTGCGCGTCTCATTCGACGAGCCCGAGTACACCGGCGACGTCACCGGACTGGGAACGACTCGCCTGCTCGAGGCCATCCGGCAGACCGAATTGCCTGTGCGGTTCTACCAGGCATCGAGCTCAGAGATGTTCGGAGCGACGCCTCCCCCGCAGGGCGAAGACACCCCGTTCTACCCGAGGTCCCCGTATGCGGCGGCGAAGGTCTACTCGTACTGGATGGCGAAGAACTACCGCGAGGCGCATGGAATCTACGCTGTCAACGGAATCCTCTTCAACCACGAGAGTCCGCGGCGCGGCGAGACCTTCGTGACGCGCAAGATCACGCGAGCAGTCGCGAGGATCAAAGCCGGCCGTCAGGACGAGCTCTATCTCGGCAATCTGCACGCCCGACGCGACTGGGGCTACGCCCCGGAATACGTCGTCGCGATGTGGCAGATGTTGCAGCAGCCGGAGGCCACCGACTACGTCGTCGCGACTGGAACCGACTACAGCGTTGAAGACTTCGTCCGATTCGCCTTCGAACACGCCGGGCTGGAATGGGAGCAATACGTGCGCACCGATGCGAACTACTTCCGACCGACCGAAGTCGACTCGCTGATCGGCGACGCGTCCAAGGCGCATGCCCAGCTGGCGTGGAAGGCAACGGTGCTTCCGCAGCAGCTCGCTCAGATCATGGTCGACCACGATCTCGCCCAACTCGATGGGCATGTTGTCGACGTCCCGGGGATCGCGCCCTGGAATACCCCGTGAAGACTCTGATCGCCATCCCGGCGTTCAACGAACAGGACTCGCTGGGCAAGGTGATCGCAGATGTGGCGGGTCATTTCGACCTCGACGATGTGGTCGTCGTCGACGACGGTTCGACTGACCGCACCTTCGAGATCGCGCAGGGGGCCGGCGTCCACGTCTTGCGGCACTCGGTGAACCTCGGAGTCGGCGCGGCGATGGGCACGGCGTTCCAATACGCCGCGCGGCGCGGCTATGAGCGCCTCATCCAATTCGACGCCGACGGTCAGCACCGCCCGGAGTTCCTGCAGTTGCTGCTCGACGACATGGGCGACTTCGACATCGTGATCGGGAGTCGGTTCGCCGACGGCGGCTACTTTCGCACGACCTGGGCGCGACGCAACGTCATGCGCATCATCGCCTGGGTCGTGTCGCGTTACGCGCGTTCACGGTTGACCGACGTCACGTCCGGATTCCGCGCGAGCGGACCTCGCGCGATCGCCTTATTCGCACAGCACTACCCGGTGGAGTACCTGGGCGACACGGTGGAGTCCATCGTTCTCGCTGCTCGGCAGGGGCTTCGAGTCAAGGAGGTACCGGTGCAGATGAACGAGCGCTTCGCGGGGCTCCCCTCGCAATCTTTCCTCCGCGCCTTCCTCTACACCGGGCGGATCTTTTTGATCCTCGTACTGGCCACTTTTCGAAACGCGCCCCCGAGCATCGCGAAGAAGCGTGAAGAAGCGAAGGTCGAATGAATCCCCAGGCTCTCGCGATCATCCTGTCGATCGTGTTCCTCATCTCGGTACTGCTCCTGCTGCGCTTCTACTTCCTCCCCGAGAAATACGCCGTGATCTGGCTGGTCGCCGCGGCCGTCAGCGTAGTGCTGTCGTTCTTCCCGCAGATCTTGGCGGCAGTCGCCGACTTCTTCGGCATCGCACAACCGATCAATCTGCTCTTCTTCTCCGCCTTCTTCGTCGTACTACTTCTTCTCATGCAATTGAGCCTCGAACTCGCGAGGACTCGAGACGAGTTGCGGCGGGTGGTTCAGCGAGTCGCCGTCGATCTGGAAGAGAAGGCGCAGCGCGAGCCGTCCGAACCGCGCAAGCATGACGAATCAGGGGACCCGAAGTGAAGGTAAGACCCTCCCGATCGGCATCGGTCGGGACGAGCGGACTCGACCGCCGACGACGGCGCTTCCGTGCTTTGTACCTTGCGCCGGTGCTCGCACTGCTCGCTCTCGTGGCGTGGTCGCTCGCTTCGCCGATCGGGTCGAGCCCCGATGACGACTACCATCTCGCCAGCATCTGGTGCGCGAACTCCGCCAACACTGCGGCATGCGAACCTGGGCCGAAGGCAGACGAGCGGTACGTGCCCGAGGCAGTTCATCGCGCTCCGTACTGCTACAACTTCAAGTCCGGGGTCAGTGCAGCCTGTCAGAGCAGCTACTTCTCGCTCGACCCCTCCAAGAAGGTGCTCACCGATCGCGGGAGTTTCACGGGCAGCTACCCGCCGGTATATTACGCCACGATGAGCCTGTTCGTCGGCGACAACATCCTGCTGTCGGTCATTGTGATGCGCATCGTGAACTCGGCACTCTTCGTCGCGCTCACGACAGCGCTCTTCCTGCTTCTGCCGCGCATCAGGCGCCCGACGCTGATCTGGAGTTGGCTCGTCACGACCGTGCCGCTCGGGCTGTTCCTGCTCGCATCGAACAACCCCAGCGCGTGGTCGATCATCGGGATCGGGTCGCTCTGGATCGCTCTTCTCGGCTACTTCGAAACGGCGGGACGGCGCCGGATCGGACTCGGCGCGATCGTCACCATCGCGACCATCATGGCTGCAGGCGCGCGTGCTGACTCCGCGGTCTACGCGGTGATCAGCATTGCGGTGGTCTTCGTTCTGACCTTCCGGCGCACCCGGTCGTTCTATCTCGCCGCGATCTTGCCGATCGGTCTCGCGATCATGTCTGGAATCTTCTACCTGACCTCGGGCCAGTCCTCGGTGGCATCGACAGGGCTCAACACTCCCGGTGCGGCCCCTGCGAGCCTGTCAACGATCCTGCTCTACAACCTCGAGAATGTGCAGCAGCTGTGGGTCGGAGCCTTCGGGGTCTGGCAACTCGGCTGGGTCGACACGCCGATGCCCTGGATCGTGATCTTCGGTGCAGTTGGCGCGATCTTGGTGGTCGTCTTCTCGGGTCTCGCCAAGGTGTCCCGACGCAAGCTCACCTCGGTGGGCATCGTGGGGTTGGTGCTCTGGCTGCTTCCCCTGTACGTACTGCAGCAAGGGCGGAGCATGGTCGGAGAGGCGGTGCAGCCGCGCTACCTGCTGCCGCTCATCATCCTATTCGTCGGACTGGCGCTGTTGCCCGTCGGGCACTGGTTCGTGCGCTTCTCCCGGCTGCAGTTGATCCTCATTGCCGTCGCTGTGATCGTTGCTCAGTCGGTGGCCCTGCACGAGAACATGCGTCGCTACATCACCGGAATTGACGTCGGCGGACTGAACCTGAATCGGAACATCGAGTGGTGGTGGCCGATCCAGATCAGCCCTATGACCGTCTGGATCGTGGGCTCATTGGCATTCGCCGGTGCCACGATCATCCTGATCAGGGAGATCAGCCGCGCGAGCGCCACACCCGCGACCGCTCCTCATGCGATCCCGCCGTCGACGACGGCTCTGACCGACTGAACTCAGCGGACCTCGGCGAGCGCTTCATCCACCAGCGCGAACTTGTCAGCAACGGGATAGTGATGATTGCCGATGAACAGGCCGTCGTCGTGCACCTTGTCGGCGTTCGGCAACGGAGGGAGAGGCACGTGCTTCAAGTGCTTCAGAACGGGATTTCGAGTGAAGTTTCCGGTGACGATGGGGCGCGACTCGATTCCAGCGGCCGTGAATGCCGCCACCACGTCCTTGCGACGCCCCGCCAACCTGCCCTCGAGAACCAGCGAGAAGCCGAACCAGCTGCTGTCGCCGGTCTCCTTCTGCACCCTCAGCTCGTCACGGCCCGAGAATCGCGTTATGAAATCGACCGCGTTGGCTCGACGCCCCGCAACGATCGCGGGGAGCTTCTTGAGTTGCTCGGTGCCGAGAGCCCCCGACATCTCCAACGGACGGACGTTGTAGCCGGGAAGAACGAACCGGAAGAGATCCTCGAAGGCGTCTCCGGACTTCGGGTAAACGAGGTTGTCATCGGGAAGCTCGCGGGTCCAACCGTGAGCACGGGTCGACACCATGGCCTGATAGAGGTACTCGTCATCGGTCAGGACCATGCCACCCTCCATGGTCGAGATGTGGTGCGAGAAGAAGGAACTGAAGGTGCCCAGCACACCGAACGTTCCGGCGGCGCGACCCTGGAGCGTCGCGCCCATCGACTCGCAGTTGTCCTCGATCAGCAGCAGAGAATGCTGTCGACAGATCTCGACGAGGCGTGTGAAGTCGACGGGGTTGCCCAGCAAATTGACCGCCAACACTGCCTTGGTCCGCGGCCCGACTGCCGCCTCCACGGCGTCAAGATCGATGTTGAGAGTGTCGATGTCGACGTCGACGAACTTCAGCGTCAGGCCGTGCTGAGTCAGCGGATAGTAGGTGGTCGCCCATGAGACGGCCGGAACGATGACCTCATCTCCGGGGTTGAGGTCCATGTCGGGATTGATCACAGCGGCGGCCACTGCGACGAGGTTCGCGCTGCTGCCAGAATTGACCATGACCGCGTATCGGGCGCCGAAGTGGTCGGCGAACTCCAACTCGAACTTCCGGACCGCGGGACCCATGGTGAAGCGACCACTCGCGATCACGCGCTGGAGCGCGGCGTATTCGTCCTCGTCCCAGGTGGAGGTGGCCAGAGGCAGCGCAGGGCTGTGCGAATCAGACATGAGAATCAGATTTCCGAAGGTGCGGCGGAGGCGTCGGCCAAGAATACCTCGTAGGCTCGCGCGATCCCGTCACGCAGCTCGGTCGACGGGTTCCAGCCGAAGCCCTTGGCCACGGCCGAATCCATCAGCTTCTGACGCATCCCCGTGGGCTTCGAGGTGTCGTAGACGAAACCGCCCTCGAACCCGACGACCTCCCTCGCCAGCTCGTAGAACTCGGTGACCGTGCGGTCGTACCCGCAGCCGACGTTGAGAACGGGTGGCCATGCACCCATCTCCTCGATGGCGCCGACAAGCCACTCGGCCAGATCGCCGACGTAGGTAAACTCGCGACGCGCGGTCCCATCACCCCAGATCTCGACGCTCGACGCCCCCGCCTGCTTCCCCGCATGGACCTTGCTGACCGCGGCCGCGATCAGGTGGCTTCGACCCGTGCTGTAGTCGTCCTTCGGGCCGTACAAGTTCGAGGGGATGATCGTGCGGTAGGTGAGACCCAGCTCACCGCTCGCGTACTCGCAGAGCTTGGCTCCGGCGATCTTCGCGATGGCGTAGCCCTCGTTGGTCGGCTCGAGTGGGGCGGCGAGGATGTCTCCCTCCACCAGGGGCTGGCGGTAGTCCCTCGGGTACATGCAGGAGCTTCCGATGTAGAGGAGGCGCTGCACGCCGAGCTCGATGGCACTGCCGATGACGGAAGTGTCGAGCAACAGGTTGTCCAGCAGGAACTCGGTCGGATGAGCGACGTTCGCCGCGATCCCGCCTACCTTCGCCGCGCAATGGATG
Source organism: Lysinimonas soli (assembly GCF_042655435.1). NCBI lineage: Bacteria > Bacillati > Actinomycetota > Actinomycetes > Micrococcales > Microbacteriaceae > Lysinimonas > Lysinimonas soli. The sequence goes on from NZ_JBHSMG010000005.1 coordinate 28,167, forward strand.
ATGATGTCGGGCGCGATCTTCGAGAGGACCGAGAAGGTAGCCGCTCTATCTCTGAGGTCCGCGTCAGCCCGGCTGATGCCGACCATCTCGTCCCCAGGTCTGATTCTCGCCCACTGCTCGCGAACACTCGAGGCGAGCATTCCGTTGGCTCCGGTGATCACGACCTTCACGATTCTTCTGCTCCTCGCTCAATTGTCTGATGAATCTCGTTCGCCAAGCGGACGAGGGCGTGCGGCATCGCCCACGTCTGATAGGTCTGGTCGTCGGCCAACCATGCCGCGCCCGCCCGGAGCACCCCCGCCTTCTGCGCGGTGCCCAGAGTCCGCACCGTTTCGGTAAATGCCTCCGGTTTCGGCGCGCGACCCAGCTGTATGGCGACGTCATCGGGGATGCCCATGTGCTGCAGCGGAGGACCGACATAGAGCGGAACACAGCCGGCCATCACCGCATCGAAGAGCTTCTCCGAGACGTAGTTCGCGCTGTTCTCGATCACGACCGCGAACTCGTGCTCCGCCAGGACCGCCTGCTTGTCTGCGACGATGCCGACGTTGTTGACAGAGCCTCCGAGCGGCAGACGAGAGCTCCATTCCCCGGGGTCAATGCGCTCCCGCTTCACGATCGCGTACGCGAGAGCACGTGCGTTCTCGATCTGGACTCGAGCCCCGCGACGTGACCAGTTCGATCCGGCAAGGGTGAGCGGCAAGTCATCCCGGTCGAACGCGCGGATCACGTCGCGTCGCAAGCCGTAGAGACTCCCCGAGATCATCGAGATCTTGTTGGAGTTGACCAGCACCGATGTCCCGGCGACGTGCTCTCCGGCAGGAGTCGGATGGGCCCGCCAGTCGTGCTGAGGCCATGGGATGATCACCATACCTGGCGTTGCGCTCTCGGCTCCGACGCTCAGAACGTCGCCATACTGCGCCCTGACCGACACCCAGTAGTTGTCCGGCAGCACGACTCGTGGTTCAAAAACGATCAATTGCCGCCGGTGGCGGGGCACTCGATCGGCAATCGCCGAAAAACTCCTCCGGTCGTGATCCATCGCCACGAAATGGGTTGCATCCGTGCCTGTGGGCTCAACTAGACGATGCCCGCGCTCGCGCAGGAGATCGAGCAACACGCCGTACTCTGTTGCGGCGTATCCGGCCAGATCGCCTGCGGCTGTTGCCCCGACGACGCTGAGAGCGATCACCGCCATTCGAAACGCCAAGCGCTCAGGGGATTGTCCCGCGTGATCAGGCGGATCACGATGCGCGCGGCTGCCCGACGGATCCCGTACGGAACGAGGTGGCCGATGCGCTCATATGCCGTCATCAGAAACGAAGGGATGGCACGCGCCGGGCTCGCCGGGTCGGTCGCCGTCACCATTCCGCCTTCAGGCAACGGAGCGATCGATGTCGATCGGTCGGGATCACCGCCCGCCGCGGCGGACATCCGATCCAGTAGGCCGGAAGTCGCGGTCGCCCCCAACCCGCCGTAGATGCCCGCCAGCTCCGCGAGACCGGTGGATTCGAAGTTGTCCCACAGCTGTTCGAGTCGCTCGAGGGCGCCCGCCCTCACGAGCGCAGCGCGGTCCGTCTCTCCGAGCCTGACGGTGATCGAGTTCGAGAGCCCCGTGACGAATGATGCCCGGTCTGTCGGCGAGATGGCCCGCGCAAGGGAGGCGAACTCGGCGCTGTTGAAAACGCGGAACAAGGACACCGTCGCACCGAACTTGCGCTCGCGATCGTCGATCGACCGCGACTCACTCGCCATGTTGTCGCGGTACCGCATCGTCTCCCGCTCGACGTGGATGAATCGGCCCCGCCCCGCGAGCCGCATGGTGATCTCGGTGTCTGGGAACGCGGTGCTGTGCCACGGGGCCTCGGTCTCGCGGAAGACCTGGGTGCGCACGGCGAGGGCCGACCAGGGGATGCAGTGATTCCGCAGCAGAGCCAGAAACACGGTCGGCGGGTCGAGATCGGGAAGCATCCAGATCAACGGGGGGAACGATCCGATGGCGCGCCCCTCGTGGTCGGCTCGTGCCATGTCCGAGAAGACACCGACAACGTCCTCTGCCGCGGCAGCTGCGGTCTCGTCCAGGATGCGAAGGTGATTCGGCAGGTAGATGTCGTCTTGATGGATGAAGGTCACCCACTCGGTGGTGACCAGATCCAGGTTGACGAAGATCGAGCCGGTTGCCCCCAGATTGAAGCCGTTGCGCACGATCGTGATATCGCGATCAGCCGCCGTCGACCATTCCGTCAGCCGACTCCATGTGTCGTCGGAGGAGGCGTTGTCGACGAAGAGCCAGCGGACCGCTCCGGCCGTCTGGGACTCGATCTGCGACAACAGGTGATCGAAGTAGGGGATCGCGTTGTACAGCCCGACGAACACGGTCATCCGAGCCGTCTCATCGGCTCGACCCGTCGTCACGACGCTGCGGCCTGCTCGGTATTCCGCGTGAAGGAGCTCAGTCCCGGCCAAGCTGCATCCAATCCGGCAGAAGCCATTCCTTGGGCTCCTCGGCGCCGCCGGGAGCAGAGGAGAGAAACGCAGGCCACCGACTGAACGAGCTGATTGTACGGATGACCCTGGCAGCGCTGCTGAGGCGAAGGCGCGAATCGCCAATACCTCGTTGTAGAGGCCTTCGCCGCGCACGGCCGCGGTCCTTGCCCAAGCCCCCGCGGAGTTGAACAATGACGGTCATGCGACGGTCATCCTCTCGCGGTACTGGTGCTCGCTCGTGCGATCAAGCCTGTCCAGCTTACTGAACGACCCGATTCGGGCGCGTTCGCCCAGGCCACCATAGGGTAGGAGCGCACACCATGTGGGTCTACTCGCTCGATGACCCCGCCAAAGACGAAGAGGGTCTGAACGATGAAAGCGGTTCTCCTGGCCGGCGGTCTCGGCACGCGCATGCGGGAAGAGACGGAGTTCCGCCCCAAGCCGATGGTCGAGGTGGGCGGCCGCCCCGTCCTCTGGCACATCATGAAGATCCTCGGGCAGAAGAGTATCCAGGATTTCGTGATCTGCACGGGGTACAAGAGCGAGATCATCAAGAACTACTTCGCCAACTACGACGCCATGAACTCCGACTTCACCGTCAAGCTCGGCTCACGGAAGAGCATCGAGTACCACGGCGAGCATGACGAGTCCGACTGGAGCGTCACCGTGGCGTACACCGGGGCCGCGACCATGACGGGCGGGCGCATCAAGAAGGTCCAGAAGTACGTCGGAGACGAACGGTTCCTCTGCACCTACGGAGACGGCATCGCCGACGTCGATATCGATGCCCTTCTGGAGTACCACGAGTCGCACGGCAAGATCGCCACGATGACCACAGTGCAGCCCCTCAGCCGCTTCGGAGTTCTCGACCTCGACGCGGATGGTTCGGTCAAGAGGTTCAAGGAGAAGCCTCAGGTCGAGGGCTGGATCAATATCGGCTACTTCATCTTCGAACCGGAGATCTTCGACTACCTCGACGACGATTCAGTGCTCGAGGAGGAGCCGTTGCATCGTCTCGCTGCCGACAACCAGATCGCCGCCTACAAGCACCAGGGTTTCTGGCAGCCCATGGACACCTATCGCGAGACACTGATGTTGAATGAGCTGTGGGACTCGGGGAACGCGCCCTGGAGGAGTTGGTGAGCATGAGCGACCGCGAAATGTCGAAGCATCCGACCGGATCCGACCTGATTGCAGCTTTCGTGGAGGAGCACTGCTTCTCTGACGTCTTCGTCGTCAACGGTGGGGCGTGTGCGTTCATGATCGACGCGCTCGGGCGCAATCCCGGCACCGGTTATGTCTGCGTCCAGCACGAGCAGGCGGCCGCCATGTCCGCAGACGCGATCTGGAGGACCACCGGACGTGCCGGCGTCACCATGGTCACGAGCGGCCCGGGCGCAACGAACCTCATCACGGGCATCGCATCATCGTGGTTCGATTCGATTCCTGCCCTGCACATCACAGGACAGGTGAACGATCGCGAGAGCAAGACGACGATCGGGGCCGACGTTCGACAGGCCGGTTTCCAAGAGACCGACATCGTCTCGATGGTTTCGACCATCACGAAGAGCGCGGTGAAGGTCACGTCGGTCTCCGAGCTCGCTCGTGCGCTCCACGACTCCCTCGAAGTCGCGATCAGCGGGCGGATGGGACCCGTCGTTGTCGATGTGCCCATGAACGTTCAGCAGGAGCCGGCCACCGACCTCGACTTCGCCATCGCGCTCGCTCCTGTCGAGAAGCGAGCCGAAGACACCACGCCGCCGGCCGTGCTGTCGAGTCAGCTCGAATCCTTCCTCGCCGGTGCCGAGCGACCCCTCGTGGTCATCGGAGGCGGGCTCGGGCTCGCAGGGACAGCTCGCATCGCGCAGGACTGGTGCGAAGCCCACCACATTCCGTACATCGCGAGCTGGGCGGGATTGACCTACCTGGATCGCTCCCGAAAGGGATATCAGGGTTCACAGGGGGTGTACGGGTCTCGCCACGCGAACTGGACGGTCAACGCGGCGGATCGGATCCTGTCCTTCGGCAGCCGTCTCGACAACCGTCAGCGCACCGGCAACCCTCGCGCTTACGCGCCCTTTGCCGACTTCTTCATCATCGACATCGACATCGAAGAGATCCGCAAGTTCCACGCCGACCGCCGCTACGACGGGGCAGCATTCGATCTGGCCGGAATCGAGTCGGTGCTCGAGGGAACCGAGTTCAGCTACGACAGCGCACCGTGGGTCTCGCTCATCGAAGCCGACCGCGGATCCAACTCCTCGGGTTGGGAGGCATCGGTGAAACCGGGCGAGTTCAACCCGTACAGCGCGGTCACCGCACTGCAGCCGTTGCTCCCGCAGGAGGCGATCGTGATCGCCGACACCGGTGCGAACCTCGCCTGGCTGTTCCAGGCGTACGCACCAGACGACAGCCTGCTGTTCACCTCGGGTGGCAACTCGCCGATGGGCTACAGCCTCCCGGCGGCGATCGGGGCCCAGCTCGCCAATCCGGATGCCAACGTCGTCTGCGTCATCGGAGACGGAGGTCTTCAGATGAACATCCAAGAACTGCAGACCGCCGCCTTCTACGGGCTGCCGATCACGATCCTCCTTTTCAACAACTCGGGCTATGGCATCATCAAGCAGTTCCAGGACTCGAACACGAGCAGCAGACACTTCGCAAGCGGTGACGGGTACTCCACTCCGGATTTCGGGCAGATTGCCGCGGCATACGGCCTGCCCTATCAGAGGATCGCCTCGGTCGAGGAGATCACCGGCGAGCTCTTCGAGCGTGGACTCCGACTCATCGAGCTCGTCATCCCGCCGAATGCCCTGATCACTCCCAAGGTCGAGAGCGACCACTTCATCCACGATCAGTTCCCTTACGACGATTCCCCCCGGTACCAGCCGCTGCCGTTCGCGTATCCGGGGCGCCCGAGTGAACTGGTCGTCAGCTCGGCTTTGTGAGCCAAGCGTCTGCAATCACCGACGCCCAGGGAGCGTCCGCGAGGGATCGAATGGATCGGCGACCGGCAACCCGCTCAGCCATCGGGCGGTGAGTTCGAGCCCCGTTGCGAGCTCCACGCTCGCGACCCAGCCGAGGGCTTCCAGTCGCGAGGTGTCCCCCGCGAGGCGAGGAGGTACGGCCGCCTTATTCAGCGCGAACTCCAGCGCCGTCGCTCCTCCCAGATAGTCGGTGAAGAGCGATATCGAGTCGCGCAGAGGGGGAGCCTCCGGGTGCGCGACGTTGTAGACCCCTTCGGCCGACGAGTTCGTGGCGAGAGCGGCGAGCGCCGTGCCTGCGTCGGAAGCGTAAAGATGGCTCCACCCCTGCCGAGCCTCACGGATCGTAAGACGGGTCCCCGACGCTGCTGCGTCGGCGATCGAGGGGAAGAGAGTCCGGTCGCTATCGAGCGGCCCGAAGACCGAGAAGACCCGCGCCCATACCCAGGATCGATCGGCGGCTTCGCGAACCCGCACGAGCTGCTCAAAGGCCTGCACCTTGGCTCGACCGTAGGCCGTGACGGGGGACGTCGGAGTCTGCTCTGAAGTCCTCGTATCGATCGGTCCGTACTCCGCCTGGCTGCCGACGCCCACGACGCGCCCGACGTCGGACTCCTCCGCGGCGCGCAGGAGAGCGGCTTGCCTGCCGATGTTGCCCGACTGAATAGACTCTTGGTCCCGTTCGGATGCAGAAACGCCCTCCCAGTCGAGAGCGACGATGCAGTCAGGGGACTCGCGGGCGATCAAGCCCGCCCAGCCGTCGCTCATAGACGGAGCGCGGCGGACCGGGACCCCCTGCAAGCGCCAAGGGTCGCTGCTCGGGCGATGAACAGCGATCGCGTCGTGGCCTGCCGCAGCCAGCGCGCGCACCGTCCAGGACCCCACGAAACCCGTCGCTCCGAAAACCATGACCTTCACGACGAGCCAGGCTATCCGGCGGGGCCGCGCGGCGGCCACCGTGACAGCGTGCGCCGCACAATGGCCGGTAGAATCGGAAGTCCGCTTCGAGCATCTCGGGGAGATACCCAATTACTGAGTCGGCTGAGCGTCAGCAGATCCTGGACCAGGTCCGTTCATTCGCAGCAACCTCCCTCGCGCGAAGCACCTTCGTCGCCGGCGAGAGCACTGTCCCGGTCTCGGGAAAGGTGCTCGACCCCGAGGACCTTGTCGCCCTGGTCGACTCTTCGCTGGATGGGTGGCTGACCGCCGGTCGGTTCCACATCGATTTCGAGCGCGCGCTCGCGAAATACGTCGGCAGCCGAAGCGCGATGTTCGTCAACAGCGGCTCAAGCGCGAACCTCGTGGCCCTCAGCGGCCTGACCAGCTCCAAGCTGGGAAAGCGGGCCCTCAAGCCGGGCGACGAGGTGTTGACCGTGGCCGCCGGATTCCCCACGACCGTCAACCCCATCATCCAGAACGGCCTCCGACCCGTCGTGGTCGATGTCGAGCTCGGCACCTATGACGCAATCGCCGAGCGGCTGCGAGAAGCCGTCGGGCCGAAGACCAAAGCGATCATGATGGCGCACACGCTCGGAAACCCATTCGACCTGGATGTCGTGCAGGAACTGTGCAAGGAGCACGGCCTCTGGCTGGTCGAAGACTCCTGCGACGCCCTCGGCTCAACCTACAACGGCAAGCGGACCGGCAGCTTCGGCGACACCGCCACCGTGAGCTTCTACCCCGCGCATCACATCACGACGGGAGAAGGCGGCGCCGTTTTCGTCAAGTCGCCCCTGGTGCGTAAGCAGGTCGAGTCGTTCCGCGATTGGGGCCGCGACTGCTACTGCGAGACCGGCCACGACAACACCTGCTTCAAACGCTTCGAGTGGCAACTCGGCGATCTGCCTCTCGGCTACGACCACAAGTACATCTACAGCCACATCGGGTACAACCTGAAGGCGACCGACATGCAGGCCGCGCTCGGCCTCTCGCAACTCGCCAAGCTGGATGGTTTCGTGGATGCACGCAAGCGCAACTTCAGCCACCTTCATTCCCGGCTCAGCGGCGTCGAGGGCCTCATCCTCCCCCGTGCGACACCGAAGTCCGATCCGTCGTGGTTCGGATTCCCGATCACCCTCGACCCCGAGCATCCGGTCGATCGCAACGCGCTTCAGCGCTTCCTCGACGAGCGCAAGATCGGAAGCAGACTGATCTTCGCGGGGAATCTCATGAAGCAGCCTGCGTACCGCAACGTCGACTTCCGAGTCGTCGGGGACATGACCAATACCGACATCATCATGAACCGCGCCTTCTGGGTCGGCGTCTATCCCGGACTCACGATCCCCATGCTGGACTACATCGCCGACTCGATCATCGAGTTCATGGAATCGGCCAACAGGTAGCCCGATGCACTACCTCATCACGGGCCACACGGGGTTCAAGGGGTCATGGTTGTCGCTCTGGCTCACGGAGCGCGGCCATCGCGTCTCAGGGCTGGCGCTCGATCCGCTTCCCGGCGGGTTGTTCGAGCGCGCGGGCATCGGCGCACTGCTGGCTCAGGACCACCGAGTCGACATCCGGGATGCGGCGGCGGTCTCCGCGGCGATCACCTCGGTCGCCCCGGATGTCGTGTTCCACCTGGCAGCGCAGCCTTTGGTTCGCGAATCGTACGCGCACCCGCGCGAGACATTCGAAACGAACGCCATCGGAACCTTGAACGTCCTCGAGGCGGTGTCCGCCACCCCCTCGGTCTCCGCGCAGGTCATCGTCACGACCGACAAGGTCTACCGGAACGTCGATCGCGAGGCCGGCTACACCGAGTCGGATCCCCTCGGCGGCGACGATCCGTACAGCGCGTCGAAGGCGATGGCCGACCTGTTGACCCAGTCGTGGGTGAAGAGCTTTCCCGCCGCTCCGACCGCGATCGTCCGCGGTGGGAACGTGATCGGCGGTGGTGACGTGAGCCACGACCGGCTGCTCCCGGATCTGCTCGCCTCCTTCGTCGCGGGAAGCGCGGCTGAGATCCGTTATCCCGGTGCTGTGCGTCCCTGGCAGCACGTGCTCGACTGTCTGAACGGCTACCTCACGGTGGCCGACGCCTTGATCGCGGGGACGGGAACGGGTGCCTGGAATATCGGTCCCGGTCGCGACAGCTTCGTCACCGTCGGAGAGCTCGCCGACCTCGCGGCCCGATACTGGGGCGGCGGCGCGAGTTGGTCGACGGCAGACGGTGAGAAGCCGCATGAGGCGAACCTGTTGGCGCTCGATGCCGCCAAGGCGGAACGCTTGCTCGGATGGCGGAACCGCCTTCGCTTTGCGGACAGCGTCGAGTGGACCATCGATTGGCAAAAGGCGGTCCTTGCGGGAAGCGACGCGCTGACCATCAGTCGCGCGCAGCTCGCCGCCTTCGAAGCGCTCGGCTAGACCTTCTTGCGACGCATCTCGAGGGATCCGGCGGCGACGGCGGCAGCATCGTTCACATCGACCGTGGTGGCGCGTCGGTAGCTGGTCCACTTCCGCACATGGAAGAAGGGATTCACCACGAGCCAGTACAACCTCCTGCGGAGGCCGAAGGCGGGGTCGCGCGCGATCCGGAGGGAGTCGGCCAACGATCCGCGCACGACCCGGCGCAGCACGGCGCGTCGGCGCATCGGAGGGATGGCAGTGCCGATCTGGCGCAACCCGACCGTCTCGTCGAAGATCCGGGCGCCGAACTCGTCATAGTTCAGGTCATTCGAGTGCTCGACCGCGGCGCGGGGCGCGTAGGCCTTGTGATAGCCGGCGTCGATGACGTCTCGTCCGAACAGCTGGTCCTCGGCGTACCGGACGTCGCGGTACGGGATCGTGTTGACGAGGAACGCCCGGCGCGCCGCCGAGTTCACGTCGGAGTAGAAGGCTAGGGCGCCAAGGGTCGCCTCATCCTGCGCGAACTCGCCACGGTAGAAGAGCGTGGTTCCGAAGTCCGGTCCGAACTGGGCGAAGGCGCCGATGATGTCGTACTTCATCAAGGGAAAGCAGTTGGGGCGAGGCACCTGCTTCCCCATCACCGCGACCACCTTCTCATCCAATTCGAAGGGCGCGAGAAGCTCTTCCAGCCACAGCGGCGACATCGGGATCGCGTCGTGAGTCAGATACGCGACGAACCGACCGGTGGCCAGCTCTGCAGCGAGGTTGCGTGTCTTACCGTGCCCGAACTCAGAATTGGGGATGCGATGGAGCACGACAGCGGGAAAGTCGGCGACGATGTCCAAGGTCGAGTCGGTCGACCCCGAATCGATCACGAGGATCTCGATGCCGCCCGCGAGCCGCTGCGCGGACACCGCCTCGAGGATCCGCCGCAGATACGTCTCCCCGTTGAAGGTCAGGATCGCAACGGTGGCTGTCGGTTGCTCAGGCACTCAACTGTCCCTTGATCTCGCGATAGGTTCGGCGGATTCCTTCATCGAGAGTGGTCAACGGCATCGCTCCGAACTCGGTCCGGAATCGCGAGGTGTCGAGCACGACCCGATCGACGAAGGTGGGGGGTACCGCCAGTTGGCGGATCTCGAAATCGACATCGGTCACGCGACGCAGGGCATCCAGGATCTGGGTCACGGAGTGCCCCGTGCCGCTGCCCAGGTTGTAGGTGTCGAATCGCGGCGTCCCCGCCACCAGAGTGCCGATCATCGAAACCAGGTCCTCGACGTACAGGTAGTCGCGGACCATGCTCCCGTCACCGAAACGATCGACGGCGAGACCCAGCGCGATCTGACGGAGGGCGATCGGGATGAGGCCCTGCCTCCTGTGAGCCCGCTGCCGGGTCCCATAGGGATTGGAGATACGAAGGATGGTCGAGTTCAGCCCATGCACGGTTCTGAAGTACCTGAGGTAGTTCTCGATGGCCAGCTTGCCGATCGCGTACGGCGACACCGGAAGGGTGTGATCGTCTTCGACGTATTCGGACCGCCCCTGGGGACCATAGATCGCGCCCCCGGTCGAGGCGAAGTACAGGTGCTCCGTGCCGGCAGCGACACAGGCTTCCAGCAGCTCCACCGTCTGGGCGACGTTGGTGCGGATGTCGAGTGTGGGGTCGTTCTCCGCGGTCGCGGGGTTCGTGGACGACAGAAAGTGGAAGACGAGCTGTTGACCCGCCACCGCTGCCTCGAGGTCGCCGCGACTGAGGAACTCGCCACGGACGATCGTGACCCCCGTGGCATCGAACGTCGGCTCTTGTGAGCTGAATCGGTCGAATGCCGTCACGCGATGTCCGGCGCCGGACAGGGCATCCACCAGGTGCGAGCCGAGGAACCCGTTCGCCCCGATCACGAGCGCCTTAGCCACGCATGGCTCGTTCGAACGCCTCGACGAATTGCCCTCCCGAGCGTTCCCAGGTGACATCGTTCAGAGAATCGGACATCTTGACGGATCGCTCGGCTGCATCCGGGCGGTCCAGCACCTCGACGAGTCGGTCGGCGATCGCCGACGGAGTCGGTGCGACGTACTCGATGTACGGGTTGTCGGAGACGAGGCGATTGTTGGGCGCGTCGTTGACCACCGGCGCCACACCGCTCGCCATCAGCTCGAGCGGGAGGAGGGACATGTTGGTCGCCGAGATCACCAGACCCGCGGCACAGCGGTTGTAGATGTCATTCAGCTGCGAGATCGCCAGCCCAGACAGATTGACGTGGGGGAAAGGGACCGTCCACCTCGAGATATCCCATCCTGCGAGGTTGATCGTGACATCGGGCCGACGACGCGCGAACTCCTGGAGACCGAGGATGCCGAGTTCGAACCCCCGGCGCGGGGTCACCGGACGCGCATAGAAGAAGACCTCGTTGCGCGGTTCGTTGTTCGTAACGAAGTACGTCTCCTTGTCGACAGCGAAGTCGAAATGATCGGTCGGCATACCGAACTCGTCGTGGAGCTTGCGGGAGAGCCAGCCGCCGGCTGTGATCCCGTGGAAGCCGAAACGGTAGCTGTTGGAGGCGAGGATCTCCTCCGACCCTGCGGGGAAGAACGATGGTTCGAAATCCTGAACGAAATAGAAGCGTCGCGCCGTCGACTTGTCGAGATAGACCGGATACGCCGTCTCCCACGAGGTCGCGAAGATCGCCTGCACTGACGGGTCGACCCCCGCGTCGTCGTCGTACATCGCCATCTCGGCAGAGAGGTTGGGATAGGCCGGTGAGCCGTCGAGCATCGCCTTCATATCCGGGATGTTCACGACGATCGGCGTGTTCGTGTAAAAGTAGATCAGGCAGCGATGACCTGCCTTCTCAGCGAAATCGATGAAGCGGAACAGGTTGTGGTGGCCACCGCTCATTGCGCTTGGCGGTGGCATCAGCCAGGCGATGGTCACCGGACCCGAGCCGACGACGGTCGGACGCGCGAGGTGCTGTGGAGGGTTCGTCCAATCGACGGCGAGAGCGTCTCGCGTCTTGACTGCCATGTCGACCGACTGCCCGAGGATGTCGGTGCCCAGTCGTTTCCGAGTCCGTGCCAGAGCAGACGGGAGACCTTCACTCTTGATGATCCGGATGCCGGTCGCCACGAGTCTGATGAACTTTCTCAAGAGGGTCCCATCCGGGCCGTCAGGCCGATGATTGCGACGAACGCCCCATCGTAGCAAGCGCGCCTGGCTCGCTCCCCGCGACCGGGAGGCACGGGCGGCAACGGTATGATCGAACACCATGGCCGCGCCAGGACTCTCTTCGACGGCCATCGTCACAGTGAGCTACAACTCGAGCGCGCATCTGCGCCCGTTCCTCGAGTCGATCCGGGCCAGCGAATCCGAGCAGGTCCTCGTCGTCGTGGCCGACAATGCCTCGGATGATCTCGATCGCGTTGAAGCCCTCGCCCGCGAGTTCGACGCGCGCCTCGTGCGGCTGGGCGAGAACCACGGTTACGGAGGCGCGATCAATCGCGCGGCATCGACGCTGGCTCCCGAGATCACCTCGATCCTGGTCGTGAATCCTGATGTGAGCTTCCTGCCTGGCTCGATCACGACGCTCATGCAGACTCTGGCTGCGAACCCCGCTGCTGGTGCGGTCGGTCCACGGGTGCTCAACTCCGATGGGACTGTCTACCCCTCCGCGCGACGGCTGCCCTCCCTGCGGACGGGCGTCGGGCACGCCCTCCTCGGCAGGGTCTGGCCCTCCAACCCGTGGACGCGCCGCTACCTCTCGGATGCCTTCGAATCGTCCACCATCACGCCGGCGGGCTGGCTCTCCGGCTCATGTGTGCTCGTTCGGCGTTCGGCGTTCGACGCGATCGGCGGATTCGATGAGAATTTCTTCATGTATTTCGAGGACGTCGATCTCGGATACCGTCTGGGCAAGGCCAACTGGTTGAGTCTGTACGACCCCGCGGCCACGGTCGTTCATACCGGCGCCCACTCGACGAGTTCCGAGTCGCGCCGCATGCTCGAGGTCCACCATCAGAGCGCGTACCGCTATCTGCAGAAGAAGTACTCTGCTCTTTACCTTGCGCCGCTCCGGCTGGCGTTGCGTATCGGGCTGGCGATCCGCTCCAAGGCGCAGGTCGCCCGAGCCGAACGGGCTACTCGAAAGGCCCGCTGAGCAGTCCGAGCAGATAGTCGCCGTAGCCGCTCTTGCGCAAGGGCTCGGCGAGTTCGCGCAAGCGCGCATCGTCGATCCAGCCGGCCCGCCACGCGACTTCCTCGATACAGCCGATCTTGAACCCCTGACGGTCCTCGATCACACGAACGTATTCCGAGGCCTGCATCATCGACTCGAACGTCCCAGTGTCGAGCCAGGCCGTGCCCCGATCGAGCACCTGAACACGAAGTTTGGACGCCTTGAGATAGGTCTCGTTGACCGTTGAGATCTCATACTCGCCGCGAGCACTACGCTCAATCGTCTTGGCGATCCCCACGACGGCGTTGTCGTAGAAGTAGAGGCCGGGGACTGCGTAATTGCTCTTGGGGTTCGCGGGCTTCTCCTCGATCGAGATCGCCGTCATCTCCGCATCGAACTCCACCACCCCGTACGCATTCGGGTTTGCAACGTGGTACGCGAAGATCAGCCCGCCGTCGATGTCTCCGTCGGTCGTCAACGATGTTCCGAGTCCGGCGCCGTGGAAGATGTTGTCGCCGAGCACGAGCGCAACGCTCTGATCCCCGATGAAATCCTCGCCGATCACGAAGGCCTGGGCGAGACCGTCCGGCGACTCCTGCACGGCATACTCCAGCCGGATCCCGAGGTCACTGCCGTCGCCGAGAAGAGACCGGAACTGGGCGTCGTACTCCGCCGTGGTGATGATCAGGATCTCGCGAACGCCCGCCATCATCAAGGTGGAGAGCGGGTAGTAGATCATCGGCTTGTCGAAGATGGGCATCAGCTGCTTCGAGATGCCCTTGGTGATCGGCCAGAGCCGCGACCCGGTTCCCCCGGCAAGAATGATTCCGCGCACGCGACTCACGCCCTCGTCTGATTGAGTTCGGCGTAATACAGTTCCGTCTGCGCCCAGTCGGGGAGCAGTCCGAGTGCCTTGGCTTCGCTCAGGCCCGGCGCGTCGGTGTCTTTCGGAGACAGAACCAACTCGCCCGCCTCGGCCGGAAACCGCAGACCGATCTCCTCATCGAGCGGGTTGATGCCGTGCTCACGCGACGCGTTGTAGACATCGGAGACGAGATAGTTCACAACCGTCTTCTCAGCGAGCGACACGAAGCAGTGGCCGAGGCCCTCGGCGAGGTACACCGCCTTGCGATCGACATCGTCGAGCAGCACGGAATCCCAGGCGCCGAAGGTGGAGGAGCCGACCCGGATGTCGACGATGAAATCGACGATCGCCCCCGTGGCCACGGTCACGTACTTCGCCTGCCCGCGAGGAATGTCGGCGAAATGGATGCCGCGCACCACCCCGCGAGCCGACACCGAGGCGTTCGCCTGCCGGAGATCGAGCGGGTGACCGACCACATCGCCGAGCTTGTCGAAGCGATACCACTCAAGAAAGACACCGCGCTCGTCGGGGAACTGCCGCGGCGTGATCTCCCAGGATCCCGGGATCGAAAGCTCGCGGATCTGCACCCGCAGAGCCTATCAAGGACCGACTAGGCCACCGGCCGGTTGAAGGCGTGCGGCCAGTACTCGGATTCCTCCATCCTGAAGCCCCAGCGACGCCAGGCCACATCGATCTCGAAGGCGTGCACGGAGGCATCCCGGGTCTTCGACTCGAAGTGGTAGAGCTCAGCGTGCGGCGTCCAGTAGATCTCGTGCTCCTGCCAAGTCGTCTTGAGGCAGAGGTCAACGTCGTTGAAGCTCCCGGGGAGAAGATTCGTCAGCCCCCCCACTTCGCGGAAGACCTTGGTGGGCATCAGAGCGCAGGCCGCCGTCACGCCGGCGACCTCTCGTTCGACGCGATAGCCGTTCAGCGGGCCGGCGTCTCCGCGGGGCGCATCCAGCCCGATGTGGCTCACCTCTCCCCCGTCGTACTGATGGCCGGCATGCTGGATCGTCTCGTCGGCGTAGTAGAGCATGCTGCCGACCATCCCTGCGCCGGGGCGCTGAGCGAGCGCGAGCATGGCCTCGATCCACTCCGGGGTGATGATCTCGACGTCATCGTTGAGCAACAGAACGTACTCGCCGTCGGCGTGGAGGACGCCCAGGTTGACCTTCTCCGAGAAGTTGAATGGTTTCGACCACACGACGAACCGCAGGCGCGGCCCCCCGATCGCGACGAGTTCGTCGACGACCCGCTGCTCGGCGACGGAGTCGATCACGAGCACGATCTCGTAGTTCTGCCAGGTCGATTTCGCTCTGATGCTTCGCACCGCATCGACGACGAAGCAACGCAGAACCCCATCGACCTCGATGTACTGGCCCCGTGTCGGGATGACGATCGAGATCAACGGCTCGCCCGCGACAGTACGCCGGGTGTCGTGCACTCCGTCGGCCCCCACCGACCGCACCTCTCCCCCGCCGGTCTGCTCGAGGTGCGCGAGCAGGGCACCTCTCGTCGATTCCAGTGCCTCGGCGTCGAGCGGGGGGTCGATGGCGACATCGCGTGCGAAGAGATCGAGCGCCATGTGCTCGACCGATTCGGCCCGACGCGTGGCTCGCAGCGCGAGATCGTAGAGCTCGGCGCCGGGACGACGTGAGTCGAGCCCATCCACGGCCGAGAACAATGAGCGACGGTAGAAGACGAGTTCCCCCAAATAGTTCTGACAGCGAAGCCGTTCGGGAGAGTAGACCGGCTTGAGCAAGGACTCGGGCCGCCCTCGCGATCCCGGCGCAGTTTCATTTCCGTACACGACGTCCGCCGTCGCCACCGCCGCGGCACGGTCCCGAACAGCCGCGACGGCACCCGGCAGCAGAATGCCGACCGGTCGGATCACTGCCACGTACTCGGCAACGCTCTCCGCTAGGACACGGTTGACCCGCGATGCCACATCGCCGCCAGGCGACACGACGATCACCTCGGTCGTGCCCTCCTCCTGGTCAGCCAAGGAGGTGACAAGCGCGGAATGACGGTGCCCCACGCCATCCGAAAGCACCACGATCGTCACGAACGGGTGGGCGACGGTCACCTCGTGCCGCCGCGGTGAAAGAGCTTGCTCACGAAGACGATGGGGCTCAGAACGAGCGTTCCCACCCTCCAGGTCGTGGAACTCTTCACCAGGGCGATCTGGTCGCGCGCGACCTTGCCGAGCCCGTAGGTCGCCGAGAGATTCGCCACCTCGGCCTCGAGTCCGATGATCCGGTCGACCAGAGCGAGCTGCCGAACCTCCTGCGAGACATCTCGTTCATCGGTTGGAAACTCAGTCATGCTCTCATCCCACGTGGTACGGCTCGTGCAGAGCTCACAGTGTAACAATCCCGAGGAAACGGCCCCGATACGCCTGTAACCTGTCTGCGGTGCACCTCCCGCGCTCTCGACCGACCTCGACCCAGAAATGCGCATCGTGAAGATCCTCGTCACCGGCGGAGCCGGATTCATCGGCTCCAACTTCGTCCGACGCACCCTCGAAGACGCCTATCCCGGCCTCGAGGGGGCCGAGGTGCTCGTGTACGACGCACTCACCTATTCGGGCAACCCGGCCAACCTCGCGCCGGTCGCCGAGTCGCCGCGGTTCTCGTTCGTCCAGGCCGACATCCGGGATGTCGGCGCCCTCGACGACGTGCTGCCCGGCGTCGACACCGTCGTGCACTTCGCAGCCGAGTCGCACGTCGACCGCTCGGTGCGCGACTCGGGCATCTTCGTCGAGACCAATGTGCTGGGCACGCAGCGCCTGCTGGACGCCAGCCTGCGGGCCGGCATCCAGCGCTTCGTGCACGTCAGCACCGACGAGGTGTACGGCTCGATCGCCGAGGGCTCGTGGACCGAGGACCGGCCACTCGAACCCAACTCGCCCTATTCGGCGAGCAAGGCGGGCAGCGATCTGCTGGCGCGCAGCTACTTCCGCACTCACGGCATGAACCTGTCGATCACGCGCTGCTCGAACAACTACGGGCCGTACCACTTCCCCGAGAAGGTCATCCCGCTCTTCGTCACGAACCTGATCGACGACAAGCACGTACCGCTCTACGGGTCGGGCGAGAACATCCGCGACTGGTTGCACGTCGACGACCACACCCGCGGCATCGCGCTCGTCGTCGCCAAGGGCCGGGCCGGCGAGACCTACAACATCGGCGGCGGCACCGAGTTGAGCAACCTCGAACTCACTCAGAAGCTGCTCGACGCCACCGGCAAGGACTGGTCGTACGTCGACAAGGTCGACGATCGCAAGGGCCACGACTTGCGGTACTCGGTCGACATCACGAAGATCCGCACCGAACTCGGCTATGAGCCGCTGGTCCCCTTCGATCAGGGGCTGGCCGACGTCGTGCAGTGGTACCGGGACAATCGCGCCTGGTGGGAGCCCCTGAAGGCGCGCGCGGCCCTGTGACCCGTTACCTCGTCACCGGCGCCTCCGGGATGCTCGGCCAGGATCTGCAGGCGGCGCTGGCCCGGGATCCCGACGCGCGGCGCGAGGTGACCGCGCTCAGCCGAGCCGAGTTGGACGTGACCGACAGGGATGCCGTACTGGCTGCGGTCGGGGGCCACGACCTGGTGATCAACGCGGCCGCCTACACGAACGTCGACGGCGCCGAGACCCACGAGGACGAGGCCTTCGCGATCAACGCGGCAGGCATCGAGAACCTCGCCGTGGCCGCCCGCGAACACGGCGCACGGCTCCTGACGATCTCGACGGACTACGTCTTCGACGGTGCGGGCACCAGCCCCTACCCCGAGGATGCCCCGCGCGATCCGCTCAACGCCTACGGGCGCTCGAAAGCGGAGGGCGAGAGACTGGCCCTGGCCGCGCATCCGGCGGGTGTCTTCATCGTCCGCACCGCCTGGCTCTACGGGGCGGGCGGACCGAACTTCGCCGCCACCATGCTGCGCCTCGCCGCCTCGAACCCGACGGTCTCGGTCGTCGACGACCAGCTCGGCCAGCCGACCTGGACGGCCGACCTCGCCGCGGCGCTGGTCGAGCTCGCCGAATCGGATGCCACGCCCGGCATCTACCACGCCACCAACGGCGGTCAGACCAGCTGGTACGGCTTCGCCCGCGCCATCTTCGCCGAGGCGGGACTCGACCCCGAGCGGGTGCTCCCCACCGACAGCGCGTCGTTCGTGCGGCCCGCGCCGCGCCCCGCCTACTCGGTGCTGGGCCACGCCGCCTGGGATCGGGCGGGGCTCGCGCCGCTGCGGGACTGGCGCGAGGCGCTCGCCGCAGCCGCGGCATCCGGAGCGCTGCCGGCATGACCGCCCTGCGCGTCATCCTCGATGAGATGACGACGGCGCCGAACAGCGCAGCGGCTCGCTATGCCGAAGACCTCACGCGGCAGCTCATCGCCACTGCGCCGAGCGGCGCGACCGTGGCGGGCATCGTCTCGGCCGCTCCCGAAGCGGACTATGCGCGGATCGTCGAGCTCCTCCCCGGACTGACGGTGCTGCACAAGAGTCCGCTCGCCCATCGGGAGCTCTCCGCCGCATGGCGCCACGGCATCACCAGGATCCCGGGCGGCGGGATGGTGCATGCGCCCAGCCTGTTCGCCCCCTTGGGCCGGCACGAGCGCGCGGGAGTACGCGGCATCCAGGTCGCCGTGACCGTGCATGACGCGACCCCCTGGACCGACCCCGAACTCGTGGCGCCTCGTGTCGTCGCCTGGAACCAGGCCATGGTGAAGCGAGCCGAGAGGTTCGCCGATGCCGTCATCACGCAGACCCACGCGGTCGCCGAGGTGCTCGCCGAGCGATTCGACTTCGGCGACCGACTGCGCGTCATCAACGGCGCCCCCAGCTCGCGACTTCACCCGGTCGTCGACGCCGCCGAGCGCCGCGAACGTCTGGGCCTTCCGGCTCCGTCCGGAGGCTATCTGCTCACCTGGTCGAGCCTCGGCCGTCGCGACGGCCTGGGTGCCCTGATCGTCGCGCTCGACATGCTTCCCGAGCTGACCCTGGTCGTGATCGGCGACGACGCGCCCCCCGAGGGTTCCGATGCCGCGCTGCCGAATGGTCGCGTCCTCCCGCTCGGTCCGCTCGAGGACGACGACCTCGCCGCCGTGCTCGAAGGAGCAGAGCTGTTCGTCCAACCGGGCCGCTCCGAGTCGGTCGGGCTCGCCCTGCTCGACGCCCTCGCCTTCGGGCTGCCCGTCATCCACTCGGATGCGCCCTCCCTCGTCGAGATCGCCGCCGAGGCCGGCGTGGTGGTCCCCGGTGATCGGTCCGACGGCTACTCCGAACGACTCGCGGATGCCATCCGCGAACTGATCGAAGATGCAGCCAGGCTCGAGCGACTCTCGATCGCGGCCTCCGATCGGGTGCGCGCCTTCAGCTGGCGCGACTCCGCGGAGCAGGTCTGGCGACTGCACGCCGAACTCTGAGGGATCGAGCGCGAGCGCGGCCTCAGCCCGTCTGCCCTTTCGAGCAGGTCGACTGATCCGCGGCCTGACCCGAGATCCCCGACGGCAACTGCACGGGCACTCCCCCGCTCGGGGTCGCGGAGGCGCTCGGGGTCGGCGTCGCCGAGGACCCGCTCGGTGCGCCCGAGCTGACCGCCGCCCCCCCGAGCTTCTGGGTCACGACGGCCTGATCGGCGGCGAGGGCCGCCGTGAGGGCCGACGCGTCACCGTCGTTCGGCAGGGTCACGCTCTGTCCGTGCACGGTTGCCGGCGACGACGGGTACTGCACGAACGCGATCCGGTCGAGCGGGATGCTGCGCAGGGCCAGGGCCATCGACACCATGGTCGAGGTCTGTGCGAGCTCGGTGCTGAGTTGCATGTTCTGTGCCGCCGCCTCGGCCAGGGCGATCACCTTGACGGGGTTGCCGAGAGTCTCCGAGCTCTTGATGGTGCGCATCAGCGACGAGAGGAACACCTGCTGGTTGCTGATCCGCTGCAGGTCGCTTCCCGTCGAGAGGCCGTGCCGGGTCCGCAGGAACGCAAGCGCCTGGGCGCCTTGCAGGGTGTGCTCGCCCGCGCTGAGCGTGAGACCGCTGTACGGGTCGTTGATCGCGGTCGCGAGACACACCGGCACTCCGCCCACGGCGTCGCTCATGGCGACGACCCCGTCGAACTCGATCTTGGCGGCGTACTGGATCGGCAGGCCCGTCAGGGCGCTCGCGCTCGCCACCACGCAGTTCAGCCCGCCGCGCGAGAGGGCGGTGTTGAAGCGGGCCTGCTTCACGGCCGGTGAGACCGTGCCGTTGGCCTTCGTGCACTGGGGCTGCGCGACGTAGAGGTCGCGCGGGATGCTCACCGCCGTCACCGAGTGCGACACCGGCGACAGGTGGATGAGGATCGTCACGTCGTTGAGCGACTCGCCGCGCGGTCCGTATGCGGCGTTGCCGTCACCGCTGTCGTCGCCGACCAGCAGGATGTTGGCCGGCCCGGTGAGGGCACCGACGGCGACCGGCTTGCCGTCCGGTCCCGTGATGTCGATCGTGTTCGAGGCCACCTTGGCGAGGATGTTCGCCGTCGTTCCCGCCGTCCAGGCCGCACCGAAGGCGGCACCGCCGGTGACGACGAGTGCGGCGATCGAAACGACGGCGACCGCGACGCGAGCCCGCCCGCTCACCCGCGCGAGGCGGCTCAGTCGCAGCGCGTCGATCGCGCAGATCACCCAGAGCAGTCCGTACAGACCGAGTACCGCGGCCATGGCCCACAGCACGACCGGTTGGGTCACGACGGGCAGCACCGCCTCCCGGCCGATGAGCGCCGCGAGCACCCCTATCACGACGAGCGCCCAGAACGCGAGGGTGGTGCCGAGCGCGAACCGTCCGAAGCGGCGGTTGCCCGCCAGGGTTTGCGCGGAGCCCGGGACCAGGACGTTGAGACCGACGAGCCACCAGGCGCGCTTGGTCATCAGCGCGGTCGACGTGGTGTCCGGATCGCGGACGATGCTGGTCGAGCTCACAACTCGCGCTGCAGCTTCGCGTTCTTCTCGATCACGAGGGCCTCGAGACCGATGGCGAACTCCTCCAGGCGCACGGCGAGCGCGGCATCGGACGTCGCCAGGATGCGCGCGGCGAGCAGACCGGCGTTGCGGGCCCCGCCGATCGAGACCGTCGCGACGGGGATGCCCGCCGGCATCTGCACGATCGAGAGCAGCGAGTCCAGGCCGTCGAGCTTCGCGAGCGGCACCGGCACGCCGATGACGGGCAGGGTGGTGACCGAGGCGAGCATCCCGGGCAGATGGGCGGCACCGCCGGCACCCGCGATGATGACCCGGATGCCGCGGGCGGCCGCCTCGGACCCGAACGCGATCATCCGCTTGGGGGTCCGGTGCGCCGACACCACCTCGACCTCGTGGGGGATCTCGAACTCCGCCAGGGCCGCCGAAGCTTCGGACATGACATTCCAGTCCGAGTCGGATCCCATCACGACCGCGACGAGCGGGGCCGCGCCAGCTGTCGAAGGCACGGGTGACATGCTACGGCGCCCCGCCTGTCAAGACGCTGCGGCGCGCCTCCGATCAGATCTGAAAGAACCCCGCGGCCGCGCGTGCTCGAGCCACCGTGTCGTCGAGCTCGGAGCCGGTTGCGGTCACGTGCCCGACCTTGCGTCCGGGGCGCGACGGCTTGCCGTAGGAGTGGAACTTCGCCTCGGGGCGGTCGCCGAGCGCGGTGGGGTAGCGATCGGGCATCGTGGCGCCCTCCGGGCCCCCCAGCACGTTGACCATCACGCTCCACGGCGCCGTCGGCGACGGGTCCCCGAGCGGCAGGTCGAGCACGGCCCGCAGGTGCTGCTCGAACTGGCTCGTCACGGCGCCGTCGATCGTCCAGTGGCCGGTGTTGTGCGGGCGCATGGCCAGCTCGTTGACGAGCAGCCGTCCGTCGGCCGTCTCGAACAGCTCGACGGCGAGGACTCCGGTCACCTCGAGTTCGGTGGCGATCCGCTCTGCCAGGGCGCGAGCGGCGACCGGCAGCTCGCCCGCATCCGGGGCGGGGGCGAAGACCTCGGCGCACACCCCGCCGCGTTGCACGGTCTCGACGAGAGGCCAGGCCCTGACCTCACCCGAGGGCCGGCGCGCGACGAGCTGGGCCAGTTCGCGACGGAACTCGACGAGCTCCTCGGCGAGCAACCCGATGTCACCCGCGTCGGCGAACCAATCATCGGCGTCCTCGGCCGCGGAGACCACCCGCACGCCCTTGCCGTCGTAGCCGCCGCGGGGGGTCTTCACGACCGCCCGTCCTGCGTGGTCGGCGAGGAACGCAGCGAGATCGTCGGCGTCGCGCACGCGCGCCCAGTCGGGAACGGGCGCCCCGATCGCACTGAGCCGTTCGCGCATGACGAGCTTGTCCTGCGCGACAGCCAGGGCATCCGGTCCTGGATGCACCGGGTGGCCGGCGGCGGTCAGCGCCGCCAGCACGCTCTGCGGGACGTGCTCGTGGTCGAAGGTGATCACGTCGACCCCGGCGGCGAACGCCAGAACCGTCTCGACATCGCGGTAATCGCCGACGGCGGTCGCCGCGATCGCCGCCGAGCTGCCCTCGACCTCGGCGAGCACCCGGATGTCGATCCCCAGCTCGACCGCGGGCGGCACCATCATGCGAGCGAGCTGCCCGCCCCCGATGACCCCGACCTTCACGAGCGGTTCCTGAACGAAGTCGAAGGTTTCATGAGGGGCTCTCCAGGAGACGGCATGGGGCCGAGGTTAGACTTTTCGCCTGTTCGACCCTAATAGCCCGAACGATCCCCGAACGAGGTGGACCCCCGCGATGCGCAAGTTGCTGCTCCAGTTCACCCGCTTCGGGCTGGTGGGAGGGGTCGGGCTGGTCGTCGACTTCGGTGTGTTCAACCTGCTTCGTGCCACGATCTTCGAACCCAGCCACGTTCACGAGGGTCCGGTCTTCGCGAAGATCGTCTCCACGATCCTGGCCATCATCGTCAACTGGGTCGGCAACCGCTTCTGGACATTCCGGGAGCATCGCGGTCGGCAGCTGCTGCGGGAGGGCATCGAGTTCGGCGTCGTCAGCGTCGGGGGCATGCTGATCGGGCTCCTGTGCCTGTTCGTGTCGCACTACGTGCTCGGATACACCTCACTGCTGGCCGACAACATCTCGTCGAACGTGATCGGCCTTGCGCTCGGCACGGCGTTCCGCTTCTCGCTCTACCGCTTCTGGGTGTTCTCGCCCCGGCGCGGTGAACCGAAGCCCGCGCTGTTCCCGGGGCACGAGTCCCCGGGCCTCGACGCGGCTCCTGCGGCGCTCACCGCCGCCCCCACGCCGTCGTCTCGTCACCCGGCCCCGACTGCGCCTGTTGTCGTCGCGCCGCAATCGGATTGAAGCTGCGCTCCATGAGTTCGTTCAGCGCCGACTGCACGAGGTTGGCGCTCGGAACGTCGCGAAGCACCGTCGGGTGTTCGAGCCCGGTGTTGATGATCACGTCGCCGCTGCCGAACAGGGCCTGAAGCCCCGCCTTGCGGACGGTCACGTCGTAGCCGCGGCTGTGCAGCAGCTCTTGACGGGTGCGCACGAGCAGGCCGGAACGGATCACGATCCGGCGCGTGGTGATCGTGTAGTTGTGACCGAGCCAGGACAGCAGCGGACCGACGAAGACCACGAGCGACAACACGCCGCCGACGGCGGGAACCGCGGTGTTCATCCACGGTTCGGGCAGTGTGCCGGTGAAGAAGGCGACCAGGGCGACATCCACGAGCAGGAACGCGGTCGGCCAGAACAAGGCGCGCGAGTGCCGGTGGAGACGCGCGACCACCGACTCGGGAACCGCGTCGGTCGACATGGCTCATTCCTACCGCAGGTGGACGATGTCCCCCGCCGCAATCGCGTGGACACGCCCGGAACCGTCCTCGACCTCCAGACGGCCGATCGAATCGATCGAGACCGCCGTGCCGAGCAGTTCGGATCCTCCGGGCAGCTCCACCCGCACCGAGCGCCCCAGGGTGGTGCAACGCTCCATCACAGCGGCGCGCAGCCCGCTGCGCTGAGCGTCGCCGCCGTCGGCCCAGAACGCGGAGAGCGTGGATCGCAGAGCCGCCAGGTAGGCCGCGAGCACCCGATCGTAGAGCTCATCGTCGCTCGGAGCCCCCGCGATGACGAGGGACGTCGCGGTGGGAGCCGGCAGCTGCGCCGGAGACATCGAGACGTTGAGTCCCGCTCCGATCACGACACCCGATCCCCCCTCGATCACCTCGCACAGGATGCCGCAGACCTTGCGTCCCTCGATCTGGACGTCATTGGGCCACTTGATGCCGACCGGCAGCCCGGGCGCGACCGAACGGATGGCGTCGTGCATGGCGACCCCCGCGGCGAGGGGCAGCCAACCCCCGGCTTCGACGACGAGCTCGCCGCCGACGGGCGGGCGCACCAGCACCGAGATGGCCAGAGAGGTTCTCGGCGGAGCGACCCAGACACGATCGAGGCGACCGCGACCCGCCGTCTGGTTCATCGTGACCACCGTCGTGAACGTCGCCACCTCAGCGGCACTCGCCAGCGCGACGAGTTCCGAGTTGGTCGACCGCACCTCGTCCTGCACGATGAGCGACGGCACCTCACGGCGGGCCAGGGTGAACGCGGTCATGAGGTCAGCCTAGGGTCGTCGATCCCATACTCTGGAGCGATCATGTCCTCCGCACACCCCGTCCCGGTGAGCATGGAGCACGCGGTCGTCATCGTCCCGACGTACAACGAGGCCGAGAACATCGAACGGGCGATCGCTGCGATCCGCTCGGCGTCGCCCGACATCCACATCCTGATCGTCGACGACTCGAGCCCCGACGGAACCGGACAGATCGTCGACCGCCTCGCCCAAGGCGACGCCCGGTTGTCGGTGCTGCACCACGGCGACCGCGGTGGTCTCGGCGCCGCCTACCTGGCGGGCTTCGAGCGCGCACTCGACGACGGGTACACGGTGCTGATCGAGATGGATGCCGACGGCTCCCATCCGGCTGCGGCATTGCCCGCGATGGTCTCCCGGCTCGACGACCCCGATCACGCCGACCTGGTCATCGGCTCCCGCTGGATCACCGGCGGCGGCTTCGTCGACTGGCCGGCCTCCCGCCGCGTACTCAGTCGCGCCGGAAATGCCTACACGCGACTCGCGCTCGGCATCCAGGTGCGCGACGCCACAGCCGGGTTCCGCGCCTATCGGGCCGCGGCGCTGCGCACGCTCGATCTCGACGGAGTCGAGTCGCGGGGCTACTGCTTCCAGATCGACATGACGCGGCGCGTGCTGGACGCCGGGTACGTGGTCGCCGAGGTTCCGATCGTCTTCCGGGACAGACGTCACGGAGCGTCGAAGATGAGCACCGCCATCGTCGCCGAGGCGATGCTCCGCGTCACGGTGTGGGGGCTCGCGCGACGGTTCGGTCGGCGCACCGGTCGGCGTCCTGCTCTGACGCGGCCCGCCGATCCGGTGGAGTAGTGCCGAAGTTCGCCCCATCCTTTTGTCGACATCCCCCAACGCCCGACCCCACCCGCCCCTCGGTAGGCTGAACGGCGTGACTGCCGACGCCGCCCCCTCGCCCGCACCGGTGCCCGCCCCCTCGAGGGCCGGCGACCTGTTCACGACGGCGGGCAAGCTCGCCGATCTCAAGGTCCGCTACCACGAGGCGGTGACGGCGAGCGGCGAGGCCGCCATCCAGAAACAGCACGCCAAGGGCAAGAAGACCGCGCGCGAGCGCATCGAGCAGCTGCTCGACCAGGGCTCATTCGTCGAACTCGACGAGTTCGTGCGGCATCGCACCCACGCCTTCGGCATGGAGAAGACCCGGCCCTACGGCGATGCGGTCGTGACCGGCACCGGCACGATCCACGGTCGGCAGGTCGCCGTGTACTCGCAGGACTTCACGATCTTCGGCGGCTCGCTCGGTGAGGTGGCCGGCGAGAAGATCATCAAGGTCATGGAGCTGGCGCTCAAGACCGGCGTGCCGATCATCGGCATGCTCGACTCGGGCGGTGCGCGCATCCAGGAGGGCGTCGTCGCCCTCGGCAAGTACGGCGAGATCTTCCGGCTCAACACGCAGGCCTCGGGGGTCATCCCGCAGATCTCGATCATCATGGGCCCCGCAGCCGGAGGCGCCGTGTACTCGCCGGCGCTCACCGACTTCGTCATCATGGTCGACAAGACCAGCCACATGTTCGTGACCGGGCCGGACGTCATCAAGACCGTCACGGGAGAGGACGTCGGCTTCGAGGAGCTCGGCGGCGCGCTCACCCACAACACCGTCAGCGGCGTCGCGCACTACCTCGCCAGCGACGAGGATGATGCGCTCGACTACGCACGCGGCCTGATCAGCTTCCTGCCCGACAACAACCTCGCGGGGCTGCCGGTCTACGAGAGCGAGGTCGAACTCGAGATCACGGACGAGGACCGCAAGCTCAACACGATCATCCCCGATTCGCCGAATCAGCCGTACGACGTGCACGTGGTCATCGACCACCTCGTCGACAACGGCGACTTCCTCGAGGTGCAGCCGCTCTACGCCCCGAACATCGTGGTCGGCTTCGCCCGGGTGGAGGGCCGCTCGGTCGGCATCATCGCCAACCAGCCGAGCCAGATGGCCGGAACCCTGAACATCGAGGCGGGCGAGAAGGCGGCGCGGTTCGTGCGCTTCTGCGACGCGTTCTCGATCCCGATCGTGACCCTCGTCGATGTGCCCGGCTACCTGCCCGGGACCGATCAGGAATGGACGGGCGTCATCCGGCGCGGCGCGAAGCTCCTGTACGCCTACGCCGAGGCCACCGTTCCTCTTGTCACCGTGATCACCCGCAAGGCCTACGGCGGCGCCTACATCGTCATGGGGTCCAAGCAGCTGGGCGCCGACATCAACTACGCGTGGCCCACTGCCGAGATCGCCGTCATGGGCGGCCAGGGCGCGGTCAACATCCTCTATCGCGGCGAGATCCGCGCGGCGGAAGCGGCGGGCGAGGATGTCGCGGCCGTCCGCACCAAGCTGGCCAACGAGTACACCTACAACGTCGCGAGCCCGTTCCTGGCGGCGGAGCGCGGTGAACTGGATGGCGTCATCGAGCCGGCCGCGACGCGCATCGCCGTGATCAAGGCCCTGCGGGCGCTGCGGACGAAGCGCGCCAGCCTCCCGCCCAAGAAGCACGGGAACATCCCGCTGTGACCGCGGCCGACGGGGGGCCCCACCAGGCCTACGACATCCACATCAGCGGGGGGTCCCCGACTCCGGAGGAGATCGCGGCGGTGACGGCGGTGCTCACCGCGGCTCTCGAGGAACTCGCGGGCGAGAGTCGACGACGGCAACGCCTGGCCCCGACGGCGTGGGAGCGTAGTCAGCGTGCAGTTCGTACCCCGTTGGGGCCGGGAACCTGGGCGACTTTCGGCCGTTGACGGGCCGACGAGCGGCCGTCGCCGTTTCGGAATCCGTCGCAGAAGCCACGGAATCGGTCGTTCAGGAACCACGCGACCGACGATCTCGGCGTCGAGCGAGCGGTTGTCCCCCGATCTCAGCGAACCCCGAAAGGGGGCGCCCGCGGTCGCAGGGGACCCGAGACGTCTGTCCCCGTTCGTGTCCCCCGAAATACCTACTGCGGGAACGCAGCGGATGGTGCAGAGTTATGGACTAACAGATGTGTCTCATCGAGACGCATCGCCATTCATCGGTCGACTAGGGTAAGCGGACCGATGATGTGGGGGCGAGTCAGGGCGATATTCGGGTTGTCGCCCTGACTCGGATTGTGACGAAGGGCCGGGCGTGAACGCCCGGCCCTTCGCTCTCTCTGCATGACTCAGGCTCATGGTTCGAGCGTGCGCGGGATCTCCAGCCAGAGCTCGACTTCATCGTCTTCGAGCGAGTCGCGGCCGAGCAGACTCGCGCTGCCGTCGTCGCTCGTGCGCAGCCCGACGACCGTGACCGCGATGTCCGACCCTTCGGGCACTGTCCGGGCGATCACCTTGTCGGCCGTCGTGTCGCGGATCGCCGCCGCGAGCCGGTCGAGGATCCGATCGAGGTCGGGCTCGTCGATGTCGTCGATGCCGCCCTCATCGAGCAGGGTCACCGTCGTTCCGCGCCGCCGCGCCAGCATGACCTGTTCTCGAACGGCGTCGTTGAGCAGCTTTCGGCCGCGGATCTCATCGCGGATCGCGCCCTCGAGATGGAGGCACTCCGCCCGCTGCGCGGGGGTCAGGTCGCCCCGCGACTGCTGGATGGTCCGAAGCATCGGCAAGGCCATCACGCTGGTCTGACTCAAGCGGAACTGCCGCTCGTTGAGGTGCGCCTCCTGGGCCGCTTGCCACTCGGTAGCCTCCCGCTCGGCGAGGGCGAAGCGGCGCGAGTCGCGTGCCGCTTTGGAGAGCGTGTTGGTGAGGATGTGCGAGACGCCCACCCACGCCGCGCTGCCGATCACGCCGATGCTCGGAAGGGCCGCAGGACCCGCCCACAGCAGCGTCTGCGCCACGAGGAAGCCGATTCCGACCCAGGCGAACCCCGGGCGACGTCGAGTGGAGATGATCGTCATGAGGGTGCCGACGGCCGCCACGTACCAGGTGCCGTAGCTGTATCCCCCCGGATAGTTGGGGATGAGCACCGACGTCACCAACAGCGGCAAGGCGACGGCGACCGCGAGGCTGAACGCCGCCATCCAGATCGGCATCTGCGCGCCCTTGCCGGGGACGAGCACCACGATCGTCGTGATGGCGTACAGGATGATCGCCGCGATGATGGGGCCCGTGGAGTAGATGTAATCGCCCGACAGCGAGTAGAGGGCGAGCACGATGTGGTAGCTCGAGAACAGGGCGGCGAGGCCCACGATGAGGGCTCGAGGCACGCCGATCGTCATGACTCGCCCCGCTTGCGTTCGGCCTCCGCGACGAATCCGGCGAACTCGGGTGCGCCGGACGAGCTGCCGTCGGGCCACCGCAGGGTGATCTTCGTGCCGGCACCGGGTGTCGACTCGATCTCGGCGCGCCCCCCGGCCGTCGCAAGACGCTCGATGATCGAGACCCGCACGCCGAGCCGCTCCTGGGGAACCGATGCGAGGTCGAAGCCGGCACCCCGGTCGCCGATCTGCACCTCGATGCCGTTGTCGGCGCGGCCCCGGATGGTGACCCAGCGCTCGACCGCTCCACCGGCGTGCTGAAGGCTGTTGACCATGCCCTGCACCGCTGCCGAGTACACCGCCTCGGCGACCACGAGAGGCATCGAACTGTGACCGACCCCGATCGTCCGCACGCTGATGGGCTGCGACATCGCGGCCGCCGCCTCGGCGATCCGACTGGCCACCACACCGCCGCGGACCATGGCGTCGGCATCAGGCGCGGTGGCGACGGCATCCCGCAGGTAGCCGATCGCGTTGCCCGCCATCGTCGCCGCGAGCTCCTGCGCCTCCGGCGTGTAAGCGCGGGCCGCCGACAGCAGGGTGGTCAGCACGCTGTCGTGCACGATGGCGTCGACCTGCACGCGCTCGGCTTCGGTGGCGTGCTGACGCACGGCGTGCGAATACCGCTCCAGCGCCGTGTCCTGCGCGCGGTCGACCGCCCGTGCGGCGTAGCGCAGGATCGTGAAGATGATCGTGATGACCCCGCCCAGGATCACGGCGTACACCGAGTCGAGGGCCGCCTGCAGCACCGTCGAATGACCGCCGGCGGGGGTCAGACGGATCAGGGCATAGATCGCAGGAACCGCGAGCAGGTACACGATCGCCGTGCGGATGCCGAAACCGATCGCCGCCATCGCCGTCGCGATCGTGAGCAGATAGTAGAGCCACGGGCTGTCGGTCGGGGCATGCTCGGGATCGTTGACGGCGAGCGGCCAGGTCACGAGCATGACGAGGTAGACCGCGCAGAAGGTGATGCTCGCCGTGCGGACCCCTCGGCCCCCGATCGAGGTCGCGGCGGCGAAAAGCAGGGCGGCGACGATGAGGCCCACCGAGGCGCCGAAGTAGACGGGATTGACCGAGGACTGCTGCCCGAGCAGCGCGGGAAGCGACTGCAGGAAGAAGGCGATGCCGAACCCGGCGGCCGATCGTGCAACCGCGGACTCGACTCTGGTCAGGCTGAGGGGGTTGGTGACCCGTCGGCCGGGAGGCGGGGTGGGCGGTCCGCTAGCGGCCATCGCCGCCGTCGGGATCGAGTCCAGGCAGGATGCCGTCCTCGACTGCGCGGCGGAGCAGATCGACCTTGGTGGGCGCGGGGCGACCGACCTCGACGTACTTGACCCGGATGCGGTCGAGATACTCCCGTGCCGTCGAGTAACCGATGCCGAGCTGCTCGGCGGCGAGTTTGAGGGGAAGGCCGGACGCGTACAGGTGCAGGATCTCGCGCTCGCGGCGACCCAGCTGCGCCTTGGCGAAGTCACGGTCTGCGTCGATCGCAGTGGCCCACTCGAGGTTGTTGAGCACCTCGCCGCGAGCGACCGTGGCGGCGGCCGCGATCACGGTCTTGGTGGCCGACGACTTCGGGATGACGCCGGCGGCGCCCGCCGCCAGCGCTTCGCGCACGAGGGCCACACGGTCGGCGATGCTGTGCACGAGCACGGCCGACCCGGCGGCCTGCACGCGCTTGACGTTCTCGGTCACCGAGGAGCCGTCGCCGAGCGACAGGTCGAGCACCGTCACATCGACCTCGCGGCCCGCGAGGCCCTCGATCAGCTCGTCGACGTTCGAGGCCGCGATGACGAAGTCGTAGCCGTCTTCGATGAACGCGGCCTTCAGGCCGAGTCGAACCGACTCGTGGTCGTCGACGACGGCGACCTTCACGTGCGCGGTTCCCGGGTCGGACCCCGGTGGACGTTCGATCGTTTGAGCCACGTTCATCCTGTCTCCCCCAGAATCTGCGGGCGGCGAGACGCCCACAGCACATGGTATCGCTCAGACCCCTCACCGACCCCTGTCGCCGTCGTGGCGTTTGCGCGTCACTCCCGCACGAGCAGACCGACCGCCTCCAGGTGATGCGTGTGCGGGAACAGGTCGAGCGCGCGCAGGGCCTGCAAGCGATAGCCGAAGCCGTCCAGGATCGCCACGTCGCGCGCGAACGCAACCGGATCGCACGCCACGTAGACCAGCTGGGCCGGCTTCACCGCGGCCAGGGCCGCGAGCACGGCCTTGCCCGCCCCGGAACGAGGTGGATCGAGCACGACCGTCCCCGCGGCCAGACGAGACAGCTCCCCCGCCGACGACCCGGCCAACTGCCGTACCCAGTGCTCGACGCGGGCGGTGACCGCGGTGGCTCCGACCCACTCGGCGAGGTTCTCGGCCGCGTGCTCGGTGGCGCGGGCATCCGACTCGACGCTCGTGATCCGCACCGTACGCCCGAACCGGTCGCCCACGGCGGCGGCGAGCAGTCCGACACCGCCGTAGAGGTCGAGGTTCGCGGCCCGCGGATCGAACAGAGCCGGGTCGATGGCCTGCTGGACGGCCTCCGTCAGGGCCGACGCGGCACCGAGGTGCACCTGCCAGAACCCGCCGTCGTCGACGCGGAACTCCCGGTCTCCCACGCGCTCTCGCACGACGCTCGGCGCTTGCCGGCCGATGATGAGCCGCGCTCCCCCGGTGCCGGGGGCGAGCACGTCGACGGTGTCCGATCCCGTGATGCGCTCCGTCAGCGGGGCGATCTCGCGAACGGCGGGGACGGCGAGCGGCAGGCTCGTCACCGGGATGACGCGATGCGACCGCGCCGCGTAGGGTCCGACGGTGCCGGCCTCGACGGTCGTCCCGGCCGCGTCGCGATCCTCCCCCGAGGCGACGTGCAGGCGCACCCGGGTACGCCATCCCGTGCCGTCGGCCGGCCCGGGAAGGGCCTCGACCGCGGTCTCGCGTTCGATCCCGGCCATTCGTGAGAGGGCTTCGGCGAGCACCTCGGCCTTGAGGCGGCGTTGGTGCGCGAGATCGATGTGGCCGAACTCGGCGCCGCCGGCGCGGTCGTCGGGGTCGCGATCCACCGAGGCCTCGGGCCAGACGTGCGCCTGCCGGTGCGGACTCGGCTCGAGCACGCGCACGGTCTCGGCGCGCCAGAAGCTCGGCTTGCTGTCATCCGAGATCCGGGCGAGCACCCGCTCTCCCGGGATCGCGTCCGAGACGAAGACCACTCGGCCGTCGAGCCGGGCGACCGAGATGCCGCCGTGGGCGATCTTGGTAGCCTCGAGTTCGACCTCGTGGCCGAGCATGTCGCCCGCGGCGCCCCGCAGCTCAGCCATTCGCGGCACCGCCCACTCGCCCGCCGCGGCTCATCCGCACAGTTCCGTCCACCCCGCACCGTCCATCCACCCGGAAAGCATAGGAGCGAGCGATGCCGACCACCGACCCGGCCGCGGTGCGCCTCTACCTGGCGTCGACCTCACCGGCCCGCCTGGCGACGCTTCGCGCCGTCGGCATCGAGCCGATCACGATCCCCTCGCGGGTCGACGAGGAGGCCGCCGTGCGGTCGGCGGCACCCGGTACGCCCACCGAGATGGTGCAGTTGCTCGCCCGGCTGAAGGCCGAGGCCGTGGTCGAGGGAGGGTCGCTCGACGGCTCGGCGATCGACGGGCTGGTGCTCGGCGGCGACTCGGCGTTCGAGTTCGGTGGCGCCGTCTACGGCAAGCCCCACCTGCCCGAGACGGCCCGGCAACGCTGGCACGAGCAGCGCGGCCTCTCGGGGGTTCTGCACTCCGGGCACTGGCTGATCGACGCACGCGGCGGAGTCGTCGGGGCCGCGATCGGCGGGGTCGCCGACGCGCGCGTGCACTTCGCCGACGACATCACCGATACCGAGATCGACGCCTACATCGCGACCGGGGAGCCGCTCGAGGTGGCGGGCGCATTCACGATCGACTCCAAGGGCGCAGGATTCATCGAGCGCATCGAGGGTGATCCGCACGCCGTGGTCGGGCTCAGCGTTCCCCTGCTGCGGCGCCTCGTGCGGGCCCTCGGCGTCGAATGGACCGATCTCTGGAACGTGTGACGACGCTTGTCGACACTCCCGCATCCGACCGGGCTCTTTCTGTCGGGGTGCGACAAAGTCGGACGTCCGAGTACCCCATAGGCTGGGTGACTATGGCTAGCATCTCGAAGGTCCTGATCGCCAATCGGGGGGAGATCGCGGTGCGAGTCATCCGCGCCGCCCGCGACTCGGGGATCAGCTCCGTCGCCGTCTACGCCGACCAGGACAGGGACGCCCGGCACGTCAAGCTCGCCGACGAGGCCTACGCGCTCGAGGGCACGACGAGCGCCGACACCTACCTGGTCGCCGACAAGCTGCTCTCGATCGCGCGCCGCTCGGGGGCGGATGCCGTGCATCCCGGATACGGCTTCCTGGCCGAGAACGCCGACTTCGCCCGGGCCGTCATCGCCGCCGGACTGATCTGGATCGGGCCCTCGCCCGAGGCGATCGAGCGCCTGGGCGACAAGGTCAGCGCGCGGCACGTCGCCGAGAAGGTCGGCGCTCCCCTCGCACCCGGCACGCTCGAACCCGTCGCGGACGCGGACGAGGTGCTCGCCTTCGTCGACGAGGTCGGCCTGCCGGTCGCGATCAAGGCGGCGTTCGGCGGCGGCGGGCGCGGTCTCAAGGTCGCCAGAACGCGCGAGGAGGTTCCCGAGCTCTTCGACTCGGCCGTGCGCGAAGCGGTGGCCGCCTTCGGACGCGGCGAGTGCTTCGTCGAGAAGTACCTCGACGAGCCGCGACACGTGGAGACCCAGTGCCTGGCGGACTCCGCGGGCAACGTCGTCGTGATCTCGACCCGCGACTGCTCGCTGCAGCGCCGTCACCAGAAGCTGGTCGAAGAGGCGCCCGCCCCGTTCCTCACCGCGGAGCAGATCGAGCTCCTGTACCGCTCGTCCAAGGCGATCCTCAAGGAGGTCGGCTACGTCGGCGCCGGAACCTGCGAGTTCCTGATCGGCAAAGACGGCACCGTCTCGTTCCTCGAGGTGAACACGCGACTGCAGGTCGAACATCCGGTCTCGGAGGAGGTCACCGGCATCGACCTCGTGCGGGAGCAGTTCCGCATCGCCGAGGGCGGCACGATCGACTACGACGACCCGATCGCGACGGGACACAGCTTCGAGTTCCGCATCAACGGTGAGGATCCGGGGCGCAACTTCCTGCCGACGCCCGGACCCGTTCAGGTGCTGCGCTTCCCGGGCGGACCGGGCGTTCGCGTCGACAGCGGCGTGACGACGGGCGACGTGATCTCGGGGGCGTTCGACTCGCTGCTCGCCAAGCTCATCGTGACCGGATCGACCCGCGAGGACGCACTCGAGCGCTCCCGCCGGGCGCTCGACGAGTTCGAGGTCGCCGGACTGCCGACCGTGCTGCCGTTCCATCGCAAGGTCGTGCGCGATCCGGCATTCACTGCCGCGGACGGGCACTTCGGGGTGTACACCCGCTGGATCGAGACCGAGTTCGTCAACGACCTCGAGCCGTGGGGCGGCATCCTGGCCGACGCCGCCGTTCCCGAGAAGCGCCACAACGTGGTCGTCGAGGTCGAGGGCAAGCGCGTGTCGGTCTCGTTGCCCACGAAGCTGCTGCCGTCATCCGGCTCGGTCTCAAACGCTCCCGCCCCGAAACGGCGCGCGGGCGGCGGAGCCGGATTCGCCACCGCGGGCACCGGGGTCAAGGCACCCATGCAGGCCACGATCGTCAAGGTCGCGGTCAAGGACGGCGACAAGGTCGTCAAGGGCGACCTGGTCGTGGTGCTCGAGGCGATGAAGATGGAGCAGCCGCTCACCGCCCACAAAGACGGCACGATCACCAAGATCGACGCCACGGTCGGCGCGACGGTCTCGTCGGGTCACCTGCTGCTCACCATCGAGGACTGAGCGCGCGGGCCTCTCCTTTTCTTCCCTTCCTGTCCCCTTCCTGTCCTGCCTTTGAAGTCAACCCTCCGGTTTGTTTCCCTGGTTTGACTTCAAAGAGGGTTGATCCGCTCAAGGGCGGAGCCCAGCCGCCAACAGCAGCGTCGCCAGCGCCCGAGGGGATGCCGCGACGCCCGAGCCCCAGCGGGAGAATCGGTGGCCTCGCGCTCGGAGGGCGTCCTCACGCTGTTTCTCTTCGTACAGCACCTCTTCGGCGCTGAGTCCGCCGCGAAGTTCTGCTTCGAGGTACTTGGCCTTCCCGTCGAATTCGCCGATGAGGTTCGACTCCTCCCACCAGAAGTCGACGTACCAGAACCCGCCTCCGGGTTTGGGAAACGCCTTCTGCAGCTCGGGCGCGGGAAGCCCGGCGACGGCGATGGAGACGCGGCTCACCGACTCCCACGGCGATCCGGAGCGCCCGTCCGCGAACTCGAGGACGTCACGAGCCCGAGCGCTTCCATGACGCTGCGGGATCGAAGACAACTGCTTCCGAAGATCCGCATGCCCGACCTTCGGCAGTACCTCGCCTGCCGTCGAGCGACCGCTGAGGGCCGCATCCGCGACGACCACCGCAGCGTATCTGTCGGATGATGCGGCGACGTCCACGACCGTCCTCGCTAACGGCGTCACCCGCAGTCCGTCAATGACCACGAAGTCCAGCGCCCGGAGACCGGCGGCATGCCGGATGACGCGCTTGGTCGTCCGCCCCGCGAGCAGAGTGGGGTCGAAAGCATGGACTCGAGCTGTCCACGGACCGTGCCACGGGAGCCGCCACATCGCCGCCGCCGACTCGCGACCGAAGATCAGCTCCGGGCTTGATGTCGCGGCGACCGCGGCGATGCGGGCTCGGTATCGGGCATCCGGCGTGAGGGCACGCCATAGATCGCGACGAAGGTAGGCACCGCGGGAGATGCGGATCAGTTCGCCCTTCCGCACTGCTGCCGCCATGGCGACGCGCTCGCTCGGAAAGCGGGCGTCTCGGGCGAGCAGGAGTTCGTCTCTCCACGCCTCGGTGACCGCGAACTTCATCGCTCAAGCCTCGACGCCAAGTTCCCCGACTCCCGCCGTCACGGGAATCGTCGTGGGGAACCCTCGCCCTCTACTCCCGTGAAGGAGGCGCCGATCCCGCATCCACCGGCACCTTTGAAGTCAATCGGGCGCTACGAGGCTGTGCTCCGACTTCAGACCGGCAGGAGGTCGGGGGGGCCGCCCGGCGGGCCGGTCAGCTGACGATGTGCATGGCGCGCGCGGCGTCGGTCACGCTCGCCGAGAGCGAGGGATAGACGCTGAAGGCACGGGCGAGCTGGTCGACCGTGAGCCGGTGCTCGACCGCGAGCGCGATCGGCAGGATGAGGTCGCTCGCCTTGGGTGCGACGACGACGCCGCCGATGACGGTCCCCGAGCCGGTGCGGGCGAAGATCTTGACGAAGCCGTCTTTGATGCCCATCATCTTGGCCCGCGGGTTCGAGGCGAGCGGCAGCTTGAAGATGTCGCCCTGGGCGACCCCCTCTTCGATCTGCTTCTGCGACCAGCCGACCGTGGCGACCTCGGGCTGGGTGAAGATGTTCGAGCTCACGTTGCGCAGCTCGGTCGGCGCGACCGCGTCGCCCATCGCGTGGTACACCGCCGTGCGCCCCTGCATCGACGCCACCGACGCCAGGGGCAGGAAGTCGCTGCAGTCCCCCGCCGCGTAGACCATCGGCATCGAGGTGCGGGCGACGCGGTTGACCCGGATGTGTCCGCTCTCGGTGAGCTGGACCCCCGCCTCTTCGAGGCCAATGTCGGCCGTGTTGGGCACGGAGCCGACCGCCAGCAGGCAGTGCGATCCCTCGACCGTGCGCCCGTCGCTGAGGGTGACGAGCACGCCCTCCTTGGTGCGCTTCACGGATGCCGCGCGGCTCTTCGAGAGCACATCCATTCCGTTGCGGGTGAAGACGTTCTCGATGACGCGCGCCGCGTCGGCGTCCTCGCCCGGGAGCACCTGCTCGCGACTGGACACCAGGGTCACCTTCGAGCCCAGCGCCAGGTAGGCCGAGGCGAACTCCGCACCGGTCACGCCGGATCCGACCACGACCATGTGCTCCGGCACCTCGTGGAGCGAGTACAGCTGGGTCCAGGTCAGGATGCGCTCGCCATCCGGCTTCGCGGTCGACAGTTCGCGCGGCCGGGCGCCGACCGAGACGACGAGCGTGTCGGCCTCGATCTCGTCGAAGTCGGTGCGGGTCTTGCCCGTGCCGGTCGAGACGACGAGCCGGTTCGGTCCGTCGAGCCGGCCGTCGCCCGCGACGATCCGCACCCCCGCCTTGATGAGCTGCGACTTCATGTCCTCCGACTGCTGGCGGGCCAGCAGCAGCAGCCGCTGATTCACGGCTCCCAGGTTGACCGCGACCTCGGGGCGCACCGGGCGGCCCGCCTCGTTGCGGATGAAGAACTGCACTCCGAGATCGGCTGCCTCGCCCGCCGCGTTGGCCGCCTCGGCCGTCGCGATGAGCGTCTTCGACGGCACGACGTCGGTGAGCACGGCGGAGCCGCCGACGCCGGCGCGTTCCACGAGGGTCACGTCCGCTCCGAGCTGGGCGCCCGCGAGGGCCGCCTCATACCCGCCGGGCCCCCCACCGAGGATGGCGATGCGCTGGGTCCGCTCGAACTCGTATGGCATGCTCCCATTCTCCCGTACCGGGAGTGCGCGTGTCGCCGTTCTAGGCTGGGCGTCATGTCCAGCGTCATCCAGTCCCACGATTCCGCTCACCCGCTCGACGACCCCGCCGCGGACCCGTTCGCGATCGCGAAGCAGGCGGCGGCCCAGCTGGCCGAGGCGACCGGGGTCGAGCGGCACGACATCGCCCTCACCCTCGGCAGCGGCTGGGCGAAGGCCGCCGACCTGATCGGCGAGACGACCGCGACCGTGGCCGCGACCGAGATCATCGGGTTCAGCAAGCCCGCACTGACCGGCCACGTGGGAACCCTGCGCAGCGTGCTGCTGCCGAACGGCAAGCGCGCGCTCGTGATCGGAGCGCGGACGCACTTCTACGAGGGCCACGGCGTGCGCCGCGTCGTGCACTCGGTGCGCACGGCCGCGGCCGCGGGCGCGACGACCATGATCCTCACGAACGGGGCCGGCGGCATCCGCGAGAGCTGGACGCCCGGAACGCCCGTGCTGATCAGCGACCACATCAACCTCACCGCGGCATCCCCGCTGGAGGGCGCGACCTTCGTCGACCTGACCGACCTGTACGCGCGCCGACTGCGCGATCTCGCCCGCAGCGTCGATCCCGAGCTCGACGAGGGCGTCTACACCCAGTTCCGCGGACCGCACTACGAGACCCCGGCCGAAGTGCAGATGGCGAAGACGATCGGCGGCCACATCGTCGGCATGTCGACCGCCCTCGAAGCCATCGCAGCCCGCGAGTCGGGCATGGAGATCCTGGGCCTGTCGCTGATCACCAACCTCGCGGCCGGCATCTCGTCGGAACCGCTCAGCCACGGCGAGGTGCTGCAGGCCGGGCAGGATGCCGAGCCCGTCATCAGCGCCCTTCTCGCGCGGATCGTCGCCAGGATCACCGAGGAGCAGTCATGATCGACGGCGGTCTCGCGACGGCGGCACGAGCCTGGATGGCGCAGGACCCCGACCCGGTCACCCGCTCCGAGCTCGACGCCCTCCTCGCGGCCGCCGAGGCCGGCGACGCACCTTCGGCGGCGGATCTGGCCGAGCGCTTCTCGGGGCGCCTCGAGTTCGGCACGGCGGGTCTGCGCGGCGCGCTCGGCGCCGGCCCGATGCGGATGAACCGGGTGCTCGTGGCCCAGGCCGCCGCGGGACTGGCCGCCTACCTGCTCGGCCGGGGTGGGCATCCGACCGTCGTCATCGGCTACGACGGGCGTCACAACTCGAGCGTCTTCGCACGCGACACGGCAGAGATCATGCGCGGCGCCGGGGTGGAGGCGACCCTGCTCCCCCGCGCCCTGCCGACCCCCGTGCTCGCCTTCGCCGTGCGCCACCTCGCCGCGAGCGCCGGGGTCATGGTCACCGCGAGCCACAACCCCGCGCGCGACAACGGCTACAAGGTATACCTCGGCGGCGCGGACGGCGGATCGCAGATCGTGCCCCCGGCGGACGGCGAGATCGCGAGCGAGATCGCGCGGGCCGCCGCCGGAACGATCTCTGCGCTGCCCCGATCCACCGACTATGCGACCGCGCGCGAGAGCGTCATCGACGAATACGTGCGCCAGACCGCGGCGCTCGCGTCCGGTCCGTCCGCCCTGCGCACCGTCTACACCGCCATGCACGGCGTCGGATGGGAGACCGCATCGGCCGTGTTCTCGGCGGCGGGCTTCGCGGCACCCGCCCCCGTGGAGGCGCAGCTGCACCCCGACCCCGACTTCCCGACCGTCGCCTTCCCGAATCCGGAGGAGCCCGGCGCCCTCGACCTCGCGATCGAGACGGCGAAGCGGGTCGGCGCCGAGCTGATCATCGCGAACGATCCGGATGCCGACCGACTCGCCGTCGGAGTCCCGATCGCGGGTGACTGGCGCCGACTCAGCGGCAACGAGGTCGGCTGGCTGCTCGGCTGGCAAACCGCGCGGCGGCTGCAAGCCGAGGACCGGCCCGGAACCCTGGCCTGCTCCGTGGTGAGCTCGCCCGCGCTCGGCGCGATCGCGAGGCGGTATCGCCTCGACTTCGTCGAGACCCTGACCGGCTTCAAGTGGATCTCGCGCGTGGGCGGCCTCGCCTTCGGATATGAGGAGGCGCTCGGCTACCTCGTCGACCCCGACAAGGTGCGCGACAAGGACGGCATCTCGGCCGCCGTCGCGGTGATCGGGTTGTTCACCGAACTGGCGGCCGCCGGCACCACGCTCGAGCAACACCTCGCCGAGTTCGCCAGGACCTTCGGCGGATTCGCCTCGTCGCAGATCTCGGTGCGGGTCGCGGATCTGGCCGAGATCCCTCGCACGATGGCGCGATTGCGGGCCGACCTCCCGTCACGGGTGGGCGGCATCCGCGTCGAGCAGATCGACGATTTCGCCGACGGCTTCGACCGCTTCCCGCCCAGCGATCTGCTGCGCTTCCACCTCAGCGGCGGCGGTCGCGTGATCGTGCGCCCGAGCGGAACCGAGCCGAAACTCAAGTGCTACCTGGATGCGGTGTCGACCGAGGGGCCCGCCGCGGAACGGGTCGCGGCGGCCGAGGCGACGGTCGCGACGCTCGACGCGGGGATGCGGCAGCTGCTCGCCGGCTGACCGCTCAGCCCAGGGCCGCCTGCAGCTTGGCCGTCAGCTCCTGCGTGTCGAAGTAGTTCTCGACGACGATCACGTCGGCGAAGGTCGGGCCGATCGCCGTGACGAACTCCGGACTGGTCAGGATGATCTGGGCGTCATCGGCCTCCGCGTGCAGCGAGGCGAGATCCACCGCGACGACCGCGGCGTCGAAACCGAGGCGCTGCAGCACGCGCTCGGCGTTGACCTTCAGGACGCCGCTGGTGCCGACGCCGGCCCCGCAGATCGCAACGATCTTCATGCGCTCGCCGCCGCATCCGCTGCCGGACGCCCGACAGCGGCCACCCCGAGGATCCCGCGCACCTCGTCCGCGGTGATCGCCGCGGCAAGGCGGCCCGTCGCATCGCCGTCGTTGAACACGTTCGCGAGTTCGGCCACGAGGGGCAGATGGTGATCGAGGGAGTGGACCGCCAGACCGAGCACCACCCGCACCGGATCGTTGTGCGGATGCCCGAACGCAACCGGGGTCGCAAGGGTCACGACCGAAAGACCGTCTCCCAGTACCTGGGGCCCGGGTCGCGCGTGGGCGAGCGCCAAGCCCGGAGCGATGACGACGTACGGGCCGTGCTCGTCGATCATCCTGATCATCTCATCGGCGTAATCCGCCCTGGCCGCGCCGCTGCGCGCCAGGGCGGCTCCCGCGAGCCCGACGGCCGCGCGCCAATCGGCGGCATCGGCCCGAAGCACGATCGCGGCATCCGGCAGAGGAGGAAGCGGCATCAGGCTCGACCGAAGCCGTCGCGGATGCGGTCGACCAGCTCCTCGCGGTCCTCCAGCGGGAGGAAGGCCACCTCGGCCGCGTTGAGCTGGAACGCCTCGAGGTCGTCCATGCCGTAGCCGAAGGTCTCTGCCAGAAGCGCCAGTTCTCGGGTGAGACTGGTCGCGCTCATCAGGCGGTTGTCGGTGTTGACCGTGACGCGGAAGCCGAGTTGGTAGAGCAGGTCGAAGGGGTGATCGGCCAGGGTGTCTCCCCAGGCGGCGATGGCCCCGGTCTGCAGGTTCGAGCTCGGGCTGGTCTCGAGCGCGATGCCGCGGTCTTTGACCCACTGGGCGACGCGGCCGAGCGAGACGAAGGTGCTCTCGTCGTCGGCGCGCTCGATCGTGATGTCTTCGGCGATCCGCACGCCGTGGCCGAGTCGCAGCGCATGGCCGTCGACGAGCGCCTCGCGGATGCTCTCCACCCCGTCCGCCTCGCCGGCGTGCACCGTTGCCGGGAAGCAGGCCCGGGCCAGAAGGTCGAACGCCTCGGACAGGCGCGACGCCGGGAAGCCCGCCTCGGGGCCGGCGATGTCGAAGCCGACGACGCCGCGGTCGCGGTGCCGCAAAGCGAGCTGCGCGATCTCGGTGCCGCGATCCAGGTGGCGCATCGCGCTCACCAGCTGGCCGGCGCGGACCCAGCCGCCCGCGGCGCGAACGGAATCCGTCGCCTCGTCGATGCCCCGCTGAACGGCCTCCACGGTCTCGTCGAGGGTGAGCCCGCGACTCAGGTGCTGCTCGGGAGCCCAACGCAGTTCGCCGTAGATGACGCCGTCGTCGGCCAGGTCTTCGACGAACTCACGCGCCACCCGGGTGAGGCCCTCGGCCGTCTGCATGACGGCGATGGTCAGGTCGAAGGTCTTGAGGTACTCGACGAGGGATCCGGAGTCGGACTTCTCGGCGAACCAGGCCGCCAGCTCGGGCGCTGTGGCGGCGGGCAACTCGATCCCGAGGGGTTCGGCCAGCTCGATGATCGTCTGCGGGCGGAGTCCGCCGTCGAGGTGGTCGTGCAGCGAGATCTTGGGAAGGTCGCGGATGCCGATCCGGCTGCCGGGGAGGGTGACGTCGTCGGGCGCGCTCATGGGTCCAATCTACCGAGGCGCGGGCTGAGAGGTCGCTGCCGAGGTCCCGGAGAGACGGGCCGAGATGAGCTCCGCGGTCTGGACGGCGGCATCCATCACGCGGTCGACGGGCATGGCGCTGAAACTGGTGGCGACATAGGGCACGGTGAGCGCGCATCGGGTGGCTCCTCGGCGGTCCCTCACCGCCGCGACCAGGTCGGTGATCCCCGCCTGAAGAGGATCGTCGCGGCGCACCGAGCCGACGGAGGTGGTGAGCACCTCGCCGCTCGCGGTGCTCACCACCGGGAAGACGGCGCCGACGCGCACCCGGTACCCGAAGTCGGCCGGGCTCTCGACCTGCGCGATCACCCGGACGGCACCCGCGTCGAGCACGCTCAGGTTGCACGACTGCTGCACCCGCTCGCTCAGCGCGCGCATCGGCGGCAGGGCGGCGTCGAGCAGACCACGCAGCGCAGGCTGTCGGTGCGCCAGATCGAAGGCGGCCATCGAGAAGGAGTACAGGCCCGAGTCGGCGTCGCGCAGCAGCCAGCCGCGCGCCTCCAGCGTGGCGAGAACGCGGAACAGCGTGCTGACCGTCCGACCGGTGGCCTCGGCGATCTCGGTCTGCGACAGCGGACGGGTGCTCTCGGCCAGCAGTTCCAGCACGTCGAACGCCTTGTCGAGCGCCGGCACTCCGTACTCCGGTCTCGTGCTGCCCGGGCGCGGACCCGCGACCATCAGCGCTGCGCCTGCATGGCGGCGAGCATCCGGCGCGCGATCTCGCGGTCGATGGCATCGGGAACGGGTTGGGCGCCCGGCTGCAGTCCCGCGGCGTCCGTCGCGATCCGCTCCAGGGAGAGCGCCTGGAGCAGGAAGCCGAGGTCCATCGACTCGAGCGAGTTGCCCTTCGGCTCGCGGCCGGCAAGGTTCATCATGCGGCCGTCGGCGAGCAGGATGACGTGGTGCTCCCCGCGTCCCGCGGAGGCGGGCAGGTCGATGCGCTCGATGGCGCCGTCGGCCCCGGCGAGCTGCCGTGAGCCGCTCGACATCGCGTGCAGCGCCGCGACGTCGATCTCCCACGGGAAGTGGCCGCAGTTCGCCAGCACCGCACCGTCGGCGACGGTCTCGAAGAAGGGCGCCGTCAGGATGCCGGGGTGTCCGGTCGCGGTGATGAACACCTCGCCCCACTCGGCGAGGTCCATCAGGGAGGCGACCCGGAATCCGTCGAGGGCCGCCTCGAACGCCTTCAGCTCGTCGATCTCGACCACGGCGACCTTGCCGCCGAGCTGCCGCAGGTAGTGCGCGACGCCGCGACCGCACCAGCCGTACCCGGCGACGACGAAGCGGCGCCCCGGGATCATCAGGTTGGTGATGCGCATGAAGCTCTCGACCACGGACTGGCCGACGGCGTGCTTGTTCTCGCCGATGGCCTTCAAGAGGCTGTCGTTGATCACGATCATCGGGAACGGCACGGCGCCCGCGAGTTCGCCGCGCAGCCGGTCGCCCCCCGAGGTCGTCTCCTCGGTGCCGCCGATGATCGCGGCAGCGGTGCCGCGCGCGACCACGCCGGCCGCCAGATCGCCGCCGTTGTCGAGCAGGATGTCGGGCTGTCCGTCGAGCACGGCGTCGATGTTGGCGCGGTGCTGATCGAGGTCGTCCTCGCGGGAGCCGAACACGGTCATCCCCTGCCCGCGGAGGAACGCGACGATGTCGTCCTGGGTGGATCCGTGGTTGCCGGTCGCGACCAGCTCGGCCCCTCCGGCGGCGAGAGTCTCGAGCAGCACGGCGGTCTTCGGCTCCAGGTGGAGCGACATGCCGATCCGTCGGCCCGCGAATGGGCGCGAGCCGCGGAACTGCTCGCGGGTGGCGGCGAGCAGGGGCATGCGCGAGCGGATCCATTCGACGCGCGCCGCGCCCCGGTCTGCGAGATCTGACATGGCCGCATTGTTTCATATATGAAGACTGTTTTCATATGCGTTTCACCCGATAGGCTCGGAGCATGCCGACGAAGATCATCCTCGACTGCGATCCCGGGCACGACGACGCCGTGGCCCTGCTGCTGGCCTGGGGCAACCCCGACATCGAGCTGGTCGGGGTCACGACGGTCGTCGGCAATCAGACGATCGACAAGGTGACGCGCAACGCGCTCTCGGTCGCCCGGGTCGCGGGCATCGTCGGGGTGCCGTTCGCGCGCGGGGCGGAACGGCCACTGGTCCGTCCCATCGAGACGGCCGGGGCCATCCACGGCGAGTCCGGGCTCGACGGCCCCGTGCTGCCCGAGCCCACGATCGCTCTCGACGCCCGGCCCGCGGCTCAGTTCATCGTCGACACCGTCATGGCCTCCGAGCCGGGCGAGATCACGCTCGTACCCACCGGCGGCCTGACCAACATCGCGCTCGCGGCGCGGCTGGAGCCCCGCATCATCCCCCGGGTCAAGGAGGTGGTGCTCATGGGCGGCGGCGTTCATGTCGGCAACTGGAGCGCGACCTCCGAGTTCAACATCGTCATCGACCCCGAGGCCGCCGCGATCGTGTTCGGCGCGGGCTGGCCCGTCACGATGATCGGCCTGGATGTCACGCACCAGGCGCTCGCGACCGATGAGGTCGTGGCAGCCATCGCCGCGGTCGGCACGGCGCCGGCCCGGTTCGTCGGGGAGCTCATGGAGTTCTTCGCCCACGCCTACCGCGACACCCAGGGCTTCGACCACCCGCCCGTACACGACCCGGTCGCCGTGGCGTACCTCATCGACCGCAGCCTGGTGCGCACCGTGGCGGCCCCGATCGAGATCGAGCGCCGCGGCGAGTTCACCCTCGGCATGACGGTCGTCGATCTGCGCGCCGCTGCCCCCGACGACTGCGTCACGCGGGTCGGACTCGACCTCGACGCCGACCGCTTCTGGGCCCTCGTCGTCGATGCGCTCACCCGGATCGGCGACCCGGAGCGCTGACCCCCGTCGCCGGTCGAGCGCGGCTCAGGCGATGCGGCCGGCGATGAGCGGACCGCCGTCGTCGATCGGGTCACCGCTCTCTCCGATCCGGTAGGCGCCCTCGAGCGCCTCGAGGGCCCGCGGGAAACGATCGGGGTCGTCCGT
This sequence comes from Lysinimonas soli, assembly GCF_042655435.1. NCBI lineage: Bacteria > Bacillati > Actinomycetota > Actinomycetes > Micrococcales > Microbacteriaceae > Lysinimonas > Lysinimonas soli. The sequence continues at coordinate 72,996 of NZ_JBHSMG010000005.1, forward strand.
GCCGAGCGTGAAGAGCGGCTGGCCCTCGGCGATCGCGTCGCCGGGTTTCGCGTGCAGCTCGATCCCGGCGGAGTGCATCACCGGGTCCTCCTGCCGGGCGCGTCCGGCCCCGAGCCGCCAGGCCGCGATGCCGAACGGCAGGGCGTGCTGGGCGACGAGCACGCCCGCGCGCTCCGCGCGCACGACGTGCGTCTCCTTCGGGGTCGGGAGGGCGGCATCCGGATCCCCGCCCTGTGCCCAGATCATGGCCCGCCAGCTGTCCATCGCGCGCCCGTTCTTGAGGGCCGACTCGACATCCGCGTCGGGCACGCCGGCGAGGTCGAGCATCTCGCGTGCGAGCGCGACCGTCAGGGTCACGACATCCGCGGGGCCGCCGCCGGCGAGCACCTCCACCGACTCGCGCACCTCGTTGGCGTTGCCGATCGCGCGCCCGAGAGGCACGTTCATGTTGGTCAGGAGCGCCCGGGTGGCGACCCCGGCGTCATTGCCCAGCCTGACCATGGTCTCGGCGAGTTCGCGGCTCCGCTCCGGATCCTGCATGAAGGCGCCCGAGCCGAACTTGACGTCGAGCACGAGGGCGGCCGTTCCCTCCGCGATCTTCTTGCTCATGATCGAGGAGGCGATGAGCGGGATCGCCTCGACCGTTCCGGTGATGTCGCGCAGCGCGTACAGCTTGCGATCGGCCGGAGCCAGTCCGGCGCCGGCCGCGCAGACGACGGCTCCGACCGACTCGAGCTGCGCCATGAACTCGTCATTGGTCAGGGATGCGCGCCATCCGGGGATGCTCTCGAGCTTGTCGAGAGTGCCTCCCGTGTGCCCGAGCCCGCGGCCGGACAGCTGCGGCACCGCGACACCGAAGGAGGCCACCAGCGGTGCCAGCGGGAGGGTGATCTTGTCGCCGACGCCGCCGGTCGAGTGCTTGTCGGTGGTGCGCTTGGACAGCGTCGAGAAGTCGAGCCGCGTGCCGCTCGCGACCATCGCGAGGGTCAGATCGCGGATCTCGTCGCGCCCCATGCCGTTGAGGAAGATCGCCATCGTCATCGCCGACATCTGCTCGTCGGCAACGTAACCCCGGGTGTAGGCGTCGATCAGCCAGTCGATCTGAGCCGCGCTGAGCTCCCCGCCATCGCGCTTCGTGCGGATGAGATCGACCGCGTCGAAGGGCTCGAGCGCCATCAGCCGGCCTCGCCGTCACGGTAAGCCTCGAGCGTGCGCGGCCCGAACGCGTCGGGGATCACCTCGTCGATCGTCCGGATGCCCGAGACGGTCTCGAGCAGCATCCCCTTGGCCGAGTGCTCGAACAGCAGCTGCCGGCAGCGGCCGCATGGCATGAGCGTGTTGCCGTGCCCGTCGACGCAGGTGAAGGCGACGAGCTTGCCTCCGCCCGTCATGTGCAGCGACGACACCAGAGCGCACTCGGCGCACAGGGTCAGCCCGTAGGAGGCGTTCTCGACGTTCGCGCCCGAGATGACGCGGCCGTCGTCGACCATCGCGGCCGCTCCGACCGGGAAGTTCGAGTACGGCACGTAGGCATGCGGCAGGGCGGCGGTGGCCACCCGTCGGAGCGCATCCCAGTCGACGGGGGCGCTCATGGGGTGGTGTACGGCTTTCCGTCGGCCGCGGGTGCGCGGGACTGCCCCACCAGCCCTGCCACCGCGAAGATCGTGATGACATACGGCAGCATCAGCAGGAACTCGCTCGGCACAGGGGAGCCGATGATCCCGAGCGTGCTCTGCAGGTTCGTCGCGAAGCCGAACAGGAGGCCGGCCAGCGCCGCCCGGATCGGATGCCATCGCCCGAAGATCACTGCCGCGAGCGCGATGAAGCCGGCTCCGTTCGTCATCTCCTTGCCGAACGACGAGACCGCGTCGAGCGTGTAGTACGCGCCGCCGATCCCGGCGACCGCGCCGGCGATCGAGACGGTCCAGAACCGGGTGCGTCGAACGTTGATCCCGACCGTGTCCGCGGCTCCGGGGTGCTCTCCGACGGCGCGGACGCGCAGCCCCCACCGGGTCTTGAACAGCATGTACCAGGTGACGAACACCGCGATGTACATCAGGTACGTGATGATCGTCTGCTTGAACAGCACCGGTCCGAGGATCGGGATGTCGGACAACAGCGGGATCGAGACCCGGGGGAACCGGGTCGTCGAGTTCAATGCCGGATCGGCCGTGAGCACCTTCGAGTAGAGGAAGTTGGTCAGACCGGTCACGAGCACGTTGAGCACGACCCCGACGATGACCTGTTCTACCAGGTACTTGATCGCGAAGGCGGCGAGCACCCACGAGACGAGAACGCCGCCGACGACCGCCGCCAGCAGACCGAGAACGGCCTGGTGCGTCGCCGAACCGACGACCGCCGCCGAGAAGGCGCCGAACAGCAGCTGGCCCTCGATGGCAACGTTGACGACTCCCGCCCGCTCGCCGATGACGCCGCCGAGCGAGCCGAATACCAGCGGGGTCGCCAAGGCGAGGCTGCCGATGAGCAGACCCGGCACGGGCACCGGACGGAGCCCGGCCGCCGCCCAGGTGAGGAACAGGAACAGGAACAGGATGGCGAACACGGCATCGAGCCAGAGCGGCACCTTGCCGGCCGCGCTCCGTGCGACCACGATGTGAGCCGCCACCGCCAGCGCGAACAGCAGAATCGACACCACCACCACCGTGCCGACGGTCGGCAGGGTGACCGGCGGGATCTGGAAGAAGTCGGTCGAGGTGGACAGACCGAAGGTGCTGGACCCGGAGCGCGGGATGCCGAACGCGAACACGAGCGCCAGGATGGCGAACACGTCGAGCACGATCGGGATCTTGAGACTGCGGACGACCGCCTTCTCGAGGACGATCGGCGCCGAGGCGGCGGTGACGGCGGTCACTTGGTCACCACCCCCGCCGAGCGGCGCAGTCTCGGCAGTGCGCCGGGCTTGGGCAGATGGAACACCGTGCGAACCAACGGCGGTGCGGCGATGAGGAGGACGATCACCGACTGCACGACCAGCACGATGTCGATCGGGATCTGCTGCGACGCCTGCATGTTGTAACCGCCGGCCTTCAGCGCACCGAACAGCAGTCCACTGAAGAACACCCCCCATGGCCGGGAGCGGCCGAGCAGCGCGACCGTGATCGCGTCGAATCCGATCCCGGCATCCACGCCGGAGCTGAAGCCCGAGGTCGTGTTGCCGAGCACCTGATCCGCGCCGGCCAGACCGACGAGGCCGCCGGAGAACACCATCGCGAGGACGTAGACCATCTTGACGTTGATGCCGGCGACGCGAGCGGCGCTGGGGTTCTCGCCGACTGCGCGGAACCGAAAGCCCAGGCTCGAGCGGTTGACGATGTACCAGACGAAGATCGTGGCGATGATCGCGATGAGGAAGCCGACGTTGACTCGGTAGGTGGTCGGCCCTCCCCCGAACAGCGTGATCAGATCGCTGAGCTTCGGATAAACCGCCGTGGACAGGGCCGCGGGCGACTTCGGGTTGTTGGATCCGGTCGCCTGCAGCAGACCGGGCGTCCGCAGCATGAATGAGATCAGATACAACGCGACGTAGTTGAGCATGATCGTCACGATCACCTCGTGCGCACCCGTGCGTGCCTTGAGCAATCCGGCGATGCCGCCCCACAGCGCACCCCCGACGATCGCCCCGACGGTCGCCACGAGAGCGTGGACGAAGAACGGCATGGGGAACGACCAGCTGATCCACCCGGCGACGGCCGCCGAGATGAGGATCTGGCCGCGGCCGCCGATGTTGAACATGCCGACCCGGAACGCCAGAGCCACGCCGAGGCCGGCGACGATCAACGGCGTCGCGAAGGTCAAGGTCTCGGTCAAGGGCTTGATGCCGTTGGCGAACCCCGGGCGCATGAAGTTGTAGATCGAGCCCTGGAACAGCGACGAGTACGCGCCCCCGACGGAGTTGCCGATGGCCTGGAAGGTGTCACCCGGGCGCGCGAAGAAGTACCCGAGCGCCGACTGGACCCCGCTGTCGGTCGCGGCGATGAGCACACCGGCGACGAGCAGGGCAAGCACCACGGCGAGCACGGTGACCAGCGCGCTGCCGGAGAAGATCTCGCGCAGGACACGGTTTGCCGCGGGCGGCTCCGGCTGGGCCGGCACGTTGGGAGCCTGCCCGGGTTCTGCGGGGAGCACGCTCGGCGTCGACGATGGCAGCTGCTCGCTCATGCCGCCACCTCCGCCGGGGCCTCGCCGGCCATCATGAGGCCGAGTTTTTCACGCGGCGTGTCGCCGGGAACGATCCCGACGATGCCGCCGCGGAACATCACGGCGATCCGGTCCGCGAGCGCGACCACCTCGTCGAGCTCGGTGGACACGACGATGACGGGAATGCCGGCGTCACGCGCCTGGATGATCCGGGTGTGTACGAACTCGATCGAGCCGACGTCGAGCCCGCGGGTCGGCTGCGCCGCGACCAGAAGCTTCAGTTCGCGGCTCAATTCGCGCGCGAGCACGACCTTCTGCTGGTTGCCTCCTGACAGCTGACCCACCCGGGTCGTGATCCCCTGGGCACGGATGTCGAACTCGGTGAGCTTCTGCTCGGCGAACTTCTCGAGCACCCCCAGCTGCAGGGCGCCGGCACGCACGAAGGGGGCGCTCGTGGAGCGGTCGAGCATGAGGTTCTCGGCGATCGTGAACTCCGAGACCAGTCCGTCTTCGTTGCGGTCCTCCGGGACGAACCCGACGCCGGCATCCAGCACGTCGTTGGTGCTGTGCCGGGTCAGTTCGTGCCCGTTCAGGGTGATGGTTCCCTCGACCCGGGGCTGCAGGCCCATGATCGCCTCAGTGAGTTCGGTCTGGCCATTGCCCTGCACGCCGGCGATGACGAGCACCTCCCCCGCCCGCACCGAGAAGCTCACGTGCGAGACGACGTACTGGTCGCTGTGATCGATGACGGAGAGGTCGCTGACCACGAGCGCCTCGGCTCCCGGCTTCTCCGGCCCCTTCTCGACCATCAGCTCGACGGCGCGGCCGACCATCATCGAGGCGAGCTCCTCATTGCTGGCGGTCGGCGGCGCCTCGCCGACCACCTTGCCCAGCCGGATCACGGTGATCCGATCCGCCACCTCGCGCACCTCGCGCAGCTTGTGGGTGATGAACACGATGGACGTGCCGGCCTCCTTGAGCTGACGCATGATCGTCATCAGCTCGTCGGTCTCCTGCGGCGTGAGCACCGCGGTCGGCTCGTCGAAGACCAGCACCTTCGCGTCGCGCGAGAGCGCCTTGATGATCTCGACGCGCTGCTGCACGCCGACCGGCAGGTTCTCGACAAGAGCGTCGGGGTCGACATCGAAGCCGAATCGAGCGGAGATCTCGCGCACCTTTGCACGGGCGGCGGGCAGGTCGAGTCGCCCGCCTGCCTTGGTGGGCTCGTGACCGAGGATGACGTTCTCGGCGACCGTGAAAACGGGGATGAGCATGAAGTGCTGGTGCACCATGCCGATGCCGGCGTTCATGGCGTCGCCTGATCCGGAGAAGTGCTGGACGACATCGTCGAGCAGGATCTCTCCCTCATCGGCCTGGTACAGGCCGTAGAGCACATTCATGAGGGTGGACTTGCCGGCGCCGTTCTCTCCCAGCAGGGCGTGGATCTCGCCGGACTCGACGGTGAGATCGATGTGGTCGTTCGCGACCAGGGCGCCGAACCGCTTGGTGATGGCGCGGAGTTCGAGCTTCATGGGGCCAATCTAGGCTGACGTGCTCCGGGGAGGCCAGCTTCGCCGACCTCCCCGGAGCACTGATTCGGGATGACTACTTCGGCGTGGCCGCGGACGTCACCTTGATGTCGCCGGAGATGATCTTCGCCTTGATGTCGGCGATCTCCTTGGACAGGTTCGAGTCGACCTTCGACGCGTAGTCGTGGAACGGCGCGAGGCCGACACCGTCGTTCTTCAGCGTGCCGACGTAGGGGGTGTTGTTGAAGTCCCCACTGGCAGCGGCCTTGACGACCGCCTCGACACCGGAGTCGACGCGCTTCTGCACCGAGGTGAGAAGGATGTCGCGCACCGACTTGTCGGTGTTGTAGACATCCGCGTCGACGCCGATCATCACGGTGCCGTTCTTCTTGTCCTTGATCGCCTCGGCTGCGCTCTGGTAGATCGGACCACCGACCGGCATGATGACGTCGGCGTTCTGGTCGAGCAGGCCCTGCGCGGCGGTCTTGGCCTCGACACCGGCCGCGAAGCCGCCCGTGAAGACGCCGGTCTGCGACGTGACGTCCCATCCGACGACCTTGACGCTCTTGCTCTTCACCTTGTCGAAGTACTGAACACCCTCGACGAAACCGTCCATGAAGATCGTCACCGGCGGGATCTGGATGCCGCCGAAGGTGCCGACGACACCGGTCTTCGAGTAGCTCGCCGCGGCGTAGCCGGCGAGGAAGGCGGCCTGCGCCGTGTCGAACAGGATCGGCTTGCCGTTGGCGACATCGACCTTGCCATCGCCGGTGGGCTTGCCGTCCTTGCCGGTGGCACCCTCGTTGTCGAGTCCGTCATCCACGATGGCGAACTTCACGTCCGGGTTGGCCTTGGCCGCGGCATCGGTCGCCGAGGAGAGCAGGAAGCCGACGGTCACGATGAGGTTGCAGCCCTGCCCGAGCAGGCTGTCGATGTTGGGTGCGTAGTCGTCGTTGGTGTTGGACTCGACGTGCTTCTCCTTGACGCCCAGGGACTTGGCTGCGGCCTGCAGACCCTGGAGGCCGATCTCGTTGAACGAGTGATCGTCGAATCCACCGGAGTCGGAGACCATGCACGGCAGGAAGTTGGATGCGGCCTTCGTGGTGTTGGTGCCCGTCGGGGCTGCGGAACAGCCGGCGAGCAGGAGTGCGCTCACCCCAAGGGTTGCAAGACCGGCCAATCCGGTCTTACGCGAAGTCAATGTCACTGTGTCCTCCAAGAGCACGCCGGGCAGGATGCCGAGCGAATTGGCTCAACGTTACCCAATGTGACGTTCACCGCCGAGGGACCTTCGACTCTGAATCTGAAGAGTTACAAAGCCGCGACGGAGCCGTAATGACCCGGAAATGATCGCCCCGGTCCCGGCTACAGAACGTCGGATCGCCCGCTCAGTTTGAGCGCATCCACCACGCTCTTGACCCGCTGCGCGTTCTGGCTCGTGGTCACCAGCAGCGCATCCGGGGTATCGACGACGACGATGTCGCGCACGCCGATGAGGGAGATGATGCGGTCGGTCTGGCTGACCACGATGCCGCTGGAGGAATCCGCGAGCACGCGGGCGTTCTTGCCGAGGATCGCGAGGTCCGAGCTGCGACCGCCCGCGTGCAGTTTGGCGATCGAAGCGAAGTCGCCGACGTCGTCCCAGTCGAACGACCCGGGGATGACCGCGAGGCGCCCTGCCGCCGCCGCGGGTTCGGCGACCGTGTAGTCGATCGCGATCTTGTGCAGCCTTGGCCACACGCGGTCGACGGTCGGACCGCGGCGCGCCGGGTCGTCCCAGGCCTCGGCGAGCTCTTCCAGTCCGGCGAGCAGCTCGGGGTCGGACTCGCCGATCTGGGCGAGAAGCACCTCGGCGCGCGCCACGAACATCCCGCCGTTCCAGAGGTGCTTGCCGTCGGCCAGGTACTCCTTCGCGGTCTCGAGATCGGGCTTCTCGACGAAGCTCTCGGCGACGATCGCATCCGGGGCGCCCGGGATGTCGAGATGGCCCCCGCAATGGATGTAGCCGAATCCGATCGCCGGCTCGGTCGGGGTGATGCCGATCGTCGCGATGTAGCCCGCGTCCGCCGCGGCGACCGCCTGAGTCACGGCACGACGGAAGGCCCGCACATCGGCGATCACGTGGTCGGCGGCGAACGAGCCGACGATGACGTCGGGATCCCGGTGATGCAGGATCGCCGCCGCCAGCCCGATGGCGGCCGTCGAATCCTTCGGCTCGCTCTCGAGCACGACGTTGGCGTCGATGAGCTCGGGGATCTGCTCCTCGACCGCGGCCCGGTGCGCACGGCCGGTGACGACCATGATCCGATCCGGGCCGGCGAGCGGCGCGAGCCGATCCCAGGTCGCGCGCAGCAGCGAGCTGCCGGAGCCGGTGAGGTCGTGCAGGAACTTGGGCGCGTCGGCGCGGGAGAGCGGCCACAGCCGCGATCCGATGCCGCCGGCCGGGATGATGCTGTAGAAGCGGTCGAGACCGGCTGCGTCCTTGCTCATGCGCTCAACCCTAACGACGAGGCCCCCACGCCGAGCCCGGAGCCGCCCGTCGGTCTCCCACAACGGACCGCACACCAACCCGCAACTGTCTCGACATCGAGCTAGTGAGGGCACCCTTGTCTGCGCCCCGCGCGCGGTGGGGCCTAGACTTGCAGCGTCCGATTGACGAGCGAACGGCGTGCCACCCGTCGACCGCAACGTGACGCAAGGAGGAGCCCCGTGTCGAGCCAGGCCGCACGATCCGGAGCAGCCGCCGCCACCAAGATCCGCAGCCCGAGGCGCCCCGCAGGGACGCTCTACCGGGGCCGCGAGGGCATGTGGTCGTGGGTGCTGCACCGGATCACCGGAGTCGCCATCTTCTTCTTCCTCTTGGTGCATGTGCTCGATACCGCGGTCGTGCGGATCAGCCCCGAGGCGTACAACTCGGTCATCAACGAGTACAAGACGCCCCTTCTCGGCCTCGGCGAGATCGCTCTGGTCGCGGCGATCGGGCTGCACGCGCTCAACGGGCTGCGCATCATCCTGATCGACTTCTGGAGTGCGGGCACCCGGCACCAGCGCCTGCTGTTCTGGATCGTGATCGCGCTCTGGGTCGTGCTGCTCGTCGGCTTCGTGCCACGGCAGCTCATGCACATCTTCGGAGGCCAGTGATGACCACGATCGACGCTCCCCGCGCCCCGCACACCCCCGCGGTCAAACGCCGCCGGGTGAACTGGGAGAAGTGGGGCTGGCTCTACATGCGGCTGTCGGGCGTCGTGCTCGTCGTGCTGATCTTCGGGCACCTGTTCGTCAACCTGTTCCTCGGACAGGGCGTCAAGGCGATCGACTTCGCGTTCGTCGCGGGCAAGTGGGCGAGCCCCTTCTGGATCGTGTGGGACACCCTGATGCTCTGGCTCGCCCTCATCCACGGCGGCAACGGCATGCGCACGATCATCAACGACTACGCCCACGGCCGGCTGCGCATCGTGCTGCTGACCCTGGTCGCGGTCGCGGTCGTGGCCCTGATCGTGCTCGGCACCCTGGTGCTCACCACCTTCGACCCCTGCCCCGCCGGAGCACCGGCGAACCTCGTCCCGAGCTTCTGCCCCGCCAAGTAACCGAAGTGAGCCTGAACGCGTGAGCACCGAGAATCCCCGCACCAAGCCCGCCGCATCGAGCCCGACGGGGGTGACGGAGTTCGAGGACGGCGCCGTCATCGACGGCGTGCACTATCACCGCTTCGACGTGGTCATCGTCGGCGCGGGCGGTGCCGGTATGCGCGCCGCGATCGAGGCCGGCCCGAAGGCCAGGACCGCCGTCATCACGAAGCTCTACCCGACCCGCTCCCACACCGGCGCGGCCCAGGGCGGCATGGCGGCGGCGCTCGCCAACGTCGAAGAGGACAACTGGGAGTGGCACACCTTCGACACCGTCAAGGGCGGCGACTACCTGGTCGACCAGGATGCCGCCGAGATCCTGGCGAAGGAGGCGATCGACGCCGTTCTCGACCTCGAGAACATGGGCCTGCCGTTCAACCGCACCCCGGAGGGCAAGATCGACCAGCGCCGCTTCGGCGGCCACACCCGCGACCACGGTAAGGCGCCCGTTCGCAGAGCCTGCTACGCCGCCGACCGCACCGGGCACATGATCCTGCAGACGCTGTTCCAGAACTGCGTCAAGCTCGGCGTCAACTTCTTCAACGAGTACTACGCCCTCGATGTCGTGATGACCAAGGTGAAGGGCAAGGACCGCCCCTCGGGCGTCGTCGCGTACGAGCTGGCCACCGGCGAGATCCACGTCTTCCAGGCGAAGGCGATCATCTTCGCCACCGGCGGCTTCGGCAAGATCTACAAGACCACCTCCAACGCGCACACCCTGACCGGTGACGGCGTCGGCATCATCTGGCGCAAGGGCCTGCCGCTGGAGGACATGGAGTTCTTCCAGTTCCACCCGACCGGACTGGCGGGGCTCGGCATCCTGCTGACGGAGGGGGCACGAGGCGAGGGCGCGATCCTGCGCAACGCGAGCGGTGAGCGGTTCATGGAGCGCTACGCCCCCACGATCAAGGACCTGGCTCCTCGCGACATCGTCTCGCGCTGCATGGTGCAAGAGGTTGCGGAGGGCCGCGGCGCCGGCCCGCACAAGGACTACGTGCTGCTGGACTGCACCCACCTGGGCGCCGAGGTGCTCGAGACCAAGCTCCCCGACATCACCGAGTTCGCGCGTACCTACCTCGGCGTCGACCCGGTGACGACCCCGGTGCCGGTCATGCCGACCGCGCACTACGCGATGGGCGGCATCCCGACCAACGTCAAGGCCGAGGTGCTGAGCGACAACGACACGGTCGTACCCGGTCTGTACGCGGCGGGCGAGTGCGCGTGCGTCTCGGTGCACGGGTCGAACCGGCTCGGCACCAACTCGCTGCTCGACATCAACGTCTTCGGCAAGCGGGCGGGCAACAACGCCGTCGAGTACGCCAAGACGGCCGACTTCGTGCCGCTGCCGGCCGACCCGGCCGCCTTCGTGCAGGGCCTGGTCGAAGAGCTGCGCGACTCGAAGGGCACCGAGCGCATCGCGGCGCTGCGCAAGGAGCTGCAGGACGAGATGGACAGGAACGCCCAGGTGTTCCGCACCGACGAGTCGCTCGCGAAGGTGACGCAGACCATCCACGAGCTACGCGGGCGCTACAAGAACGTGTCGATCCAAGACAAGGGGCGTCGCTACAACACCGACCTCCTCGAGGCGATCGAGCTCGGCTTCCTGCTCGACCTCGCCGAGGTGGTCGTCTACTCGGCGCGCAACCGCAAGGAGAGCCGCGGCGGGCACATGCGCGACGACTACCCGAAGCGCGACGACGCCGAATACATGAAGCACACGATGGCGTACCTCACCGGCGACCCGCACTCCGCGGATGCCGCGGACCACATCTCGCTCGACTGGAAGCCGGTCGTCATCACGAACTACCAGCCGATGGAGCGCAAGTACTGATGCGCGCCGCCGAGCTGATTGTGAAACAGGAGAGGAAGTACTGATGTCGGAGGTTGCCAGCAGCGAGGGGACGGCCGCTGTCGCCCCCGTGGCGCCGATCCAGGCGTTCACCGTCACGCTCATCATCCGGCGCTTCGATCCCGAGGTGGATGCCGAACCGCACTGGCAGGACTTCGACGTCGAGCTGTACGCCACCGATCGCGTGCTCGACGCGCTGCACAAGATCAAGTGGGAGCAGGACGGCTCGCTCAGCTTCCGTCGCAGCTGCGCTCACGGCATCTGCGGCTCCGACGCGATGCGCATCAACGGCCGCAACCGGCTCGCCTGCAAGACCCTGATCAAGGATCTCGACATCTCGCAGCCGATCTACGTCGAGGCGATCAAGGGGCTCCCCCTCGAGAAGGACCTCATCGTCGACATGGAGCCGTTCTTCGAGTCGTACCGCGCGATCCAGCCGTTCCTGATCGCGAGCGACAAGCCGGAGAAGGAGCGCATCCAGTCCGTCGCCCAGCGTGCGGTCTTCGACGACACGACCAAGTGCATCCTGTGCGCGGCCTGCACCTCGAGCTGCCCGGTGTTCTGGACGGATGGGCAGTACTTCGGCCCGGCGGCGATCGTGAACGCGCACCGCTTCATCTTCGACAGCCGCGACGAGGGCAGCCAGGTGCGCCTCGACATCCTCAACGACAAGGAGGGCGTGTGGCGCTGCCGCACGACCTTCAACTGCTCGGAGGCCTGCCCGCGGGGCATCGAGGTCACGAAGGCCATCTCGGAGGTCAAGCAGGCGATCCTGCGCGGCGGCCCCGATCTGCCGGCGTCGGACCTGACGTCGGAGGCCGTGCTCGCGGGCTGAGCTCGCCGCCGCGGCATGACGTGCCGAAGGCGCTCCGCTTGTGCGGGGCGGCCTTCGGTCTTTGATGGCCGCATCCGGAGCGCAATCGGTGCGGCACGTTGGCCGATGTTGGGTCGGTGCCCGCAGAGGCTGGGATCTCGACGGGCACCGACCGGATCCGCCCTCACTGGGACGTCAGAGGGCGGAGTGTTGGGGAGGTGTTGTCCTCACCCGAAGAGACGTCGCGGGCGCACGATTATGACGCGGATCGCAGAAAAATGTTCTGCGCGCGGTGCGCCGACGGCCATCCGACGACGCGGGACGCTCACTTGTCGAACAGCGTGAGCGACAGGCCCAGTGAGTTGAGGTTCACCGACAGCGGGGTGAGGCCGAGGAGTCCGAGCAGGCTGCCGAGCAGGCTCGTGTTCTGGGTGACCGTCGCGCTCGAGGTGCCCTGCGGAAGACCCGAGATCGCCAACGACCAGTGCCCATCGGATGCCACGACCGTCGTGTAGACCGCTCCCGCCACCGAGGCCGACACCGTGGCCCCCGGAGTGCCCGAGCCCGCCAGGTTCAGGTCGACGGTCGCGGTCACCGCCGGAGCGCCCCCCGTCACGCCCCCCAGGATCGGCGCGGTGACGTTGTTCACGAGCCCCGTGGCGCCGCCGAGCACGCCGTTGACGGCGCTGCCGACTCCGTCGACGGTCGTGCCCACCGTCTGGCCCACCCCGCCGAGAGCAGACCCTGGCGTCGGGGTCGGGGTCGGCAGCGCGGGCGCGCCCGTCGTCCGAACGCTCGGCAGGGGTGCGGCGATGACCGCCTGAGTCGCGTTCGGCTGCGGAGTGGCGACGGGCGAGCCGGCGGCGCCGACGCCGAGAGCGACGCTGCCCCCGATCACCGCGATGACCGCGAGACTGCCCACCAGAGCTCCCGTACCGCTGGCGGCGCCGAGGGCGAGGCCGCCGAGCACGGGCGCGGCGAGCGCGGGCGCGGCGAGCGCACCGCCGGTGACGACCGCATGCACCGTCGCTGGCAGGGCGGGAACGGCCTCGGCGGCGAGGGCCGCAGCGGGGTGGGCGAGGGACGCGAGCACGGCACCGCCCGCGACGCCACCCAGAAGGAGCGGAAGCATCACCATGGCGAGGTGCGACCCAACCTCGTCCACCTCTTCCGAGATCACCTGACACTTGGTGCAGCCGAGCAGATGCGCCTCGATGCGGTCGGACTCGCGCGCGGTCAGGCTCTTGCGGGTGCGATCGCCGAAGCGGGACATCGCCCACCGGCAGTCCGCCGAGGTGCCCGCATTCGAGATGTGCGCCTGCAGCCAGGCGCTGCGGAGCCCCTCGCGGGCACGGTACGAGAGCGCCGCGACCCCGTTGGCCGTCAATCCCATCAGCGGAGCGACCTCGTGCGGGTCCATGCCCTCGACCTCGGTGTACCACAGCACCGTCTGCCAGCGGTCGGGAAGTGAACGGAACGCTCGAGCGGTCAGGGTGCGGTCCAGCGCCCAGGAAGCGGGATCGTCGGGGATCCGCTCGTCTTCGAACTCGTCGATCATGTCGACCTGCACGTCCCGCGAGGCGGCACCCCAGGTGCTCGCGAGGTTGCGAATGGTCGTGTACAGGTAGGGACGGAACGCTCCGGTGGGTCCGCCGCCCGCCAGAACACGTTGGAAGATGCGTGCATACGCCTCGCTGACGAGGTCATCGGCATCGATCGACGACGTGAACTGGCGGGCGACGCGAGCAGCGGAGCGATAGTGGCGTCGCCACAACTCGGCGAAGGCACCCGTATCCCCCGATCGGGCGCTTTCGATCAACTCCGTGTCCGAAGTGGTGAGCTTCGAAACCTGACTGCTCATCCCCCTGATCCATTCCCGGGCCTCTCCTGTCCCTGAGGGTGAGGTCGTCGCCGCGGGATTCCGCGGTGATGACGTCCTCATACAGAGAGACGGCCCGATGTGTCCACTATGACGCGCGTGTTCGAGGGTACCTCACCCCCCGTTCGGGGGATGAGGTCGGCGCTTCCAGAACACACACGACCGATCGCGGTACGGTCGTTCCAGGACAAGGTCGTCGAAGGGTGCTCCATGGAACCATCGCCCGTTTCTGCACACCCGAGGTCGAGGGCATGACCGCGCGAACGGTGGCCTCGGCCGGGGCTCTCTCGAACCTGGTCGGGTCCGCACTGGTCGGCGACGAGTGGCTCACGATCGACCAGGGCCGCATCGATGCGTTCGCGGGGGCGACCGGCGACTTCCGTTGGATCCACGTCGATCCGCAGCGCGCGGCATCCGGTCCGTTCGGGGCGACGATCGCGCACGGAGCCCTCACCCTGTCGCTGATCCCCCTGCTGACGGACGGGCTGCTCGAGATCGGCGGCACCGCCGTCACGGTCGACTACGGATTCGACCACGTGCGTTTCGTCGAGCCGGTGCTCGCCGGCTCGCGCGTCCGTGCGCGCACCGAGGTCACGGGTGTGACCGAGGACGGGGACGGCTACCGGGTGACCCAGCGCGTGATCATCGAGCTCGAGGGCTCGGACCGCCCCGCCCTGGTGGCTGAGACCGTCACGCTGATGCTCCCCGCCTGAGGCCCGGGCCGTCCCTCCGGGCCTGCCGCCGTCAGAGGACCGATCGCATCGACGCGCCGCCGTCGATGATCAGGGTCTGCCCTGTGATCCAGGCCGCGTCGTCGGAGAGCAGGAACGCGACCGGACCCGCGACGTCCGCGGGTTCGCCCAGCCGGGCGAGCGGATACTGCGCGGCGGCCTGCGCCTCGCGCCCCTCGTAGAGCGCACGGGCGAAGACGGTCTTGATCACGGCCGGTGCCACCGCGTTGACCCGCACCCCGGGAGCCAACTCCGCCGCGAGCTGCACGGTGAGGGCGATGAGCGCTCCCTTCGAGATGCCGTACAGCGCGATGCCCGGCGCCGCCGACAGGCCCGCGATCGAGGCGATGTTGACGATCGAGCCGTGGTCGCGCGCCAGACCGGCGGCCACGGCATCCCGAGACCAGTCCAAGGCCGCGAGCACATTGACGTCGAAGATCTTGCGCGCGACATCCAGATCGACGTCGGCGAGCGGTCCGTAGGCCGGATTGATCCCCGCGTTGTTGACCAGGTGGTCGAGGCGGCCGAACCTCTGCGCGATGAGGGCGAAGACCTCGGCGCGGTGCTCGGGATCGTCGGCCCGGCCGGCGACTCCGACGGCGTGCGTGCCCAGGCCCGCAACGGCCTCATCGAGGGCCTCCCGTTTGCGCGCCGTCAGCACGACCTCCGCACCCTCGGCCACCAGCCGTTCGGCGATACCCAGCCCGATGCCGCGGCTCGCCCCCGTGACCAGGGCGACTCGCCCGGCGAAGCGCTGCACGACGGCCTCCCTGTCGGACCTCCGGCGATCCGTGCCGACTCTAACGCGCGGGTCTGCGCCCGTCGAGCATCAGGGGTGGTGGGTTGCGCCGGGCGCCGACGGCGCGGGTGCGGGATGCGTGGGAGGCGCGGCCGGCGGGGTCTTGCGCTGCGACGGTGTCGGCATCTGGCCGGTCTTGCCCGGTGCCGTGGTTGCGCCGATGCCCTTGCCGGGATGATCGGTGGCGCTCGGATGATCGGAGCTGGTCGCCGAGGGGGTCGGTGTGGAGAAGGGGGTCGGAGTCGCGTGCGGCTCCGGCGCGCTCGTGCTCGGAGCGACGACCGAGCCGATCGAGCCGATCGAGCCGAGCACGGTCTGCACCACCTGCTGCGCCGCCGACCGCACCTCGGGGCTGGCGGCCGCCGTACCGACGCCCAGCCCCAGCGAGCCGAGCACGATCAGACCGGTGACAACGGGGCGACGCCGCCACACCGGTGCGCGTCGCGTGCGCTCGGGCATGAGGGCGGCGACCGCGGCCGACGGGATCGGAGGGACGCCGGTTGCCTCGGCGCGCATCCGGAGCAGAACGTCTTCGAGCTCCCGCTCGCTCGACATGCCTTCCTCGGCGAGCAGCTCGCGGATCGGATCAGTCATGGCTCGCCTCCTTGGTCACGAGATCGCGCAGGGCCTCGAGGCCGCGACGTTGAAGCTGCTTGACGGCACCGACGCTCCGGCCCATCACCTCGGCCGCTTCGGCGAGCGAGAGCTCCGCGATGATGCGCAGGCTCACGGCCTCGCGCTGATCGTCCCCGAGCCGCTCCAGCAGCGCGAGGGTGCTGCGCCCCTCGGCGAGTGCGGTGTGGACGTCCTCAGCCGACGGCACGCGCCGCGGATCGGTCTCGGGGTCGAGGACGACCAGTCCGGGGCGCCGCGCCGCCGCGCGATGGAAGTCGACGATCCGGGCATGCGCGATGGAGAACGTCAAGGTGCGTACTCCATCCTCTCCACCGGTGACCGCCGGGAGTCGCGGATACAGAGCGAGAAAAACATCTTGCGTGACGGACTCGGGATCATCGACCCCGTGGACCCGGAGGTAGCCGAGCACCCGGGGGGACAGCTCGCGGTAGACCGCGGCGAAGCGCTCCGCGTGGAGCGACTCCTCCGAGTTCCCGGCGTCTCCCAATAGCTCGACTTCCTCGTATGCAGGCGTCGAGGCGATCCGTAACCATCGGATCGCCTCGACAACGGACTCACCAGGATCAGGTTGGCACAGTCCGTCCGCGACCTCTGGTCAGTGACCGTGAGAGTCGGCGGCACCGTGAGACGAACTGTCGGAATGCGGGGCCACCGGCGCGCCGGTGTGCACGGACGACGGGATGGGGTGGCTGGTCGGGGCGTGTCCGGCCGAGTGGCCGGGAGCCGTGCTCAGCACCGTGGCGCAGTAGGCGGTGATGTCGCCCCCCGGTGCTGCGGCGTCGAGCGCACCGTACGCGATGGACTTCGTGCTCAGGCCGCCGGCGCTGAAGGCGGTGCAGAGGCCGAAGGCCGCCGGGCCGGTGGCGTCAGGTCCCTTCGGCGAGGCGCTCGACGTGGGGTCCGGGGTCTCCGTCGCGTCGGGGGTCTCACTGGCCGTCGGGCTGGGCGCGCCGACCGTCTGGTGGGCGAACTCCTGAGCCGGGGTGGGCAGCACGCCCGCCGCCGCAGCGGCAGCGGTTCCTCCGCCCAGGGCGGCGAGTGACAGGGCCGCGATGGCAACCTTCGTTCCGATGGTGGTTGCGATGATCGACACGGGTGGTTCCTCCGAACAGATAACGGTCAGTGCTCGCGCGTCCGCCGGGAGGCGACGCGCTCACCTACGTCATCGAACGACGGCCCGGAAAGTTACGGTCAGGGGGAAAGCCCGCGGCGCCACGGCGGCCGCCGCCCCCGCGAACGCGGCCCGTAGGGTGGGTGCCATGGCCGCCCCGCAGAAGTCCGCCGGTAGGCCCTTCGGCCCCCTCGTGGCCCGGGTGTCGGCCGTGGTCGCCCGAGTGCAGAAGCTCAAGCCCGTGCGGGTCTTCATCCATTACGGGCAGCAGCGCGGCCCGATCCTCGCCAGCGGCCTGGCCTTCCAGGGGCTGTTCGCCGTCTTCGCCGCGCTCTGGGTGGGGTTCTCGATCGCCGGCCTCGTGATCAGCGGCGACACCGCCGTGCAGCACGCTCTCCTGACCGCCCTCGATTCGGCCATTCCAGGCCTGATCGACACCGGCGACGGCGGAGCGATCAAGGCGAAGGTACTGCTCTCGGCCGGGGTCTTCGGCTGGACGGGTGCGATCGCGCTGGTCGGCCTGGTGATCACGGCGACCGGCTGGCTGTCGTCGGCGCGCGACGCCGTGCGCAGCATGTTCGAGCTGCCGTCGCCGTTCACCAACTTCGCCTTGCTGAAGCTGCGCGACATCGCGCTCGGCATCGGGCTCTGCGTCGTCGTGATCGCGTCGGCCGCGCTCTCGGTGGCGAGCACGAGTGCGACGAGCTTCCTGCTCGGCCTGCTCGGCATCGAGTCCACGACCGTCGTCGCGACCATCGCGATCCGCATCGTGACGCTCGGGGTGATGTTCCTGCTCGATGCCTTCGTGCTCGCCGCGCTCTACCGTGTACTCGCCGCGGTGCGCATCCCCCGACACCGCGCGTGGGCCGGCGCCCGGCTCGCGGCCCTCGGAATCGGAGTGCTCAAACTCCTGGGCTCGGCGCTGCTGGGCGGGGCGAGCAGCAATCCGCTCATCGCCTCGTTCGCGGTGATCGCCGGCCTGCTGATCTTCTTCAATCTGGCCTGCCAGGTCGTCCTGCTGGGCGCCGCGTGGATCGAGATCGGTCTAGAGGATGCCGGCATCGAGATCGACCCGCGCGTCGCCGCCATCCGTCTCGAGAACGCCCGGCGCCTGGTCGCCGCCCACACCGAGCCCCAGCCCGAGGCCGGAGGGCTGGGAGAGCTGTTCACCGACCCGCCCGAGACCGAGCAGGTCACCGGTCGCGGCTAGAATTGCGAGCATGCCCCGCCCCCTGCGCATCGCTTCGGTGAACGTCAACGGCGTCCGCGCCGCGTACCGCAAGGGCATGGGCGAGTGGCTGGCGCCGCGGGGCGTCGACATCCTGGCGATCCAGGAGGTCCGCGCCGAGACCGACGACCTCACCGCCCTACTCGGGGCCGAGTGGAACGTGCTGCACGACGCCGCGACGGCGAAGGGGCGCGCGGGGGTCGCGCTCGCCAGCCGACGCCGCGCCGAGATCCACCGGGTCGAGCTCGGCCCCGACGACTTCGACAGCGCGGGCCGTTGGCTCGAAGCCGACTACGACGTCGACGGCACGATCGTGACCGTGGTGTCGACCTACGTCAACTCGGGTGAGGCCGACACCCCCAAGCAGGTCGAGAAGTACAAGTTCCTGGATGCCATGGTCGAGCGCCTGCCACAACTTGCGGCGCACAATCCGCTCAGCGTGATCATGGGCGACCTCAACGTCGGGCACCGCACCCTCGACATCAAGAACTGGAAGGGCAATGTGAAGCGTGCCGGCTTCCTGCCCCAGGAACGCGCGTACTTCGACCGCATCCTCGGCGCCGAAGGCGAGCCCGACTACAACGCGGGCGCCGGTCTCGGCTGGATCGACCTGGGGCGCCGGTTCTCGGGCGAGGTCGCCGGGCCCTACACCTGGTGGTCGAATCGCGGCCAGGCCTTCGACACCGACACCGGATGGCGCATCGACTACCAGCTCGCCACGCCGGCCCTCGCCGCCAAGGCCCGCTCGTACACGGTCGACCGCGCCGCGAGCTACGACGAGCGATGGTCCGACCACGCTCCCGTCGTCGTCGACTACGACATCTAGCTCTCCGGGCACCGCCGCCGACTCGGCCGGCCCGATCATCGAACGGACCCCATCATGACCAAGCCCCGACTGTTCTCGGGCATGCAACCCTCCGCCGACTCGCTGCACGCCGGTAACTACATCGGCGCGCTGCTGCAGTGGAAGCAGCTCCAGCAGGACCACGACGCGGTCTTCTGCGTCGTCGACCTGCACGCCATCACGGTTCCGCAGGATCCCGCCAAGCTCCGCGAGGCGACCCGACGCACTGCGGCCCAGTACATCGCCGCCGGGATCGACCCGGGATCGTCGATCCTGTTCGTGCAGTCCCAGGTCTCAGCCCACGCCGAGGCCGCCTGGGTGCTCAGCACGATCACCGGATTCGGCGAGGCCGGCCGCATGATCCAGTTCAAAGACAAGTCGGCCAAGCAGGGGGCGGACTCGACGACCGTCGGGCTCTTCACCTACCCGATCCTGCAGGCCGCCGACATCCTGCTCTACGACGCCGAGATCGTGCCGGTCGGCGAGGATCAGCGCCAGCACGTCGAACTGACCCGCGACCTGGCCCAGCGGTTCAACAGCCGCTTCGGCGAGACGTTCGTGGTGCCCGAGGTGCGCATCCGCAAAGAGACGGCGAAGGTCTACGACCTTCAAAATCCGGGCTCGAAGATGTCGAAGTCGGGCGAGAGCGAGAACGGCATCATCTGGTTGCTCGACGACCCGGCGGTGACCGCCAAGAAGATCAAGTCGGCGGTGACCGACACGGAACGCGACATCCGCTTCGACCCTGCCACCAAGCCGGGCGTCTCGAACCTGCTCACGCTGCTGTCGGTGCTGGGCGGCTCGTCGATCCCCGCGCTCGAGGCCGAGTTCGCCGGGCGCGGTTACGGCGACCTGAAGAGCGAGACAGCGGATGCCGTGGTCGCCGCCTTCGCCCCGGTGCGCGAGCGCGCGCTCGAGCTGCTGGCCGACCCCGCCGAGCTCGACCGCATGCTCACGGTGAATGCGGAGCGCGCGGACGCGATCGCCGGCGCGACGCTCGCGCGCATCTACGACCGGGTCGGCTTCCTGCCGCGGGTGTAAAGGTCGTCGTGGAACCGGTCGAACTGCGCAGCGAACGCCTGGTGCTGTCGGTGCCGGCCGGGTCCGACGACATCGACGCGATCGCGCGCTACTGCCAGGATCCGATGTTCGAGCAGTACCTGACCACCCCGTGGCCGTACACCCTCGATCACGCCCGCGACTTCGTCGAGGGGTTCGTGCCCGAGCGCTGGGCCGACGAGAGCGAGTTCACCTGGGGCGTGCACTCCGGCCCCGATGAGCATGCGCCAGGCGCCCTGCTCGGCATGATCGGCTGGCGCAGCCGGGGCGACGTGGGCTTCTGGATGGGGGCGGAGCACCGCGGTCGCGGCTACATGGTCGAGGCCCTCGCGGCGGTCGTCGAGTGGGCGTTCGTCGAGCGGGGCGCCGAGCGGATCGACTGGGAGACCCTTCCCGGCAACTTCGCCTCGGCACGCGTCGCCCGCGCCGCCGGGTTCCGGTACACCGGGGTGGCCCCCGTGCTCGTCCCCGCGCGCGACGGCTCGCATCCGGACAGCTGGCACGGCGTGCTGCTGCGCGACGACGATCGCGAGATCAAGCCCGGGTGGCCGCTGTGACCGCGGCGGACCGGCCGATCCGGGTGGCGCTCTTCGACCTCGACGACACGCTGTTCGCGCACCGGAGGGCGGTCGAGCTCGGCCTCGCGGCGCATCGCGATGCGATCGGGGGCGCGATCGCCGCGGCCGACCGGGCCACCGAATCCGCGCGCTGGCACGCGCTCGAAGAGCACCACTACCACCGCTACCTCGGCGGCGAGATCGACTTCCTGCAGCAGCGCCGGGAACGGGCCCGCGACTTCGTCGCGCCGTACGGGGTCGAGCTGCCCGCCGATTCGGATGCCGACGCCTGGTTCGACACCTACCTCGCGGAATACGAGAACGGCTGGACCCTCCACGACGACGCGCTCCCCTGCCTCGACGCGCTCGAGGCAGCCGATCCGCCGATCCGGATCGGCGTCATCACGAACGGCGACCTCGCCTTCCAGACGGCGAAGCTGACGGCCACCGGACTGCTGCAGCGGGTCGAGCACACGATCGCGAGTGGCGAGGTCGGGGCCGCGAAACCGGATGCCGCCATCTTTCTCCGCGCCTGCGACGTCTTCGGCGTCTCACCGGCGTCGGCCGCCTACATCGGCGATCGGCTCCACACCGACGCGCTGGGCGCCTCCGGCGCCGGCCTGCTCGGCATCTGGCTCGATCGCACGGGCGACGCCTCGGCCGATCAGCTCGCCGAGGCGCGTGCCGCGCGGGTGCCCGTCATCCGAACCCTCGCCGGGGTACCCGCCCTGCTGCGCTGACCGTCGGCCCGCCTCCGCCCCGTCCCCCGCCCGGCCGCCATCGCCGTCTCGCTGGCATCCGTTCGGGCATGGTGCCCGATGCGCATGCGGATGAGGGCGCCACGGGCGACGGCAGAGCGGATCTGCCTCTCGGACATGCCGGCGGCCCGCAGCTCACGAGTGGTGACGTGACCCATGCCGCCAGCGTGCGGGGCTCGCGGCCACCTGCCGCCGCCGGATGCCGGGGCTGGAGATCCGCGGAACCGGTCGCGGACGAGGAGGAACGGTCGGTGTGAAGAGCGGACGTGAAGAGCGGACGGCGGACGGACGACGAACGAGTGGGGCAGTCGCCCGACCGGGCCCCTTGACAGTCGCCGGGGCGTGCGTCATCCTTATTCAACTGATTGGTTGATAAAGGATTACGTTGAGCACAGAACGTGACGACGCCGAGCTCGACCGGGCCTTCGTCGCGCTGGGGGACCCGGTGCGCCGCGCGATCATCGCGCGGCTGAGTCGGGGGCCGGCCACCGTGAACGAGCTCGCCGAGCCCTTCGCGATCTCGACCCAGGCGGTCTCCCGGCACATCCAGGTGCTCGAGCAGGCCGGCCTCGTCACCCGCAGCCGCGACGCGCAGCGCCGCCCGGTGCACCTCGCCCCGGCCCGGCTCGAAGCGCTCACGGCCTGGATCGATCAGTACCGGCTCGGCACCGAGCGGCGATTCCGCGCGCTCGATGCCGTGCTCGCCCATCCACCGAGAAAGGAAGAATCATGACCAACCCCGTCACCATCACGGCCCCCGCCGGCCTGCCGTTCATCGACATCGAGCGCGAGTTCGACGCCCCCGTCGCCGCGGTCTTCGGGGCGCACCGCGATCCGGCGCTGTACGCGCAGTGGATCGGCCCCAGGGGCTACCGGACCGAGCTCGAGCACTTCGACTTCACGACCGGTGGCGGCTACCGCTTCATCAGCACCACGCCCGACGGCCAGACCGCGGCGTTCCACGGCGTCTTCCATGTCGTGCGCGAGAACGAGTTCGCCATCCAGACCTTCGAATACGAAGGGGTTCCGGATGTCGTGAGCATCGAGTCCCTGACCCTCACCCCGCTCCCGGGCGACCGCACCCGGCTGAGCATCCACTCGGTCTATCCGAGCGTCGAGGCCCGCGACGGCATGATCGCCGGTGGCATGGAGCGCGGCGTCACCGAGGGGTACGAGCGCCTCGACGAACTCGTCGCCGGCAAGGAGAGCTGACATGGACTGGACCCTCGAGGTCGTCGTGCTCCCGGTGAGCGACATCGACCGCGCGGTCGCGTTCTACCGCGACCAGGTGGGCTTCCACCTCGACCACGACACGACCAACGAATGGATGCACGTGGTGCAGCTGACTCCGCCCGGCTCGGGCTGCTCGATCGTGATCGGCGACCTCCCCAGCCAGAACGAGATGGCGCCGGGCTCGATGCGGTCGCTGCATCTCGTGGTGTCGGATGCCGCGGCCGCCCGAGCCGAGTTGGTCGGGCGAGGGGTCGAGTGCTCCGAGATCATGTCGTTCGACGAGCGCGACGGCGCGACCTTCTTCGGCTTCGCCGACCCGGACGGCAACAGCTGGGCGGTTCAGCAGATCCGGGCCCGCGCCGAGAGGCCGCTCATCCCCGTGGAGGCGCGAGGACGCTTCGGCGCCTGAGCGGACCCAGAGCATCGCCGATGCGACACCGGCGGCGACATCGGCGGGGAATATCGTCGTCGGCTTCGCGTTGTAGTCTGTGAAACGAAGCACGTGCTCCGGGGTCGGTGAAAATCCGAGCCGGCGGTAATAGTCCGCGAACCTCCTCTCGAAGGCTGAGGGGAAGCCGATCCGGTGGAATTCCGGGACCGACGGTCATAGTCCGGATGGGAGGAAGCACGCGCTCGCGGACGAGCCGACCGGCGACGCCGCGAGCGACGCCACGCTCGGCGCACCCCCGGAACCGTCTCGACGAGACAGAGGACCGGATGTTGGACACCGAGCGCTACCGAGCCGCGATGGCTCGCGGGTTCGAGCTGGCCGCGCAAGGGCCGGTCACCGGCGGCAACCCCCAGGTCGGCTGCGTTCTGCTGGACGACACGGGTCGGATCGTCGCCGAGGGCTGGCACCACGGGGCGGGCACGGCGCACGCCGAGGTCGATGCGCTGTCGAAAGTCGCCGATCGACCGGACGGGGCGAGAGGGCTGACCGCGGTCGTCACGCTCGAACCCTGCAACCACGTCGGTCGCACCGGTCCGTGCAGCGTCGCGCTGCTGGAGGCCGGGGTCGCCCGGGTGGTCTACTCGCTCTCCGACCCGGGTGCCGCATCGGGCGGCGGGGCGGCGCGCCTGCGCGAGGGCGGCGTCGAGGTCATCGGCGGGGTGTTGGCCGACGAGGCCGAGCTGTTCCTGCACGAGTGGCTCGCCTCGGTGCGACGCGGTCGCCCCTGGGTGACCGTCAAGTGGGCGTCGACGCTCGACGGCCGGGCCGCGGCATCCGACGGCACCAGCCAGTGGATCACGGGAACCGCCGCCCGCCAGCGCGTCCACGAGCAGCGGGCCGCGAGTGACGCGATCCTGGTCGGCACCGGAACCGTTCTCGCCGACAACCCGAGCCTGACCGCACGCGGCGACGGCGGCGAACTGCTCGAGCACCAACCGATCCCCGTCGTGGTCGGCGAGCGCGAGATCCCGGCGGATGCCGCCCTGCGCCGTCATCCGGCCGGCCTGATCGAGGCCGGCAGCCGCGATCTCGCGAGCCTCCTGAGCGAACTGAATCGCCGCGGACTGCGCCGCGTCTACGTCGAGGGCGGCCCGACCCTGGCCAGCGCGATCATCGCCGCCGGTCTCGCCGACGCCTTCTCGATCTACCTGGCGCCCGCCCTGCTCGGCGGCGACAAGCTCGCCCTGGGCGAGCTCGGCATCCCGACCATCGCGCAGGCCCGTCGCCTGCGGATCGATTCGATCGAGCAGCTCGGCGACGACCTGCTGATCCTGGCCACACCGCGCGCGTCCAGCGTGCCGGTGCCATCGGGCGGGCGCCACTCGCTCACGGAAGGAATCTGATGTTCACCGGAATCATCGAAGAACAGGGCGAGGTGCTCGCCTGGGAGCCGTCGGGCGACGCGGCGCGCCTCACCGTCCGCGCGCCGCTCGCGGCATCCGATGCGAAGCACGGCGACTCGATCTCGGTCGACGGCGTCTGCCTCACGGTCGTCGATCAGGGCCCCGACTGGTTCACGGCGGATGTCATGGCCGAGTCGATCGCAGCCAGCACCGTCGCGCGACTCGCCCCCGGCACGCATGTCAACCTGGAGCGCGCGGCCGCCCTCGGAGATCGTCTCGGCGGCCACATCGTGCAGGGTCACGTCGACGGGACCACGACGATTCTCTCGATCGAAGAGGGGTCCGCCTGGCGGGTCGTGCGGCTCGCTCTGCCCGCCTCGCTGGCCGCGCTCGTGACCCGCAAGGGGTCGATCGCGATCGACGGGATCTCGCTCACGGTCAGCGCCGTCTCGGATGCCGCCGAGGCCGAGCAGTGGTTCGAGGTCTCGCTCATCCCCGAGACCCTCGACGCGACGACGCTCGGGGCGAAGGGCCCCGGCGACGCCGTCAACCTCGAGACCGACATCCTGGCGCGCCACGTGCAACGCCTGATGGCGGTCGAACGACAAGGAGTACACGCATGAGCCTCTCCGACATCCCCACCGCCCTTCAGGCGCTTCGCGAGGGCAAGCCGGTCATCGTCGCCGACGACGAGGGCCGCGAGAACGAGGGCGACGTCATCATCGCCGCGGAGTCCGCGAGCCAGGAGTGGGTGGCCTGGATGGTCAAGCACTCCTCGGGCTTCATCTGCGCCCCGATGACCAACGAGATCGCCGATCGCCTCGACCTCCCGCCGATGGTGGCCGTCAACCAGGATCCGCGCGGCACCGCCTACACCGTGAGCGTGGATGCCGCCGATCGTCTCAGCACCGGCATCAGCGCCTCCGACCGCGCCCACACGCTGCGCGTGCTGGCGAACCCGGAATCCCGGCCCGACAGCCTGCTGCGACCCGGGCACGTGCTGCCGCTGCGCGCGGTTGACGGCGGCGTGCGCGAGCGCGACGGCCACACCGAGGCGGCGGTCGATCTGATGAAGCTCGCCGGCCTGGTGCCGGTGGGCGCGATCTCCGAGATCGTCGCCGACGACGGCGAGATGATGCGCCTACCCGGTCTCATCGCGCTCGGGGCGACCGAGGGGGTTCCCGTCATCACGATCGAGTCGCTCATCCGCTTCATGGAGGAGCGTCGCTGCCAGGCCGATCCGGAGGCGGTCGTCGAGATCCCCGAGTCGTCGCGGGTCAGCTTCGAGGTCGAGACCACGGTGCCGACCGAGCACGGACCCTTCCGGGTGCGGGCCTACCGCGACCGCTCGACCGGCGCCGACCACGTGGCGTGGATCTCGGGAGACCCGCGCAACGGCGCCCTGGTGCGCGTGCACTCCGAGTGCCTGACCGGCGAGGCGTTCGGCTCGCTGAAGTGCGAGTGCGGACCCCAGCTGCAGAGCGCCCTCGACACGATCGAGCGCGAGGGCGGCGTCGTGATCTACCTGCGCGGTCACGAGGGGCGCGGCATCGGCCTGATCAACAAGCTCAAGGCCTACCGGCTGCAGGAGCAGGGCTTCGACACCCTCGACGCCAACATCGCCCTCGGGCTGCCGGCCGACGCGCGCGACTACGGGGCCGCCACCGCGATCCTGAAGGATCTCGGCATCGACTCGGTGCGCCTGCTGAGCAACAACCCCGAGAAGGCGCGCCAGCTGCGCGAACGCGGCATCGCGGTGACCGAGCTCGTGCCGCTCGTCGTGGGCGTCGGCGAGTTCAACGAGGGCTACCTGGGAACCAAGCGCGACAAGATGGGACACGCATTGCCCACCGACCAGATCTTGGATTCCAAGGTCGCAGAAGGAAGAACAGCATGAGCGGCGAAGGCCACCCCACTCTCGACACCGACGGCACCGGCCTCAAGGTCACGATCGTCTCGGGTCTCTGGCACCACAAGATCGCCGAGGGCCTGCTGGCGGGGGCGCACCGCGTGCTCGACGCCTCGGGCGCCGAGGTCTCGATCGTTCAGGTGCCCGGCAGCTTCGAACTGCCGCTCGCCGCGAAGGCGGCGCTCGAGGCGGGTGCGGATGCGGTGGTCGCGCTCGGCGTGATCGTGCGCGGCGGCACCCCGCACTTCGAGTACGTGAGCGCCGCCGCGACCGACGGCCTCACCCGGGTCGCCCTCGATACAGGCAAGCCCGTCGGGTTCGGGGTTCTCACCCTCGACGACGAGCAGCAGGGTCTCGACCGTGCGGGCCTGCCCGGCTCGAAGGAGGACAAGGGTGCCGAGGCGGCCGAGGCGGCGCTCGCGACGGCACTCGTGCTCCGCAAGATCCGCGCGGGCGCCTAGCCCTCGCCGGGCGCGCCGGGACCCGATTCCGCAATCGGTACGGTTCAGTCGAGGAACAGCGCCCTCAGCCGCCGAGTGGTGAAGACCAGGCCGCCGACGATCAGCACGAGGTAGTACAGCACGTGCACCAGCATCCCCGGGGTCAGTGCCCCCGTCGTCAGGCCGCGCACCAGCTCGACCCCCTGCCAGAGCGGGAGGGCCTGAATGATCCATTGCAGCCACTGCGGGTAGACGCTCAGCGGGTAGAAGGTCGCTGAGAACAGGAACATCGGCAGCAGCACGAAGTTGATCCAGTCCATCTGCTGGAAGGTCTTCAGATAGCTGGTGATGGCCATGCCGAGGCTCGCGAAGCCGAAGGCGATGAGCAGAACGGCCGGAAGAGCGAGCAGCGCGGTCCAGGCGAGGTTGAGCCCGAGGATCTGCATGATGACCATGAACGCGGTGGCATAGAGGCCGCCGCGCAGCAGGGCGAGCGAGATCTCGCCGAGCGCGACATCCAGCGGCCCGAGGCGCGTCGCCAGCATGCCCTCGTAGAGCTTGCCGAAATGCATCTTGAAGAAGACGTTCCAGGTCGAGTCGTAGACCGCGCCGTTCATCGCCGAGACGGCGAGCAGACCCGGCGCGATGAAGGCGGCGTAGGGGATGTCGCGACCCGCGGCATCCGTGACGGTGCCGATGAAGCCGCCCAGTCCGATGCCGAGCGAGAGCAGGTAGAACACCGGCTCGAAGAAGCCGGAGAGCACGACCCAGTAGTTCGAGCTCTTCGTCGCCAGCAGACCGCGATACATCACGGCGCGCGAATTGCCGGCATAGAGGGCGCGAACGCCGCCGCCCCGCCCGACGACGGCCCGGTCGATCGTCGATGTCATTTGTCGAGCCTCTTCCTGGTGATCCGCACGGCGAGCGCCCAGCCGAGTACGAGAAGCACCACGAGCACCGCGAGATGCACCGCGATCAGCCAGGGGGCGACATCCGCTCCGTACGAGACGACCCGTGCCACCTCGGTGCCGTGCCAGAGCGGCGAGATCCAGGCGATCCAGCGCAGCCATTCGGGCAGCTGGGTCAGCGGGAACATCGTGCCGCTGAACAGGGTCATCGGCACCACGACGAAACGCATGACGAGCGCGAACTGCCCGCGGTCCTCGGTGAGCGACGCGCTGAACGCCATGAGCGGGGCGCCGAACGCCAGGCCGGTCAGGATCGCGACGGGCACCGACAACCAGCCGCTCGAGAACGGCACGGCGCCGAACAGCGAGGTGATGGCGAAGTAGATCAGCGCGGTCACCGACATCCGGATGGCGACGAAGATCACGAGCCCGTTGACGATCTGCCGCGCGCTGAGCGGGGCCGAGTTCATCCCGACGAAGACGGGGTTCCACTTGAAGCCCATCATGATCGGGTAGGTGAACTCCTCCGCGGCGACCGTGATCCCCGCCGCGCAGAGCAGCGCCGGCGCGACGAAGGTCAGGTAGCTGACCCCGTTGATGGCGTGCGGTCCCAGGTGCGCGGTGACCAGGCTCGCCAGGCCGACGCCGAACGCGATCATGTAGAGCACCGGGGTGCCGAACGCGGTTGCGACGACCGTGCCGCCGTAGCCCTTGAGCCGGCGGAGGCTGTGTTCGGCGACGTACCACGAGCCCCAGCGCGCGCTGGAGCTGGGGCGAGGTCCATTTCTGGACCTCACTGCGACGCCAGCGCCGACGCCCGTCTCGGTCGTCGGTTCGTCGACGCTCATTCGATCAGGCTCCGTCCGGTGAGACGCAGGAACACGTCTTCGAGGCTCGACCGGCGCACGAGGCTCGTGATCGGCGACAGCCCGCGGGCCGTGACGGCCTCGAGCGCGGCCTCGCCGGCATCCGTGTAGATCAGGATGCGGTCCGGCAGCACCTCGACCCGCTCGCCGATGCCCGCCAACGCGGTCGCGGCGTCGGCGTTGCGGTCGGAGCCGAAGCGCAGCTCGACCACCTCGCGCGTCGAGTACTGCCGGATCAGGGCCGACGGCGCACCCTCGGCCATGATCGACCCCTTGTCGACGACGACCAGCCGGTCGCAGAGCTGCTCGGCCTCGTCCATGTAGTGCGTGGTGAGCACGAGGGTCGTGCCCTGCTCCTTGAGCCGGAACAGCCGGTCCCAGAGGATGTGCCGGGCCTGCGGGTCGAGGCCGGTGGTGGGCTCGTCGAGCAGCAGGATGCGCGGGTCGTTGACGAGCGCCCGCGCGATCGTGAGCCGCCGCTTCATGCCGCCCGAGAGCTCGTCGACCTTGGCCTTGGCGCGATCGCTCAGCTGGGCGAACTCGAGCAGCTGGTCGGCGCGCCGGGCCACCTGCGCGCGCGGGATGCCGAAGTAGCGCCCGTAGACCAGCAGGTTCTCGCGCACCCGCAGTTCGGTGTCGAGGTTGTCCTGCTGCGGCACGACGCCGAGCTGCGAGCGGATCTCGGGACCGCTCTCGTTCGGGTCGAGGCCCAGGATGGTCAGCTCGCCGCTGGTGCGCGTCGAGACGGCCCCCACCATGCGCATCGTGGTCGACTTGCCCGCCCCGTTGGGCCCGAGGAGCCCGAACGACTCCCCCGGCGCCACGGAGAACGAGATGCCGTCGACGGCCGCGACGTCTTTGTACTTCTTCGTCAGGGCGGTGGCGGAGATCACGGCGGCAGGCACGCACCCGACCCTAACAAGATGCTGCGACATGTTCACAGTGTCAACCGGCGCGGTCAACCCCGGTTGACGCCCGATATTTCGTCAACTACGGTTGACAACATGTCGGACGCCATGCGCACACTCACCTCGCAGGCCGGGGACGAGAACCCGCTGGCCGCGCTGCACGCCGTGAGCCAGCTGCGCGCGGAACTCGACCGCCACGAGGCCAGCCTGGTGCGCAAGGCGCGCAACGCGGGGATGGGGTGGCAGATGATCGCCACCGCGCTCGGCGTCTCGCGGCAGGCAGTCCACAAGAAGTACGGGCGGCGCTAGAGAGTTACCCCGGCCGGAGTACTGGCCACATCACAGATCACGGGAGACTGGAACCATGAGTACCACTGCGCCCGAACGTCGTTCGCCCTTCTCCCGAGGCAGGAAAGACGACGGGCCCCGCGCCAGCTTCCGCCAGCTGCTGCCCTACCTCTTCGAGCACAAGAAGATCCTCGGCGTCGTCATCGCGCTCAGCGTCGTCGGCGCGGCCGCGTCCCTCGCGCAGCCGCTGCTCGTCAGCCAGGTGATCACGGTCGTGCAGAAGGGATCCCCGCTCGGCATGCTCGTCTGGGCCCTCGTCGGCCTTGTGGTCGCCTCCGGCCTGCTCAGCGGATTCCAGCACTACCTGCTGCAGCGCACCGGCACCAGCGTCGTGCTCTCCGCCCGGCGCCAGCTGGTGCGCAGGATGCTGCGGCTGCCGATCAGCGAATTCGACGTTCGGCGCACCGGCGACCTCGTCTCCCGCGTCGGATCGGACACCACGCTGCTCTACGCCGTGATCACGCAGGGCCTCATCGACGCGATCGGCGGCTCGCTCGTGCTGATCGGCGCGCTGGTGGCGATGGCGATCATCGACCCGGTGCTGCTCGGCCTCACCCTGCTGGTCGTGGCGGTCGCGGTGATCACCGTCGTGGGTCTCTCCGGGCGCGTGCGGGTGGCAAGCCGCAAGCAGCAGGAGAAGGTCGGCGATCTGGCGGCGGCGGTGGAGCGCTCGCTCTCCGCGGTGCGCACGGTGCGGGCATCCAATGCCACCGAGCGGGAGATCGCCGCGGTCGAGAAGGATGCGGAGGGCGCCTGGCGCATGGGCATCCAGGTCGCGAAGATCTCGGCGCTGGTGGTGCCGGTCGCCAGTGTCGCGCTGCAGGTCTCGCTGCTCGTCGTGCTGGGAGTCGGCGGCTTCCGCGTCGCGAGCGGGGCCATCACCATCGCCAGCCTGATCTCGTTCGTGCTGTTCCTGTTCATGATGATCGGCCCGCTGGGCACCGCGTTCGGCGCGATCAACTCGGTGAACCAGGCCCTCGGCGCGCTCGGCCGCATCCAGGAGATCATCTCGCTGCCCAGCGAGACCGACGGCGACGCGGCGATCGTGCCGGTTGCGGCCATCGAGACGGACGCTGCGATCAGCTTCGAGGACGTCGCGTTCACCTACCCGGCCGAGGCCGTCGCCCTGCACGACGGCGAGGAACCCCGCGACCTGACCGTGCTGCACGGCATCTCCTTCGCCGCCGAGCGCGGCAAGCGCACGGCCCTGGTCGGGCCGTCCGGAGCGGGCAAGAGCACGATCCTCGCCCTCATCGAGCGCTTCTACGACCCCACCGCGGGCGTGGTGCGGCTCGGCGGCATCGACATCCGCGGCCTCGACCGCACCGACCTGCGATCGCAGATCGGCTATGTCGAGCAGGACGCGCCCGTGCTGGCCGGCTCGATCCGGCAGAACCTGCTGCTCGGCTCCCCCGACGCCACCGACGAGGCCTGCATCGCGGTGCTCAAGGCGGTCAACCTCACCGAGGTGCTCGAGCGCAACGCCCTCGGCCTGGACGCCGCGGTCGGGGAAGACGGGGTCATGCTCTCCGGGGGCGAGCGCCAGCGCCTCGCCATCGCGCGCACCCTGCTCGCCGCCCCGCCCATCCTGCTGCTCGACGAGTCGACGTCGTCACTGGACGGCCTCAACGAGCAGATGCTGCGCGAGGCCATCGATGCCGTCGCCGAGAACCGCACCCTCATCGTGATCGCCCACCGGCTCTCGACCGTCGTCGACTCGGACCAGATCGTCGTGCTCGACCACGGCAAGGTCGTGGGGGTCGGCACCCACTCCGAGCTGGTGGCGAGCACGCCGCTCTACCGCGATCTGGCGAAGCACCAGCTGCTGGTCTGACGCTCTGCCGGGAACGGCGACGCCGCCTAGAACGCGTGCAGGAACACCTTGAGCACGAATCCGACGGCCAGCGCGACGGCGAGCAGCACGCTGACGACCACGAGCAGGCGGGCGATCATGCGAAGGGATCCGGTGTCATGACGTACTTCGTCTCCAGGTATTCGTGGATGCCCTCGAGTCCGCCTTCGCGGCCGAGGCCCGACTGCTTGACCCCGCCGAACGGGGCCGCGGCGTTCGAGATCACTCCGGCGTTGAGTCCCATCATGCCCGTTTCGAGCGCCTCGATCATGCGCTGCCCGCGAGCCAGGTCGCGGGTGTAGACGTACGAGACCAGGCCGTACTCGGTCGCGTTGGCCTTCGCCACGGCATCCGCCTCGTCGGTGAAGGTCGAGATCGCGAGCACCGGCCCGAAGATCTCCTCACGCAGGATGTCGCTGCCCGCGACCACGCCCGTCACGACCGTCGGCCGGTAGAAGGTGCCGGGACCGTCGATCGCCGAGCCCCCCGTGGTCACGGTCGCCCCTCGCTCGACCGCGTCGCCCACCAGAGCGCCGGCCTTGGCGACGGCCTTCTCGTCGATCAGCGGGCCGATCGAGACGCCCTCCTCGGTGCCGCGGCCGATCTTGAGGGCGGCGACGCGCTCGGTGACCCGCGCGGCGAACTCCTCGGCGACCGACTCGTGCACGAGGAAGCGGTTCGCCGCGGTGCAGGCCTCGCCGATGTTGCGGAACTTAGCCTGCATGGCGCCGTCGACCGCCTTGTCGAGGTCGGCATCCTCGAAGACCAGGAACGGCGCGTTGCCGCCGAGTTCCATCGAGGTGCGCAGCACGCCGTCGGCCGCCTTCTTCAGCAGCGCCACGCCGACCGGCGTCGAGCCGGTGAAACTCAGCTTGCGCAGCCGCGGGTCGGCGATGATCGGGTCGGAGACCGCCCCGCTCGTCGAGGTCGTGATGACGTTGAGCACCCCGGCCGGCAGGCCGACCTCGTCGAAGATCTTGGCGAGATAGAGCGTCGTCAGCGGCGTGAGCGCGGCGGGCTTGACCACGACCGTGCAGCCCGCGGCGAGGGCAGGCGCGATCTTGCGGGTCGCCATCGCGAGCGGGAAGTTCCACGGCGTGATGAAGAAGCACGGTCCGACCGGACGCTGCGTCACGATCATCCGGCCGGTTCCCTCGGGGGTCGGCCCGTAGCGGCCGGCGATGCGGGGTGCCTCTTCGGCGAACCAGCGCAGGAACTCGCTGCCGTAGGCGACCTCGCCGCGGGCCTCGCTGAGCGGCTTGCCCATCTCGAGCGTCATGAGCAGCGCGAACTCGTCGGCGCGGTCCTGCACGAGCTGCCAGGCCGCACGCAGCAGCTCGCCGCGCTTGCGCGGCGCCGTGGATGCCCAGCCCGCCTGCGCGGCGACCGCGGCATCCAGCGCGGCAGCCCCGTCGGCCGGTGTCGCGTCGGCGATCGTCTTGAGGGTCGCGCCGGTCGAGGGGTCCGAGACCGTCAGCGCTCGACCCGAGGTCGAATCCACCCACCTGCCCCCGATGAACAGCTTCGCGGGCACCTCGGCCAGCAGTTCGGATTCCGAGATCACGAGAGATCCTTCCCAGTCGACGCTTCGATATCGGCACCGGCATCCGCGAGCTCTCGCAGGGCGGCCGCGCTCGATTCCGAGGCGACCCCGGCGACGAGATCGTCGATCACGCGGACGTGTCGTCCCGCATGCAGCGCATCGAGCGCCGACGCCCGAACGCAGTAGTCGGTGGCGATTCCCACTACGTCGATGTCGGTCACCCCGAGCTTATCGAGCACGGCGGGGAGGCCGAGTCCGTCCTCGGTGGTGCCCTCGAAGATCGAATAGGCAGGTACCCCCTGGCCCTTGCGGATGTGCACGTCGATGAGGTCCGCATCGAGTCCTGGGTCGTACTGTGCGCCGACCGTGCCTGCCACGCAGTGCACCGGCCAGCTGGTCACGAAGTCGGGATCGGATCCGACGGCGAAGTGCCCGCCGTTGTCGCCGCTCGCCTCGTGCCAGTCGCGGGACGCGATGACCGCGTCATAGCGATCCGGATGCGCGCGCAGGTAGTCGGTGATGCCCACCGCGACCGCATCCCCGCCCGCCACCGCGAGCGCGCCGCCCTCGGTGAAGTCGTTCTGCACGTCGATGATGAACAGAGCTCGTGTCATGGGTATGCCCTCATCGGATATCGCGGATCAGTTGTTCGACAGGTTGTCGCCGCAGTTGTACACCGCGACGGTCAGCGTGTCGAGGGCCGCCTTCGCGGTGCTCGAGATGCCGGTGCCGATCGCGTAGAAGGTGAACTCGAGCACCGTTCCGTCGGCCGCCGTGACGGTTCCCGCCAGGCTGTACTCGGTATCGATCCACCCCGTCTTGGCCGCGACCTTGCCGCGCGCAACGGCGTTCGGGCCGGTGAACCTCCCGGCGAGGCTGCCCGTCTGGCCGGCGATCGACAACCCGGCACGCACCAGGTCGAGGTTCGACCCTCCCGCCTGGATCTGCCGGAGCAGTGCGGTCATCGTGGCCGGCGGGACCTGGTTGTTCGCGCTTTCGCCCGAACCGTCGATGATCGTGAGACCGGCGGCTGGGATCGGCGGCGAGAGCCGGCTCAGCGCGCTCGGGATGGCCTGCTGCAGGGACGCCGCCGATCCGTCGAGACCCGAGACCTTCGAGATGTTGCGGGCCAGCATCTCGCCCAAGGTGTTGTCGCTCGGCAGCAGCATCTGCTTGATCAGGGTGCGTACCGGCTGCGACTTCACCTCGCCGAGCGAGGTCGCGCCCGCGGTCGCGCTGCCCGAACTCGTCGTCACCGTGGAGGCCACGACGCCGCCGGTATCGGCGGACTGCAAGGCCGCGACGAAGGCGGCCCCGGCCCGGCCGACCGGGTCGGTGCTGCGCGGGCTGGTCTCGCGTGTCGGGTCGGCGCGGTCGCCGTCCACCTGCAGGGCGGTGACCTCGGACTGGTAACCCTGGGTCTGTTCGGTGCGCTTCCAGCTCGCGTCCCAGCGATCCGCCATGTTCCAGTAGCTCGCGTCGAGCACCACGTTCGTGATCGGGACCCCGGGATGCTTGGTGCCGTACGCCGCGATCACCTGCGCGGCGAGATCCGACAGCTTCGGCGCCCCGGCGTAGACGCCGTCCCGTCCGGAAGGGAGGGCGCTCAGAGTGGCGTCGCCGTGCCCGACCAGCACGATCGTGCCCGGGGTCGACCCGTCGACCACGTCGGTGGCGATCTGGTAGTCCGGGCCGAGCACCACCACCGCCGCGGAGGCGATCAGCAGCTTGAGGGTGCTGGCGGTTCTCGCCGGCGTCGAGGCGCCGTGGTCCCAGAGCGCCTCGCCGTTGTCGAAGCGCACGACGCTGCCGGTGAGGGCCATCAGCCGCGGGTCGGCGGCCGGCCCGGCGACCGAGCAGGTGCGCAGACGACTGGCAGTCGGCAGCGCCGACGGAGTCGGACGCGGCGGAGCAGTAGTCGGCGCCGTCGTCGGCGCCGCCACCGCAACCGGATCGGAGGCGAAGGCCACCCCGGCGAACACGGCCCCGGTGCCGAGCAGGGCGAACACGACTCCCAGCCCCCCGAACAACCAGGCCATCGGGTGCGCTCGGAACAGGGCTCCGATCCCGGTGGGCCGCGGTGGTTCAGCCCCGCCCGCGGTGTCCCGGGCGGCACGACGGGAGATCGGCTGCTCGTCGGTCACCCAGCCATGATAGGCGAGCGCCTCGGCGCAGGGCCGGGCGGCGCCGGCGTCCGCCGCTCACTCTCCGGGGTAGCGCAGCCCGATCTGCCGGCGGATCTCGTCGAGCGTTCCCATGATCGCCACCGACTGCGCGGGGGGCAGCACGGTGCCCGCCAGCTGCCCCGCGGCGACGAGCCGCTCGAGCTCCTCGGCCTGGAACTGCATCCCCCGGCCGGGAACCTCCTGCTCGAAGCGCTCGCGCACGGTGCCGTCCGGTTCGATCAGCGAGAACGCGGTCGGCATGTACCAGGTGCCCTCGATCTCGATCCGCGCCTCGGTGCCGACGATGACCGCGGTGTTGGGGCCGGCGGCATCCAGCACCGTGTGAATGATCGCCTTCTGCCCGCCCGGATACCCGAGCACGATCGCGTCGTTGCCGTCGACTCCGGTGGGGGTCGGGGTCGACAGCGCGTAGACCGACGACGGCGCACCGAACAGGTCCCAGGCGAACGAGATGGGGTAGATTCCGAGGTCGAGCAGCGCGCCGCCACCCAGTTCGGGGTTCTGCAGGCGGTGCTCGGGGTCGGTCGGAAGCTTCTGGTCATGGTCGGCGATCAGGGCGCGCATCTCGCCGAGGGCACCGGCGGCGACGAGTTCGCGGATGCGCACCATGTGCGGCATCCATCGGGTCCACATCGCCT
The DNA here is from genome assembly GCF_042655435.1 of Lysinimonas soli. NCBI lineage: Bacteria > Bacillati > Actinomycetota > Actinomycetes > Micrococcales > Microbacteriaceae > Lysinimonas > Lysinimonas soli. The sequence goes on from NZ_JBHSMG010000005.1 coordinate 109,199, forward strand.
CGAGCACCACGAGCCCCTTGGCTGCGGCGAGCTCGACGACGGCGGCCGCCTCGCCCGCGTTGACCGTGAACGCCTTCTCGACGAGCACGTGCTTGCCCGCCTCGAGCGCGAGGGTCGCGTTCGCGGCGTGGAATGGGTGCGGCGTCCCGACGTAGACCACGTCGACCTCGGGGTCGGCGACGAGTGCCTCATAGCTCGGATGCGCGGTGGCGATCCCGTGCTGGGCCGCGAAGGCATCCGCGCCGGCCTGGGATCGGGAACCCACCGCCGTGACGGTGTGGCCGGTGAGAAGGAGGTCGGAGGTCATCGCTCGGGAGATGAACCCGGTGCCGAGGATGCCCCAGCGCAGTCGGTCGCTCATGACTGCCAAGTTAGCCGATCGGGACGCGCGGGCTGAGAACCGCGCGCCCCGCCGGTGCTACCGCCGCTCTAGCATCCACCCCAGCGCGCCGCGGCGCGGGTGAAGCTCGAGGGCTCGTTCGGAATGCCGCCATGGCTCATGGCGAAGTAGATGCAGACGCCCGCGGTGCTGCCCGAGTAGCTCGGACGGTAGAGCGAGAGCCGGTGCTCGAGGGAGTTCCACCACTTGGTGGCGACCGTCGCGCCCGTGTTGCCGGAGCCGCCGGCGAGGTTGCCGTCGCAGCCGCGCGACGGGACGCCGTCGCTGCGCACCGAGCCCATGTGGCCCCACGCGCTGCTCGGGTCGGTGCTCGGGTCCTCGGCCATCCAGAACAGACGCTGCTCCATGCAGGAGTCGTAGCGGAAGTTGCCGGCCGGGATGGCGTCCAGGCAATTCTGGGCACGGATCGCGTTGAACGTCGACGAAAACGACTGGATGTCGGCGGTCGTGGTGCCCGTGATCATGCCCTGGCCGAGCGAGTCGGCGACGCCGGGAGCGCTGCCGCCTCCGCTGCCCTGAGCCGGGCAGGCCTGGCCCGCGGCCTGGCGCTGCGCACGCCGTGTGGCGACGCCACCGTCTCCGCCCTTGCGCCCCGAGGTCGGTGGTGCGACCACGACGGGCTTCGGCACCGGCTTCTGCGCGACGTGCTCGGAATCGGTGGTGAGCGCCGCGGTCGGCTGGATGACCGACACGACCGTCGCGGTCGGAACGCTGACGGCCGACACGGCCTGCGCCGCGTTCACCTGGGTCACCGCCCCGCTCGCGATGGGCGACGTCGCGGCGACGGGCAACCCGGCGAACGAGGCCTCTGACGCGAGCGCGGGCGTCAGGAACGATGGGCCGCCTCCGCCGACGAACGGCAGAGCCAACACGAACACCGTCGCGAAGACGGTCCCCAATACAACGGTACGTTTCATGGTCTAGTCCCCCCGGACCAAGCTCAGCTCGACCCCCTCCCCCCGGAGCGGTGCCGTGCCCCGAAAGCTACGCCCTCGATGGGGTGGAGGCAAGGCGGTCGGGCCCGATTTCGGCGGTTCTGGCCCCCGCGCGGGGGGCGAAACCGGGCATTCTTCCCCCGGAATGGGGGCGATTCGCTCCCCGCGGGCACCCGAATCGGGGCGTCCCAGCCCGCTCGGAGGTCGTTCTTGGTAGCCTGGGGGCCTGACTCGCCTCCGGGCATGCCGACTCCGTGCCGGCATAGGACACGCAGCCATATGACTTTTCATCCCACCCGCGTCGTCATCGGCGCCGCCATCACGGCGTTCTCACTCGCCGCCGTGCTCGCCGTGGCCCCGCCGAAGCAGCCCGACCAGCTGCAGGCCTACATGTCGATGCATGCGCAGAAGCTGTCGGTCTCAGTGACCGCCGAACCGACCGCGGTCGCACGCGACGACTACACGGCGACGGCCGGGATCGAGTCACTGGTGCAGAGCGGCACCAACTACGACTGGGCCAAGCTCGTGCTGCTCGACGGCGGGTTCCCGATCACCGAGGGCAACGTCACGGTGATGACCCGCTGGATGCGTCAGGAGAACGGCGCCCAGGACTGGTGGAACCGCAACAACCCGCTCAACAACGGCCTCGGCTCGGGCGGCGGCGGCGGGACCGGCACCTACCCGAACCTGCAAGTCGCGGCCCAGTACCTCGCGATGAACCTGCGACGCCCGATGTTCTCGTCGATCGCCGCCCAACTCGAGGCCTCGACCTCGACCACAGCGACGGAGTCGGCGATCTGGGCCTCGGGCTGGGCGACCAGCCACTATGCGAATGGCGCCCACTGGCACTACACGCCGGTCGACGTCGTCAAGGCGCCGGCGAGCGCCTGGGGCTGATCCGGCGCAGACGGCGCCGCGAGCGCCTGAGGCCGACGTCGCCTACTCGGGCTCGGCGTCGCGAAGGGCGGCAACGAGGTAGCGCTTGAGGGCGTCACGCTTGTCGGTTCGACGCGCAGCGGATGGCGCGGCTCCCACTCGATCGTCGAAGGCGCTCATCGTGAGCGCGCCGACCGAGAACAAGTAGGCCCATTCGTGGAACCTCGCCGGCTTGTGGGGCAGTGCGGCGCGGATGGCTTGGGTGAACCCCTCGGCGATCGGCTCGAAGAGTGCACGGATCTCAGGCCGCGTTCCGCTGGAAGGATCAGTGACCTCACGCAAGATCAATTGCGCGGAGGCATAGCCGTCTTCTGACTCATGCAGGTCGAGAACGGGATCGACGAAAGCGGTGACGATCGCCCGGACCATGCAGAAGATCAACCCCAGGTGGACGATGGGGCTCGGATTCCTGCTGTTCGCTGTCGGGGACATCTGGATGTCCACGATCTCGGCACGCGATACGTCCATCGCCGTGATCGTCGCACCACTGCTCATCGTCGGGATCGGATTCGCGTTCTCGATCTCCTCGCTGACCGGCGTCGCCGTCAACACGGTGCCGAACCACTTTGCGGGGATGGCGAGCGGAACGACGAGTCTGTTGCGGGACTTCGGGTTCACGCTCGGGCCGGCTGTCATCGGATCGATCGCGCTCAGCCGGGCCGCCGCGGAAATCCAGAGCAAGGTCGCGTCGACTCCCGCGCTGCAGAAAGCGCTCGAGGCGTTCAACGCCGCACCCGCGCATGCACCTGCCGCGGAGAAGCCCGCTCTCGAAGCTGCCGTCGGTGCGGTCAACTCGGGACCGTTGGGCGCGAACGGAGTGCCCGCAACCGTCAAGCTGCCCACCGGACAGACCGTGCCGTTCAACCCGCTCCACGATGTCGCATTCACGGCACTCGATCGGGCATATGCCCTCGGCTACCTGGTCTGTGGGCTGTCAGCCTTGTTCGCCGCGCTGCTCGTGATGCTCGCGTTAGGGGGCACGACTCACAACACCCAGCTCTCCGCCGAATCGCTGGCCGAGGGCTAGACCGCCCTGGAGTGGGGCGGCCACGATCCCGCCCCCACTCCAGCTCCCTATTGCCGATCACGCCACAGCTGAAGCGCATCCCGCGCGAGAGCTGATCGAGGCGGCCGCCCCCGACCCCGCGCCACTAACCTCGCGCCGTGAGAGGCGCACCGCCTGGCTGCTGATCGACGCGATGCGAGCCGCGAACCTGGGAAACGCGGCGGGACAGCAGACGGTCAGATCCCCGAGATCTCGGCCTTCTTCAGTGGAGCCACCTGAGAGAATCGAACTCTCGACCTATTCATTACGAGTGCTCCGGCTGGGACGAGATCCCCCGTTTCATGCGTTCCTGGGATGCCATGGAACCGTGAAAAGGGCGTGGTTTTCGATGCGGGGGGACGCCGGGGGGACACGGCGCCAAGGTCATCAGTTGAACCGCAACCGATCGACTCATTTCCTCGCAGCCCGACAGTCGAGGAAACGATCCGTGTCTGACAACAGATGCTTCTTTGTCCATTAGCCGACAAGCAGCTTCACGAAGTGGGTGCGTTTGAGCACCTTGAGCACCCTCCTCTGGAACGGCGTGAACGCGGCCATGCCCTCGGCGGTCGTCATCGGCCCGAGCCCGACGATCCTCGTGGTCACGCCGTCATGCACGATCTCGCCGCCGTTGGCCGCAACCAGATTCCGGTACCAGTCGACCTCGGGACCGTAGGTCAGCTCACAGACAAAGCCGCCTTCGATCGGCCGCGCGAGGATCGGGGTCTCGAAGGTCTTTCCGCTCTTGCGGCCCACAGTTCGCACAATCGAGAAGTGCCCGCTGCCTCGGCGGGCCATGCGGCCGGTCAGTCGGTTCAGGCTGTGCTTGATCGTGAACAGCCAACCGCGGCGGAGCATCGACCCGAGACTCATGCAAACAGCCTGGCACGGTGCGGCACGTTCACGTTCCGGCGGGGCGTTGCCCGCTCGGCGCGGGGACGACCAGCACGGGAATCGGCGAGAACTCGAGGATGCGGAACGTGCGCGATGTTTCAATACCGAACTGAGATGGGGATCTGCGCAAGGCCTGCCTCTCCGAGCCTTGATCCGTGCGCCCTCGCGTGTCAATCTTAGACCAGTGGTCTAACTGCTAGTCGAAAGAAGGTGTGGCATGCGGATATTGATTGTCGGGGCTGGGATCGGTGGGCCGACTCTGGCGTACTGGCTCCTGCGATCCGGTCATCAACCGACTCTGATCGAGAGCGCGCCCCGCCTGCGCGAGGGCGGGTATCTGGTGGACTTCTGGGGCGCCGGCTTCGACGTCGCCCAGCGGATGGGGATCGTTCCCGAACTCATGGAGAAGGGCTACCGGCCCCGCGAACTCCGCGAGGTCAAGGCCGACGGGCGAGTTGTCGTCGCCCTCGATCCGCGCCAGATGATCGACGACGCGGCCGGAGGCGTCGCCGGACGATACGTCACTGTCGCCCGCACCGACTTGGCCTCGGCGATCTACGACGCCGCACAGGGCCAAGTCGAGACGATCTTCGGGCAGACCGTGAACCTGATCCGCGACGACGGGACGCGTGTGCAGGTGGAGTTCACCGGCGGCGAGACGAGAGAGTTCGACCTGGTGATCGGGGCGGATGGTCTGCACTCGCGCGTGCGCCGCACCGTGTTCGGACCGGACGCCGACTATCAACGCGATCTCGGCCTGGTGGTCGCCGCCTTCGACGTGGACGGCTATGAGCCGCGCGACGAGATGGTCGCCGTCTCCGACACCGAAGTCGGATTCCAGTCGTTGCGGTTCGCCCGACGCGACGGCGCGACCATGCTGATATTCACCGTCCGCTACGACGGCGAGGTCCCAGAGGAGGATCCCGCGGCGCAGCAGGAACTCCTCCGCGGGCTCCTGGCCGGAGCCGGCGGCGAGGTCCCCGCGATGCTGGCTCGGATGCCGGAGGCGCGCACGTTCTACTTCGACCGTGCCAGCCAGATCCGGATGCCGTCCTGGTCGCACGGACGAGTCGCCCTCATCGGAGACGCGGCCGCCTGCCCCTCGCTTCTGGCGGGTCAGGGCTCGGCACTGGCGATGGTGGAGGCGTATGAGCTGGCGGCGGAGTTGCGGCGCTCGGGCGGCGACCACCTGGCGGCCTTCGTCGGCTACCACCAGCGACTCGCTCCCCTGGTCCTCGCGAAGCAGAACGCCGCCATCGGCCTGGGCGCCGCGTTCGCCCCCCGCAACCGAGCCCAACTGCTCCTGCGCGACACCGCGATGCGGATGATGACCGTGCGATCGATCTCCCGCCTCATCATGCGGCGCAGCCTTCGCGACCCGATCCAGATCTCCCCTGTGCCGACCGGTTGAATAGCTTCATGGTCCGCCCCCGCTTTCACAAGCTCGCCGTCGCGAGACAGGAACACATCCTGAACGCCGCTCTCAGCGAGTTCGCCGCACACGGCTTCGCCGACGCATCCCTCAACCGGATCATCGATGCCGCGGGAATCTCCAAGGGCTCGATGTACTACTACTTCGACGGCAAGGAAGACCTCTACACGCATGTGATCCGCGACCGGCTGGAACGCCTGCTGGGTGGCGCCGGCCCATTCCCTGTGCCGCCGGCCGGCACTCCCGATGAGTTCTGGTCTTCTCTCACCGAGCTTTACCTGCGGCTCATGAAAGTCCTACTGACCTCTCCGGAGGTCGCCGCGCTGCTGCGCGGATGGCTGTCCGGCGGCGGCGCGCCCTCGGTGAGCACGGCCCAGCAGGAGGCCGAGCAGGCCACGCTCCCGTGGTTGCTTGGAACCCTCGCCGTCGGTCAAGAGATCGGAGCCGTACGCACCGACCTCCCCACGGACCTCCTGCTCGCCCTGGTCATGTCGCTCGGACAGGTCATCGACATCTGGCTGATCCGTCAGCCACCCGCTTCCGCAGACCTCGACCGCACCGTGCGAACGCTCATCGACGTCATCCGCCGGGCGGTCGCACCTGACTGAACCGACGACCACAGCTCGCGACGATCGAGGCAGCGGTGCTGATCAGATCCCTAGTATCAACAGGTCGGTCGCGGACGGCTCCCCCGCCGCGAGGGCGAACACCTCGAACCCGCGCCGTACCGCGCGACGCTGTGCCGGGTCCAGTTCACTGAGGATCGTCGCGAGTTCACGCTGACGACGATGGGTGACGTGGTCGACGAGTTGCGCACCATGCGCGGTGAGATCGATGAGGACCTCCCGGCGACTCTCGAGTCGGGACTTCCTCTGGATCCAGCCGCCCTCCACCATCCGGTCGACGAAGCGGCTGAAGGTCGAGGGGTTGATGTTCATCCGCTCGGCGAGCGCTCCCATCCTCAGAGGACCCGCGGTGCGGAGCACGACAAGCACCCGGAATTGCGGAAGCGTCACGACGTCGAGCGCTTCGGCGATCGACCGTGCGACGACCCCGAGCAACGCACGCGACGCGACCAGGGTGGCCTCAACATCCGCGTCGGTCGACTGCTGCTCACCTGAAGGCGCTGTCGTCATTGACACCCTCCCCATGATCGTGCAAGACGATTCCAGCCTATGGGTGCCGACGGTCGGCAAGGTCGAGCACGACGATGCGAATGTCGGGGTTCACGACGCCCTGCGCGATCGCCATGGCCCCACGCAGATGACGCCATGCCGACGGATGGCGTGCCCCATAGCCGACGAGCTGGCTTCGTGACTCCTTCTCGTCGAGAAAGGTGGGCACCGCTCGTCGGGCTCGAAGTCCCGTCAGCGTGACAAATGCGATGCCGTTCGCCACGAGGTTGCGGTACCACTGGGCCGACACCCCGAATCCGGATGCGATGACGACTCGATCCGGCGCCGGGCGATCGACGACCTCGAGGACCACGAAGCGACGTCGACCGGACGCGCGGCCTCGGTGCTCGAGCAGCAGAAGGCGGCCTCCTCCGATCGCGCCGAGACCGATGCGGAACACGGGCACGAGGGCTCGGACCACCCACCGGGTCTGGAGCAGTCGAGCTGCCATCCGATCGGCCAGCGAGCCGCCTTGCTCAGCGGTATGCATACATGCAACTATTGCAGTAATGCACGTGATGGCGCCACCCTCCCCCCACGGCTCCGGCCCCCACATGTCGGGCTCGATGTGGATGCCGACCGAGCCGCCGAGTTTGGCGCGGCTGATCGGCATCCACCTTCAACCCGTCCCCGTCGTCCCCGCGATCGCCATCGCACTGCTCGCTCTGTACGCGCTGGGCGTGGTCGTGCTGGCTCGGCGCGGCGACCGTTGGCCGGTCTCGAGGGTCGTCTGGTGGTGCGCCGGCGTGATCTCGATACTGGCGGTGACGGCGACCGGGCTGGACGGCTACGGGATGGAGCTGTTCAGCGTCCACATGGTCCAGCACATGGTGCTCGGGATGCTGACGCCGCTGCTGCTGGTGATGGGGGCTCCCGTCACGCTCCTGCTGCGTTCGCTCTCGGGCGGTTCGCGACGTCAGGCGATCCGCAGATCTGTGCTCGTCGTCCTGCACTCGCGGGTGATGCGGACGCTGACGCACCCTCTCGTCATCGTCACGCTCTTCCTCTTCAGCCTCTACGGCTTGTACTTCACCCCGGTGTTCGACGCTCTGATGTCCACGATGTGGGGCCACAATCTGATGCTGCTCCACTTTGCGGCCGTCGGCGGCCTCTACTTCTGGGGTGTACTGGGGATCGACCCGGCGCCTCGCCCACGGCGCGAGATCGTCTCCGCACCCCTGCGCCGCGTGCTCGAGCTGACGGTCACTCTCCCCTTCCACGCATTCTTTGGTGTGGCGGTCATGATGTCGACGACGCTGATCGTCGGCTTCTACGCGCACCCGATCGCAGGCTGGGGGATCCGGCCGTTGGCCGACCAGCAGACCGGCGGGGGGATCGCCTGGGCCTTCACCGAGATCCCCACCCTTGCGGTGCTCGGCATCCTCTTCTGGCGGGCGCAGCGCTCGGAGGCGCGGATGAACGCGCGAGTAGAGGCGCGAGCAAGGACCCGAGCGGATGACGAGCTCGGTGCCTACAACGCCTACCTCTCCCAGCTGTCATCACCCGGTGGAGGGTCGGAGTGATTCAGTACGCCCTTCTCGTGGGCATGCTCGCCAGCCTCAATCCGTGTGGCGCGCCGCTGCTGCCCGCGTACCTGGGGCTGTTCTCGATGTCCGGCGACGACGAGCCGACGATCCACCGTGTTCACCGCGGCGTACAGGCAGGTTCGACGATGAGTCTGGGATTTCTCGCCGTGTTCGTCGCCGTCGGGCTGCCGCTGTCGGCAATGGCTGCCGCGATCAGCGCGATCGGACCGGGAGCGATCGGGGTGCTCGGCATCGCCGTCATCGCCGTCGCCGTGCTCGGGCTGCGCGGTCGGGCGCTGCCCCTTCCCGGTCGATGGCTGAGGTTCCGCGGGGGACGCGGCACGGTCGCGATGTTCACGTTCGGCGCGCTTTACGCACTCGGGTCCCTCGGCTGCGAGCTGCCGCTGTTCCTCGCCGCAACTGGCGTGGCCTCGACGCGCGATGCCGTGACTGCGGTTGCCGCTACCATCGCCTACGGCGTCGGGATGGGCCTGATGGTCACGACTCTCAGCGTCATCGTCGCCCTCGTCGGCCGCAGCAGACGACTCCGGCTCCCAACACTCTGGGTCCGCCGGGCGGGGGCCGCCGTCGCCTTGGCGTCCGGGATCTACCTGCTGATCTTCGCGGCAGCGAAGATCTGGATGCCCTCGCTTGCGGCCACGCTGAACGCGCCTATTGTGCAAGGCGAAGCCGGAGTCCAGCAGGCCATGTCCCTGTCGCCTCTGTGGTGGGCGACCGCATTCGCCGCGGTGATCGTCGCGGTCGCCGGCGTCACCGCTGCCGCTGCCGCGATCCGGGATCGAGGTCGTCGACATGTCTGAACGACGATCCCGACCCCGAGTGCGAGTAGCGCCCTGGGTCTTCGCCGCCGCGGGAGGCGTCCTGGTCGTGGGCGTCCTGATCGCAGCCGCGCTGGGCGGCGCACCCGCTCCGTCCTTCGGCGCCGGCCTGTCGGAGGCGGACTCATCACTCGTCGAGCTTCAACAGACCTCGGCGCCGGCGCCGGACTTCTCATTGACCGATCAAAACGGGCATCACGTCGACCTGACCGAATTCCGCGGGCGACCCGTGGTGCTCACCTTCAACGACGACGAATGCACCGACCTGTGCACCCTGCTCGCCCAGGACGTGATCGCCGCCGACCAGGACCTGGGCGCCGACGCCTCCAAGATCGCCTTCGTGTCGATCAACGCCAACCCCTTCCACACCGCGGTCGCCGACGTCCGCGGGTGGACTCGGCAACACGCCCTGGGTACGCTGCACAACTGGTATTACGGCACCGCATCGCGCGCCGGCCTCGCCGACATCGCGAAGCGCTACGGCTGCGACATCGAGGCCGACGCCGCCACGGGGACCGTGTCGCACTGCACCACCATCTACTTCATCGATCCCAGCGGGCAGGAACGCGCCATCGGGGGATTCGGGTCGGACTCCGCCAACACGAGGCCGTTCGCACGGGCCATGGCGCAGATGGCTGCGGACCTGGCCACCAGCACCATTCACGTCGCCGGCTCGCCGCTCGCGAACCCGGCAGGGCGGGGAACAGCCCTCGGGGACCGCGCCCCGTCGCTCACACTTCCCGAGCTGAGTGGGGATCCCTCGCCTCCCAGCCAAGGCGGCTACCGGGTGATCGACTTCTGGTCGAGTACCTGCTCCGCCTGCCGAACCGAACTCCCCGCCCTGGAGCGCGAGCACGTCGCGCTCGGGAGCGCTGTGGACTTCATCGGCGTGGACGTCGACGACACGGCCTCGGCCGGACGGTCATTCACCGCGGCGGTCGGCGCTACGTTCCGATCGCTTCGAGATCCCGACGGCAGCACAGCCGGCACCTGGCAGGTGACCGGGCTCCCCTATCTGGTCATCGTCGACCCCCAGGGCAAGATCGTCGTCCGGCACCCCGGCGCGATGACCCAAGAACAGCTGGATTACATCCTCCGAGATCTCGACGTCGAGCTGGCACCTGCCTCGTAACCCCGACCACCATCTGCCGGTACGAAACCACGCCCCGCGGCCAACCGCCGCTACTGATCCCCTGCCTGACCCCAGGCGCACAACATGCCGCATCACGGCGACAGAGGAACGACCATGACAAACAGCACAGCACGACCCCGCGCCCGGTGGGTTCTCTCGATCACCGACCGGATCGCGGGCGGCCTGCGAGGCTCCCGCTTCGGACTGTTCGGGATCGCCGTCGCCGTGGGCGTCGCATCCGGCATCGGGGCGGTCGTCTTCAGAAACCTGATCTCCTTCCTCACCTGGCTTGTCACCGGCCAGTCCGAGTTCGGGCAGGACGGGTATGTCGGCAGTTCGCATCTGCCGTGGTTGGGGCTCGGCTTCTTCGTTCTCGTTCCGGTCGTCGGCGGCGTCATCTACGGGCCGTTGGTCTACCGATTCGCACGTGAGGCCCGCGGGCACGGCGTGCCCGAAGTGATGATCGCGGTCGCCGAGAACGGCGGCCGCATTCGACCCCAGGTTGCTGTCGTCAAGGCACTCGCCTCCGCCCTGACCATCGCCACCGGCGGATCGGTGGGGCGGGAGGGCCCGATCGTGCAGATCGGTTCTGCTCTGGCCTCCGGCCTGGGGCAGTGGATTCGGATGCCCGAGAATCGCATGCGCATCCTTGTCGCCTGCGGCGCGGGGGGAGGCATCGCCGCCACATTCAACGCACCGATCACCGGGGTCTTCTTCGGCGCCGAGATCATCTTGCGCGAGCTCTCTGTCGAGGCGATGTTCGCGGTCATGCTGTCGGCGATGGTCGCCGATGCGGTGGCCATCCCCTTTCTCGGAGATCACCCCTTCCTCACCGGCTTCCCCTCCGGAATCACGCTGCACAATCCGAGCAACTACCTGCTGATCGCCGTGCTTGCCGTGCTCGCGGCGCTCATCGGCCTCCTGTTCAAGACCGTCCTCTACAAGATGGAAGATCTCTGGGACCTGATCTGGAAAGGCCGCCCCGAGTGGGCTCGTCCCGCTGTCGGCGGCCTGGTGCTCGGCCTCCTCCTCTTGGCACTGCCCCAGATGTACGGGGTCGGGTATCCGGTGATGTTCAAAGCCATCGCCGGCGACTACACCCTCTGGTTCCTCCTGATCCTGGTGGTAGGCAAGATGCTGGCAACCAGTCTCACTCTCGGTATCGGCGGATCGGGAGGGATCTTCGCGCCGTCCCTGTTCATCGGCGTCACCTCCGGAATGGCATTCGGCGTCACGGTCGACAAGTTGTTCGGACCCGCAGCAGGCAACCCAGCCCTCTACGCCGCCGTCGCCATGGGCGCCGTGTTCACCTCGGCCGCGCGCGCACCACTGACCTCGCTCGCCAGCGTCGTCGAGATGACCGGCGACTTCACCCTGACCCTGCCGGTGATGCTGTCCGTCGCCATCGCCACCGCGGTCTCGCGGGGTCTGAGCTATGGCACGATCTACACCACGAAGCTGTTGCGCCGCGGGCAGGACATCGATCGTGCGGCACCCTGGCGAGCCTTCGCCGACCTGAAGGCCTCGGAAGCGATGAGACCGCTCGGGACTCGGCTGGATCTCGACCTCGCCCACCCAGGTGAAACCCCCGAACCCCTCGCTCTTCGCGGTCGAGTCCGGGTCAGCCACGATCCCCAAGCGGTGTTCGCCACAGAACCGCTGGTCGACGTTCTCCGCCAGGTCCGCGAGTACGGACGGGATGGACTCCCCGTCCTTTCCGAGGATGGCCGCCACATCGAAGGCTGGATCACAGATCAATCCGTGCTCGAGAAAGTGACTGAAGAACTCGGGGCTCCCGAATCACAGCCTGAACCCGATGAGGCGGCCGAAGCCACCATCGCACCGGCATCAGAGCGGGGCCAGCGCCCCTCCACGCCCCTTACCGGCTACCTCATCGCGGAGCTGACGCTGGCGGCGGATGCGCCCGAGATCGGTCAGAGACTCGGTGCCGTCGCTTGGCCAGACGACCACATCCCGGTGTCGTTCGTGCGTGGAAATCGAATCGGAGTCCCGGACGCCGACATCGTGCTGAAAGCAGGCGACAGAGTCAACCTACTCGCCCGCAGCGGTCGCTGAAGGACACCCGCCTCGCCGCTCTCCAAGCGACACCAAGGTCAACGACTGGTCGAGCCCAGCCAGACAACTGCCGTCTCCCCACGTGATTCGCCCTGGGTTTGGTTCCGCTTCGTTTAGGAGGATGGAGCTATGCCACGTCAGTATCCGCCGGAGTTCAGGCGGCGCGCGTTGCGGCTGTTGAACGAGGCCCCGCCCGATTACGAGACGGAGTTCGAAGCGATCCGTCAGGTCGCGTCCACGCTCGGTGTGAGCACTGAGGCGCTGCGCAAGTGGCGCCGGTCGTCGGAGATCGATGCGGGTGAGCGGCCCGGGATGACTACTCTCGAGCATGCCGAGTTGCGGCGGTTGAAGAAGGAGAACGCGGAGCTGCGGCGCGCGAACGAGATCTTGAAGGCTGCGTCGGCTTTTTTCGCCGCGGAACTCGACCGCCCCACGGCGAGATGATCGCTTTCATCGATCTGGTGAAGGACCGTTTCGGGGTCGAGGCCACCTGCCGTGTGCTGAACACGACGGACAGTGGGTTCATCACGGCTCGCGGCTATCGCGCGGCGAAGACGCGCCCGCCGTCAGCGAGGCGCCGCTCGGACGAGCTGCTCGGGACCGAGATCGCCCGGCTGCACAAGGCGAACTACGGCGTCTACGGGGTCCGGAAGATGCACCGCGCCATGTTGCGGAAAGGATGGTTGCTCGGCCGGGATCAAACCGGCCGAATCATGCGGGATCTGGGCCTTCGCGGTGTGAAACGGGGCACGAAGGTGTTCACCACCCACGCAGATCCGGCCGGCATGCGGCCCACCGATCTGGTGGAGCGGCGTTTCGTTGCCGACGCTCCTTGCCGGCTCTGGGTCGCGGACATCACCTACGTCCGCACCTGGTCCGGGTTCGCCTACGTCGCGTTCGTCACCGATGTGTTCTCCCGCAAGATCGTGGGCTTCAACGTCGCCTCGACCCTGAAAGCGGACATCCTGCCGTTGCAGGCCCTCGACATGGCGGCATTCGCTGCCGGCGGGGACCTGACCGGGCTGACGCACCACTCCGACCACGGATCGAACTACATGTCGCTGGTCTACACGGATCGGATCGTCGAACTCAGCGCGACCCCCTCGACCGGAACCGTCGGCGACAGCTACGACAACGCTCTCGCCGAGGCCGTCAACGGTCTCTACAAGACCGAACTGATCCGCCGCCGCGGCCCCTGGCGAACCGTCGAACAGGTCGAACTCGCGACGCTGGAATGGGTCTGGTGGTGGAACAACGAACGCCTCCACGGCGAACTGAACTACCGCACCCCAGAAGAAGTCGAGGCGCAGCACTACGCTGACCTCGAATCACCGAGCCTGGCAACCGCCAGCCACGGAAAACCCTAGGAACCAAACCCAGGGAGAATCACCCATCACCCGAATGCCAAACGGCACCAATCAGGCGACGTAACACATCTTCAGTGGAGCCACCTGAGAGAATCGAACTCTCGACCTATTCATTACGAGTGAATCGCTCTACCAACTGAGCTAAGGCGGCGGGAGCCGAACGGATCGGCGCCGGGGAAAAGCATAACCGATCGGCGCATATCCGATTGGCGCGGCGAAGATGCCGTGCGGTCCGAGCGGTTGCCGGATGCCGCGCAGGCCCGGCCCGGCTCAGCGCGGGACGAGCGTGCCGAGCACGACGTGCAGCTCGTCGAACGAGTCGCGCAGCCGCTCGAGCATCGAGTCGCCGTCGCTCGCGCTTTCGGCCCAGCGGCGCCAGGCGTGGTGCACCGCCGCCAACCCGACCATCATGGTCAACTGCGCCCGGCTGTGCAGCCGTTCCGGATCGAGGGCCAGGCTCGGGTCGTCGTGCGCGAGGCGGCGTTGCACGACCGAGACCAGCTGCTCTTCGAAGGCACGGAACGACTGCATCCGCATTGCCGACAACTCGGGATGCGTCGAGACCACGCTCTTGCGCAAACGGATCAGCTCGAGGTCGCTGAAGGCCAGCTCGGCGGTCGACATGAACATCGTGCCGAGATCGCGGATGACATCGCCCGTGCCTCTGGAGACGAACTGCTCGATCGCCTCATCGGAAGGCAACGTGGGACCCTCGCCGACCAGCGCCTCCTCTTTGGAGGGGAAGTAGTTGAAGAAGGTTCGCGGCGAGATATCGGCCACGCGGCTGATCTCATCGACGGTGACGTTCTCGAGTCCACGTTCGGCCACGAGGCGCAGGGCCGCCACGAGGATCGCACGACGGGTCGCCAGGCGCTTGCGCTCACGCAGCCCGGGTTCGGTCGCGACATCCGTCATGGTTCTATTGTTGCATGGACTGCAAGTTTCTGCCGCGTCATCCGGTGGCGGTCAGCACTCGGGATCCTTCGAGGGCACGGTTCCCTTGACGAAGTAGTCGTCGACGGTGTTGTTGACGCACGAATTCGACTTGTTGTAGGCCGTGTGGCCCTCTCCGTGGTAGGTGACGAGGTGGCCGCGGTCGAGTTCACCCGCCAGGTTCTTGGCCCACACGTACGGCGTCGCCGGGTCGTTCGTCGTGCCCACCACGAGGATGTCGCCCGAGCCCTTCGCCTCGATCGGACCACGTACCCGGGTGGACTGGAACGGCCACTTCGCGCAGCTGGTGCCGCCGTAGGCCATCCGCGGGCCGAAGATCGGCGCATCCTTCGCGAGCTGAGCGGCCTCGGTGCGCATCGACGCGATCGAGCTGTCGCTCGCGTAGTCGAGACAGTTGATCGAGACGAACGCCTCGGTCGAGTTCGAGTTGTACGAGCCGTTCTGCGACCGGTCGTTGTAGCTGTCGGCCAGTGCGAACGCCGTCGTCGTGACGCCCTTGCGCACCTCGCTGAAGAGCGTGTTCAGGTAGGGCCAGTTGTCTTTGCTGTACAGCGGCAGGATGATCGCCACGAACATCGTGTTGGCGCCGAGCAGGCGTCCGTCGGAGTTGCGCAGCGGGCTGGCCTCCAGCTGATCGAGGATCTGGCCGGTCTCGGTCATCGCCTGATCGACGGTGCCGTGGAACGGACAGTCCTTCTGCCCGATGCAGTTCTTCAGGTAGGCGCGGAAGGCGCTCTCGAAGCCCTTCGCCTGCACGTCGGTCACCTCGAAGTCGGTCGTCGCGGGGTCGAGCGCGCCGTCGAGCACGAGGCGTCCAGTCTTCGTCGGGTACAGCTCGGCGTAGGTGGCGCCGAGGAAGGTGCCGTAGGAGTAGCCGAGGTAGTTGAGCTTCGTGTCGCCGAGTACGGCGCGCAGCAGGTCGAGGTCGCGCGCGGCGCTCACGGTGTCGACGTACTGGAGCAACGCGCCCGTGCCCTTCAGGCAGTCGGCGCCGAACGCCGCGTTCTCCTGCTCGAGGTTGGCGATCCAGGCATCCGACCCCACCTGCCCCGGCACGATGTCGTAGTTGTAGTGGTCGAGCACGGTGGCACCGCCGCAGTTGACGGCGCTCGACCGCCCGACGCCGCGCGGGTCGAAGCCGACGATGTCGTAGTTGGCCTGCAGGGTCTTGTCGGTGGCGTAGTCGAGGTTGTCGCGAACGAAGTCGACACCCGATGCCCCCGGGCCGCCCGGGTTCACGAGCAGAGATCCCAGCTTGGTCCCGGTGGCCTGCTTGCGGATCAGCGCCAGCTTGATCGAGGCCTGCCCCGGGGTCTTCCAGGTCATCGGCGCGGTCACCGTGGCGCACTGGAAGCTGCCGGAACAGCTCTTCCACGTCAGCACCTGCGAATAGAACGACTGGAGGTCGGCGGCCACCTTCTCGCCCGTCGGGGTCGACGTCGAACTCGTCGCTGTCGGGGCGCGGAACCACGAGACGCACCCGCTGAGCAGCAGGGTCACGACCGCGACGGTCGCGACGGCGCCGATCAGGCGACGGGTGGGGCGGGAGGAGCGGATCACGGGCGGTCCCTTCCGGACGGGGTGCTGAGAGTCTCGGGGGTGCGCACGGCGCTCACGAGTACGGCTTCCAGCGCGAGCGCGGGCGCCACGTTGCCCTCGATGCGCAGTCGCGCTTCGGTGATCGCGTCGAGCGTGCTCAGGGTGCGCGCCGGAGTCGCGGCGCGGGCGGCGGCAGCGAGCTCGGAGTAGATCGCGAGGTTCACCGGTTCGACCTCGACCCCGAGCTGCAGCATCAGGATGTCGCGGTACAGCGACAGCAAATCGACCAGGATGCGGTCCAGCCCATCGCGCAGGCTGCGCGTCGCGCGCCGCTTCTGGTCGTCTTCGAGGTTGCGCAGTTGCGCGCGGAGCGCCGGGGGGATCGTTCCTCCCGGGTCGATTCCGAGTGAGCGCAGCGCGCTCTCGCGCTCCTCGGCATCGCGTTCCTCGGTGATCGCCTTCGCGTCGTCGCCCGCCACCTCGAGCAACTCGGCCGCGGCGAGCACGGCCCCCGAGACCGACCGGATGCCGAGCGCCAGCTCGAGCGTGCGCTTGCGTCGCGCGCGGGCCTGCTCGTTCGTGGCAAGCCGGTGGGCCATGCCGATGTGGGACTGCGCCTCGCGGGCCGCACGGGTGGCCTCGGGCAGGCTGACCCCGTCGCGCCGCGAGATGAGCGCGGCGACGTCGTCGACACTCGGGACCCGCAGCCGCACGCTGCGCACGCGGGAGCGGATGGTGGGGATCAGATCCGCCTCGCTCGGGGCGCACAGGATCCACACGGTGCGCGGCGGCGGCTCCTCGAGGGCCTTGAGGAGCACGTTCGAGGTGCGCTCCGTCATCCGGTCGGCGTCTTCGATCACCATGACCCGATAGCGGCCGACCGACGGAGAGAACTGGCTCGACGCGACGAGCTGACGCACCTCGTCGATCGAGATGAGCACGCGTTCCGTGCTCAGCACCCCGAGATCCGGATGCGTGCGCGCCACCACCTGCGCCTCGGTCGCCTGCTCGTCGCCGGGCCTGGCCAGCAGGGCGGCCGCGAACGCGTAGGCCAGCGTCGAGCGTCCGGAGCCGGGCGGCCCCGTGATGAGCCAGGAATGGGTCAGGCCGTCGCCCTCGGCCGCCGCGCGCATCGTCGAGATCGCCTCGGTCTGCCCGATCAGGTCGTCCCAACTCATCGCCGGCTGTGTCCCTTTCTGTGCCGCCGCCTCCGCGGCGCAGACGCTCCACGGGACGAGCGCGGTCGCCCCCGCTCGCTACCTTATTGGAGCAGCGCTGACACCCGGCCGCGAATGACCAGGGCGAGCTCGTCGATGGGACGGCTGGCGTCGAGCACCAGGAAGCGGTCGGGCTCATCGGCCGCGAGCGACAGGTACGCCTCGCGCACGCGGCTGTGGAACTCGGCGGCCTCGGCCTCGAGCCGGTCGTAGCGGGTCCGGGACTCGTCGAGTCTGCTGCGGCCGATCGCGACGTCGAGGTCGAGCAGCACGGTCATGGCGGGCAGCAGGCCCTCGGCGGCCCACAGCGACAGCTCGCGCACCTCGGCGGCATCCAGCTCGCGACCGACTCCCTGGTACGCGACCGAGGAGTCGAGGTAGCGGTCCTGCAGCACGATCTCGCCGCGGGCCAGCGCCGGGCGCACGACGGTCGCGACGTGGTGCGCGCGATCCGCCGCGTAGAGCAGGGCCTCGGCGCGGGGGGCGATGTGACCACGTCGGTGCAGCACGATCTCGCGGATCTCGTCGCCGACATCCGTTCCCCCGGGTTCCCGGGTGCGCACGACGGTTCGGCCCTGCGCGACCAGCCACTGCTCGAGCAGGGCGGCCTGCGTCGACTTGCCCGTGCCGTCGCCGCCCTCGAAGGTCAGGAACAGACCGGGCCGGGTGCTCATCGGGGGCCCTCGCCGCTCGGCACCGGCTCAGCGCTTCTTGGCGGGCGTGCGCCGGGCGGCGGCCGTGCGGGTGCTCTTCGGCTTGGCCGGACCCTTCGCCCGCTTGTCGGCGAGCAGCTGCACGGCGCGCTCGAAGTCGAGGGCCTCGACCTCTTCGCCGCGCGGGATCGTCGCGTTCGTCTCGCCGTCGGTCACGTACGGACCGAAGCGACCATCGCGGACCTTGATGAGCTTGCCGCTGACCGGGTCGGCCTCGAACTCCTTCAGCGAGCTCGACGGTCGACGCGCGCCGTACTTCGGCTGCGCGAAGATCTCGAGTGCGGCCGGCAGCTCGATCTCGAAGATCTGGTCTTCGCTGTCGAGCGAGCGACTGTCGGTGCCCTTCTTCAAGTAGGGACCGAAGCGGCCGTTCTGCGCGGTGATGTCGACCCCGGTCTCGGGATCCTGACCCACCACGCGCGGCAGGTCGAGCAGCTTGAGGGCCGTCGCCAGGTCGATCGTCGCCGGGTCCATGCTCTTGAACAGGGATGCGGTGCGCGGCTTCGGCGCGGCGGGCGCCTTCTTCTTGACGACCTTCTTCTTCGGCGCAGGCTTCTCGACGGTCTCGACGACCTCGCCGGTGGCCGGATCGACCTGGTGCACCGTCTCGGCGGCGGATTCGACGGTAGCCCCGGCGGCGGCCTCGGCGGCCTCCGCCTCGGGTTCCAGCTCGGTCACATAGGGGCCGTAGCGGCCGTCCTTCGCCACGACCGTCTTGCCGTTGACCGGGTTGACGCCGAGCTCCCGGTCGGTGTTGACGGGAGCGTCGATGAGCTCCTGGGCCTTGGCCGGGGTCAACTCGTCGGGCGCGAGGTCTTCGGGCACGTTGACCCGGCGCGGCGGCTCGCCCTCGCCCTGCGGCACCTCGAGGTACGGGCCGTACTTCCCGATCCGCAGCGTGATGTCGTCGGAGATGCGGATCGAGTTGATCGATCGCGCATCGATCTCGCCGAGGTTGTCGATCACCTTGCGCAGCCCGCGGTGCTTGTCGCTGCCGAAGTAGAACTCGGTGAGCCAGCCGACCCGATCGGCTTCCCCGTCGGCGATGCGGTCGAGGTCGTCCTCCATCTCGGCCGTGAAGTCGTATTCGACGAGATCGCCGAAGTACTCCTCGAGCAGGCGGACCACGCTGAACGCGATCCAGTTGGGCACGAGCGCCGACCCGCGCGGGGTCACGTAGCCGCGATCGATGATGGTCGAGATGATGCTCGCGTACGTGGACGGGCGCCCGATCCCCAGCTCTTCGAGGGTCTTCACCAGGCTCGCCTCGGTGTAGCGCGGCGGCGGGCTGGTCTCGTGGCCCTTGGCCTCGACCGCATCGAGCGCAAGCACCTGGCCCTCGGTAAGGGGCGGCAGTGAGGTATCGGCCTCCTCGGCGTTGCGGGTCTCGTCGCGGCCCTCCTCGTAGGCCGAGAGGAAGCCGCGGAAGGTGATGACGGTCCCGGATGCCGTGAACTCGGCGGTGCCGGCATCCACCGTCGCGCCGGTGATCGCCACGGATGCCGTCGAGCCGCGCGCGTCGGCCATCTGCGAGGCGACCGTGCGCTTCCAGATCAGCTCGTAGAGCTTGAAGTCGTTTCCGCGCAGCACGCTCGACAGCTCCGACGGCGTCTTGAACACGTCGCCGGCCGGGCGCACGGCCTCGTGCGCCTCCTGCGCGTTCTTCGACTTGCTCGCGTAGACGCGCGGCTTGTCGGGAACCGTCTCGGCACCATAGAGCTTGGCGGCCTGACTGCGCGCCGCGTCGATCGCCTGCTGCGACAGCGTCGACGAGTCGGTGCGCATATAGGTGATGTAGCCGTTCTCGTAGAGCCCCTGCGCGACGCTCATGGTCTGGCGCGCCGAGAAGCGCAGCTTGCGGGCCGCCTCCTGCTGCAGGGTCGAGGTCGTGAACGGCGCCGCAGGGCGGCGCGTGTACGGCTTGGATTCGACGCTCGTGACCGTGAAACTCGTGGAGTCGAGCCGCAGTGCCGCGGCGAGCCGCTCCGCCGCGGCCTCGTCGAGCGCGATCGCCTCGCCGCCGAGCACACCGCGGTCGTCGAAGTCGCGGCCGGATGCCACCCGGCGTCCGTCGAGGCGGGCCAGCCTGGCGTCGAATCGGGCGGTCTCACCCTGGGGCCCGAGGGCCGCCGTCAAATCCCAGTAGCTCGCCGAGACGAACGCCAGACGCTCGCGCTCGCGATCGACGACGAGACGTGTCGCGGCGGACTGAACGCGGCCGGCCGACAGCCCGGGGCCGACCTTGCGCCAGAGCACCGGCGAGACCTCGAAGCCGTAGAGACGGTCGAGGATGCGGCGGGTCTCCTGTGCATCGACGAGGGCGGTGTCGAGCTCGCGCGGGTTGTCTTGCGCGCGCTGGATCGCCTCCTTGGTGATCTCGTGGAACACCATGCGCTTCACGGGGACCTTCGGCTTGAGCACCTCGAGCAGGTGCCAGGCGATGGCCTCGCCCTCGCGGTCCTCATCAGTGGCGAGGTAGAGCTCGTCGGCGTCTTTGAGTGCGCGCTTGAGGTCGGCGACGGTCTTCTTCTTCGCGTCGCTCACCACGTAATAAGGAGTGAAGCCGTTGTCGACGTCGACCGAGAACTTGCCGATGGAGCCGGTCTTCAGCTCGGGCGGGAGGTTCTTGGGCTCGATGAGGTCGCGAATGTGCCCGACCGAGGCCTGAACCTCGTAGCCATCGCCGAGGTACTGGGCGATGGTCTTGGCCTTCGCCGGTGATTCGACGATCACCAGCTTCTTGGTGCCGGACACTTCGTCCCCTTCCATCCGTGCGACACCATACACAGTCGCACCTGGTGTCTGCTCGGGCGGCCGGGGCCCGTCGGTGACGGATCAGGGCGGCGGACCCGCCCTCGAGCGGGCCTCGATCGGCATGCCCGCGAACGCTCCGACGACGGTCACCGTCACGATGAGGCCATCGATGTCGCAGGCCGCGAGGCGGCTCGCGTTGCCGCGCGCGACCCGCTCGGCGACCTCGCACGGCGCCCCGGCGATCGCTCCGGATGCCGCATCCGCCGCCCCGAGGGCCGCCAGGTCGGCCGCGCCGATCACCCGCTGCCGGGCGGTCATGGCGGCCGCCACGCCGACCCCGAACACCCCGAACATCACCACGACGGCGAGGATCGCGACCGCGAGCACGGAGCCCGAGCCTCGGTCTTCCCGCCAGGTGTCCCGATCGGCGCGAGGCACCTGCGACTCACCCCTCCGCGACGGCACAGCTCGATGCCGATGCCGACAGGCCGAGCCGGTCGGCGACTCCCCCGGCCGACGAGGTCAGCTGCACGCAGACCAGCTCGCCGGTGCGCGAGCTGCTCCATCGAGCAGAAGGAACCTGACGGGCGAGGCGTACCGAGAGGGCGGCCGCGCCGTCGCCGCGCCCGAGAGTGCGGGCGGCATCGGCGGCGGCATCCTGCAATCGCACCTGGAGGACTCCGAGCTGCACCCCGCCGAGCACCATCGCGAGCACGAGCAGCACGGCGGGCAGGGCGATCGCGAACTCGGCGACCACGCTGCCGCGCTCGTCTCGGGGCCCCAGCCGTGATCTCGCCGCGCGAGCGCGCATTCGCGTCACCCCGCGACGGTGAGGGCCCGGTGAACGAGATCGGTGAGGATGCCCTGCACCTCGCCCGATCGAAGGATCACCACGAGCAGTCCGGCGAATCCGACCGCCGCCATGATCGTGATCGCGTACTCCGCCGTGGCGGCGCCCGTGTCATCGCGCAGGGCGCCGCGCATCGGTCTGATCGACCTCATCATGCCTCTCCCCTCCCGCATCGCGGGGTCGTGGCACGAGCTGATTCCAGTCTCATGGCCGCATCGCACGGCCTGGCCTTCCCCCACCGAGCCCGTGGATCGGAGCGCCGGGCCGCCGCCGGTGGACGAGGAGGCGCGGTAGGCGCGGATGCGTCTAGAGCCGGCCGAGGGCTGTCGCCATCGCGGTCTGCAGCGGGACCACGAAGCCGGCCGCGTCGTCGAGGGTGACGATCCGGATCGAGACCCAGGTGGAGCCGGTACGCGCCCAGATCATCCCGTCCTCCTGCCAGGCCTCGTCTCCGAGACCGGCCGGCTGGGTGAAGGCGTGCTGCAGCTTGTCCTTGTCGATATCGAGTTGCTGCTTGGCACCATCGCCGATGTAGATCTCGACCTGCGCCGTCGGCCCGTTGGGATCGCCGGGGTAGGTGCAGCTGGCGACGTCCGAGTTGGAGGCGCGCTGCGGCTCGGTCAGTTTCGTGCCGATCAGAGTCTCGGCATCCGCCTGCATGAGGATCGTGCAGGCGTCGAGCTTGGTGACGTCGACCGGGCGAGCCGATGACGGGGTCGCCGAGGGGTTCACGGCGCCCGCGTCGCCGGCGTTCGCCGGCAGCTTCGGGGAGGCGGAGCACGAGACGAGCAGGACGGCGACGGCCAGCACCGGCACCGTGGCGAGGGCGCGGAACGGGAGAGGGAACACGGCGATCCTCATTTCTTGACGCAGAACCCGGACTGGGGGAACACCTCGTACTTCGGGGGGAACACGGGAGTCCACCCGTGCGACAGCCCGCCCGAGGTCGAGATCGGGGTGGAGTGGAACGCTTCGAGGAAGTAGTTGACCAGCGTGGCCACCGGAGTGGGGATCGTATAGCCGACGCCGTAGTCCGCCCAGAGTTCGCCCTGCACGCTCTTGCAGTGCTCGATCGGATCCTGAGCGCCCTGCGCGACGTTGAATCCGATCGGCGCGCCGACCGTCGCGAGCACGTGGGCACCGAGTGCGAGGTAGACCCCGGCCACGAACCCCAGGTAGCCCAGCCCCACGGTGAACCGCACGTTGTAGTCGAAGGCCGCGTAGCTGATCCCCACCGCGATCGAGTTGGTCGCGGTGAGCGACGCCGAGGTGTCGAGGCTCGCCGAGGTCGTGTTCGAGAACTTCTTGTCCGCATAGCGAAAGCCCAGGCTCGATCCGAGTTTGATCTTGCCCACCGCATCGAGATGGGCCTGCCCGGGGATGTTCACCTCCATGGTGAACCGCTGTGACACGACCAGATTCAGGGGGACCCCGAAGAAGACGCCCACCGGGACGCTGAAATCGAAATCCATGCCGAGGGGCGGACTGAAGCCGTGGATCGCCGCGTTCGGCTGCGCGGTGGCGCTCAGCTTGGCCGAGATGCCGGCGGCGCCCCGCACGGTGAGGGCGGCGGCGCTCGCGGTGCCGCCCGAGATCTTCAGCGCGAAGTCGGCGGTCGGGCGCTCCATGTCGAGGGCGACGCGTCCGGCCATCGAGAGACCGTTCTTGTCGTAGGCCAAAGAGACCCCGGGGCCGTTCCCGCAGCAACTGCCGGTCAGGTTGAAGCTGCCGGTCGTGGCCTTGACGGTATCCGCCACGATCGCCGCGGGCGACGGCGGGCGGGGCAGGCCCGCGCTCGCCGATCCGCGCGTGGCGACGGCCGGCAGATCCGCGCCGGTACCCTGCGCAACACCGGCCTGCCGCTGCAACTCCGGGTCGGCCCAGAAGGCCCCGGCCGCCGAGTGCACGACCGGATTCGTGATCGGCACGGCTCCCTGCGACGCGAAGTCGCCATCCCGGATGACTCCGGTCAGATCCACCGGCCCGATCGTGACCGCGACGCCCGCCGACGTCGTGCGAACCGCCACGACGCGGCCGACGCCGCGGTCGGTGAGGAACATCACCCGGCCCGGCTTGAGATCCGAGATCCCACCCGCCGAGGGTGAGAGGGTCCAAGTGAGGCCGTCGGCCGTGACGGAGCGGACGGATGACGCCCCACCGTCGACGAGAACGACATCGGCTTGGAAGGTGGTCCCCTTGTCGGGTTGCGGGGCCAGGCCGTAGGCAAGGCCGCCGCCGGACCGCGGGTCCGACGGCGCACCGCCGACCGACCCGACGCATCCGGTGAGCACGGCACAGCAGAACGCCGCGATGACGACGGCAGGCGCTCGGCGGGTGCGCATGACCGACACAGTAGCGGCGCGATGGGGCGGGCGGAATGGGCAGAACGTCGGGAGGATCACCACCCCGACGCGGTGGACGACACGATCGCGAGCAGGACCGGCGCGACCCCGAGCATGATGAAGGCGGGCAGGATGCAGAGCCCGAGCGGAAGCAGCAGACGGGTGCCGAGTTCGGCCGCCCGGCGTTGGGCGGTGCTGCGGGCCGAACGCCGCAGTTCTTCGGCCTCGGCATGCAGCATGGCGGCGGCGGGAACGCCTGCCGCGCGCGCGAAGGCGAGGACCGCGTCGGCCTCCGCGCCGAGCGGAGGCAACTGCCCCTCGGCGAGCGCGAGCTCCACCAGCTGTCGCGAGCGATCGATCGAGGCGCCGCCCGAGACCGCGATCGCGAGCAGCTCAAGCGCCAGCCCGGGGGTGGCGTCCACCGCCCGCGCCCCGGCCACCAGCCGACCGTTCCAGCGGAATCCGACGGCGATGAACGCGAGACCGATCGCTCCGGTGATCCAGCCGGCCGCGGTGGTCACCAGCACGCGCAGCGCATCGAAGCCGAGCAGGGCGCCGAAGAGAAGACCGACTGCGGGAAGCGCGAGAACGATGCGGCTCGTGGCGAGCGGACCGGCGAGAGCGACTTCGACATCGCGCGCGGACTGGGCGAGCGAGCGCAGCATCTCGGCGAATCGCCGGAGGGTGGGCGCGAGCGGCGCGCCGGACTCGACCGCGACCCACCAGGCGGCGCCGAGAGCCGACCACGCCGAGCGCTCGGCCGCCGGGGCGAGCTCGCGGGCCTCGAGCACGTGCTCGGCGATGTCGCGTCCGACCCCACCACGCTCCACGATCGCCGCCGCAACCGGCGAGCCGGAGCCGGCGGCGGCATGGCCCCAGGCCGACACCGGGGCGATGCCGGCATCCAGCAGCACGCCCAGACGCTGCGCGAGGCCGGCGACCACGTCGAAACGTGCGACGCCCCGCACCGCACGGCTCATGTCGTGACCGCCAGCCGCCCGCGACGATCCAACTCGAGGCGGCCGACGGCCGCGAGCCTGCGACCGTTCGCCGACCGCTCGATGTGCAGCACCGCGTCGAACGCGCTCACCGCCTGTCGCGCCATGGCATCGATCGAGAGGGCCGCGAGCGCGGCAAGCGCCTCGAGCCGGGCGGGCACGTCAGCGAGCGAGTTGGCGTGCAGCGTGCCCGCTCCCCCGTCGTGGCCGGTGTTGAGGGCGGCCAGCAACTCGCGCACCTCGGCGCCGCGGCATTCGCCGATCACCAGGCGATCGGGCCGCATGCGCAACGCCTCGCGCACCAGGCGGTCGAGGCCGATGGCGCCCGCCCCGTCGAGGTTCGCTTGACGCGCCTCGAGCGCGACGACATGGGGGTGCGCGATCCGCAGCTCCGCGACGTCTTCGAGCACCACGATCCGCTCCTCCGGCGCGGCGCGAGACAGCAGGGCGCCCAGCAGCGTCGTCTTGCCGCTGCCGCCCGCACCCGTGATCAGCAGATTGGCGCGACGGCGCACCAGCTCGAGCACGTCGTCGACGGCGACGGCCGAGAAGAACGAGTCCGCGATGAGCCGGTCGATCCCGATCGGCTCCAGCTGCTGCAGCCGGATCG
This sequence comes from Lysinimonas soli, assembly GCF_042655435.1. NCBI lineage: Bacteria > Bacillati > Actinomycetota > Actinomycetes > Micrococcales > Microbacteriaceae > Lysinimonas > Lysinimonas soli. Next base: position 134,933 of record NZ_JBHSMG010000005.1, read on the forward strand.
AGATAGCCGGGCCGCCCGACGCCACAGGGGCCAGGACGACGTGCACCCGTACCCCGGCACCCAACCGGACGTCCACGCACGGTGTGGCCTCGTCGACATGACGGCCCCCGAGAGCCACGAGGCGCACCGCGAGGTCGCGCGCTTCGTCTGCCGGGATCCGAATGCCCGCCTGCGTGGCCACCCCGCCCCCGCGATCGTGCCAGACGGTTCCGTCCGGGTTGACGAACACATCGCTCGCCTGCGGGTCGGACACGAGCGGTGCGAGCACCCCGAACTCGGGCCCGCCCCGCTGTACCCCGGTGTGGCGGGCTCGTGCACCGGGCCCCGCGGCGCCGAGACGCGCCTCGCCGTCGGCGGGAATCCCCGCAGCGAACGCCGGTGCGAACTTTGACGTCGTCACTCCTCCACGGTCCCGGATGGTCCGCGCGGGCGGGGTGGATCCCTGCCAAGAGGGGCGCATCTCACCCGAGGGCGCTCGGTGGAGGACGGGATGCACGGCGGCGCGGTCGGCGCGGTCGGGCGGGCACGGTGACAGGCCCGTGACAGGCAGCGTCGAGACGATCTCGGTGACGCCGTTAAAGAGAGGGGCGGCGCCCATTGGGGGGAACGGGCGCCGCCACAGCAACGCTGGATTGGGGGGAATCACGCGCGTTGCAAGCCGAGATTGCGCTCGGATATTTGCGAGTGTACTCCAAAAGGAGGACACCGCAACCAAGCGAATACCGCGACTCCGCACCGCCAATCACACGAGTCACAGAGGCCACAAATCGGACCGGAATTCGACGTCGGGAGGCCTCAGGACCCCCCTCCGTGACGCCCGATGACCCGGGTTCCGGGCGGCTGTTCCGAGTGTCTGAGCACCGGCGATAGGATCGGAAGCGTCCACCAGCACACCCCGCGCGACTTCCAGGCACGGTCGCGAGTCGACAGAGGATGACGACGTCCATGAACTCGATTGACAGCCTGCTCCACGAGTCCCGCCGCTTCCCGCCCAGCCCCGAGTTCGTGGCGAACGCGGTCGCGACCCCCGCGCTCGCGGCGGCCGCGGCATCCGATCGTCTCGGCTTCTGGGGCGACCAGGCCCGAGAGCTGCTGCACTGGCATCAGCCCTTCACCGAGGTGCTCGACTGGTCGAACCCGCCGTTCGCCAAATGGTTCGCCGACGGTCGCCTCAATGTGGCGTACAACTGCCTCGACCGGCACGTTCTGGCCGGCAACGGCGATCGCGTCGCCCTGCACTGGGAGGGCGAGCCCGGCGACAGCCGCTCCCTGACCTACGCCGAGCTGACCGCCGAGGTCAAGAAGGCGGCCAACGCCCTCGCCGCGCTGGGCGTCGTGCGCGGCGACCGCATCGCCCTCTACCTCCCCGTCGTGCCCGAGGCCGTCATCGCGATGCTCGCGATCGCCCGCCTCGGCGCGATCCACTCCGTCGTGTTCGGCGGATTCAGCGCCGACTCCCTGCGCGCACGCATCGATGACGCGCAGGCCAAGCTCGTCATCACGGCCGACGGCGGGTGGCGCAAGGGCAAGGTGTTCCCGCTCAAGGCGACCGTCGACGCCGCCGTCGAGGGGACGACGGTCGAGCACGTGCTCGTGGTCAGGCGCGGCGAGAACGACGTCGAATGGACCGAGGGCCGCGACCTGTGGTGGCACGAGGCGGTCGGCACAGCCGACGCCGAGCACGAAGCCGAGGCGTTCGAGTCCGAGAACCCGCTGTTCATCCTCTACACCAGCGGCACGACCGGCAAGCCGAAGGGCATCCTGCACAGCAGCGGGGGCTACCTGACCCAGGTCGCGTACACCCACAAGAACGTCTTCGACCTGCACCCCGAGACCGATGTCTACTGGTGCACGGCGGATGTCGGCTGGATCACCGGTCACAGCTACGTCGTCTACGGCCCGCTCGCCAACGGCGCCACCCAGGTGCTCTACGAGGGCACACCCGACACCCCGCATCCGGGTCGCTGGTGGGAGCTGATCGAGAAGTACAAGGTGTCGATCTTCTACACGGCGCCCACCGCGATCCGCTCGTTCATGAAGCTCGGGCGGGAGATCCCGGATGCCTTCGACCTGTCGAGCATCCGGGTGCTCGGCAGCGTGGGCGAGCCGATCAACCCCGAGGCGTGGATCTGGTACCGCGAGGTCATCGGCGGCGGCCACGCCCCGATCGTCGACACCTGGTGGCAGACCGAGACCGGGGCGATCATGGTCAGCCCGCTGCCCGGCATCACCTCGCTCAAGCCCGGCAGCGCGCAGACGCCGATCCCCGGCATCGAGCTCGCGGTCGTCAACGACGACGGGTCGCCGGTCGAGAAGGGCTCGGGCGGCCTGCTCGTCATCACCCAGCCGTGGCCGTCGATGGCGCGCGGCATCTGGGGCGACAACGATCGTTTCATCGAGACCTACTGGGAGAAGTTCGCGGACGCACCCGGGGGGCCGCTGTACTTCGCCGGCGACGGCGCCCGGCTCGACGAGGACGGCGACCTGTGGCTGCTCGGCCGGGTCGACGATGTGATGAACGTGTCGGGGCACCGCCTGTCGACCGCCGAGATCGAGTCGGCGCTGGTGTCGCATCCGATCGTCGCCGAGTCGGCGGTCGTGGGAGCCCACGACGAGACCACCGGCCAGGCGGTCGTCGCCTTCGTGATCCTGCGCGCCGAGCACGCGGCCGATCACACGCCCGAGCAGGCGAGCGCGGTGCTGCGCGGACATGTGGCGACCTCGATCGGGGCGATCGCCCGACCGCGTGAGATCTTCATCGTCGCCGAGCTGCCCAAGACCCGCTCGGGCAAGATCATGCGCCGACTTTTGCAGGATGTCGCTGAGGGTCGCGCGATCGGCGACACCACGACGCTCGCCGACACCTCGGTCATGCAGATCATCAGCGATCGGATGGATGCCGCGGGCAAGTCGGAGAGCTGATCGCGGTACCCGAAGCCCTGGCCGACAACCTCGGCTTACGCAATCCTCCCCCGCGTTCGTTCCTGTCGGAATCGTTCATTCCGGTCGTTTGTTCGCAAAGCGCCCAGCATCCGAGCCCCTTCCGGTGTCGGAGGCCCCGTGCCACCATGGGGGCACCGATACGGAAGGCGGTTCGACGATGACCACGACCCTCAACCCTTATCTGGGCTTTCGCAACAACGCCCGCGAGGCGATGGAGTTCTACCATTCCGTGCTCGGCGGCGAACTGACGGTCAGCACCTTCAAAGAGCTCAACGCGAGCACCGACCCGAGCGAAGACAACCTCGTGATGCACTCGCAGCTCGTCGGCGCCACGGGCTTGACGCTCATGGGCTCCGACACCCCGGCGCGCATGGAGTACCACCCGGGCGACAACTTCTCGGTGTCGCTCAGCGGCGACGATGAGGCCGAGCTGAGGGGTTATTGGAACAAACTCAGCGAGGGCGCGACCATCACCATGCCGCTGGCCAAAGCCGTCTGGGGCGACAGCTTCGGCATGCTCGTCGACAAGTTCGGCGTCACCTGGCTGGTGAACATCAGCGGCACGCCGGCCGCGTAGCCGGCGGGCACCTGCGTCGCGGCCTCGCCTAGGCGAACTCGAGGATCAGCTCCACCTCGACCGGAGCGTCCAGCGGCAGCACCGCGACGCCGACGGCGCTGCGGGCGTGCTGGCCGACTTCGCCGAACACCTGCCCGAGCAGTTCCGAGGCGCCGTTGGCGATCGCCGGCTGCCCGGTGAAGTCAGGCGTGGATGCGACGAACGCGACGACCTTGACGACCCGGGTCACCCGGTCCAGCGATCCGATCGCGCTCTCGGCCGCCGCGAGCGCGTTGAGCGCGCAGATGCGGGCGAGCGCCGCGCCGTCCTCCGCGGCGATGCCCGCGCCGAACTTGCCGGTCGCGGCCAGAGCGCCGTCGACGAACGGAAGCTGGCCTGAGGTGTACACGAGGTTGCCGGTGACCACGGCCGGAACGTAGGCCGCAACGGGCTTCGCCACCGCGGGGAGCGCGAGTCCCAGCTCGGCCAGCCGAGCCTCGACGGCGCTCATTCCGCGACCTTCTGGCGCTTCAGGTAGGCGACGAGTCCGCCCTCAGGCCCGGTCACGACCTGCACGAGTTCCCAGCCCTGCGCGCCCCAGTTGTTCAGGATCGCCGCCGTGTTGTGAATCATCAGGGGGGTGGTGAGGTACTCCCAGGTGGGCATTGTGGGGCATCCTTCAGCTTGCGTCGGGGACGGATAACGTAGCCTGTAGCCTATGCCCGCCCAGAAAAAGACGGCCAGCAGTCTGTTTGGGGCCGTGATCGGCACTCTCGGATTCAGCGCTCTCGCCGGAGTCCTCGTGACCGTGATGGTCGCCCCCGCCCTCGCCGTGACCGGTATGACCGCCAATAACACCATCGGCATCTTCGAGTCGCTGCCGGAGTACATGGTCATCGGCCAGCAACACGAGCAGAACGAGATCCTCGCCAAGAACGCAGACGGATCCGACTTTCATATCGCCACGGTCTACGACCAGAACCGCGATGAGGTGTCGCTCGACGAGATGAGTGACAACCTCAAGTACGCGGCGGTCGCCGGCGAGGACCGGCGTTTCTACGACCATGGAGGCATTGACGTCCCGTCCGTTATTCGGGCCGCGGTAGGACAGGTGGCAGGAACCTCTGCTTCGGGTGCCTCAACGATCACAATGCAGCTCGTGCGTAACATCCGCGTGCAGGAGGCGTTCAACGAGCCGAATGTCAGCGATAAGCAGCGTCTCAAGGACATCAACGCGGCGGTCTACCCCGACCTCGGACGCAAGCTCCAGGAGATGAAGTACGCGATCGGCCTGGAGAAGAAATACAGCAAGGCGACTATCCTCGCCGCCTATCTCAACATCGTTGGCATGGGCTCGAACACCTACGGGGTGCAGGCTGCGGCCCAGGAGTACTTCGGAGCGACGGCAGGCACCGTCACAGTGGCGCAAGCGGCAAGCCTCGTGGCGATAGTGCAGAACCCGACCAAGAACGGGCTCGACAAGGCCGCGAACTACAAGGCAAATCAGAACCGTCGCAATGTCATCCTCCTCGCCATGCTCGCCGAGCATTACATCACCGAATCGCAGTACAAAGAAGCGGTCGCAACTCCTGTCGACGACAAGTTCGTCCACCTCCACACGCCGACCAATGGTTGCCTGAATGCGGCAGACGGATTCCAGTTCATCTGCGACTACGCAATCCGTTCGGTCGACAACGGAGAGGTCTCCTCGCTCGGCGCTACCAAGACCGGTCAGCTGGCGAACTGGAAGAGCGGCGGCTACAAGCTGTATGTCTCGATCAATCCCGATCTTCAACGCACGGCCGTAGCGGTGGTGAATCAGGCTGCGCCGAGTACGGAGACGCGCTTCCAGTTGGGTGCAACGGCCGTCACGGTGCAAGTCGGAACCGGCCGCATCCTCGATATGGCCGAGAACAAGGGCTACAGCAACCTTCCCGGCAACAAAGACAGCACGAAGACCTCAGTGAACTTCGCGGCCGACTACGTGCACGGCGGGTCGCATGGCTTCCAGCCCGGCTCCAGTTACAAGCCCTATACGCTCATGGCCTTCCTCGCCGCCGGCCACGGGGTCAACGAGTCCTTCGACGCTGGCATACGTCAACTCAACCCCGCGGCCTTCCAGGACAGTTGCCCAGACGCGAACGGAGGCTGGGGTGGCCCTCCCTACGTGTTCCGCAACGATGAGAACGAAAAGGGTGTCCGAACGATCATGAACGCGACCGCCGGGTCGATCAACTCGGTGTTCTTGCAGATGGCCACCAAGGTGGATCAGTGCAGCATTCGCGACATCGCGATCTCCCTCGGCGTGCATCGTGCCGACGGCGCAGCGGACGGGTCGGACCTGCTCACGCGTCCGTCGTGCGTGATCGGCGGTTGCGAGAACAACATCGCTCCCATCACTCAGGCGGCCGCGTACGCGGCGATCGCCAACCAGGGCGTGTTCTGCAAGCCGATCTTGATCGACAGCGTCGTGGACCCGTCTGGCAACTCGCTGCCGGGCCAGAACGCGAACTGCGGACAGTCCGACAAGGTGACTCCCGATGTTGCAAATACGGCGGCATATGCGATGAGAGGCGTCATCACGAACGGCACCGCGGGCAAATCAAACCCCAACGACGGCACGGCCTACATCGGCAAGACAGGAACTACCGACAACGCCTGGCACACGTGGATGGTCGGCTCATCGACGTCGGCCGCAACCGCGGTCTGGGTGGGGAACATCTCGGGGACGCAGAACTTGCGCAATATCAAGGTCAACGGGATCCAGGCGGCCGTCCTGCGTAATCAATACATCTTCAGGCCGATCGCACAAGCGATCGACAAAGTGGTCCCGGGCCACGCCTTCCCACCGCCCGCGGCATCGCTGCTGAACGGTATCCCGGCCACTGTGCCGACCGGTCTGATCGGCGGCACGCCCGCGGCGGCTCAATCCGCCATCCAGCTCGCCGAGCTGACCTATGCCGATGGCGGCCAGATCGACTCCGATCAGCCAGTCGGCACCGTCGCCAAGGTCAGCCCAGGCGAGGGGGCTTCGGTCACCCGCGGAACGACCGTCACGGTGTATACGAGCAACGGCCAGGCGGTCGCGGCACCCAACGTCGTGGGAATGACGTACGCCGCGGGTCAGTCCGCCTTCCAATCGGCCGGCTTCACCAATATCAGCCCCGGCTGTGTGGTGGCGAAACCGGGAGATAAGGACATCGACACGATCGTCACGCAGTCGCCGGCGGCGGGCGCCGTCGTGGGCAAGTCGACGGCGGTGACCTTGACGGTCAAGAAGCTCACCTGTCCATGACCCGTGCGGGTCGCGGGGCCGCCACCGCGCTCGGGGTGGCGGCCGCGGTGGGACTCGGCGCCTTCGCGTGGGGCGCACTGGTCGAACGCACGCGGTTCACGGTGCGCCACGAGGTGCTGCCCGTGCTGGCACGGGGGGCCCGGCCGCTCACGGTTCTGCATCTGAGCGACCTGCACATGGCGCCCTGGCAGGCCGAGAAGCAGGCGTTCATCCAGTCGCTGGTGCGCTACGAACCCGATCTGATCGTCGACACCGGCGACAACCTCGGGCACGTGGACGGCCTCATCTGCGTCAAGGAGGCGCTGGAACCGTTCGAAGGCGTCCCCGGCGTGTTCGTGCACGGCTCCAACGACTACCTCGGCCCCGTGCTCAAGAATCCGTTCGGCTACTTCAGGGCGCCGTCGATCCGGCACGAGCGGTCGGTCGAGCTCGACACGGCGGCGCTCGAGCTCTTCTTCGAGGACGAGCTCGGCTGGCTCGATCTCAACAACACGGCCCGCGCGATGGAGATCCGCGGCACCCGGATCGAGTTCTACGGAACCGGCGATGCCCACCGCGGCTGGGATCGGCTCGCGACCCTCCCCGGCGCGATCGACGAGATGCGCGAGAACGTCGAGTGGGACGAGTCCAGCACCGGGCAGGTGCTCGGCATCGGCGTCACCCACGCTCCGTACCAGCGGGTGCTCAACAGCTTCGTCAATCAGGGAGCCGACCTGATCTTCGCCGGCCACACCCACGGCGGTCAGGTGCGCATCCCCGGGCTCCCCGCGCTGGTCACCAACTGCGACATCCCCCGCGAGCAGGCACAGGGCGTGAGCGTCTGGCGCACGCCGCACGGCGGCGCCTTTCTCGAGGTCTCGGCCGGCATCGGCACCTCGATCTATGCACCGGTGCGCTTCGCCTGCCCGCCCGAAGCCGTCGTCGTAACCCTGGTAGCCCCGAACTAGTCGCAGTTCCCCGTGAGGCTGCGAAGGCGGGCTGCTTGCGTCGAGCTCTCGATGCCGAGGTAGTGTCAGCGGTGACTGTACTGATGGAGCCAGGCCGGATAGTCGCCTGTTCGGATCTTCTTGATGTCAGAGTGCTCAGCACAATGACCCGACGCTCCAGGTGCTGAGAGCTGCGCTACGGTGATCGGTGAGGTCGAGGCGACCAATCCGACATTGGCTTCCCGGCCCGGAAGCGGGCGACCTTTCGACACCGCCGAGGGCGAGCATTGGAACCGTTTCCGCGCCGCGCCGAGCCGACCACCGCTCAACGAACAGCCGGGCCAGACGAAGCCGCCCCTCCGGGCGCATTAACGCGGGTCACGAGGACCTCCGGTTGACGAAGTATGCGGTATCCCACTTCGTTCCGGAGGTCTTCGCTAACTCAAACGATCGCAACGTCCCGAGGAGCCAAGATCAGCGCACCCGATCGGACCCGTCTAAGGCGGGGTTCCTCGATGTTCTCATGAGGTCAATCGCTGTAGAACCAGGACCACATGATGTCAGCAACGTTCTGCCAGTCTGCATCGTCGAGGCTGCCGTCGAGCGACCTCTGACCGTTCGGGGCGTATTGGTTGGTGTTTCCCCACTTGATTAGCCCGTTGTAAGTATTGGGGCCAGGCACCCCGTCTGCCGGCCCCGAGTACCAGCCGTTGTTCTTGAGAAACTGCTGTATACCCTTCCAGCTATTCTTCCCAAGCGCTCCGTCGACCGGCCCGCTGTACCCACCGGCAACCGCGGGCCCCGCCTGCAACTCACACTGGACAGCCGTTGTCGGCTGTCCAGCCGCGTTCCCGTCAGGGTTGTGATACAGATGAGATTGGCAGTAGCTCGTGATCGAGGAATACGCAGACGCGGGCGAAGCCGATATCCCGCTGAGCGCGACCACGACCACCGCAGTGGCGATGCCCCCAAAGACCTTCCGATTCATGCCAATCTCCTTGTCTAAATAGTTGTGCAGTGCTCGTGTTTGTAGAAGGTATCCCTCGGGGGCCGATCTCGCAAGAGACCTCTCGGCACCTCGATCTATGCACCGGTGCGCTTCGCCTGCCCGCCCGAAGCCGTCGTCATGACGCTGACCGCCGCCGACTGACCGGGCCGGATGCCGCAACGCACGGTGCTCGCACCCGCTCGCCGTGGGCTACCATGGACAGGTTGCCACCGGGCCTTCCCGGCGACGACGGGGTATGGCGCAGTTTGGTAGCGCGCGTCGTTCGGGACGACGAGGCCGCAGGTTCAAATCCTGTTACCCCGACCACGCACTCTGCAACGGGCCTCGGTCTCCGAGGCGATCGACGGCCCTGCCGCGATCGATAGCATCGAAGCGTGCCCGTGGAGTCGCGTGATCGCCCCTCGTGGATCCTGCGGCTGATCGTCGTCACGATCCTGGTCGGCGTCGGGAGCGGCATCGGCGGTCTGCTCGTCAGCCTCGTGCTGCACGCGGTCGAGCACCTGGCCTACGGCTACTCCTCGGGCACCTTCCTCGACGGGGTGCTCGCCTCGTCACCGCAGCGGCGTCTCATCGCACTCTGCGTCGCGGGCGTCCTAGGGGCGCTCGGCTGGTGGGCGCTGCGTCGCTGGGGCAGGCCGGTGGTCTCGGTCGAACGGGGCGTCGACGGGGCTCGGATGCCCGCTCTCACCACCGCGCTCAACGCGACGCTGCAGATCGTGGTCGTCGGCCTCGGCGCCTCCGTCGGGCGCGAGGTCGCTCCGCGCGAGCTCGGGGCGCTGGTCGGCGGGTGGCTCAGCGACCGGGCCGGCCTCACGGCACGTGAGCGCCGCATCCTGGTCGCCTGCGGGGCCGGCGCCGGGCTCGCCGCCGTCTACAACGTGCCGCTCGGCGGTGCGGTCTTCGCGATCGAGATCCTGCTCGCCGAGCTGAGCCTCGCGACCGTGCTGCCCGCGTTGGCGACGGCCGCGATCGCCACCCTGGTCGCCCGGATCGGGGTTCCCGCCGACCCGCTCTACGTCGTCCCTCAGCTGTCGGTCACCCCCTCGCTGCTGGTCTGGGCGGTGGTCGCCGGCCCGGTGCTCGGCTTCGCGGCGCTCGGCTTCGTGAAGGTCGTCGACTTCGCCGGCGACCATCGGCCGCGAGGATGGCGGATCCTCGCGATCATGCCCATCGCATTCGCGATCGTGGGGGCGCTCTCGATCGTCTTCCCCGAGATCCTCGGCAACGGCCGCGCGCTCGGTCAGGTGGCCTTCTCGGGCACGCTCGCACTCGGGATGCTCGCCGTCACGGCGCTGGTGAAGGCGTTCGCGACGGCGGGCACCATCGGCAGTGGCGCCGCGGGCGGGACGCTCACCCCCGCTCTCGCGATCGGAGCCTCCCTCGGCATCGTGCTCGGCGGATGCTGGAGTCTGCTGTGGCCCGGCACCCCGGCCGCTGCCTTCGCCTTCGTCGCTGGCGCCGCGTTCCTCGCGTCCTCGCTACGGGCGCCCTTCACGGCGGTGATCCTGGTGGTGGAGTTCACCGGCCAGGGGCCCGTCATCCTGCTCCCGACCATCGTGGCCGTCGCGGGAGCCATCGCCGTCACCCACTACTTCGGGCGGCGAGCACTCGTCGGGATCGACTAGCGAGCTACTTGCCGCTGCCCTTGGCGCAGGTCTGCTCCGACGCGCTCTGACCCGTGATGGCGGCCGGCAAGGCGGTGAGCGGCGTCGCGACGGTGGGGGTCGGGCTCGGCGTGATCCCGCCCTTGCCCTTGCCGACGGTGGGGGTCGCCGCCGCCGTCGGGGTCGGCGTCGCGATGGCCGCGGGGGGCTGGGTCGAGACGATGGCTCCCCGGCCCGTCGTCCCGGTGAGCTGCACGGCGAGGTCCTGCACGAGTGCCCGGTTCACGGCGGCATCGAGGCTCGGTACGGGCACGACCCGATTCGGGAAGGCCGGACTCGTCGTCGTGGGGTACTGGATCATCACGATGTTCTCGAGCGGCACGCTCTTGAGCGCGAGCGCGATGCTCACCATCGTGTCGAGCCGGCCCAGGGTGTCGGAGAGCTGCATGTTCTCCACGGCGGCCTGGGCGAGGCCGTACAGCTCGAGCGGGTTCTTGAGCACGCCGTCGCTCTCGATCTTGCGGGCGAGCGCCGAGAGGAAGACCTCCTGGCTGCTGATCCGCCCCAGGTCGCTTCCGTCGCCGACGCCGTGCCGGCTGCGCACGAACGCGAGTGCCGTGCTGCCCTGGATGGTGTGCTCCCCCGCCGAGAGCGTGAGGCCGACATAGGGGTCGTTGATCGAGTTGGCGACGCAGACGGTGACGCCGCCCACGGCATCCGACATCGCCGCGACGCCGTCGAAGCTGATCGACGCCGCATAGGGGATCGTCACGCCGGTGAGCTTCTCGATCGTCAGCACCGGGCAGGCGAGCCCGCCGCGCGCGAGCGACGAGTTGAGCATCCGGTTCGACGAGGCCGGGTAGCGGCCGCCGTTGGCCGCGGGACAGGCGGGCAGGTTCAGGATGAGGTCGCGCGGAAAGCTGACGACCATCGCGCTGCGGTGGTCCTGGGCGATGTGGAGCAGGATCGTGACGTCGTTGTTGCCCGCCCCCGAGCTGCCGGCCAGCTGGTCCTTCGTGCCGAACTCGCCGCCCTGACCGGTGCGGGTGTCGGTGCCGACCAGCAGCAGGTTCACCCCGCCGGTGATCGCCGCCACCCCGGGCGGGGCCGTGGCGCCGTCGATGTGCTGCAGATGCACGCCCGACTGGATCGACCCGGTCAGGCGCGTCACCGCGATCGCGGCCACCGAGACGGTGCTGATGAGCACGACCGCCAGCGCGAGGGCGATCGTGCGGACGATGGCACCGGCCGGGCCGCGACGCCGCAGCCGTCCGTGGCGAGCGACGGGGTACGGGCGGTCGGCGCGTCGGCGACCCGAAGCTGAACGATCGGCGCGCGACATCCCACCATGGTCGCGGTCAGACCCCGTGAGGACGCTGAGGACGCGCCAGCGGGCGGCAGAACCGCCGCTCGCGAGATCGGGACGCCGACGGCGCCGCCGAGCTCAGCTGAAGTCGGAGTCGGGCGCCGATCCGTAGCTGAAGTCGAGCCGCGGACGCCGGCCCCGGTTGAGCACGCCACCGCTCTCGTCGAGGTAGCAGGCACCGCAGAGCGGCTCGTAGCTGACCTCACGCGCCCCGTCGATCGCGACCTGATCGCCGTCGAAGACGAAGACCCCGTCGACCTTGCGCGCGTTGAACATGGCCTTGCGACCGCAGCGGCAGATCGTCTTGAGTTCTTCGAGGGAGTGGGCGATTTCGAGCAGCCGACGACTGCCGGGGAAGGCCACGGTCTGGAAGTCGGTGCGGATGCCGTACGCGAGCACCGGCACGTCCTCCTCGATCGCGATGCGCAGCAGGTCGTCGACCTGGCCCTCACTGAGGAACTGCGCCTCGTCGACCAGGAAGCAGCTGACATCCTGTTCGGTCGTGCGGATGACCTGCGCGCGCTCGCGCATGAAGAGGGCGAGCACGTCTTCGTCGGGCGCGATCGTGAAATCGACCGGGCGCGATGCCCCCAGCCTCGACACGATCGCGTCGTCGCCACGCGCGTCGATCGCGGGCTTGGCGAGCAGCACCTGCTGGTGACGCTCCTCGTAGTTGTACGCGGCCTGCAGCAGAGCCGTGCTCTTGCCGCTGTTCATCGCTCCGTACCGGAAGTACAGCTTCGCCACTCAGTCCATCCCCACTAGTCGAGCAGACCGTCTTCGGCCGCCCGGCGGATGAGGTCGGCCTTCTTGCTCGCCGGACGGCCGATCTTCGCGTACTTCTCTCGGACCCGGCGCAGATAGGTCTTCGCCGTCTCGTACTGCACGTTCATGCGCCCGGCCACCTCGGTGGTGCTCAGGCCGGCGACGTACAGCTTGAAGGCCTCGAGCTCGCCGGGGCTCAGCTTCGGACGGGCGTGCGGTGCTGCCCCGGCCGGCAGCGGGCGCCAGGGATGCGGATGCCCGCCGTCGCTCTCCATGCCCATCACGCGACGCGCGGCATCCATCACCTCCGACATCGGCAGCGCCTTCGACAGGAAGTCGGCCGCGCCTGCCGCGCGCGCGCGCTCCCGCGCCTCGTCGGTGTCGACGCTCGAGAGCACGATGACCTTGGCGCCGGCCGCGCGACAGGTGCGCACGCGGGCCTCGATCGACACCGCCTCTTTCAGCTGGAAGTCGATGAAGACGAGCTCGGTCGGGAACGCCGGGCTGTGCACGAGTTCCAGCCAGCTCGGCGCCGAGAGCACGACCTCGAAATCGGTCGCGTTCTGGCCGATCCAGCTGGCCAGGCTGTCGAGCAGGACCTCGTGGTCATCGAGCAGGGCGAGGCGCACGCGGGCGTTGCCGTGACGCGCGGGTTCGATCCCGGGAATCCACGACGTCGATGTCGTGGGGTGATCGGCAACGCTCATGTCGCCCAGCCTAGGCGACCGGGGTACATCCGACTCGGAACCCGCGGCCGAGTCGGTCTCAGAACAGGGTCGGCTGAACGGCGGCCGCGGCCGCCGGCGACAGCTCGGCCGCGATCAGGCCGTCGCCGACTCCCCTCGCCCGCACGACGCCCGTGCTTCGATCGAGGCGCGTCGGGCGGTCCAGTCCGTGGCGGCGCAACAGCGGCCGCACGCGGCCGGCGAGCCAGCGGCGGTACTCCTGGGGAGCGTACGACCCCGCCCGATACATGTCGGCATAACGACCGACCAGCTCGGGATGCTCGCGCGCGAGCCAGGCCAGATACCACTCCCGCGCCCCTGGGCGCAGGTGCAGGGCGGAGTAGACGACCGAGGCGGCCCCGGCCTCGGCGATCATGCCGAATGCGCGATCGAGGTGGGCGATCGTGTCGGTGAGGAAGGGCAGGATCGGCATGACGAACACCGCGCACGCCAACCCCGCCTCGTGCGCGGCCCGCACCGTGGCGAGCCTCGCGGCCGTGCTCGGCGTGCCCGGCTCGACGGATTGCTGCAATTCGTCGTCGTAGACGGCGATCGACATCGACAGTTCGACCGGCACCCGCTCGGCCGCGGCCTGCAACAGGGGAAGGTCGCGACGCAGCAGGGTGCCCTTGGTCAGGATGCTGAACGGCGTGCCGGACGCGGCGAGCGCCGCGATGATCCCCGGCATGAGCCGATAGCGCCCCTCGGCCCGCTGATACGGGTCGGTGTTCGTGCCGAGCGCCACCGGATGACGCCCCCAGCCGGGTCGGGCCAGCTCCTTCTGCAGCACCTCGGCCACGTTGACCTTGACGATGATCTGCGTGTCGAAGTCCTTGCCGGCGTCGAGGTCGAGATAGCTGTGGGTGTTGCGGGCGAAGCAGTAGACGCACGAATGACTGCAGCCCCGATACGGGTTGATCGTCCAGCCGAACGGCAGCGCATTCGCGGCCCCGGGCACGTGGTTCAGGGCGCTCTTGGCGAGCACCTCGTGGAAGGTGATGCCGGCGAACTCCGGGGTCTGCACCGAGCGCACGAGCGAACTCAGCTTCACCAGGCCGGGGAGCGCGTCGCCCTGTTCGACCTCGATCTCCTGCCCGCTCCACCGCATGACGACAGTCGAACATATGTTCGAATCGGAGTCAAGCCGACCCGGGCGAGGCGATGCCGCTTCTTGCCCCGAGGCGCTGAGAGACTGTCACTGAATCCGGGGAGAGGGAATCACATGGCGTCATCGCAAGGTCGGGTCTGGTGGCATCGTTTTCGTCCCTCGGAGAAGGCGCGGCGACGGATCGGCGTGGTCGCCGCCGTCGTGCTGACCGTCGTCGTGATCGGAGGGCTCGTAGGCCAGTCCACACCCTGGCCGTCGGCGCTCGTCATCCGCTCGGTGTTCGAGAAGGGCGCCGCCGAGACCGTCGCCGAGATGAACAAACACGTTCCCTCGGCGGCCCTCACCGAGCACCTCGACGTGCAGTACGGCGACGGCTCGGCCGGCGGCAACACCACGCTGGACGCCTTCAGCCCTTCCGGGGGCGGCGAGGCCCTGCCCGTCGTCGTCTGGGTGCACGGCGGCGCCTGGATCTCGGGGCAGAAGTCGGACGTCGACCCCTACCTGCGCATCCTGGCCTCCCACGGCTACGCCGCCGTGAGCCTCAACTACACGATCGCCCCCGAAGCCGTCTACCCGACGGCGGTGCGACAGCTGAACGACGCGCTCGGCTATCTCGACCGGCATGCCGCCGAGTTCCGCATCGACCGGCACCGCATCGTGCTGGCGGGCGACTCGGCGGGAGCCCAGCTCGCCAGCCAGCTCGCGGTGCTGACGACCAATCCGGACTACGCGGAGCTGCTCGGTATCCAGCCCGCCCTCTCGGCGGATCAGCTGGTCGGCACCGTGCTCAACTGCGGCGTCTACGACCTGTCGACGATGGCCGACCTCACCGGCATCGGCAACTGGGGGTTCAAGGTCGCCCTCTGGGCGTACACGGGCACGCAGAACTGGTCGGCGAGCTACCAGGGAACGACGATGTCGACGATCGACTTCGTCACGTCGAAGTTCCCGGCCACCTACATCTCGGGCGGCAACGGCGACGCCCTGACCTGGATCGAGTCGGTGCCGATGTACAACAAGCTGTCGGGTCTCGGCGTCGACGTGACGCCGGTGTTCTACGCGGCCGACCACGAGCCGGCGCTGCCCCACGAGTACCAGTTCCATCTGGACGGCGCTGACGCGCAGCACGCCCTGCAGAAGACCCTCGACTTCCTGGCCCTGGTGACCGCCCAGCACTGAGCCTCCGGCGAGTCCGATCGCCGACGCCCCCGGCGCGACGGCCCTGCTATTCAGTATTGCTATCTACCGGTACTCGGCGTTACTATCTAGCGGTAGTCAGCATCACTGAGTAGCCGAGAGGGCGCCGCATGGGTAAGCAGCAGATGACCGAGATGCTCAAGGGCACTCTGGAGGGCATCGTCCTCGCCGTCCTGGCCGCCCGCCCGGCGTACGGCTACGAGGTCACCGCGCGGCTGCGGGAGCAGGGGTTCTCCGACCTCGTCGAGGGAACCGTCTACGCGCTGCTCATCCGCATCGAACAGCGGGGCTTCGTCGACGTGGAGAAGGTTCCGTCGGAGAAGGGCCCGCCGCGCAAGGTGTACTCGCTCAACGCACAGGGGCGGGAACAACTCGAAGAGTTCTGGAGGGCGTGGGGCTTCCTCTCGGAACGGATCGGACAGCTCCACACCGAATCGCACCACACCGAATCGAATCAAGGAGAGAACTGAGATGGTCGCCAAGTGGATCGAGACCCTGACCGGGTCACTCGAGCAGAAGAAGCAGTACAAGAAGGACAAGGCCCGTATCGATGCCCTCCCCGAGCCGTACGCGACGGCGGCAAAAGCGATGCACCGGTACTTCATCTACTACGGGGGCATCACCGACGGCGACACGCTCATCACGATGTTCGGCGATCTCGCCGACCTCTGGGAGCGCGCCGCCGCCGACGGAACGCCCGTTCGCGAGATCGTCGGCGACGACCCGGTCGACTTCTCGGAGACCTTCGCGCAGGCGTATGCCGGCGAGCAGTGGATCGACAAGGAGCGCGCCCGCCTGACCCAGGCGATCGAGGACGCCGAGCGGGCGGAGCGGAAATGACCGCGGAATCCGCCATCCGGGTACAGGGCATCGAGAAGTCGTTCAAGAAACTCGCGGTTCTGCGGGGTGTGGATTTCGACGTGGCCCCCGGCAGCATCTTCGCCCTGCTCGGGTCGAACGGCGCGGGCAAGACCACGCTCGTGCGGATCCTGTCGACCCTGCTGAAGGCCGACGCGGGCACCGCGACCGTCTGCGGCTTCGACGTCGCCACCCAGCCCGGTGAGGTGCGCGAGTCGATCAGCCTGACCGGTCAGTTCGCCGCGGTCGACGAGGTGCTCACCGGCCGGGAGAACCTCATGCTGGTCGCCCGGCTGCGGCACCTGAAGAACCCGGGTGCGATCGCCGACGGTTTGCTCGCCCGCTTCTCACTCGCCGAGGCCGGCAACCGCAGAGCGGCGACGTACTCGGGAGGCATGCGACGCCGGCTGGACATCGCGATGAGCTTGATCGGCACGCCGCCGATCATCTTCCTCGACGAACCGACGAGCGGGCTGGACCCCCAAGCGCGCATCGAGGTGTGGCAGACCATCAGGCAGCTCGCCGGCCAGGGGACGACGGTGCTTCTCACGACGCAGTACCTCGACGAAGCCGAGCAGCTGGCCGACCGCATCGCGATCCTGCACAAGGGCACCATCATCCAGAACGGCACACTGGCCGAGCTCAAGAAGCTCCTCCCGGCCGCCCAGGTCGAGTACGTCGAGAAGCAGCCCTCGCTCGAGGACGTCTTCCTCGCGCTCGTCGGCGACACCGGCGAGAGCGACGACACCGACAGCGCCGCCACGGCGCCCGTAGGAAAGGACCTCCGATGACCACCCACGCCCTCAGCGACACCGGCACCCTGACCGCCCGTTCGCTGCGCCACATCCTCCGCAGCCCCGACACGATCATCACGACCGCGGTCACCCCGATCGCGCTGATGCTGCTGTTCGTGTACGTGCTCGGCGGCGCGATCCAGACCGGATCCCACGGGTCGTACATCGACTACATGCTCCCCGGCATCCTGCTCATCACGATCGCGTCCGGCATCGCGTACACCGCCTACCGGCTGTTCCTCGATCTGCAGGGCGGCATCTTCGAACGCTTCCAGTCGATGCCGATCGCGCGCTCGAGCGTGCTCTGGGCGCATGTGCTGACCTCCCTGGCCGCCAACCTGGTCTCGGTCGCCCTCGTCGTCGGCGTCGCGCTGATCATGGGGTTCCGTACGGGAGCGTCGGTCGGCGCCTGGCTCGCGGTCGCCGGCATCCTGATCCTGTTCACGCTCGCCCTGACCTGGCTCGCCGTAATCGCCGGCCTGTCGGCGAAGACCGTCGACGGCGCGAGCGCGTTCAGCTACCCGCTGATCTTCCTGCCGTTCATCAGCTCCGCGTTCGTGCCGACCACCTCGATGCCGGGCCCGGTCGCCTGGTTCGCCGAGAACCAACCGGTGACCTCGATCGTCAACACCGTCCGCGCCCTGTTCGCCGGACAACCCGTCGGCAGCACCATCTGGGTCGCCCTCGGCTGGCTGGTGGGGATCCTCGTCGTCGCCTACGCCTTCTCGATCGTCGCGTACCGTCGCCGGATCAGCTGAGGGCGAAGCGTCGGCGGTGAGGACCCGGCGGCACTGGGCCGTCGGGCTGGCCGCTGGGTCAGGCCGGGATGTCGAGTGCCTTCGCCGTGCGGGCGAGAGTCGCCGCGGCCTTCGCCTCGTCGTCACCGAGCAGCGCGCCGTAGCTTGGCACCATCTTCGTCAGCTTCGGAGTCCAGCTCGCCAGCCGATCGGGGAAGCACTTGGCGAGCACGTCGAGCATGATCGGAACCGCGGTCGATGCCCCGGGCGACGCGCCGAGCAGACCGGCGATCGAGCCGTCGGCCGAGGAGACCACCTCGGTTCCGAACTGGATGACCGGCTTGCCCGCGGCATCCCGTTTCATGATCTGCACGCGCTGGCCGGCCGTGATCAGTCGCCAGTCGCCCTTCTTCGCCTTCGGCGCGAACTGCTGCAGCGCGCGGTGTCGCTTGGTGGAGCTCGCGAGCACCTCGCCCACCAGATAGCCGACCAGGGAGAGGTTGGTCAGGCCCGCCCCGATCATCGTGACGAGGTTGTGCGCGCGGATCGAGCCGAACAGGTCCCACCACGAGCCGGTCTTGAGGAACTTCGGGGTGAAGCCCGCATACGGCCCGAACAGCAGGCTCGCGGTGCCGTCGACGACCCGGGTGTCGAGGTGCGGAACCGACATCGGCGGCGAGCCGACCGCGGCCTTGCCGTACACCTTGGCCTTGTGCTGTGCGACGATCGCCGGCTCGTCGGTGCGCAGGAACTGCCCGCTGATCGGAAAGCCGCCGTAGCCGCGGATCTCTTTGATCCCCGACTTCTGCAACAGGTGCAGGGCCGCTCCCCCGGCGCCCACGAACACGAAGCGCGCGGTCAGCTCGAGCGGGGTTCCGCCGACGTCGTGGCGGATGCCGATGTGCCAGAGTCCGTCGCGCTTCTTCAGGCTCGTGACGCGATGCTCGAGCTTCAGGGAGGCTCCGGACTCGACCAGCCCGTCGAGCAGCAGCCGCGTGAGGGAGCCGAAGTCCACGTCGGTGCCCGCGACGATCCGGGTGGCGGCGATGGGCTCGTCCCGGCGACGACCGGGGATGAGCAGGGGCGCCCAGCCGCGAATCACGGTGGCGTCGTCGCTGAACTCCATGCCGCGGAAAAGCGGGTGATCTTTCAGGGCCTCGTAGCGGCGGCGCAGGTAGTCGACGTTCTCCTCGCCCCACACGAAGCTCAGGTGCGGCACCGGGTTGATGAACTTGCGGGGCTGGGGCAGCATGCCCTCGTCGACCAGATACGACCAGTACTGCCGGGTGACCTGGAACTGCTCGTTGACCTTCACGGCCTGGCTCACGTCGATCGTGCCGTCCGGCCGCTCGGGGGTGTAGTTGAGCTCGCAGAGTGCCGAGTGGCCGGTGCCGGCGTTGTTCCAGGCGTTGGAGCTCTCGAGGGCGACGTCGCCGAGCTTCTCGAGGATGGTGATCGTCCACGTCGGCTCCAACTGGCGGAGCAGTGAACCGAGCGTCGCGCTCATGATTCCGCCGCCGATGAGGGCGACGTCGACGGGTTTAGACACGTCTTCCATCCTAGGCGTGGCCGCGCGGGCCCACCGGAACGGGAGTGTCGGCCGGCGTGCAAGATTCGGGGTTTTTGCGGGCGTGGTAGGGCTGGGTGGGCGGGCGCCCGCCGCCGCGTGCGGGGATCAGGATCCGGCAGGCGTGTCGTCGCCGGATCAGGTGCGGCGACCGCGCGCCTGCCCGCCGCATCCTGATCCCGGCGCGAGTCCCTGCCCCCTCCCCAGCCCCCGAATCCCGCCGTTCTCCCCCCTTCGCGTCATCCGGCCCCGTCGCGGAGGCGCCCGCCTGTGGAATGGATGGATGCGCGACCTCCTCCTCGATCTGGCGGCGACAGGCGGCCTGGCTCGAACGCGATCGCTCGTCGCACTCGGGCATTCGACGCGCCGGCTCGCGAGAGCCGTCGAGTCCGGGCTGGTCGCTCGGCCCAGGATCGGCTGGGTCGCGGCACCGGATGCCGAGCCCGCCGGCATCCGGGCGGTTCGGCTCGGCTGCCGGTTGACCTCCAGCAGCGCCTTGGTGAGTCACGGGGTCTGGGTCGACCGGGTCGAGGGCCTCGTCGTGCTCGCCGCGGCGAATGCGTCCCGACTTCCTCCCCTCGGGCCCGGTGAGCGTCGCGTCTGGTTTCGCGAGACCTTCCCCGCCGCAAGCGCACGCGAGTGGCGGGTGTCGGTGCTCGACGCCCTGCTCCACTTCGGGCACGAGCATTCGGCCGCCGCGCTCGTGGCCTCGGTCGACAGCGCCCTCCAGTTGCGACTGATCGGCATGGCCGAGGTCGAGGCGCTCTGCGCGGCTTCCCACTCACGACACCGGCACCTCCGCCGGGATTGCGACGGCCGGGCGGAGTCCGGAACAGAGAGTCACTTGCGGCTGCTGTTGCGAGCGGCCGGATTCCGGGTCGAGTCGCAGGCGTCGATCCCGCTCGTGGGACGAGTGGATCTGCTCGTCGACGGGTGGCTCATCGTCGAACTGGACAGCGCAGCACATCACAGCGATCCGCTCACGCAGGAGAGCGATCGCATCCGCGACGGGAACGCGATCCTGACCGGGCACGCGACGCTGCGGTTCATGCCCGAGGCCGTGCGGAACGCTCCCGACTGGTGCCTCGAGGTGATTCGCGGTCGGATGCGGGACGGGCGACCCGATGCGGAATCAGGTGCGGCGTGGCCGACGCGCCGCGCAGCATCCTGATCGGCGGACTTCGGCGGCGCGCCGCCCTGATCCGCCGACACCGGGGGCAGGGCGGGCCGGTCGGCCGAGCAGGTGAGACCGGGGGCGGGGGCGGGGGCGGGGCGGGGTGGAGCGGGGCCCGGGTCAGGCGACGGGGAGCTTCGCGGCGACCAGCTCGGCGATCTGCACGGCGTTGAGGGCGGCGCCCTTGCGCAGGTTGTCGTTGGAGATGAAGAGCGCGAGCCCGCGGTTGCCGGGCACGCCCTCATCCTGGCGGATGCGCCCGACCAGGCTCGGGTCGATACCGGCCGCGTCGAGCGGGGTGGGGACGTCCATGAGCTGCACGCCCGCGGCATCCGCCAGCAGCTCGCGCGCGCGCTCGGGGGTGATCGCCGACGCGAACTCCGCGTTGATCGACAGCGAGTGGCCGGTGAAGACGGGGACGCGCACGCAGGTCCCGCTGACCCGCAACTCGGGCAGCTCGAGGATCTTGCGGCTCTCGTTGCGCAGCTTCTTCTCTTCGTCGGTCTCGCCGAGTCCGTCGTCGACGATGGAGCCGGCGAGCGGCAGCACGTTGAAGGCGATGTTCTTGACGAACTTGTGCGGCTCGGGCATCGTCACGGCGTGCCCGTCGTGCACGAGCCCGATCGCGTTCTGCGCGACCGCCGACGCGGCCTGCTCGAGCAGCTCCTCGCCGCCCGCCAGACCCGCTCCCGAGACCGCCTGATACGTGCTGACGATGAGGCGCTGCAGACCGGCCTCGGCATCCAGGACCTTGAGCACCGGCATCGCGGCCATGGTCGTGCAGTTCGGGTTGGCGACGATCCCCTTGCGCGCCTCGTCGATCGCGTGCGGGTTGACCTCGCTGACGACGAGGGGCACGTCGGGGTCCATCCGCCACGCGCTGGAGTTGTCGATCACGAGCACGTCGGCCGCAGCGAACCGCGGCGCCTGCACCTTCGACATGGTCGCGCCGGCCGAGAAGATGGCGATGTCGAGTCCGGTCGGATCGGCGGTCGCCGCATCCTCGACGGTCACCTCGTACCCCCGGAACAGCAACGTCGTTCCCGCGCTGCGGGCGCTCGCGAAGAACCGGACCTCGCTGAGCGGGAAGTTGCGCTCCTCGAGGAGGCGACGCACGACCGCGCCCACCTGACCGGTGGCGCCGACGACGCCGAGACGGACTCCCGCTGTGCTGCTGCTCATGGTCAGAGAGCCTAGCCGCGGAAACGCCCCTGCCGCCCGGCGCTGCGTCGGCTTGGCGGCCCGTTCCCCTAGCTTGGCAGCATGAGCACGCCGGACGCGATCGTGGTCGGCGCCGGACCGAACGGTCTGGCCGCCGCCGTCACCCTGGCGAGGGCGGGGTTGGCCGTCGAGCTGTACGAACGCGCCCCGACCGTCGGCGGCGGCGCCCGCACCGCGGCGACGACCGACCCCGGCTTCTTGCACGACCTGGGGTCGGCGGTGCATCCGATGGCGCTCGCCTCGCCCTTCTTCCGCGCCTTCGGCATCGAGCAGCGCGTGGACTTCGTCGTCCCCGAGATCTCGTACGCGCATCCGCTCGACGGCGCCGGCGGCGCGATGCGCGCGGGTCTGGCCTGGCGCGAGCTGGACCGCGCCGCCGCCGAACTCGGCCGGGACGGACGCGCCTGGCATCGCCTGTTCGCCCCGCTGGTGCGGGAATCGGATGCCCTGCTCGACATCGTCGGCGACACACTGCTGCGCCTCCCCCGTCACCCGCTGACCCTCGCCCGCTTCGGCCTGCGCTCGCTCGAACAGGGCGGCCCCGCGTGGAACCTCCGCTTCCGCGACGAGACGGCGCCGGCGATGCTCGGCGGACTCGCCGCCCACGCCGCAGGCCGGATGCCGCATCCGGTGCGCGCCGGCGCCGGCCTGCTGCTCGGGGCGCTCGCACACGCCCGCGGGTGGCCGATCCCGGTGGGCGGAAGCCAGGCGATCAGCGACGCCCTCGCGGCCGACTTCGTGGCGCACGGTGGCCGTATCCATCTGGATGCCGAGGTCGCCGACGTGCGCGAGCTGCCCGCCGCCCGCGCGGTGCTGCTCGACGTCGCGGCGCCGATCGCGGCACGGATCGCCGCGGGGCGGATCCCGGACGCCTCCCGGCGCCGCCTGGCCCGGGTTCGCTTCGGGGCGGGCGTGTTCCGGCTCGACCTCGCCGTGTCCGCGCCGATCCCGTGGCGCGACACTCGCATCGGGGGCGCCGGCACTGTGCACCTGGGGGGAACCCGCTCACGGATCGCCGAGGCCGAGCGCCGCACGCCGAACGGCCTGCCACCGCATCCCTTCGTGCTGCTCTCGCAGCCGACCCTCTTCGACCCGAGCCGTGCGCCCGCGGGCCGGCACACGGTGTGGGCGTACACCCACGTGCCCGCCGGGTCGGCGGTGGATGCCGAGGAGGCGATCCTCGCGACGATCGAGGCCGCCGCCCCCGGCTTCCGCGACACGATCATCGCCCGCGCCTCGCGCACGGCGCCCCAGCTCGAACAGGAGAATCCGAGCCTGATCGGCGGTGACATCTCGGGCGGCCTGATCGACGTGCGGCAGACCGTGTTCCGGCCCCGCGCCCGTACCCCGTGGGCGATCGGCGACGGCGTCTACCTGGCCTCGTCGTCGGCGGCGCCCGGCCCGGGCGTCAACGGACTGGCCGGATGGCGCGCCGCCCTGTCCGCCCTCGGCCGCGAGTTCGGGCTCCCGGCCCCCGGGCTCGGCGCGGAGCCGGGCTAGCTGTAGTGCCCAGCCAGGTTGTTTGAGATGCGGCTGATGGGTGGGAGCTTCCCGATGGCGGTGTGGGGCCGGTGCTGATTGTAGAAGTGCAGCCATGCCGGGAGAGCGGCGCGGCGGGCTGA
>NZ_JBHSMG010000006.1:0-100464 GCF_042655435.1 Lysinimonas soli
CCCCGCCCCCCACCCCGTCGAAACGCCCCGAATCGACCCGTCGACCGCCTCCGAAGGTCGATTCGGGGAGAAACCGAGGGCGGCAGGAGGCAGACTGGGCTGATGGCTAAGCCCCCGCAGGACGGTGAGCGCAAGATCCTCTTCAAGGACGGCACGCTCAGCGCGATCGAGCACTACAAGCACGGCAAGAAGTCGGGCACCTGCGAGTACTGGTATCGCAACGGCCAGAAGAAGGCCGAGGGTCAGTTCGAGAAGGGACTGTTCACCGGAGAGTGGACCTGGTGGCGCGAGAACGGCGAGTTGATGCAGAAGGGCGCCTTCGTCGACGGCGAGCAGCACGGTCTCTGGCGTCGTTGGCACGCCACCGGCGCCGTGATGGACGAGGGCGAATGGGTGCACGGTAAGCGTTCCGGCATCTGGAAGCACTACAACTCGGCAGGCCAGCTCGAACGCACCGCCTCGTACGCCGACCGCACCTGAATCGCGTGGCACGAAGTCCATTCAGCTTGCGCGCATAAGCTCGTGCCGTGGCTGCCAAGGACCGAGGCGACAAGAGCGCGGATGACGCGGATGCCTTGATCGAGCACCTCAGCCCTCGCGTCGAGCCGCCGCCCATGAGCCGCCCGATGATGGCACCGCCGTACGCCTACCCGATTCCGTTCGGCGAACCCCCGAAGGAGCACGTCGAGCTGGTCGAGGGCGAGATCCCCTGGGAACTGCGCGAGGGCGACTGACCGGGAGCCACGCGCCGACACCCGTTCGGGGTGCGGCGAGCGATCCGGCTCTATCGTTAGATTGAATTTGCACGGATCAGACTGACGACGACCGGCGCACTGAGCTGGGGGGCGACGATGGAGGCTGCGACGACGCCTGCTGCCACCGGCGCGATGCCGGGCGACCCGACTCGATCCGCTTCCTCGCTGCCGCCCGCGGTGCGCGGCTGGGTGGCCGCGGCATCCGCGGTCCTCGCGGCACGGCGGATGCCCGTGCCCCTGATCCTCCGGCTGCGGGTCGCCGACCGTGGTGCGCTGACCTTGAACTTCGCCAGGCACTGCTTCACGGGAGACATCCCCCTGGACGCGCTCCCGGTCGACTCGGTCGCGATCCTGGTCGAGACCGGAGTGCCGGCCCCCGCCGACGCCGTCGAATACGACCTCGATCCGCTGCTCTGGTTGATCGGCACGCGGGCGTTCCCCGACGAGCCGGCGCCGTGGCTGGCGCCCAGCGAGCGGTATCACCTCGTGCGCTTCCCCAATCTGCGTCCGCTCCCGATCGGGCTCGACGTGGTGCGCATGACCGCGATCCTCGGCAACGCCTACGCGAACGCCGACGAGTTGGCGGTCGCGGCCCGGGTGCCGCTGGCCGATGCCCGCACGGTCATCAACGGCTATTCCCTCGTGGGTATCCTCACCGCATCCAGCGGCGCGGCAATGCCGGCAGCGGCGGCCCAGCCCGGGCCGGCGGCCGCCGCCGAGCCGTCCCGCGTCGAGACCGCGCCCGCCGACGCCGCCGCAGCGCCCGATGCGGCGCGCACCGACCCCCCGAAGCCGGGCACCCTGGAACGCCTCCGCGGCAAGCTGGGCCTGTAGCCGTCGCACGGCTCTTCTCGCCGCCTTCGTGGCGCCCTTCGTGAACCGAGGGGTCGCGCGCACCGTGTCTCGGTCATGCGCCTCTTGCCGTTTTCCCCACGAGTGACAGACTGAAGCTGATGGATGCTTACTCGCCGGCCCCCGGCTCCCAGCCTCTCGGTTCCCCGACCGGCGAGAGCGCGGGTGAGTTCGGATCACGTGGCGACGCGCTGCCGATCGCGGAATTCCTGCTCGACAGCCGGGCCGTCATGGCCGCCGTCGAGACCGTCATCGACGGCAAACGGGAGGCCGTCGAGATCGCGCTCACCGTGCTGCTGGCCGAGGGCCACCTGCTCGTCGAAGACGTCCCGGGCGTCGGCAAGACGATGCTCGCGCGGGCTCTCGCGCGCAGCGTCGACTGCTCGGTGTCGCGCATCCAGTTCACTCCCGACCTGCTTCCGGCCGACATCACGGGCGTCTCGGTCTACAACCAGGGCGAGCGCGAGTTCGAGTTCAAGCCCGGGCCGGTCTTCGCGAACATCGTCATCGGCGACGAGATCAACCGCGCCTCCCCGAAGACGCAGTCGGCTCTGCTCGAGAGCATGGAGGAGCGCCAGGTCACGGTCGACGGCAACACCTACCCGCTGCCGTCCCCGTTCACGGTGATCGCGACCCAGAATCCGATCGAGATGGAGGGCACCTACGCCCTCCCCGAAGCGCAGCGCGATCGGTTCATGGCGCGCATCTCGATGGGATATCCGGATGCCGCCAACGAGGCGGCGATGCTGCGCACCCGCGAGACCGGCAGCCCGCTCGACGCGCTGCTGCCCGTCGTGACGCTGACCCGGCTCGCACAGATGGTCGCGACGGTGCGTCAGGTGTACGTCAGCGCCGCCGTGGAGCACTACGCGGTGGCGATCGCCGCCGCGACCCGCGTCGACCGCGAGCTGCGGCTCGGGGCGAGTCCGCGCGCGACCCTGCAGCTCGTCCGGGCCGCGAAGGCGCGGGCCGCGCTCGACGGACGCGACTTCGTGCTCCCCGACGACGTGGATGCTCTGGCCGTCCCGGTGCTCGCCCACCGGCTCATGGCGGTGCGCACCTCGGTCGGCGCGAACCCCTTCGGCGGCGAAGCGCTCGCCGACATCACCGCCAGGATCGTCGCGTCGACCCCGGTTCCGCTGGGAGCAGCCGGCCCCGCGTGACGGATCGCCGCATGAACGCCGTCGCATGAACGCCGCCCCATGAACGATCGTCGCGTCCGACGCCGCCAGGCCGAGTTGCGCGAGCGCGCGGCCGCCGCGGTCCGCCGCGCTCCGCGTGGCCAGACACGGGGCGGGGACGGTGACGACTCCGGCCGTCGCGCGGGCGCGCGCGACCCGCTGAAGAAAGCCCAGCATCTGCGACCCAGCGCCCGCGGGATCGCCGCGATCCTGATCGGGCTGCTCGCCTTCGTCGTCGCGTACAGCACCGGTCGCCGCGAGATCCTCGTGGCCGCCGGTGCCGCGCTGCTGCTGGTCGGAACCGGGCTGCTCGTCGTCCGGATCCGGCGGCCGCGGTTCGAGGTGATCCGCCTGTTCTCACCCCCCGTGGTAGCCGCCGGGAATACCGTGCAGGTGACCCTGCGCATCCGGAACCTCGCGGCAGGCCCCAGCCCGCACCTGGTCTGGAACGACGCGATCCCGTGGCGGGAGTCCTCGTCGCCCAACGAACTGCTGCCGGTCGGCGGCGGGCAGAGCCGTCGCCGGGTGGTGACGACCGGGTACGAGCTGCATCCGCCCCGTCGCGGTCTCTACGAGATCGGCCCGCTCGTCGTCGAGCACGAGGACCCGTTCGGCATGGCCCGGTCGACGCTCGCCGTCGGAAGCTCGGATCGCCTCGTGGTGGTCCCCGCTCTCGTCGACCTGCCGCCCGGCGGCCCGAACCTGGCCGACGGTGAGGGCACGGCGCAGCTCGTGCAGCGCCGGGTCACGGGCAACGACGACGACCTGACGACCCGCGAGTACCGCACGGGCGATGCGCTCCGCCGGGTGCACTGGCGGGCGTCGGCCCGGCGCGGCGAGCTGATGGTGCGCCAGGAGGAGCACCGCAGTCATCCCGATGCCCGCATCGTGCTCGACACCCGGCTCGCCGGCTACCCGGATGCGCTGATCGACGACGCCGACCCGTGGCATCCGATCTCGACGAGTGACGCCTTCGAGTGGACGGTGCGGATGCTGGCCTCCCTCGGCGTGCACCTCGACGCCGCAGGATTCAGCGTCTCGATCCTCGAGACGGCGTCGCCGCAGATCGACCAGCTCGGCGAACGCTGGGACGGCGGACGGCGCGAGGGTTTTCTTACGAGCCTCGCCGGCGTGAGGCTCGTGGATGTCGGCCCCGAACGTCTCGACCGGACGCACGTCGTCGACGCGGCCGGTCCGGTCTTCGCGGTGCTCGGCGACCCCGAGGAGACGACCGTCGACTGGCTCACCCGGCTCCGGCGCGCCGGTGACGTCGGCGTCGCGTTTCTCGTGGAGCCGCGCCCGCGCGTCGTCGATCGGCTGAGCGGCGCCGGCTGGCTGTGCATCCCGGTGCACACCTGGGACGACCTGGGCGCCGCGTGGGTCGCCGCGTCGACGGAGGCGGGGTACGTCCGTGGCACTCACTGAACTGCGACGTCCCGCATCCCCGGCGGGGCGAACCGTCCCGACCGGACGGACCGCACCGACCGAGCCCGCGCGGTCGCGGGGCCCTCTGCCGATCCGCGAGTACGCCTGGCGCCGCATGCTGCTGCTCGCGGTCACCATGCTGCTCGCCCTCGCGGGGTTTCACGTCGTCCTGAGCGAGGTCTCGTGGTGGATCGTCGGCGCCCTCTTCATCCTGCTGGTGCTGGTCACCACGACGCTCGTGCGCCAGTTCAGCCGTCCCGCATGGCTTCCGACCGTCGCGGGGGCGGCCGTCGGGCTGGTGGGGCTCACCGTCGGCTACGCGGCCGACACGGCTCTGCTGGGCATCATCCCGAGTCCTGAGACCCTCGCGCGGTTCGGTCGACTGACCAGCGAGGCCTGGGGCGAGATCGCGGTGCAGACGATCCCGGCGTCGCCCGAGGTGAGCATCGTCTTCCTGATCGCGAGTTCCTGCGTAGTCCTGGCCCTCGTCGGCGATCTGACGTTGCGGATCGCGCCTGCCCTGACCGCGTTGCCGATCCTGACCCTGCTGGTCGTCCCGGTCGCGGTGCATCCCGACATCGCCGACGCGCTCTGGTACGTGCTCGCGGGGGTCGGCTACCTGGCGCTGCTCCGGATCGGACGCCGCCGCACGAGCGCTCCGAGCGTGATCGTGCTCGGCGCTGTCATCGTGCTCGGGTCGTTCCTGGTCCCCTCCGTCCTCCCGTCGGTCGAGCAGTCGGCCGATCAGACGGCGAGCGGGGGAGTGGCCACCGGCGTCAATCCGCTCATCAACCTCGGCGACGACCTGCGGCGGGGCGCCCCGGTCACCGCGGTTACTTACACCACGAGCACCGATCAGGGCATGTACCTGCGCCTCGCGACCCTCGACGACTTCGACGGGCGCAGCTGGTCGCCCACGCTGATCGCCCCGACGACGAGGAACAGCATCGCGAGGTTCCCGGAACCGGCCGGGCTGACGAGTGCGGTCGCGCGCAAGCGGGTCAGCGCCTCGGTCGAGGTCGGCGGCATCCAGGGGCGCTGGCTGCCCGTGCCGTATCCCGCCAGCAAGGTCAGCGGGGCCGACGGCAACTGGTTCTGGGAACCGGAGGGGCTCTCGGTGCGCAGCGCCGACAGCAACGTCGGAGGACAGAAGTACACCGTCGACTTCCTCGCAGTGAAGCCGGATCTCGCGCAACTGCGGGCGGCGAACACGAGCGCGGACGTGTCGAAGTCGTACCTGTCCCTGCCGGCCGAGCTGCCGCAGATCATCCGCGACACGGCGCAGCAGGTGGCCGGTTCGGCCGGCACCAACTACGACAAGGCGCTGGCGCTGCAGGACTACTTCCGCAGCTCGCTGTTCACCTACTCGACGACGGCACCGGTGGCCCAGGGCTACGACGGCACCGGCGCGGATGTCGTCGCCGAGTTCCTGCAGAAGAAGGCGGGCTACTGCGTCCACTTCGCCTCGGCGATGGCCATCATGGCGCGCGCGCTCGGCATCCCCTCGCGGGTCGCGGTCGGGTTCCAGCCCGGCCAGCCGTCCCTGCAGGACGGGACGACGGTCTTCACGGTCAGCACGCACGACCTGCACGCCTGGCCGGAACTGTACTTCGCGGGGATCGGTTGGCTGCGCTTCGAGCCGACTCCCGGACGCGGCGAGCTGCCCGACTACTCGGATCCGGCGGCTGTGGATCAGCAGCCGACCGACTCCGGCACGGCCGCGGCGACGAGCGAGCCCAGCGCGAGTCCTGTGCCGTCCTCGGCGGCCGGTCGCGATCTGCCGACCGATCAGGCCGGCTCCACCTCGACAGGTGCCGCCCGCGGTGGCGTCGACCCGGTTCCGATCGTGCTGCTCTCGCTGCTCGGGATCCTGCTGGCCGGGGCGCTCACCCCAGCTGCCGCGCGTACGGTCGTGCGCTGGCGGCGCGAGAGGGCGATCGCCGACGGACGGGATCCCGCCGCGAACGCCTGGGCCGAGGTGCGGGACACGGCGCGCGATCACGGCTGGCTGGCTCCCGACACCGAGACGGCGCGCGAGTTCGCGGCGCGGTTGTCGATGGTGCTGGCCGAGGACGGCGACCGCATTGCGGGTTTCCGCGGTCGGGTCGAGTCGTCCGCATACGGCCGTCCGGATGCCGCCCCGCTGCGCCTTCACGAGCTGCGCGCGATCCGGCGCGCGATCGCGGGGTCGGTCGCGCCGCGCGAGCGGCTCCGCGCCGTGTTCCTGCCGGCATCCCTGCTGGCGCGCGTGCGTTTCGACCCCGACGCCTGAGGTCGAATCAGCTCGGGCGACGGTCGATCAGGAGCGGACGAGCCCGGGGTCCCTGACGTCGCCGAGGCCGGCGAACCCGCAGACTGGTGACATGCAATGGACCGTGGTGGTGCCCGTCAAACCCGCGGCGATGGCGAAGTCGCGGCTGGGTCTCGGCCCGCAGCTGGCGCGCGCGATCGCGCTCGACACCGTCGCGGCGGCGGTGGCGTGCCCGCTCGTGAGCCGCGTGATCGTCGTCACGGCGGACCCGGCATTCCGGCCGCCCGATGCCGAGGTCGTCGCAGAGACCGCGCCCGCCGGCATCGACGCGGCCGTGCGTGCGGGGGCGAGCCTCGCGGCAGGCGGACCGCTCGCCGCGCTGCTCGGCGACCTGCCGGCCCTGCGCCCGGCCGATCTCGCCGAGGCCCTCACTCTCGCCGCCGCGCATCCGCGCGCCTTCGTCGCCGACCGGGAGGGCGTCGGCACGACGCTCGTGACCGCCCTGGAGGCGCCCCTGATCACCGCGTTCGGCGACGGATCCGCGCGCCGTCACCGCGAACTCGGGCTCGCGCCACTGACTCCGAGACCGGCGAGCACGATCGAGGTCGACGTCGACACTGTGGAGCAGCTGGCGGTCGCGACCGCCCTGGGGCTCGGCCCGGCCACGAGCACCGCGGCCCGAGCCGCGGAAGAGGGGCGGGGCTAGCGGCGAGCGAGTTCGGCCGCGAGATCGAGAGCCGCCGCGGCGACCGCCGCACTCGAGGCCTCGTCGCGCAGCCAGAGCGGCACCGCCCGGGTCCGGATGCCGTCCCTCGTGAGCGCGTCGGCGCCGGCCGCGTCGACCTCGTCGACCAGCCAGCCGTCGAGCAGACCGCCGCCCGGCACCGCGTCGTCGGAGCGACGCCCGTAGTGACGGGCGACCGCCGCGGCATCCGTCGACACTCCGATCGCCGTCAGGCAGGCGTCGGCCATGCCGCGCACCACCGCGCCGCCGATGATCGGCGAGATTCCGACGACGGGAGCGGCGGTGGCCCGCACCGCGTCGCGCAGTCCCGGGATCCCGAGGATCGTGCCGATCGAGACGACCGGATTCGACGGGGCGAGCAGCACGACGTCGGCGTCGGCCAGCGCCTCGAGCACGCCCGGTGCGGGTGCCGCGGCGTCGACGCAGTCCTGGACGAACGCGCGGGCCGCCAGGGATGCCCGATAACGGGTCCACCACTCCTGAAAGTGCAGCTCGCGCCGCCTCCCCGGATGGTCGGGGTCGTCGACCACGACATGCGTCTCGACCTCGTCGTCGGTAGCCGGCAGCAGCCGCAGACCGAGCGGCCAGCGCGCCTGTAGCCGGGTTGCGACCTCGTGCAACGGGATACCTTCGCGTAGCCAGGCCGTGCGGGCGATGGAGGCCGCGAGATCCAGGTCGCCGAGCGTGAACCAGGGATGCCCGACCCCCCATTCGGCGAGCTCGGCCGAGACCCGCTCGGTGTCGCCGACCCGACCCCAGCCGCGGTCCGTGTCGTTGATCCCGGCGAGCGTGTACAGGATCGTGTCGAGGTCCGGCGTGATCCGCAGGCCCGCGAGCCAGAGGTCGTCACCCGTGTTGACGACCGCGGTGAGCTGGGCGGTCGTGCCTCCGGAGCCGTCGGGCAGCTCCTGCCGCAGCCGAGCGCGTACTCCGCGCAGAAACCGGGAACCGCCGACCCCGCCGGCCAGCACGACGACCTTCATGCTCGCCACACTAGGGCCGTCGAGCCGATCAGGCGCGCGCGGCCGCCGCCAGCGCCGCCCCGACCGTCGCGATGTCGTCGCGCACCATGCCGACGGTGACCCGCACGAACCCGCCGGGCTCGCCGAGCTGAAACGGCGCCCCGGGCGCGACACGGATGCCGGATGCCGCGAGCTGCACCATGGCGGAGCGCTCGTCGTTGACCCGCAACCAGGCGTTGACCCCGTCGCCGGGACGCAGGCTCGCGCCCTGCAGGCGGACCGCGGCCGCCAGTTCGCGCTGCCGCTCGGCGTAGCGGTCGCGCGCGGCCTCGACCTGGGCGACCGAGTCGGGGTCGGTGAGCAGCTCGTAGAGGATCGCCTGCATCATCCGCGAGGTCCAGCCCGGTCCCAGCAGCCGACGGGCGACGACCCGGTCGATGAGCGCGCGCGGACCGCCGAGGGCGCCGATCCTCAGATCGGGACCGTGCGACTTCGAGAAGCTGCGCACGTGCAGCACCCGTTCCGGAAGCCAGGTGGCGAGGGTCACGTCAGGGGCGGAGCTGATCGAGCCCGAGTGGTCGTCCTCGATCACGACGGCATGCTCCGCGTTGCGACTGCGATGCAGCAGGCTGGCCAGCTCCTGCGCCCGACCGGGTGACATCGACACACCCGTCGGGTTGTGCGCGCGCGGCTGCAGCACGATCATCGTGGGGCCGGCGGCGAGGGCCCTGGCGAACTCCTGGGGCATCATGCCCTGCTCGTCGACAGGTACGGGCACGGGCTCGAGCCCGTACTGCTCCAACAGGTCCATGAAGGGCGGGAAGGTCGGATTCTCGACCGCGACACGGTCGCCGAAGCGGGCGATGGTCGAGAGGGCGCGATCGATCGCATCGAGGGCACCGTTGGTGACCGTGATCGATTCGACGGGCGACGGCCAGGTCGACCGCATCAGGTCGTGCAGTTCGGGGATGTCGGGCAGCTGCTGGTAGCTCGCGGTGTCCGCTCGAGCCGAGACCCGCGAGAGGGCCGGGCCGAGTGCCGGCAGCAGCTCCGGATCGGGCGTGCCGCGCGAGAGATCGAGTCGCGCCTCCTGCGCCCCGCCCAGGTCGCGGTAGCGGCGCGGCAGCCACTCTCGGGGCACCGAGCGCACGAAGCTGCCGCTGCGGCCACGACTCGTGATGAGCCCCGCCGAGGCGAGGGTCTGCCAGGCGTGGCTGACCGTGGCCGGACTCACGCCGAGGTCGATCGCGAGTTCGCGCACCGTGGGCAGCCGGTCGCCGGGGGCGAGGTCTCCCGTCGTGATCAGTCGCGCGATCCCGCTGGCGATGCCCTGCGGTGATCGCGCTTCGATCGCCTTGCTCACGGATCTCATCCTGAAATGTTCACGTGCTCGGATAACAAAAGCAAGGGGTCACGGATACCCGATCACCCAGAGCAGGAGGACGGCCGGGATCTGCAGGGCGACGGCGATGCCGAGCAGCAGCCCGCGCCGACGCGGGGTCTCGCTGAGCGGAGCGGCCCCGAGCACGGGCGCAAGGGGGAGAAGCAGCCTCGGAAGACTCTGCTGCGGCAGGAAGACGGCGGCCAGGTATGCCAGGTGGGCGACCGAGAATCCGAGCACCTCGGGTCCGAGCGCCCGCACGGCCCGA
Source organism: Lysinimonas soli (assembly GCF_042655435.1). NCBI lineage: Bacteria > Bacillati > Actinomycetota > Actinomycetes > Micrococcales > Microbacteriaceae > Lysinimonas > Lysinimonas soli. Next base: position 9,821 of record NZ_JBHSMG010000006.1, read on the forward strand.
CGGGTCAGCAGCACGACGGCGAGCCCCCAGACCGCCACGACGAGGACGACCCCGAGCGGCCCGAGGTAGCGGGTCGCCATGAGCAGCCACGGGGCGAACGGCACGAGCCCTGGCCGGCCGACGTAGCCGGTCCACCAGGCGAGTTCGGTCTGCACGTAGGCGTCGGGATGCCCGGTCACCGCGCCGGCGATCACCGGCCAGGCGAGCCCCGCCGCTCCGATCGTCGCGCCGCTGAGCAGCACGGACACGACACGGGACCCTGCGGGTGACCTCCCGCTGCGACGCCTCTTGTCGCGCCACCCCATCACCGAGTGCACGAGGAGCGCGACCCCCAGCACGAGCGCGCCGGGCCGCGTCGCGCTCGCCGCCACGGCGAGCAGCGTGAAGGGCAGAAGGCGATCGGCCCGCAGGGCCAGGAGCGCGCCGAACAGCAGCAGAAGGAAGAGCGACTCCGCGTAGGCCACCTGCAGCACGAACGACAACGGGCCGACGCAGAACAGCACGGTGCCCCAGAGAGCGGCACGCGGGGTGGTGGTGCGCTGCAGGAGTCGATGCAGCACCACCGCGGCTCCGGCGCCCGCGAGCAGCGAGACGAGCACCGCGACGACGTCGAACGAATCGGCTGAGCCGCTGCCGGTCGCGGCCATGATCGCGCGCACCAGGGCGGGGTACAGCGGAAGGAACGCCCAGGCGTTGGGCAGCACGTGCCCCGCCGCATCCACCGGCAAGGTCGTGGGGTACCCGTGCAGGGCGATCTGACGGTAGGCGGTGCCGTCCCAGGCAGCCAGGAAGTGCAGGAAGCCGGTGGCGGCTCGCGCGCTGCCGAAGGGGAGCCGCAGCGTGGGCGCGAGCAGGAAGCAGGCGAGGAGGATGGCCGTTGTCAGCACGCGGGACGCCGCGTACACTCCGAGCACCCGCAGGCTCGGGTGCGCCGCGGGCGGAGCGGCCGGTGTGGTCTCGGAAGTCGACGACATGGTCCGCTCGGGGCTCGCTGATTCGGGGGATGACCGGGTTTAATGCCGTTGTCATCGTGCGTAACGTCAGTGAAATGTTTACGGCGAACAATAACAAAAAGCAACTTGTCGAGGGAGAGCAGACATGACGATCGTCCGAGCCGCCATCACTCAGACCACGTGGACCGGCGACAAGGAGTCGATGATCGCCAAGCACGAGCAGTTCGCTCGTGATGCGGCCGCCGCCGGCGCCGAGGTGATCTGCTTCCAGGAGTTGTTCTACGGCCCGTACTTCGGGATCACCGAAGACAAGAAGTACTATGCCTACGCCGAGCCGGCCGACGGCCCCATCGTGCAGCGCTTCGCCAAGCTCGCCGAAGAGCTCAAGCTCGTGATGGTCCTGCCCATCTACGAGGAGGACATGCCCGGCCTGTACTACAACACGGCGGTCGTGGTGGATGCCGACGGCAAGATCCTCGGCAAGTACCGCAAGCACCACATCCCGCACCTCGATCGCTTCTGGGAGAAGTTCTACTTCCGTCCCGGCAACCTCGGCTATCCCGTGTTCGAGACCGCGGTCGGCCCGATCGGCGTCTACATCTGCTACGACCGGCACTTCCCCGAGGGCTGGCGCGAGCTGGGGCTGAACGGCGCCCAGATCGTCTTCAACCCGAACGCCACGAAGCCGGGCCTGAGCAACCGCCTCTGGGAGATCGAGCAGCCGGCCGCCGCGGCCGCCAACGGCTACTTCGTGGCGGCGGCGAACCGGGTCGGAACCGAAGACAACGAGTACGGCGACCTCGCCGTGACCTTCTACGGCAAGAGCCAGTTCGTCGACCCGCAGGGCAACCTCATCGGAGAGTACGGGAGCGGGGAGCACGAGGAGCTCGTGATCCGCGACCTGAACATGGACATGATCCGCCAGGTGCGCGACGACTGGCAGTTCTACCGCGATCGTCGCCCCGAGTCGTACACCTCGATCCCGAAGCCGTAACGGCAAGCTGGCCGGGGCGGATCGCACGCCGCAGTTCTCGAGTCGTCAAGGAGCGCAGCATGGCCACCACTCTCATCACCGGCGGGACCGTCGTCTCGGCAACCGGCCGCGGCGCGGCCGACGTGCTGATCGACGGCGAGACGATCGTCGGGGTGCTCGAGCCCGGATCGGTGCTGCTCGGCACGAATCTCGCCGAGTCGGCCGACACCGTCATCGACGCGACCGGCAAGTACGTCATCCCCGGCGGCATCGATGCCCACACCCATTTCGAGCTGCCGTTCGGCGGCACGGAGGCCTCCGACACCTTCGAGTCCGGTACCCGGGCTGCGGCCTGGGGCGGCACGACGACCGTCATCGACTTCGCCGTGCAGACCACCGGAACCCGCATCCAGGACGGGCTGGCCCGGTGGCATGCCAAGGCCGAGGGCAACTGCGCGATCGACTACGGCTTCCACCAGATCATGGGCGGCGTCGACGAGGACTCCCTGAAGGCCATGGAGGGCTTCGCGGCCGAGGGCATCACGAGCTACAAGATGTTCATGGCCTATCCGGGGGTCTTCTACTCGGATGACGGCCAGATCCTGCGGGCGATGCAGAAGGCCGCCGACTTGGGCCTGCTCACGATGATGCACGCCGAGAACGGACCGGCCATCGACGTGCTCGCGGCGCAGCTCGTCGAGCAGGGAAAGACCGACCCGTACTACCACGGCATCGCCCGCGCCTGGCAGATGGAGGAGGAGGCGACCCATCGCGCGATCATGCTCGCCGACCTCACCCGTGCGCCGCTCTACGTCGTGCACGTGAGCGCCAAGCAGGCGGTCCAGCAGTTGGCCTGGGCCCGCGACAACGGCAAGAACGTCTTCGGCGAGACCTGTCCGCAGTACCTGTACCTCTCGCTCGAGGAGCAGCTCGGCGCGTCGAGCGACGAGTGGGGCGCCTTCGAGGGCGCCAAGTGGGTGTGCTCGACCCCGCTGCGCTCCCGCGAGGAGGGGCACCAGGATCACATGTGGCAGGCCCTGCGCACCAACGACCTGCAGATGGTCTCGACCGACCACTGCCCGTTCTGCATGAAGGGCCAGAAGGACCTGGGCGTCGGCGACTTCCGCAAGATCCCGAACGGCATCGGCTCGGTCGAGCACCGCATGGACCTCATGTACCAGGGCGTGGTCACCGGGCAGCTCAGCCTCGAACGCTGGGTCGAGCTGACCAGCACGACCCCGGCCCGCATGTTCGGCATGTACGGCAAGAAGGGCGTCATCACGCCGGGGGCCGACGGGGACGTCGTGATCTACGACCCGAACGGCCACACCAGCATCGGCGTCGGCAAGACCCACCACATGAACATGGACCACTCGGCCTGGGAGGGCTTCGAGATCGACGGTCATGTCGACACCGTCATCAGCCGCGGCAAGGTGATCGTCGACGGCAACCGCTACCTCGGCGCCAAGGGCGACGGTCGCTTCGTCAAGCGCGGCCTGTCGCAGTACCTGATCTAGGAATCGCGGAGCACACACAGCATGGACTTCGGGGCAGTTCTTCAGACCAATCCACCGGCGTCGCGCACGATCGCGCTCGCCAAGCTCGCCGAACAGCATGGCTTCAGCCACGTCTGGACCTTCGACTCGCACCTGCTCTGGCAGGAGCCGTACGTGATCTACAGCCAGATCCTCGCCGAGACGCGGCGGGTGAAGGTGGGCCCGTTCGTCACCAACCCGGCGACGCGCGACTGGACCGTCACGGCATCCGTGTTCGCGACCCTCAACGAGATGTACGGCAACCGCACGGTCGTGGGCATCGGCCGCGGCGACTCCGCGGTGCGCGTCACCAACGGCAAGCCGACCACGTTGAAGGAGCTGCGCGAGGCGATCCACGTCATCCGCGAGCTCGGCAACAGCCGCGAGGTCGAGTACAACGGCTCGATGTTGCGCTTCCCCTGGAGCGTCGGCAGCGAACTCGAGGTCTGGGTCGCCGCCTACGGGCCGCTCGCCCTCAAGCTGACGGGCGAGGTCGGCGACGGCTTCATTCTGCAGCTGGCCGACGTCGACATCGCGAAGTGGATGATCGGCACGGTGCGCGAGGCCGCCGAGAAGGCCGGACGCGATCCGGACGCCATCACCTTCTGCGTCGCCGCGCCGTTCTACGTCGGCGACGACTGGGACCACATGCGCAACCAGTGCCGCTGGTTCGGGGGCATGGTCGGCAACCACGTCGCCGACATCGTCGAGAAGTACGGGGCGAGCGGCACCGTGCCGAAGGCACTCACCGACTACATCGAGGGCCGCACCGGCTACGACTACAACACGCACGGCAAGGCCGGCAACGAGCACGTCGACTTCGTGCCCGACGAGATCGTCGACCGGTTCTGCCTGCTCGGCAACTCGGCGCAGCACATCGAGAGGCTCGAGGAGCTCAAGTCGATCGGCGTCGACCAGTTCGCCGGCTACCTGCAGCACGACAACAAGGAGGAGACCCTCCGCGTCTACGGCGAGACCGTCATCCCGGCCCTCTCGGACCGGGTGACGGCGAAGGCATGAGACGAGTCCGCGCGACACTGTTCGGCATCGCCGGCGTCGTGCTGCTCGGGGTGGTCTGGGAGGCCTACAAGGCGCTCGCGCCGGCCACGGGCGTCGTCGTCGGCGGCCTCACGGTGCTGCCTCGCACGAGCGACGCCGCGATGCCGCACCTGTCGACCATGCTGCAGCGGGCGCTGGAGCCGGTCACGACCGCCGCGGGGTCTCCGCCGCTCTGGGTCGCGGTGCTGCAGGCCTCGCTCTTCACTCTGAGCGTCGCCGCGATCGGCTGGCTGGTCGGCGTGGTCGTCGGCTTTCTGATCGCGACGGTCATGCAGCGCTTCCGCACCGCCGAGTCGGCCCTGCTGCCGTGGGTCGTCCTCAGCCAGACGGTGCCGCTCATCGCGATCGCGCCGCTCGTGAAGCGCTGGGGCGCCCTCGTGCACCTGGGCCCCTTCGACTGGCAGGACTGGATGTCGGTGGCCCTCATCGCCTCCTATCTCGCCTTCTTCCCGGTGTCGATCGGCGCGCTGCGCGGGCTGGCCTCTCCCGAGCAGGCGCATCTCGACCTCATGCGGGCCTACGGGGTCGGATGGTGGCGCAGCTACCTGCGCCTGCGGGTTCCGGCGAGCGTGCCCTACCTGGTCCCCGCGCTGCGCCTCGCGGCCGCGAACGCCGTGATCGGCACGGTCGTCGCCGAGGTCTCGATCGGCCTGAGCGGCGGCGTCGGGCGGATGATCATCGAATTCGCACAGACCGGCAGCAGCGATCCCGCGAAGCAGTGGGCGCCGATCTTCGGGGCCGTGCTGGTCGGCCTGGTGGCCGCCGGAGCGGTCGCCGTGATCGGCGCGGCCCTGCGCAAGTACCGAAGGAGTGAGGTCGTCGGATGAACGCCATGAGCATGGGATCCCCGACCGAGGTCGCGGTCTCGGTCACCGGAGTCGGCAAGGTCTTCGCCGGCGGCCGGGGATCGACGGTCACCGCCCTCGACGACGTGAGTGTCGACATCGCCGCGGGGGAGTTCGTGTCGCTCATCGGCCCGAGCGGATGCGGCAAGTCGACGCTGCTGCGCCTGATCGCCGATCTCGACTCGGCCAGCACCGGCACCGTGACCGTGTTCGGCAAGAGCGCTCGTCAGGCGCGTCTCGACCAGGACTACGGCATCGCCTTCCAGCAGGCCGGACTGCTGCCGTGGCGCACGGTGCGCGAGAACATCGAGCTGCCGCTCGAACTGCACGGCGCGGGCCGGGCCGCCCGGCGCGCGCGGGCGAGCGAGCTCATCGAACTGGTCGGACTCGGTGAGTTCGGCGACCGGCATCCGGATCAGCTCTCGGGCGGCATGCAGCAGCGCGTCGCCATCGCTCGCTCGCTCGCCGAGAGTCCGCGACTGCTCCTGATGGACGAACCGTTCGGGGCGCTCGACGAGATGACCCGGGAGCGGATGCAGACCGAACTCGCACGGCTGCGCGCCGAGACCGGTGCCGCCGTCGTGTTCGTGACCCACTCCATCCCCGAGGCGGTCTATCTCTCCGACCGCGTCGTCGTCATGTCGCCTCGGCCGGGGCGCATCGTCGACATCGTCGACGTCACCCTCGGCGGGGCGAGCGCCCGCACCGACGAGCTGCGCGAAGACGCCCACTTCTTCGAGCGGGTCAGCGCCGTGCGCGAGGCCCTGCACGCACGGGGCGTCGCGGCCGCACGAGGGGTCGACGACCGATGAGCGCGCGCACCGCGGCGGGAGGGTTCGGAAGCCGACGGCTGGTCCGGGTCGTGGCCCCGATCCTGCTCGGCGTGCTCGCGCTCGCGCTGTGGCAGGGGCTGGTCGTGGTGCTCGACATCAAGCCGTTCGTGCTGCCGGGCCCGATCGCGATCGGCACCCAGTTCGGGCTGAGGGCGCCGTTCGTGCTCACGGCGGCGCTCATCACGGCCGGCAATGCGCTCGTCGGGCTCGTCATCGGCATCGTGCTCGGGGTCGTAGGGGCGGCGCTCGCGGCGTCGCTGCGGGCGCTCGACGAGCTCAGCGCGCCGCTCGTGACCGCGGCGTCCGTCATCCCGATCGTCTCGCTGGCCCCCGCGCTCTACACGATGTTCGGGGCCGACGTGCAGACCACCCGGGTGCTCATCGCGGCGCTCGCGTCGTTCATCCCCGTCTACTTCAACTCACTGCGCGGGCTGCGCACGGTCGCGCCGATCCATCGCGACCTCATGCGGTCGTACGCCGCGAGCCGGTGGCAGGCGACCCGGGCGGTCACGCTGCCGGGGGCGCTGCCGTACTTCTTCACCGGGGTGCGCATCGCCTCCTCGCTCGCCGTGATCTCGGCTCTCATCGCCGAGGACTTCGGCGGTCCGATCAACGGGCTCGGCACCTCGATCACCTCGGCGGTCTCGTCGAGCAACTACCCGCTCGCCTGGGCATTCGTGCTCGGGGCGATCATCACCGGTCTCGTCTTCTACTGCGTGACCCTGGCCTTGGAGACCGTTGCAACGTGGCATCGCGCATCCGCATGAGACGTGCCGTCGCAGCCATGTGCGGCCCGGTTCCCCACCCAGACAGCACCACGAAGGAGGAAGCACCATGAAACACAGCTCACGAATCAGACTCGGGCTCGGCGCCGTCGGCATCGCCACCGCGCTCGTGCTCAGCGGCTGCGCCAGCGGGGGCGGCACATCCGCCAGCCCCAGTTCCAGCGGCGCGTTGACTCCCATCACGCTGCAGCTGCAGTGGCTGCCGCAGGCCCAGTTCGCGGGCTACTACGCGGCCGTCTCGCAGGGCTACTACAAGAAGGAGGGCCTCGACGTCACGATCAAACCGGCCGGCACCACGACCGTCCCGATCGATGTGCTCGCCGCGGGGGATGCCGACTACGCGATCTCGTGGGTGCCGAAGGTGCTCGGCTCGATCGAGCAGGGCACCAACGTGACCGACGTCGCGCAGATCTTCGAGCGAAGCGGCACGACGCAGATCTCGTTCAAAGACAAGGGGATCACCTCGCCCGCCGACCTCGCGGGCAAGAAGGTGGGCAGCTGGGGTTACGGCAACCAGTGGGAGCTCTTCGCCGGGATGCAGAAGGCCGGGGTGAACACGACGACCGGCATCAAGCTCGTGCAGCAGGCCTTCGACATGAACGGCTTCCTCGCCGGTGACATCGACGCAGCACAGGCGATGACCTACAACGAGTACGCGCAGGTGCTCGAGACCGTCAACCCGAAGACCGGAAAGCTCTACCAGGCGAGCGACCTCAACGTCATCAACTGGAACGACGAGGGCACCGCGATGCTGCAGGACGCGATCTGGGCCAACGCCGACAAGCTCTCGAGCGACAAGAACTACGCGGCCAACACCACCAAGTTCATCAAGGCGTCGATCGAAGGCTGGATCTACACGCGCGACCACCCGGAGGAGGCCGCGAAGATCGTCGCCGCCGCCGGGTCCACCCTGCCGGCCGGACACCAGCTCTGGATGACCAACGAGGTCAACAAGCTCATCTGGCCGTCGACCGGCGGCATCGGCGTCATCCAGAAGAAGGCGTGGAACCAGACCGTGAAGATCGCTCTCGGAACCAAGGATGACACCGGCTCGACCATCATCACCAAGACCCCGCCCTCGTCGGCGTACAGCAACAGCTACGTCGACGAAGCCCTCAAGGAGCTCAAGGCCGAGGGTGTCGACGTGCTCGGCGCCTCGTTCAAGCCCCTTACCGTCACCCTCACGGAGGGCGGGAAGTAACAGCACCACCCGCGGGGCGCGGGGTCATCCGACTCACGCGCCCCGCGGATTTCCCACACCGAAGGAACATCATGAGCGACAGCATCCCGATCGACCCCACCGAACTCGACCCCGCCGACGGCGTCCGCGCCCTCGAACTCGATCGGGCCCACGTCTTCCACTCCTGGAGCGCCCAGGCGGCGCTGCATCCGTTCGTGATCGCCGGAGCCCTCGGCTGCGAGGTCTGGGACTTCGCCGGCAACCGCTACCTCGACTTCTCGAGCCAGCTCGTCAACATCAACATCGGGCACGGGCATCCGAAGGTCGTCGCCGCCATCCAGCAGCAGGCCGCGATCCTGCCGACGGTCGCCCCCGCCCACGCGAACCTGACCCGCGGCGAAGCCGCGAAGCGCATCATCGCCAAGGCGGGACCGGCGTTCGGCAAGGTGTTCTTCACGAACGGGGGAGCGGATGCCAACGAGAACGCCATGCGCTTGGCCCGCCTCACGACCGGCCGCGACAAGATCCTGAGCCACTACCGCAGCTACCACGGCAACACGGGGGCGGCGATCGTCGCGACCGGCGACTGGCGGCGGGTGCCCAACGAGTTCGCCCGGGGGCACGTGCACTTCTTCGGGCCATTCGAGTACCGTTCCGAGTTCTGGTCGACGACGCCCGAGGAGGAGTCGGCACGGGCCCTGCACCACCTGGAGCGGGTCATCCAGTCCGAGGGGTCGAACTCGATCGCGGCGATCATCCTCGAAGGCGTGCCCGGCACGGCCGGCGTGCTCGTGCCGCCGCCCGGGTATCTGGCGGGGGTGCGCGAGCTCGCCGACAAGTACGGCATCCTGCTGATCCTCGACGAGGTCATGTCGGGGTTCGGCCGCACGGGCGACTGGTTCGCCTGGCAGAACGAGACCATCAACCCCGAGCACGTCGTGCCCGACCTGATCACCTTCGCCAAGGGGGTCAACTCGGGCTACGTGCCCGCCGGCGGGGTGATCATCTCGGAGTCGATCGCCCGCGAGTTCGACGACCACGTGTTCCCTGGAGGCCTGACTTACTCGGGGCATCCGCTGGCCATGGCGGCGATCGTGGCCTCGATCGACGCGATGGAGGAGGAGGGCATCGTCGAGAACGCCGCGACGATCGGGCGTGAGGTGCTCGGCCCCGGGCTCGTGGAGTTGGCGACGCGGCATCCGCTGATCGGCGAGGTGCGGGGTCTCGGGGTGTTCTGGGCGCTCGACCTGGTGACCGACCCGATCACTCGCGAGCCCGTCGCGCCGGCCACCGTCGGCCTGCTGAAGGCGGAGCTCATGAAGCGCGGACTGCTGCCCTTCCTGTCGGAGAACCGCATCCACGTCGTCCCGCCCTGCACGGTGACGGCCGAGCAGGTCGCGAAGGCGCTCACCATCTACGACGAGGCGTTCACCGCCGTCGAGGCCATCTGAGGGGGCCCCTGGCCCGACACCGTGTCGGCGGACGACCCCCTTGGGCGAGTAAACTCACCCCTCGTGTCTTCCCACAGCTCACCCCTGGACCTGCCCGTCCATGACCTCATGCACCGGCCGGGCGAGATGCGCGAGCACGCCTTCGAGTTCGACTCCCCGGAGCGTCTCGGCGAGGGCGTCGTCGCCGTTCAGCAGGGCGAGCCGATCTCGGTCGACGTGCGTCTGGAGGGTCTGCACGACGGCATCCTCGTGACGGCGGATGTGCAGACGGCCGCGACGGGGGAGTGCGTCCGATGCCTCGACCCGGTCACCGTGCCGATCGAAGTCGAAATCCAGGAGCTTTTCGCGTATTCTCCTGATGAAGCGTTCGACTTCGCGGTTCACGATGACTACGTAGATCTTGAACCCGTTGTGCGGGATGCGGTGGTGCTGGCACTGCCGTTCCAGCCGGTCTGCCGGCCGGATTGTCCCGGTCTCGACCCGGAAACCGGGGCGAAACTGGCGGACGAGCCGGATCGGACGCCTCGCGAGGTGCTCGACCCCCGGTGGGCGGCACTGCAGGACTTCACCACGGAAACCACCCAGAATCCGCCCGGCGCTTGAGCGCGGGGCGACGCAAGACCTGAGTCAGATAGAGAAGAGACAGTCATGGCCGTTCCCAAGCGCAAGCAGTCGCGCGCCAACACGCACGCCCGCCGCTCGCAGTGGAAGGCGACGCCCGTGCAGCTCGTCAAGACCATCGAGAACGGCAAGACCGTCTACAGCCTTCCGCACCGCGCGAAGGTCGTCGAGGACTCGACCGGCACGCCCCTGTACCTGGAGTACAAGGGCCGCAAGGTCGCGGACGTCTGAGCCGGGCGCAGGCCACGTCGCCCTCGGGTTCGTCCGGAGCTAGATCGACCGTCGGTGTGACGGTCGATCGTGCGGAGCTGTCGCTGACCCTCGGGGTCGAGATCGACGCCGAGCTGCTCCAGCTCGCCCTGACGCATCGCTCGTACGCCTACGAGAACGGCGGTCTTGCCCACAACGAGCGCCTCGAGTTCCTCGGCGACTCGATTCTCGGGCAGGCCGTGACGGTCATGCTGTACACCGAGAATCCGAATCTCGACGAGGGCGAACTCGCCAAGCGGCGGGCGAGCCTGGTGTCGTCGGTCGCGCTCGCAGAGATCGCGGTGGGCATCGACCTCGGCTCGCACGTGCTGCTCGGTCGCGGCGAAGAACTCACCGGTGGTCGGCAGAAGGCCTCCATCCTGGCCGACGCCGTCGAGGCGCTCATCGGCGCCGCCTATCTCTCCGTGGGACCGGATGCCGCGACCGCCCTGGTGCTGCGCCTGATCGACCCCTTGCTCAACGACCCCGAGCGCTTCGGGGCCGCGATGGATCCGAAGACCAGCCTGCAGGAGCTCTCGACCCGCGTCGGCAAGGGCCTGCCGCAGTACGTGGTGACCGACAGCGGCCCCGATCACTCCAAGCGATTCAACGCCACGGTCCTGGTGGGCGGGGATGCGGTGGCGACCGGCGAGGGAAGCAGCAAGAAGCAGGCCGAGATGGCTGCGGCGCTCGCCGCGTGGGCCGTGCTGCAGCGCCCCCGGCGCTGAGCGCCGTCGATGCCCGAGCTGCCTGAGGTCGAGGTCGTCCGCGCCGGCCTCGAGCCCGCCGTCGCGGGTGCCGTGGTGACCCGCGTCGAGGTGCTCGATGAGCGGTCCCTGCGCCGGCACGACGGCCCGGCCGAGGACTTCGTCGAGCGGCTGACGGGCGCCACGCTCAGCGTGCCGCGGAGGCGCGGCAAGTTCCTCTGGATCCCCCTGGCCGCGCCGTCGGACGACGACGCCCTGGTCATCCACCTCGGGATGAGCGGCCAGGTGCTGCTGCGCGAGCGGGCGGCGGCGCGCGACCGGCTGACCCGCGTGCTGCTCGAGGTGGAGCATCCGGATCACGGACCGCTGCGCGTCGACTTCGTCGACCAGCGCATCTTCGGCTCGATGGCGCTCGACCGTCTCGTGCCGACGCCGGACGACGCCGCGCAGACCGTGCCGAGCCACGTCGCGCACATCGCCCGGGATCCGCTCGATCCGAGGTTCGACGAGCGCGCCTTCTTCGCCGCATTGGCCCGCAAGCAGACGACGATCAAGCGCGCGCTGCTCGATCAGACCCTGATCAGCGGGATCGGCAACATCTACGCGGACGAGTCGCTCTGGGGCGCCCGGGTGCACTACGAGCAGCCGACGGCGACGCTCAGCCGCGCGCGAGCCGCGACCCTGCTCGCCGAGGTGCGGCTCGTGCTGGGCAAGGCGCTCGCCGAGGGTGGCACCAGCTTCGACGCGCACTACGTGAACGTCAACGGGGCGTCGGGCTACTTCTCGCACTCGCTCAACGTCTACGGCAGGCAGGGTGAGCCGTGCCCGCGCTGCGGCCGGCCGGTGGTGCGCGAGAGCTTCATGAACCGCGGATCGCACTTCTGCGCGTTCTGTCAGCGCGCGCCCCGCTGAGGGCGATAGTCAATCGCGACCGTCCGCCGCGCCCGGACTCCGCAGCCGTCGCCGTCAGCGCGTGCCGGCGCTGGTCATGCCCTCATCGGGTCGGCCGGCGGGGACCGGTGCCCAGTGCCCATGTCACGAACCGGGGGTGACAAATCTCACGACGCGGCAGGCGCACGGCGCCGTGCCACGGGCCGGGCCGGGCGCGCCCGTCCGGTACCGTTGTCGCAGTCGCCGACGCGATGTCGAGCAGGAAGGGGGTCGCGTGTATCTGAAGAGCCTGACCCTCAAGGGCTTCAAGTCGTTCGCGCAACCCACCACCTTCGCCTTCGAACCGGGCGTGACTTGCGTCGTCGGGCCCAACGGCTCGGGCAAGTCCAACGTCGTCGACGCGCTCGCCTGGGTCATGGGCGAGCAGGGGGCCAAGACCTTGCGTGGCGGCAAGATGGAAGACGTCATCTTCGCCGGCACGGCCACCAAGGGTCCGCTCGGTCGCGCCGAGGTGCTGCTGACGATCGACAACGCGGATGGCGCCCTGCCCATCGACTACAGCGAGGTCACCATCTCGCGCACGCTGTTCCGCAACGGCGGAAGCGAGTACGCGATCAACGGCGAGCAGTGCCGTCTGCTCGACGTGCAGGAGCTGCTGAGCGACTCCGGCCTCGGCCGCGAGATGCACGTCATCGTCGGTCAGGGCCAGCTCGACCAGGTGCTGCACGCCACCCCCGAGGAGCGCCGTGGCTTCATCGAGGAGGCGGCGGGCATCCTCAAGCACCGCCGGCGCAAAGAGAAGACCCTGCGCAAGCTCGACGCGATGCAGACCAACCTGACCCGGCTCTCGGATCTGGCCGGCGAGATCCGGCGACAGCTGAAGCCACTGGGGCACCAGGCCGAGATCGCCCGAGAGGCGCAGACCATCGCCGCGATCGTGCGCGATGCGCGCGCCCGACTGCTGGCCGACGAGGTCGTCGAGCTGCGCTCGGCGATCAACGACGTCAGCCGCACCGAGGGCGAGCGCAAGACCGAGCGTCTCGTGCTGCAGGAGCAGCTCGACCAGGCCAAGCTGCGGCAGGCCCGGCTCGAGCAGACCATGACGGGCGACTCGGTCGACGCCGCTCGGCGGATCGCCTTCGGCCTGGAGCAGGTGCAGGACCACCTGCGCTCGCTGTTCACCCTCGCCAACCAGCGGCTCTCCCTGCTCGGGCAGCAGGCCGAGCTGCCGGGCATGACGACGACGATCTCGCCGCGCATGGTCGAGGATGCGCGCGAGGAGGCCCTCCGCCTGGCCGCGGGGGTCGCCGAGGTCGAGACGCGACTCGGCAGGGCCAGCGCGGTGACCGCGACCGCGAAGGCCTCGCTCGACTCGCTCGACGACGAGATCAGCGCCCAGAGCGCCCTGCTCTCGCAGCACGACCTCGAGCAGGGCCGCCTGGCCGGACAGGTGGATGCCGCGGAGTCCCGTCGCACGGCGACCCGCGGTGAGCTGGACCGCCAGCGCGCAGCGCTCGAGGCGGCGGAGCAGCGCCGGGAACGCGCGCGCGCCGAACTGCTCGAGATCGAGGGCGACGTCGAGGAGGGCGGTTCGGATGTCGAGCTCGCCGCCGCGGTCGAGGCCGCCGACGTCATCGTCACGGCGCTGCAGGCCGAGGTCGAGACGCTGCGCGACGAGGTGCACGCCTCCGAGCGCGAGCGCGACGCGCTCGCCGCCCGAACGAGCGCGCTCACGATGGCCGTCGAGCAGAAGGACGGGTCGGCGTCGATCATGGGCGCGGGCGGCATCCGCGGGCTCGTGGCCCAGCACATGCAGGTCGAACCCGGCTACGAGGCGGCGATCGCCGCCGCACTCGGCAGCCTCGCCGACGCCGTGCTCGCCGATACGCGCGATTCCGGCCTCTCGGCGCTCGCCCAGGCCCGCGACAGCGACGCCGGCCGGGTCGAGATCGTGGTGGCCGACGGGACTGCCGCCGACGAGCTCTCGGGGCTGCCCGCCGGCGTCGAGTCCGCCGCGGCGCTCGTGACCGCGCCCTCCGGCATCCGCGGCCTGCTGGCCCGTACGGTCGTCGTGCCCGACCTGGAGCTCGCGCGCGCCGTCTGGCCCGCGCTGGCCCGGATCGGCGGCCTCACGGTCATCACCCGCGACGGCGACGTGCTCAGCGAGTACGTGCTGCGCGGCGGGTCCGGTGCCGGCCGCAGCACGCTCGAACTCATCGCCGAGCGCGACGCCGCACAGGAGAAGCTCGTCGGGGTCACGACCGCGATCGAGCGGAGCCGCTTCGCACTGGCCGAGAAGCGCGAAGCCCTCGACGGCGCACAGATCGATGCCGCTCAGGCCGCCGCCGCGCTCAAGGCCTTCGACGCGCGCCTCGCCGACCGCAGCCAGGCGGTCGGTCGCTCGCGCGCCCAGCTGGAGGGCGCGACCGCCGAGGGGGAGCGCCTCGCCGAGGCGGTGCGCCAGCTGACCGAGGCCGTGGAGTCGGCCGACTCGGCGGTCGAGCGCGCGATCGGCGATCGCGACGCGCACGCCGCGACGCCCCGTCCCATCCTCGACGTCTCGGCGCGCGACGCCCTCGTGGCCGAGCTCGAGGCGGCACGGGCGGCGGAGGTGCAGGCGCGGATCGACCTCGAGACGGCACGCGAGCGGGTGCGCGCCCAGCACGCGCAGGCCGACTCGCTGCAGCGCCAGCTCGAGGCGGAGCGCGCCGCCGCCGAGGAGTCGGCGCGCCTCGCCGTGCTGCGCCAGCGCCAGGTGGTGGCGGCGACCAGGGTCACCGATGCGCTTCCCGCGGTTCTGGATGTCGCCGACCGCTCGGTCTCCGAGGCCCGGGTCGCCCTGGCCGCCGCCGAGGCCGAGCGCGCCAAGCAGAACGAGGAGCTCGCGGAGCTGCGCCGCAACGAGAGCGGTCTGCGCGACCGTTTCCAGGCCCTCAACGACAACGTCCACGGGCTCGAGATGCAGGCCTACGAGAAGCGGCTGCACCTCTCGTCGCTGCTCGAGCGGGCTGCTGAGGAGCTCGGACTCGACGAAGAGGTGCTCGTGGCCGAGTACGGACCCGACGTTCCGGTGCCCGCGGACGTGCGCGTCGGCGTCTCGGAGGAGCCCGAAGGCGAGGTCGAGTCGCGCGAGTCCGCGACGACCGTCTTCGACCGCGCCAGGCAGCAGGCGCGGCTCGCCGCCGCCGAGCGCAAGCTCGGCCAGCTCGGCCGGGTGAACCCGCTCGCGCTCGAGGAGTTCGCCGCGCTCGAGCAGCGCCACAAGTTCCTGACCGAGCAGCTGGCCGACCTCGCCGCCACCCGCAAAGACCTGCTGACGATCATCGACGAGATCGACGAGAAGATGCAGACCATCTTCGCCGCGGCCTTCGACGACACCCGCGCGGCGTTCGACGAGGTGTTCCCCGTGCTGTTCCCGGGCGGCACGGGCAGCCTGTTCCTGACCAACCCCGACGAGCTGCTCACGACCGGCATCGAGGTCACCGTCAAGCCCGCGGGCAAGAAGATCGAGCGGCTCTCGCTGCTGAGCGGCGGCGAGCGCTCGCTCGCGGCCGTCGCCCTGCTGATCGCGATCTTCAAGGCCCGCCCCAGCCCGTTCTACATCATGGACGAGGTCGAGGCGGCCCTCGACGACGCCAACCTGGGCCGGCTGCTGACGATCATGCAGGACCTGCGGCAGAGCTCGCAGCTGATCGTCATCACCCACCAGAAGCGCACCATGGAGATCGCGGATGCTCTGTACGGCGTCTCGATGCGGCAGGACGGGGTGAGCGCCGTCGTCGGTCAGCGCGTGGCGACGCCCGAGGCCCGCCCGGCCTAGCGCGGCCGCTCCCGGTGGCCCGGCTCAGCCGGCGATGCCCCGCGGATCGACCACGGGCGCGGCGCCGGCCCAGGCATCCAGTTCCTCGGGGGTCGGCGGCAGCAGCGGCGCTCCGTTGACCGTCAGCACCTCCCAGCGGTCGCCGTCGAGTCGGAACGTCGAGATCGAGCCGTTGCGGATGCCCTCGACCGGCCGTCCGGCAAGCGCGGCGAGCGTGTAGCGGATGATCGTGCCGTGGCACACGATGACGACGTCTCGATCCGGGTAGTCCGCTGCGATCCGCGCCAGTCCGGCGAGCCCGCGCGACACGACGGAGTGGATGGTCTCGGCACCCGGGTATTGCCGGTTCGGCCAGCGCGCCATCGTCTCACTCGACGGGCTGCCCTCGAGCGGCCCGTAGTCGCGCTCGACGAGTTCGGTATAGCTCGGGCCGAGCTCGAGCCCCAGATCCCGCGCGATGATCTCGGCGGTCTCCCGTGCCCGCAGCAGCGGGGAGCTGACGACGGCCTGCCAGGTCCCGTCCGCCAGGATCCGCGCGGCCTCGTGCGCCTGCTCGCGCCCCGTGGCGTTGAGGGGGATGTCGCTCGACCCCTGCAGCTTGTCGTCGCGGTTCCAGTCGGTCTGGCCGTGGCGGATGAAGGCGAAGGTCATGGATCCCATCCTCGCCGATGCGGGCTGCGTCGTCGGACACCGGACCGGCTGTCGGGTGCCGGGTGCCGGGCCGGCCGCCGCCGGCGTCGCCGGTGGTCGTGCGCGCTGGCTAGGCTGACCGCATGGCTTCACCCTGGTCGCTCGGCGGCGCTCTGCGCGGGATGTTCGCGCGCAAGACGATCGATGACGACACCTGGTCCGAGCTCGAGGACGCCCTGATCGCGGCCGATTTCGGCCCCGACGTCACCGATGCGATCGTCGAGCAGCTGCGGGCGAACGTCGCGCGATTCAAGACGACCGACCCGAAGGACCTGCAGCGGATGCTGCGAGAGGTCATCGAGGAACGTCTCGAGCGCCTCGACCCGACCCTCACCCTCACCAATCGCCCCGCGGTGGTGCTCGTGGTCGGCGTGAACGGGGTCGGCAAGACGACGACGATCGGCAAGTTCGCCAAGTTCCTGACGAACTACGGCCGATCGGTGATCGTCGGCGCGGCCGACACCTTCCGTGCGGCGGCGGTGGAGCAGGTGGCGACCTGGGCGGAACGGGCCGGCGCGCAGGTGGTGCGGCCCGAGCATCCGGGGCAGGACCCGGCCTCGGTGGCGTTCCAGACCGTCGAGAGGGCGCAGCGCGACGGCATCGAGATCGTCCTGATCGACACCGCGGGTCGGCTGCAGACCAAGAGCGGGCTCATGGACGAGCTGAGCAAGGTGCGCCGCGTGGTCGAGAAGCTCGCTCCCATCGCCGAGGTGCTGCTGGTGCTCGACGCGACCACGGGGCAGAACGGGCTGGCGCAGGCGGAGGCGTTCATCGAGCACGCGGGCGTGACCGGGCTCGTGCTCACCAAGCTCGACGGCTCGGCCAAGGGGGGGTTCGTGCTCGCGGTGCAGGAGCGAACCGGCATTCCGATCAAGCTGATCGGCCAGGGCGAGTCGATCGGCGACCTCACCGGCTTCACGGCGCGGGTGTTCGCGGCGCAACTCGTCGCCTGACCCGCCGCGAACTCAGCCCTGCTCGGACTTGTGGCGCATCGCCAGCTGCTGGTAGCCGATCGCGTTGATCCGAACGCGCTCGCGCCCGGCCTCGTCGAGCTCGCCGCGCAGCTTCGCGGGAACGCCGGCCGCGAGCATCCCGGCCGGGATCTCCTGCCCCTCGAGCACGAGCGCGCCGGCGGCGACGAACGCGCCCGCCCGGATGACGGAGCGGTTCAGCAGCATCGCGCCCATGCCGATCAGACAGCCGTCCTCGATCGTCGTGCCGTGAATGATCGCGCCGTGCCCGATCCCGACGCCCGCACCGATCGTCGTGGGCACGCCCTCGTCGGTGTGCACGACCGAGTTGTCCTGGATGTTGCTGCCCTCGCCGAGCACGATCGAGTCCATGTCGCCGCGCAGCACGGCGCCGTAGAACACGCTCGCGTTGGCGAGCACGCGGACCCGGCCGATCAGGGTCGCGTTCGGCGCGATCCACGCCGTCTCGTCGACCTCGGGAACATGACCATCGAAGGGGAGCAGAAGAGGCATGCCCTCAGGCTAGCGAGCGAGCCGGGCGCGGTGGCAGGCTGGGGCCGCCGGCCGTCCCCGGCACGATGAGGTGATCATGTCCACGCCCGATCCGGCGGTACCGCATCCCGCATCCGCGCGCGGCGCAACGTCGACCACGCCGGTCAAGAAGAAGCACTCGCCTCTGCCGTCGCTCGTCGCCATCCTGCTGGCCCTCGTCGGCGGCGGCGTGACCGGTTGGAGCTTCATCGCCGGCATCACCGACGCCCTCGATACGAAGACGGCACCCACCTCGATCTACATCGCGCTGTTCTTCGTCGGTGTCGGCCTCCTCATCGTCGCGATCGCCTTCGCCCTCACCGGGATCATCCGCCGGGCTCAGCTGACGCTCTCGGTCACCGCCCTCGTGCTCTCGGTGCTCCCGTCGCTCGTGGTGCTGGTGATCGCCGCGCTGCTGTTCCTGTAGAGCGTCGCGCGGAGCGCCCCGCGCGATCCGCCGGTTAAGCTGGATCCCGATATGGCCACCTTCGGAACCCTCTCGGACCGCCTCACCGCGACCTTCCGCAACCTGCGCGGCAAGGGCAAGCTCACTCCCGCCGACGTCGACGGCACCGTGCGCGAGATCCGCCGCGCCCTGCTCGAGGCGGATGTCGCCCTCGAGGTCGTCAAGGAGTTCACCGGCAAGGTGCGCGAGCGCGCCCTCGGCGACGAGGTGAACAAGGCGCTCAACCCCGCGCAGCAGGTCGTGCAGATCGTCAACGAGGAGCTCGTGGCGATCCTCGGTGGCGAGCAACGCCGTCTGCAGTTCGCCAAGAAGCCCCCGACCGTCATCATGCTCGCGGGCCTGCAAGGCGCGGGCAAGACGACGCTCGCCGGCAAGCTGGCCAAGTGGCTCGTCAAGGACGGCCACACCCCGATGCTCATCGCCGCCGACCTGCAGCGCCCGCAGGCAGTGCAGCAGTTGCAGGTCGTCGGCGCACAGGCCGGGGTGCCGGTCTGGGCCCCCGAACCCGGCAACGGGGTCGGCAATCCGGTCAAGGTCGCCAAGGACGGCGTCAAGGAGGCCGAGCGCAAGCAGTACGACACCGTGATCGTCGACACGGCCGGCCGCCTGGGCATCGACGCCGAGCTCATGAAGCAGGCCTCCGACATCCGCAAGGCCGTCGACCCCGACGAGGTGCTCTTCGTCATCGACGCCATGATCGGCCAGGATGCCGTGACGACGGCTCGCGCCTTCCAGGACGGCGTCGACTTCACCGGCGTCGTGCTCTCCAAGCTCGACGGCGATGCCCGCGGCGGTGCGGCCCTGTCGGTCGCCTCGGTGACCGGTAGACCAATCATGTTCGCGAGCACGGGTGAGGGGCTCGACGACTTCGAGCCGTTCTATCCGGATCGCATGGCCAGCCGCATCCTGGATCTCGGCGACATCCTCACCCTCATCGAGCAGGCGCAGCAGGCCTTCGACGAGGAGGAGGCCGCCAAGGTCGCCCAGAAGTTCGCGACCGACACCTTCACCCTCGACGACTTCCTCACGCAGATGCAGCAGCTCAAGAACATGGGCTCGATCAAGGGGATGCTCGGCATGCTCCCTGGTGCGCGCGGCATGCGCGAGCAACTCGACAACTTCGACGAGCGCGAGATCACCCGCACCGAGGCGATCATCCAGTCGATGACGCTGCAGGAGCGGCACACGCCGAAGGTGCTCAACGGGTCGCGCCGGGTGCGCATCGCTCGCGGCTCCGGCACGACCGTGACCGATGTCAATCAGCTGGTGGCCCGCTTCGAGCAGGCCGCCAAGATGATGAAGACGGTGGCCAAGGGCGGCGTTCCCCAGGTGCCGGGCATGGGGCCGATCCCGGGGGCGGGCTACGGCGGCAAGAAGAAGCCGCAGCCGCAGAAGAAGGGCTCGCGCTCGGGCAATCCGGCCAAGCGTGCGGCCGAGAACGCGGCGCTCGCCCAGGGCGGTAAGGCGATCGGGTCCGCCCCGGCAGGTTCGGGGTTCGGGCTCGGCGGCGCGCCGAAGGCGGGCGCGCCGAGCGAGGACGAGCTCGCGGCGCTGCAGAAGTTCCTCGGTCGCTGAGGGACTCAGCGCGCCGACGCGTCGCGCGTGGAGGGAGCCTCCGGTGCATCGTCTTAGGCTGATGACATGACCTCCACCGGCTCCCGCCCCATCCGCGTCGGCGTTCAGATCGCGCCGCAGCACGCCCTCTACCCGACGATCCGCGACACCGTACAACGGCTGGAGGATCTCGGCGTCGACATCGTCTTCAACTGGGATCACTTCTTCCCGCTGTTCGGGCCGTCCGACGGGTTGCACTACGAGTCCTGGACGATGCTCGCCGCGATGGCGGAGCAGACCTCGCGCGTCGAGTTCGGGCCGCTCGTCAACTGCAACAGCTACCGCAACCCCGACCTGCAGGCCGACATGGCGCGGACGATCGACCACATCAGCGCGCATTCGGGCAGCGCGGGACGGTTCATCTTCGGCACCGGCTCGGGATGGTTCGAGCGCGACTACACGGAGTACGGCTACGACTTCGGCACCGTGGGAACCAGGCTGGACGCGCTCGCCGAGGACCTGCCGCGCATCCGCGCCCGGTGGGAGAAGCTCAACCCCGCGCCAACCCGCAGGATCCCGATCCTGATCGGCGGGGGCGGCGAGCGCAAGACGCTCAAGATCGTCGCCGAGCACGCCGACATCTGGCACTCCTTCGCGGATGTCGACACCCTGACCCACAAGCTGTCGGTGCTGCACCGCTGGTGCGACGAGATCGGACGCGACCCGCACGAGATCGAGCTCTCGACCCACGTGGGGGAGAAGGATGGCGCGCTCGACGTGGAGACCCTCGAAGCGCAGTTGGCGCTGGGGGTCACCCTCTTCGAGGCGTCGACGAGCGGTCCCGACTACGGTCTCGATCACGTCGTCGCTCTGCTGAAGTGGCGGGATTCGCTGGGCTGACGTCCGGCGCCGAACGGACCAGCCGGCGGATGCCGCGCGCCATCAGCACCAGGATCACACCGACGATGGTGCCGGTCGTGTTGGCGAGCACGTCGTTCCAGCTCGCGAAACGCGCGGGGAGAAGCAGCAGCTGACTCAGCTCGATCATGCCCGAGAGCGCGGCGCCGATCGGGATCGCGAAGAACCACCGGCGAGCGGGAAGCAGCAAGCAGATCAAGGCGCCCACGGGCACGAAGAAGCCGATGTTCGCTGTGAACTCCAGCGTGGAGTAGTCGAGAGTCGAGGGAGCACCCGCGTGGTGCAGGGCTCCGAGCACCGACGCGATCTGTGTTCGTATGCCTGCGTCAACCGGGGTCGGCCACAGGCCGACGACGAGTGCGGCGACCACGTAGCCGGACGAGATGATGATCAGCCATACCCGGCGATGGCTCCGCACCACACGATTGTAGGTCGCAGAACCTGAGTGGCGGGATTCGGTGCGGTGAAGTCCGGAATCCGCTCTCGCGAGTCGGCGGTGGGCTCTAGCGTCGAAGGGTGAACTCACCTTCTCCGGCGGCACCTCAGGCCACCCGGCGCTCTCGGGCCCTGCTCGCGATCGCGATCGTGGTCACACTGCTGGCGTGGGCGAGCGCCTTCGTCGTGATCCGCGGAGTGGCACCGCACGTGCCGGGGGGTGCGCTCGCGCTCGGCCGGTTGATGGTCGGCACGGTCGCTCTCGGGGTGATCGCGCTCGCGCAGCGCGCCTGGCTGCGTCCGACCCGCCGCGAGTGGATCCAGGTGGCCGTCTACGGTGTCGCCTGGTTCGGCGCGTACAACGTCGCCCTCAACCTGGCCGAGCACAGCCTCGACGCGGGAACCACTGCCATGATCGTCAACATCGGGCCGATCCTGATCGCGCTCGGAGCCGGCGCCTTCCTCGGCGAGGGGATCCCGCGGTGGCTCGCGATCGGAGCCGCCGTCGCGTTCCTCGGCGTCGTGCTCATCGGGCTCGCGACGAGCCTCGCGAATGCCAGGGGCATCGATCCCATCGGCGTGATCTGGTCTCTGGTCGCCGCCGTCACCTACGCGACCGGTGTTCTCGTTCAGAAGCCCGCGATCCGGCGGCTGCCCGCCGCTCAGGTGACCTTCCTCGGATGCCTGATCGGCATGCTGGCCTGCCTCCCGTTCTTGGGGCAGCTGATCTCGTCGCTCGCGACGGCTCCCGTCTCGGCGATCCTCGGAGTCGTCTATCTGGGCATCGTGCCGACCGCCCTCGGCTTCAGCGCCTGGGCCTACGCGCTGCAGCGCACCCCGGCCGGACGCTTGAGCGTGTCCACCTATATCGTTCCTCCGCTGGCGATCGTGCTCGGGGTGATCTTCTTCGGCGAGATCCCGGTGCCGCTCGCCATCGTGGGCGGGGTGATCTGCCTCATCGGCGTCGCGCTGAGCCGTCGCCGAGAGCTCGCGCGAAGCCCTCGCGCACAGGCCGTTACCTCGGTCGGCGAAAATCTGCCAGAATAGTGCGTTGGGTCTCCAGCGTCCGACCCTCTATCAGACGCGGAAGATCCCCCTTCAGAGCTTTCTGCCGAGTGTGCCCCACGCACACGGTTGCAGTTCGACCATCGCATATTTCAGTTTCAGGAGAATTGTGGCTGTCAAGATCCGCCTCAAGCGGCTCGGCAAGATCCGTGCCCCGTATTACCGCATCGTCGTCGCCGACTCGCGCACCAAGCGCGACGGTCGCGTGATCGAAGAGATCGGCAAGTACCACCCGACCGAGGAGCCCTCGTTCATCGAGGTCGACTCGGCGCGCGCGCAGTACTGGCTCAGCGTCGGCGCGCAGCCGACCGAGCAGGTCACCGCGCTGCTCAAGCTGACCGGCGACTGGGGCACCTTCAAGGGCGAGAAGGGTGCCAAGAGCACCGTCCGCACCAAGGCCGCGCCCGAGTTGTTCGTCGCCGACGAGAAGAAGAAGCCGGTGCTCAAGGCCAAGGCCGAGAAGCCGGTCAAGGCTGCTGAGGCGCCCGTTGCCGAGGCCCCCGTCGACGAGCCGGTCGCGGCTCCCGTCGAGGACGACGTCGTGGCGGCCGAGGCTGTCGAGATGCCGGAGGCCCCTGCCGCCGAGGTTCCCGCCGAGACCGTCACGCCCGCCGAAGACGCGGTCGACGAGGCCGTCGGCTCGGGTGCCGCCGCCGACGAGGCGCCCGCCGCCGACGCCGACAAGGCCTAGTCATGCTCGACTCCGCCGTCGAGCACCTCGTCAAGGGGATCGTCGATCACCCCGACGAGGTGCAGGTCGGTTCGTCCACCTCGCCGCGCGGCGAGGTCATCGAGGTGCGCGTGCATCCCGATGACCTCGGCCGCGTGATCGGGCGCGCCGGTCGCACCGCGAAGGCGCTGCGGACGCTGGTCACTGCGCTCGCCGACGGGCGGCGCGTTCGCGTCGACGTCGTCGACACCGACGAGGCGTGAGCGAGCACCCCGCTCCGCGTACGACGGATGCCCGCGCGGGCACGACGCGGGATCAGGTCCGGGTCGGTCGCCTGACGAAGGCGCACGGACTCAAGGGCGCGCTCAAGATCGAGCTCTACACCGACGATCCGGATCGACGGTTCACCCCCGGTGCGATCTTCACGCTGCAGGTGCCGACCTCATCGCCGTGGCATGGCAAGACGCTCGAGCTGATCGAGCTGCGCTGGTACAACGGCAATCCGGTCGGCTTCTTCGTCGGGGTCAACGATCGCGACGCGGCCGAGACCCTGGTCAAGGCCATCCTCTGGGTCGACCAGGATCCCTCACAGCTCCCCGAGGAGCAGGACGCCTGGTACGACTACCAGTTGGTCGGACTGCGTGCTCTGCGGGACGGCGTGGAGGTCGGACACGTCACTCGCGTCGACCATCTGCCGGCTCAGGACCTTCTCGCGATCGCCACGGCGTCGGGCGAAGTGCTGGTGCCGTTCGTCGCGGCGATCGTGCCGTCGGTGGACATCGCGGCCGGCACCCTGACCGTCACGCCGCCCGCCGGCCTCTTCGAGGAGTTGCCCGACGCGGCCGAGCCCGACGCGGCAGAGCCCGACGCGGCAGAGCCCGCGGACGCCGCGACGCCCGGCGCACCCACCGACTGACCCTGCCCTCCCCGCCTCGCCCTGCGGCACGATGTCGGGCGAGCGCGCATCCTATGCCCGAGACGGCGCCGCGTCGTCGCCTGGCCCGACATCGTGCACCGCTCTCCAGCGGTGTTCGCGTCGGCGCACGACGGCGAGGATCTCGCGCTCGAAGCCGGCCCAGTCGTCCATCACCCGGGAGTACCCCGCCCGCATCGCGAGGTAGCCGCGCCCGACGAGGGCGCTATCGCGCCGCCGATCGGTCTCGCGCTGCACGGGGGTGGAATGCCAGGCGTCCCCGTCGAGCTCGACCACCAGACGATCGCCGACGATGAGGTCGACCCGGCCCACCCCCGCGATCGGCACCTGAACGCGCACCGGCAGCCGTCGCGCCCGCAGCCGCAGGCGGGCGAGCGTCTCCAAGCCCGATGCGGCGCCACCGTCGGCGAGGGCAAGCAACTTGCGTCCCCGCGCGGTGTCGAGCGTGCCCGCAAGCTGTGACATGGTCATCGCACCCAGGTTGAGCACCGAGTCGATGGCGCAGACCGCCTCCTCGGCTGGCAGGCAGCTCACGGCCGTACGCAGTGCCGTCGGCAGCTCGTCGACTCCGGCGGCGGCCGAGCCGGGAAGGCGATGGATGCGAGCCGCCGATCCGTGCACCCTGCCGCGCGGCGGCACTCGCGCGTGGACCGGACCCGGGAGACACCAGATTCCGTGCTGCCGGAGCGCGCCGCGACAGCTCAGAGTTCCGCCGCAGCGCACGGCGGTCACGATGTCGTCGGGGGTGTCGGGGGTCGCGTACCAGCCGGTTCGGATGCGGTGGAGGCTGCCGTCCAGGAGCATCCGCGCGAGGTCGGCTCGAGACGCTCCGGCTGCCCGGGCCTGACGGTAGCTGATGACGGGCATGGAGGGAGGCTCTCGCGCGCTGCCCCCGGGCGCGCGCCGCCGAGTGACATCGGTGGAGGGCACCGGCCGCGCCGACACGGTGTCGGACGAGAGGTCGTCATCCCCTCGTGGGGTCGACATCGCGGCGCCTCGCCCGACACCGTGTAGCGGATACCGGCGCGGACGCGCAACTAGGCTCGACGGGTGCGCATCGACATCGTCACGATCTTCCCGGAGTTCTTCTCCGTGCTCGACGTGTCGCTGCTGGGACGGGCCCGGCAGAACGGGGTCATCGACCTCGTCGTCCACGACCTGCGCGACTTCACCCACGATCGGCACCGCACCGTGGATGACACGCCCTCCGGCGGGGGAGCGGGCATGGTCATGCGTCCCGAGCCGTGGGGTGAAGCGCTCGATGCTCTCCTCGGCACGGCCGATGGAACGCGGCCCACCGTCATCTTCCCGACCCCCGCGGGGCAGCTCTTCCGGCAGTCGATGGCGCGCGCGCTCTCCACCCGGGAGCACCTGGTGTTCTGCTGCGGCCGCTACGAGGGCATCGACCAGCGCGTCATCGAGCACACCCGCACGCGCGCCGAGGTGCTCGAGCTGAGCATCGGCGACTACGTGCTGAACGGGGGCGAGGTGGCGGCGATGGTGGTCATCGAAGCCGTCGGCCGGCTCATCCCCGGCGTCGTGGGCAACCCCGAGAGCCTCGTCGAGGAGAGCCACGAAGACGGTCTGCTCGAGTATCCGAGCTACACCAAGCCGTCGACCTGGCGGGGGATGGAGACGCCGCCCGTGCTGCTCGGCGGCAACCACGCCGCGATCGCCGCCTGGCGACGTGAGCAGCAGCTCGAGCGCACCCGACGCGTGCGACCGGAACTCCTCGACTGACGGGCAGCGCGGTCACCCGTGCCGCACGGCACAGCGGGTGCTAGTGCTCCCGTGCGCTCAGCACGATCGGACCGTCCTCGGTGACGGCGATCGTGTGCTCGCTGTGGGCGCCGCGCGAGCCGTCGCGGCTGCGCAGGGTCCAGCCGTCGGCATCCGTGTAGATCTTGTCGGTGCCGAGCATGAACCACGGCTCGATCGCGAACACCAGTCCGGCGCGCAGCGGCAGTCCGCGGTGCGCGCGTCCGTCATTCGGGATGTGCGGGTCGCCATGCATGACGCGACCCACGCCGTGGCCGCCGAAGTCGGTGTTGACCTTGAGCTTGGCCGCGTGCGCGATGTCACCGATGGCCGCCGAGATGTCGCCGATCTTGTTGCCGACGACGGCCTGGGCGATTCCCGCCTCGAGGGCGCGTTCCGTGGTCGCGATGAGACGCAGGTCCTCGTCGCGCGGAGTGCCCACGACGATGCTGAGCGCGGAGTCGCTGACCCAGCCGTTCACGCTGGCCGCGAAGTCGAGCGAGAGAAGGTCGCCGTCCTGCAGCACGTAGTCGTGCGGCAGCCCGTGCAGAACGGCGTCGTTGACCGAGATGCAGATCACCTTGCCGAAGGGCGAGGCTCCGAATGAGGGGTGGTAGTCGATGTAGCAGCTCTCGGCGCCCTCGGCACGGATCATGTCGTGCGCGAGGCGGTCGAGATCGAGGATGTTGACCCCGACATCCGCGGCGTCGCGCGTGGCCTCGAGCACGCGCGCGACGAATTGGCCGGCGGTTCGCAGCTCGGCGATCTCGGAAGGGGTACGCAATTCGATCACCGCTCGAGCCTATTGGTCCGGACGTCGAGGGGCCTCGCTTTGCCCGCGGGCTCGAAGTCATGGCACAATGGTCGTTTGTGCCTGGTCTGGCTCTGCCACAGGGGAGCCGCACAGAGTCCATTCGACGAACTGCGACGGACGCCGGGCACGAATCCACCTTCTGAATACCGAGAGCACGCGTTCGACCTGTGGCGGTCGCAGAGAGCGAAACACCATGCACATCCTCGACTCCGTCGATGCTGCGTCCCTCCGTTCCGACATCCCCGACTTCCGTGCCGGCGACAACGTCAAGGTGCACGTGAACATCGTCGAAGGCACCCGCACCCGTATCCAGGTGTTCCAGGGCGTCGTCATCGGCCGCTCGGGCGAGGGCGTCCGCGAGACCTTCACGGTCCGCAAGATCAGCTTCCAGGTCGGCGTCGAGCGCACCTTCCCGGTGCACTCGCCGGTCATCGACCACATCGAGCTCGTGACCCGCGGTGACGTGCGTCGCGCCAAGCTCTACTACCTGCGCAGCCTTCGCGGCAAGAAGGCCAAGATCAAGGAGAAGCGCGACGCGTGACGCGTCGTCCGCCCTCCTTCAGCGTCTGAACCACCGATCCCGGCTCCAGCCCCAGGCTGCGGCCGGGATCGTTCGTTAACACCCAGCGCGTCGCGCGGCCGGATCGGCCAGGCGGGCAACATATGCTTACTGGGACCGCAGGGGTGACATGACACAGAACGATGCGCCGTCGGCGCGCAACCCGTTGAGCGCGTCCTCGCTCGACGCCCTCACCGCGACGGCGACCGGCAGCGATCGCGCCGTCGACGCGGGCCCACCGGATGCCGGGGCCGCCGGCCGGGGCGATCGGCCCAGCCGGGGCAAGTCGGTCTGGCGATTCCTGCGCGACATCCTGCTCATCCTGCTCGCGGCGATCGTCATCTCGTTCCTGATCAAGACCTTCCTGATCCGTTCGTTCTACATCCCGTCCGAGTCGATGGAGGGCACCCTCCACGTCAACGACCGCATCATCGTGAACGAGCTCGTGCCCAAGGTCATGTCGATCCAACACGGCGACATCGTGGTGTTCAAGGATCCCGGTGGGTGGCTCCCGCCCAGCACCTCGACCCCGTCGACGAACCCGGTGGCGAGCTTCGTCGACTGGGCGCTCTCGATCGTCGGCCTGACCGCCCCCGACAGCAACGATCACCTCGTCAAGCGCGTCATCGGCCTGCCGGGCGACAAGGTCGCCTGCTGCAACGCGTTCGGGCAGATGACGGTCAACGGCGTTCCCCTCGACGAGCCGTACCTGCAGCTGCCCGCGGGAGTGACGAAGGTCTCGCGTGACGACTTCTCGGTCACGGTGCCTCCGAACTCGCTCTGGGTCATGGGCGACAACCGCTACAACTCGGCCGACTCGCGGTACAACCGCGACAAGCCGGGCAACGGTTTCGTCCCCTTCGACGACGTGGTCGGCCGTGCCGTGCTGATCAGCTGGCCACTCGATCGCTGGACCATGCTCGACGACTACCCGCTCGTGTTCGCGGGAGTCGAGTCGGGCGACGGCTCCGGGCAGAACAACACCGGCAGGTCGCAGACGCCGACACCCACCTCGACCACGAGCGGCGGCTGATGGTCGTCGCCGATCCGACGCTCCGCGTGGAGCGCGCGATGCTCCGCGAGGGTGCCGCGCTCGTGATCGGCTGCGACGAGGTCGGCCGCGGAGCCATCGCCGGCCCGGTCGCAGTGGGTCTCAGCGTGTTCGGCGGTCGCCCTGGTGGTGCGCCGAAGGGCCTGCGCGACTCGAAGATGCTCAGCGAGGCCAAGCGCGAAGAGCTCTTCCCGCTCGTCGGCGCGTGGAGCCTGCACTCGGCGGTCGGTCTCGCCTCCAACGAGGAGGTCGAGCGGATCGGCATCGTGGCCGCCCTCGGGCTCTCGGCCGCCCGTGCGCTCGCGCAGCTGCACGACGACGGAGTCGAGATGGCGGGTGCCGTCGTGCTGCTCGACGGCTCGCACGACTGGTTGACGCCGGCGATCGGACGTGGTGGGGCGATTCCGGATGGCGCGCCGCGGCCGACCGTGACGACCCGGGCCAAGGCCGACCGGGACTGCGCTGTCGTGGCCGCGGCATCCGTGCTCGCCAAGGTGCATCGTGACCGCCTGATGATCGAAGCCGACGCCGTGCACCCCGGGTACCACTGGTCCGGGAACAAGGGCTATGCGAGCGCGGAGCACTACGCGGCGATCGACGAACTGGGCCCGAGCCCTCTGCACCGCTGGAGTTGGCTGCGGCAGCCCGCACTGCTCGACGCAGAGGGAACCGAGGCGGTCGCCTAGACTCGATCCGATGGACGAGGACGAGTTCGAAGACTACGACCGTGAGGTCGAACTGGCTCTCTACCGCGAGTACCGCGACGTGGTGGGGCAGTTCAAGTACGTGGTCGAGACCGAGCGGCGTTTCTACCTCGCCAACGAGGTGAACCTCGAGCGGCACGACACCGAGAACGACTTCTACTTCGAGCTCACGATGAACGACGTCTGGGTGTGGGATGTCTACCGCTCGGATCGCTTCGTCAAGAGCGTGCGGGTGCTGACCTTCAAAGACGTCAACGTCGAGGTGCGCGGCGACAAGGATCTCGAACTGCCCAAGGAACTCGCCCTCGACGAGTGATCGGCCAGGCGAGTGATCGGCCAGAATAGCCGCATGGCCGATGACAATTGGGACCGCGTTCCGATCGAACCGCAGAGCGTCAATGCGCCGCTGTCGCGCTACGCCGTGTTCCTCGTGCTCACGATCGGCGCGGGTGACGAGGCGCTCGCGCGGGTGAAGAGCGTCATCGGGGATGTCGGCGGCCTGGTGCGCACGGTGGGGTTCCGCGACCTCGACGGCCACCTCTCGTGCAACGTCGGCATCGGCTCGGACGCCTGGGATCGACTCGGATTCACCGCCCGCCCCGCCCAGCTGCGCCCGTTCTCGGCGATCCAGGGCGCGGCGCACGACGCGCCGTCGACCCCGGGCGACCTGCTGTTCCACGTGCGTGCGGAGCGCGACGACCTGTGCTTCGAGTTCGAACGCCTGCTGCTGGATGCGCTTGGCGACGCGGTCACCGTCGTCGACGAGGTGCAGGGCTTCCGCTACTTCGAGGCGCGCGATCTGCTGGGCTTCGTCGACGGCACCGAGAACCCCACCGGCCGGAGCATGGCCGAGGCGTCGCTGGTCGGCGACGACGACCCCGGCTTCCGTGGCGGCAGCTACGTCGTGGTGCAGAAGTACCTGCACGATCTGACCGCATGGGCGGCGATCGACACGAGCGAGCAGGAGCGGATCATCGGTCGAACCAAGGCCGACAACGTCGAACTCGAGTTGCCCGACGGAGCGCGCCCCTCGCACAAGGACCTCAACACGATCACCGATGCCGACGGGGTCGAGCACGACATCCTGCGCGACAACATGCCGTTCGGGCGTCCGGGTCAGGCAGAGTTCGGAACCTACTTCATCGGCTACAGCGCCCAGTTGTGGGTGATCGAGCGGATGCTGCAGCGCATGTTCCAGGGAGCGCCTCCCGGGCAGTACGATCGCATCCTCGATGTCTCGCGCGCCGTCACCGGAAGCACGTTCTTCGTTCCGCCGATGCCGGTGCTGGAGTCGCTCGCCGATTGAGCGCGCGGCGTAGCGGATCGTCGCGACGGGAGAGGGGAACGCCGTGAAGACCGCACTGCGGGGAGCATCTGTCGTGATCACCGGCGGAGGCTCCGGCCTGGGCCGTCGGATGGCGCTCGAGGCCGCGCGACGGGGAGCCGTCGTGACCATCTGGGACCTCGCGCTCGACAGCGCGGAGGCGGTCCGCGACGAGATCGTGGCTCAGGGCGGCTCCGCCCGAGCTGTGCGCGTCAACGTGGCCGACCGCGAACAGGTCGCCGAGGCCGCGCGAGGCACCGGGCCGGTCGACGTCGTGATCAACAACGCCGGGATCGTGACGGGCGCGAGCCTGCTCGAGGCGAGCGACGCGCAGATCGAGCGCACCTTCGCGGTCAACACGCTCGCGCTCTACTGGGTCACCCGGGCGTTCCTGGGCGGCATGACCGAGCGCGGCCGGGGCACGGTCGTCACGATTGCCAGCGCGGCCGGCCTGGTCGGCGTGGCCAAGCAGACCGACTACTCGGCCAGCAAGTTCGCGGCGGTCGGCTTCACGGAGTCGTTGCGCAACGAACTGCGCACGCAGGGCAGCCCGATCCGCACCCTGATCGTCTGCCCGTACTACATCGACACCGGCATGTTCGAGGGCGTCGAGACCAGGTTCCCGCGGCTGCTGCCCATCCTCAAAGAGGCGGAGGTCGCGCGCCGGATCGTCGACGGCATCGAGAGCGGCCGCGAGCAGCTCATCATGCCGTGGCTGGCCCGGGTCATGCCGGCGACGCGCGCCCTGCCGGTGCGGGCGTTCGACCGCACCATGGACTTCTTCGGCATCAACCACACGATGGACCACTTCACCGGGCGCGCGGGCGTTCGAAAGGAGTCTTGACCTTTCCCCTGGGGACAGGGTTTAGCGTCGTTTCTCGGAGGCGCACATGAGGATCGGCGAACTCGCCCGCGAGGCGGGTGTGACCACGAAGACCGTCCGGTACTACGAGTCGGTGGGCTTGCTCACCGCGACGCGGCTGGCCAACGGCTATCGCGACTACGACGCGGATGCGGTGGCGCTGGTGCGCGAGATCCGCGGCGTGAGCGCGCTCGGCATCCGCGTCGAGCAGAGCCGGCCGTTTCTCGACTGCCTCACGACGGGGCACGCCCAGGGCGACGACTGCCCGGATGCCCTGCTCGCCTACCGTGCGGCCATCGCCGAGTTCGACAGTCGCATCGCCGAGCTCACGGCGCGGCGGGATGCCCTGCGCGAGCTGCTCGAGAGCGCGAGCGCGCGTCCCGAGGCCCGCTGCGAGTTCTCGCCCGCGCACTGATCGTTCCGATCCCATCGTCCCGACCCCGGAGGCACGCCATGCCCGCACTGCACTCGTCCGTCATCCGTTCGGTCACCGACGCCGATTTCGGCGAGCTCGTGCTCGCGGCCTCCGGCCCGGTGGTCGTGGACTTCTGGGCCGAGTGGTGCCCGCCCTGCCGGGCGCTGAGCCCGCTGCTCGAGCAACTCGCGATCGCGCATCCGGAGGTCGCCTTCGTCGCGCTCAACGCCGACGACAACCCCATGACGGCGGAGCAGTACCGGGCGGCGGCGCTGCCGACGATGAAGGTGTTCCGCGGGGGAGAGGTCGTCAAGACCGTCATCGGCGCGAAGCCGAAGCCCGCGCTCGAGCAGCTCTTCGCGGAGTACTTCGACCAGAAAGGCTAGAGCAGCACCAGCGCGACGATCGCCGCGATGGCCGAGACGAGCGCGAGCAGCAGGGCTGCGCCGATCAACACGGCGTGCACGATGAGAAAGCGCGTCGGGCGTCCGTTCGCGTCGCGGGCGCGTTCGTCGCGAGCGACCCGGCGGTAGAAGGTCGGCCAGACCAGCACGTTGAAGACCGCGTTGACCAGCAGGAGGACGGCGAGCAGGATCACGTCCCGAGCCTACGTTGCGCTTTGTGTCGGCCCGACTCCAGGCGGTGTCGGGGATGTCGGATCATGGGGCGCATGACTCGTCAGATCCGCTTCAACGCCTTCGACATGAACTGCGTCGCCCACCAGTCCTCGGGGCTGTGGCGGCATCCGGATGACCGCTCCGCGAGCTACAAGGACCTCGGCTACTGGACCGAGCTGGCCCAGCTTCTCGAGCGCGGCACCTTCGACGGCATCTTCATCGCCGACGTTCTGGGCACCTACGACGTCTACGGGGGCAGCAACGAAGCCGCGATCCGGCACGCGGCGCAGGTGCCGGTCAACGACCCCGTGCTGCTGATCTCGGCCATGGCCCACGTGACCGAGAACCTCGGCTTCGGCGTGACGGCCGGCACGGCCTACGAGCACCCGTACCCGTTCGCCCGCCGGATGTCGACGCTGGATCACCTCACGAAGGGCCGTGTCGGCTGGAACGTCGTCACCGGCTACCTGCCCTCCGCCGCGCGCAACATGGGCGCCGAGGACCAGCTCGAGCACGACGACCGCTACGACCACGCCGACGAGTACCTGGAGGTGCTCTACAAGCTGTGGGAGGGCTCCTGGGAGGACGACGCGGTCATCCGCGATCGGGAGAGCGGCGTGTTCACCGACCCCGCGAAGGTGCACGAGATCGGGCACAAGGGCAAGCACTTCACCGTGCCCGGCATCCACATCTCCGAGCCGTCGCCGCAGCGCACCCCGGTGATCTACCAGGCAGGCGCCTCGCCCCGTGGGATCGCCTTCGCCGCGGGCAACGCCGAGGCGATCTTCGTCGCCGCGCCCACCAAGGAGGTGCTGACCTCGACGGTCAAGCGCATCCGCGACGCCCTCGAGGCGGCCGGGCGCGACCGCTACTCGGCGAAGATCTACACGCTGCTCACGATCATCACCGACGAGACGCCCGAGAAGGCGCAGGCCAAGTACGAAAACTACCTGAGCTACGCGAGCGAGGAGGGCGCGCTGGTCTTCATGTCGGGCTGGATGGGCGTCGACCTGTCGGAGTTCGACCTCGACGAGCCGGTCGGCAACGTGAAGAGCAACGCGATCCAGTCGGTCATCGCCAACTTCCAGGAGTCCGCCGACCGCGGTCGCGAGTTCACGGTGCGCGACATCGCGCGGCACGGCGCGATCGGCGGTCTCGGCCCGCTCATCGTGGGCTCGGGCGAGCAGATCGCCGACCAGCTGCAGGAGTGGGTGGACGAGGCGGATGTCGATGGCTTCAACCTCGCCTATGCGATCACCCCGGGAACCTTCGAGGACATCGTGAACCACGTGATCCCCGTGCTGCGCGAGCGCGGCGCCTACCCCGAGTCGTACGCCGAGGGCACGCTGCGCAACAAGCTGCACGGCCGCGGCGACCGGCTGCCCGAGGAGCACAAGGGCGCGGGGTACCGGGTACAGCTAGCGGGGGAGGGGCCGAGCTAGCGGGGCGGGGCCGCCTCCCGTCGTCCCCAGAGGATCGCGCGCCGGATCATCCGGCACTTGGGGGCGAGAGGGCCCCTCGAGCACGCCCGGGCGGCATTCTCGGACCATGGCCGCGAAAGACGAACTGGGCGCCCGGGGAGAAGACCTCGCCGCGCGCCACCTGCTGCGCCGGGGGCTGACCCTGCTCGACCGCAACTGGCGGTGCCCGCAGGGCGAGATCGACCTCGTGCTGCGCGACGGCGACGAGGTGGTGTTCGTCGAGGTCAAGACGCGGTCGAGCGTGGCGTTCGGGCATCCGCTCGAGGCGATCACGGCGGCCAAGCTCGCGCGACTGCGGCGGCTCGCCGGTGCCTGGTGCGAGGCGCACCCCGGCGCGGGGCGCATCAGGATCGACGCGATCGCCGTCATCGCGCCGCGCGATCTCCCCGCCACGATCGAGCATCTCGAGCGGGTGTTCTGATGGTCGACTCGTCGGGATGCGCGTCGTGACGATCGGGCGCGCCCACGCGATCTCGCTGCTCGGGCTCGACGGGGCGGTGGTCGAGATCGAGGCCGACATCTCGAGCAACCTGCCCTCGTTCGTGCTCATCGGCCTGCCCGATGCCGCGCTCGGCGAAGCCCGCGACCGGGTGCGCTCGGCGGCCGGCAACTCCGGCTGCCCGCTGCCCGCTCGCAAGCTGACCGTGAACCTCTCGCCCGCGGCACTGCCCAAGCACGGCTCGGGCTTCGATCTCGGCATCGCGCTGGCCGCCCTGGCCGCCGACGACCAGGTCTCGGCCGACTCCGTCGCGCGCGTCGTGCACCTCGGCGAGCTGGGGCTCGATGGGCGCCTGCGCCCGCTGGCCGGCATCCTGCCCGCCGTGCTCGCGGCCGTGCGGGCGGGTTTCGACACCGTGGTCGTTCCCGCCGGTAACGCCGACGAAGCGGCTCTCGTGCCCGGGGTGCGCGTGGTCGGGGTCGTCTCGCTGCGCGACGCGGCGATCTGGCACGGGGCCGAGCTCGAGCCGATCCCGCTCGATGCACTGCTCCCGGCCGCCCCCGACGAGGCTCACGACGAGGAGGGCGACCTAGCCGATGTGATCGGCAATCCGGACGCCGTGGAGGCGATCCAGGTCGCTGCGGCGGGCGGTCACCACATCTACCTGCTCGGCCCTCCGGGTGCGGGCAAGACGATGCTCGCCTCGAGACTGCCTTCGTTGCTGCCGCAGTTGACCCCGCACGAGGCGCTCGAGACGGCCTCGATCCGATCGCTTGCGGGTATCCCGGTGCGGGGCGGGCTGTCGCTCAGGCCGCCGTTCGAGGCGCCTCACCACACCGCGAGTGCGGCCGCGATCGTCGGAGGCGGCAGCGGGGTCATCCGCCCGGGAGCCGCGGCGCGGGCCGCGAACGGCGTCCTGTTCCTCGACGAGGCGCCGGAGTTCAGTCCGGCGGCGCTCGACGCGCTGCGCCAGCCGCTCGAGTCCGGCGAGATCGCGATCTCGCGGGCCACCGCGACCGCCCGGTTCCCCGCGCGCTTTCAGCTCGTCCTGGCCGCGAACCCCTGTCCCTGCGGCAACGCGGGCACCCGGGACGGCGACTGCCGCTGCACGCCGTTCGCCGTGCGTCGCTATCTGGGGCGACTCAGCGGCCCGCTGCTCGACCGCGTCGACATCCGCATGGACGTCCACCGGATCACGACCGCGCAGCTCCGCGCCGCCGGCTCCGGCGACCGGGTCGACAGCGAATCGGCGCGGGCACGCGTTCGGCAGGCCCGCGCCGCGGCGGCCGAGCGGCTGCGCGGCACCGCGTGGCGGCTCAACGCGCAGGTCGCGGGCACCTGGCTGAGGTCGCCCGCCGGGGCCCCGGAACGCGGTGCCACCCTCGGACTCGATCGCGCGCTCGAACGCGGCGGGATCACGATGCGCGGCTATGACCGCGTGCTCCGCCTCGCCTGGACCCTCTGCGATCTCGACGGCTCCCCGCGCCCGGATGCCGACCACGTCGGCCGGGCCCTCTATCTGCGAAAGGCGGCACGATGACGATCCTCGGCATTCAGGAATCGGTGGTGGCACCCCTCGTGCGCGCCCTCTCGCCCGAGGAGCTGTCACGGGAGTACGGCCGCGAGCAGCTCGCGGAACGGTTCGCCCGCGCGGCGTGGAGCACCTTTGCCGAACCCGGTGATCGGGATGCCGGTCATCTGCTGAACGTGCTCGGGGCCGAGGCCTCGGTGCGCGCCCTCACGGCGAGCAGCATCGACGATGTCGCCCCGATCCTGCATGCCCTCGCCGACGCGGACGACCACGAACTCACCCACGACGACGCCGTCGACGCCGTCAAGCGGTGGCGCTCCCGGGTTGAGGTACCCGCTGTGCTGCGTTCGCTGCGGCAGGCGGCCCGGTTCGGGGCGCGGCTGCTCGTACCGGATGACCCCGAATGGCCGACCGGTCTCGACGACCTCGGCGAGCACCGACCGGCCGCACTGTGGGTGCGGGGCGACAGCCGGATGCTCGGGCAGCTCGAGCGGTCGATCGCCATCGTCGGGGCGCGCGCCGCGACGGGCTACGGCGAGCACGTCACGATCGAGGCGGCAAGCGGCCTCGCCGACCGCGGTCTCACGATCGTCTCGGGCGCCGCCTACGGCATCGACGGCATTGCGCACCGCGCCGCTCTGGCGAGCTCGGGGGCGACGGTGGCGTTCTTGGCCGGGGGAGTCGACCGCTTCTATCCGGCGGGTCACGAGGCCCTGCTCACCCGCATCGTCGAGCGCGGCGCGGTCGTCTCGGAGGTGCCGTGCGGAACCGCTCCGACCCGATGGCGCTTCCTGCAACGGAATCGGCTCATCGCCGCCGCCAGCCGGGCCACCGTCGTGGTCGAGGCGGGCTGGCGGTCCGGCTCGCTCAACACGGCCAACCACGCCGCGACGCTCGGCCGCCCGATCGGAGCCGTTCCGGGGCCGGTGACCAGCGCAGCGTCGGTCGGATGCCATCGCCTGCTCCGGGACCTCACGGCGGTGTGCGTCACGACGCCCGACGAGATGGCCGAACTCGTGCCGACAGTGGCGGATTCCTCGCCCTCGCCGAGCACCGACGCCGCGCCGCCCCCGGTCGGGATCGACCCGACGGGCACCCGGGTGCGCCTTCTCGATGCGCTCAGCGAGCGGTCCGGTCGGAGCGTCGAACGGATCGTCGCGCTCTCCGGTCTGGCCGCCGACCGGGTGCGGGCCGAACTGGGTCTGCTCGAACTCGAGGGCATCGTGCAGGAGCGCCCCAGCGGATGGCTGAGAAAGGCTGCGAAAGACCTCGCGCGCTGACGGCCCCGCCCCGTCATCCGGCCCGGCTAGAGTGCGCAGCATGATGCAGCTCGGGCAGTACCCTCCACCGACCCACACCATCGCGCACGTCAGCGACACGCACTTCCTCGGGGGGCGCCGCCGGCTCTACGGGGCGGTCGACACCGATCGCAACCTCGCTCGGGCCCTCGAACAGCTGGAGCGCTCCGGATCGCGGCCGAGCGCCATCGTCATCACGGGCGACCTCGCCGACCTCGCCGAGCCCGACGCGTACGAGCGCCTGCGCGACCAGCTCGCACCGGTCGCCGATCGGATGGGGTCGCGCATCATCTGGGTCATGGGCAACCACGACGAGCGGCGTCCGTTCTCGTCGATCCTGCTGGGCGAGCAGCCGAGCGACGCCCCGCAGGACCGGGTGCACGACGTTGACGGCTTGCGGATCGTCGCGCTCGACACCTCGGTGCCGGGCTACCACCACGGGGAGTTGAGCGACGAGCAACTGTCGTGGCTCGAAGGGGTGCTCGCGATTCCGGCGGCGCACGGCACCCTGCTCGCGCTGCACCATCCACCGCTTCCCGCGGTCATCGAGATCATGGCGATCATCGAACTGCAGGAGCAGCAGAAGCTGGCCGACGTCATCCGGGGAACGGATGTGCGCGGCATCCTGGCCGGGCATCTGCACTACTCGACGCACGGCAGCTTCGCAGGGGTTCCCGTCTCGGTCGCGTCCGCCACCTGCTACTCGATCGACCCGAGCGGCGAGCCGGACACCCTGCTCGGCGTCGACGGCGGCCAGTCGATCAACCTGGTCAACGTGTACGCCGACAACGTCGTGCACTCGATCGTTCCGGTGGGCGATTCGCCCCAGGTGGCCGGGTTCTCGGGCGTGATGCTCGAGCGACTCGCGTCGATGACGCCCGAGGAGCGCCGGGAGGCGTTCTCGAGCAAGACCTCCACCTTCAGCGTGGAGGAGGCCGAGAGCTCGAGCGGGTCGTAGCCGCGCACAGCCGCACCGAGGGGCGACCATAGCTGCATGCAGCTACGCGCCGCGATCGAGGGGTTCTCCCGTCACCTGACGGTGGATCGCGGCTTCAGCGAGCACACCGTGCGCGCCTATCGGGGGGATCTCGCCGACCTCGCCTCCTTCGTCGAGGCGACCGCGACCGACCCCGCGGCCTCGAACCCCGAGCCGTTCGACGTGCGCGAGCTCGACCTCGAACTGCTACGGGACTGGTTGTGGGCTGCGACGGGTGCGGGCCTCGCCAAGTCGACGATGGCCCGGCGCACCGCCGCAGCCCGGGCCTTCACGAAGTGGCTGGTCTCGACCGGGGCGGTTCCCGCGGATGCCGCGGCCCGGCTGAAGGCACCGCGCCCCGAGCAGCACCTGCCGCGCGTGCTCACCCGTGGGCAGATGGGCGCCATCTTCGAGGGGCTCGCGGCCCGCGCGGCGTCCGGTGATCCGGTCGCGGTGCGCGACCTCGCGATCGTCGAGCTGCTCTACGCCTCGGCGATGCGGGTCAGCGAGCTCACCGGTCTGCGCCTCGGCGACATCGATCGATCCCGGCTCACCGCACGGGTGCTGGGCAAGGGGGGTAAGGAGCGCGTGGTGCCCTTCGGCGTGCCCGCGTCGCGGGCCCTCGAGCGATATCTGGATGCGGCGCGCCCGATCCTGCGCGCCGACCACGCCGAGACCGGGGCCCTCTTTCTCAACTCCCACGGAGCCGCCATGAACACCCGCTCGGTCTACGAGTTGGTGGCCAGGATCCTGCACGACGTCCCGGGGTCGGGCCCGTCCGGTCCGCACGCCTTCCGGCACACCGCCGCCACGCATCTGCTCGACGGTGGGGCCGACCTTCGCGCGGTGCAGGAGATCCTCGGGCACGCCAGCCTGTCGACGACCCAGATCTACACGCACGTCTCGGCCGAACGCCTGAAGCAGAGCTACGCCAGCGCCCACCCGAGGGCATGAAAACTCGCTTGAAGAAAGTCGCGACCGCGACTTTCGCGGTTTTCATGGCGTGAGCAACCGAGCATCCCACGAACCGATGGCGCCGACACCCAAGGCGCCATGCCCACGAACCGATGGCGCCGACACTCGGGGGCACCATACCCTCTCGCCCCCCATCACCCCATCGGCAACAGCACCGACCACGGCACCCCGTCCAGGAACAGCAGTGGATTCACGTACTCCCCGCCCACGCGCGCGCCGAGATGCAGGCACGCGCTCGCGCAGTGCCCCTCGAGCAGCACCCCGACCACCTGTCCCCGCGTGACGGTCTCGCCGGCGACCAGCGAGCTCTGCACGGGTTCGAAGCTCGAGAGCACCCCGCCGGCGTGCTCGATCGAGAGCACGGGCCGGTCCACGACGACGCCCGCGAAGTGCACGACCCCGTCGGCCGGTGCGAGCACGGGGGAGCCGGTCGGTGCCCGGATGTCGATGCCGCGGTGCCCCGCCGCGTACGGCGTGGGCGGGGCGAGGTAGGGCCGCGCGATCGGATGCGGTGCCGCGACCGGCCACTGCCACGGCGGCCCCGCAGGCGGCCCTGCGGACGGACCCGCAGACGCCGCAGCGGTCGCGCTCGCCCGGTCACACGCCACCGCGCTCGCCGCGACCGCCCCAGGGGCGGCGCTCGCCGCGCCCGCGCCAGCGCTGCCCGCACCCCCGCCCAGACCCACGGCGAGCAGCGACCCGGCGACCATGAGAACAACGCGAGCACGCGACATCCCCCGAGCATCCCGCCGGCCGGTCCCGGCGACGGCGCCGTCGCCGGGACCGGTGCACCGCGGTCCCGATCCCGCTCCGGGGGAGGAGCCGCCCCGGTGCTACACTGTGAGACGCACTCCGCTCCGGCGGGGTGACTACGCGTGCCCACGCGACGAGAGCCGAGAAGTCGGCGACGGTCGCGGCACCGGCCTCCACCTCCTTCAGTCATCACGGGAACCGCGCGAACGGGGAACGTGACAGTGGATGTGCGCCCGGGCACCA
Source organism: Lysinimonas soli (assembly GCF_042655435.1). NCBI lineage: Bacteria > Bacillati > Actinomycetota > Actinomycetes > Micrococcales > Microbacteriaceae > Lysinimonas > Lysinimonas soli. The sequence continues at coordinate 49,757 of NZ_JBHSMG010000006.1, forward strand.
GGGATCGCGAGCCATCCGGCGTCGCGGCGATCAACTGAGAAACCGTGCGGGCGAGAGCCTGCCCAGAAAGAAGGAACGACCATGGCCGTCGTCACCATCCGCCAGCTGCTCGACAGCGGCGTCCACTTCGGACACCAGACCCGTCGCTGGAACCCGAAGATGAAGCGCTTCATCCTGACCGAGCGCTCGGGCAGCCACATCATCGACCTGCAGCAGTCGCTCAAGCACATCGACACCACCTACGACTACGTCAAGGAGACGGTCGCCCACGGCGGCACGATCCTCTTCGTCGGCACCAAGAAGCAGGCTCAGGAGGCCATCGCCGAGCAGGCGACCCGCGTCGGCCAGCCCTACGTCAACCAGCGCTGGCTCGGCGGTCTGCTCACCAACTTCCAGACGGTCTCCAAGCGCCTCGCGCGCATGAAGGAGCTCGAAGAGATCGACTTCGACGACACGAGCAAGGGCTTCACCAAGAAGGAGCTGCTGATCCAGCGTCGGGAGCTCGTCAAGCTGCACAAGACCCTGGGCGGTATCCGCAACCTCACGAAGACGCCGTCGGCCATCTGGGTCGTCGACGCCAAGCGCGAGCACCTCGCGGTCAACGAGGCCACCAAGCTGGGCATCCCGGTGATCGGCATCCTCGACACCAACGCCGACCCCGACGAGCTCCAGTACCCGATCCCGGGCAACGACGACGCCATCCGCTCGGTCGGCCTGCTCACCCGCATCATCGCGGATGCCGTGGCCGAGGGCCTCATCCAGCGTCACCAGAAGCCCGAAGAGGCCGGCAACGTCTCCGCGGTGGAGCCGCTGGCCGAGTGGGAGCGCGAGCTCCTCGAGGCCAACGAGACCCCGCAGAGCACCGCGGAGCGCATCGAGGCCGCCGACCAGAAGGCCGCCGAGACCGGTGAGACCCCGGCCGAGCTCGCCGAGGAGATCGCCGAGATCATCGCCGCCGAGACGCCGGTCGCAGAGAACGACGCCGACGCGGTGGTCGCCGAGCACGAGGCCGCCGCCGACCCGACGCTGGTTCCGCACCACGCGCCCGAGAGCGACGAGCTGACCGAAGCCAAGATCGAGGCCGAGTCCGTCGTGCCCACCGAGCCCACCGACGAGGCGCCGAAGCCGGCCAAGAAGGCCAAGGCCGCGGCCGCAACGCCCGACGCCGAGTAACTCTCCACCCGTTTTTCTGAGCCAGTAAGGAACACATCCATGGCCAACTTCAGCCTGGAAGACGTCAAGGCCCTGCGCGAGCGCCTGGGCACCGGAATGGTCGACACCAAGAACGCCCTCGTCGAGGCGGACGGCGACATCGAGAAGGCCGTCGAGATCCTGCGCCTCAAGGGGGCGAAGGGCAACGCCAAGCGTGCCGACCGCTCCACGAGCGAGGGCCTCGTGGCCGTAGTCGAGAGCGCCACGGCCGTCACGATGTTCGAGCTCGCCTGCGAGACCGACTTCGTCGCCAAGAACGAGAAGTTCATCGCGCTGGCCGACAGCGTCGCGCAGGCGCTCGCCGACTCGGGCGCCGAGACGGTGGATGCCGCCCTGGCCACCCCCGCCGGCACCGGCTCGGTCGCGAGCCTGATCGAAGACCAGGCCGCCACGCTCGGCGAGAAGGTGGAGCTGCGGCGCATCGTGCGTCTCAGCGGCGACCACTACGCGATCTACCTGCACCGCACGAGCAAAGACCTGCCGCCGCAGATCGGCGTCGTCGTCGCCTACTCGGGTGACGACGCGGAGACCGCGCGCAGCATCGCCCAGCACATCTCGTTCGCCGACCCGCAGTACCTGTCGCGCGACGACGTGCCGCCGGCCGAGGTCGAGAACGAGCGTCGCATCGTCGAGCAGATCAGCCGCGAGGAGGGCAAGCCCGAGGCGGCTCTGCCCAAGATCGTCGAGGGTCGTGTCGGCGCCTTCTTCAAGCAGGTCGCCCTGCTCGAGCAGGACTACGCCCGCGACAACAAGCTCACCGTCGGCAAGGTCGTCGCCGACGCCAAGCTGACGATCAACGGCTTCGCGCGCTTCAAGGTCGGCGCGTAACGCGAGTCACCCCACCCTCGGACGGGCCCGGAACGCATGTCGTTCCGGGCCCGTCCGCGCTTCACGGCCGGGGGCGGGTGCCACGTCTCCAGACCGGCGAGATCGCGAACCGCGTGATCCGCCAGCCGTCGGAGTCGCGTCGAGCGGTTCCTCGCCAGACGCTGCCCAGCTCGAAGCTCACGGCTCCGTCGTCGGCCGCGAAGATCGCGACGAGGTTCGCGCGGAGTTCGGCGTCGTCGCGACGCTGGTCGACGAGCACCCCGGTGACCAGGTGCTGCAGTGCGGGAACGGACTCGTGGTTGCGGCGCAGCTGAGCCACGAGCTCGTCGCGCCCCCGGAGCGCGCCTCCCGGGGTCTCGCCGACGATCTCCGCGCTGTAGAAGTCTCGCAGCTCATCGAAGAGATGGTCGTCGATCATCGCGTAGATGCGGGGAACCAGTCGTTCGAGATGTTGTTCGGTCATCTGCTCTCCTCAGTTATCGTTGGGACAACCAACGTTGGAGTAACCAACGATATGACATCGGGCGCCGATCGTCTACCGTGAGCGCATGAACAGTGCTGACGCCCCGCGGCGCGTGCGATCCCTGCCGAGCTGGCAGCTCAACCAGGCCGCCTCGCGGGGAACCCGGCTCGTCGCCGAACGCGCCGCCGATCTCGGAGTGACCCGCAGCACCTTCTCGATCCTCGCGGCCCTCGACGAGTTCGGGCCGTCGAGTCAGGCCGAGTTGGGGCGCCGGGTGGGACTCGATCGCAAGGACGTCTCGTCGCTCGTCGCCGGGCTCGAGGCGGATGGTCTCGTGCGCCGCGGCCCCGATGAGCGCGACGGCCGTCGCAAGCTGCTCGAGATCACCCCTCACGGCCTGGCGATGCTGGAGCGACTCGACGGCGCGTTCACAGCGGCGCAGGACGAGCTTCTCGCGGTGCTCTCGATCCGCGACCGCGTCGAGCTGGCCCGCCTGCTGCTGCTGATCGCCGACAGCGACACGGCGTCAGCGCCCTCGAATCCCCGTCGGGATCTCGGTCGAGCTCTCCTTGGCTAGCCTGGATCCCGTGGTCGAGAACCCCGTCATCCTCATCACCGGTGCCACCGACGGGCTCGGGCGCGCCCTCGCCGACCGGCTCGCCTCGCAGGGGGCGCGGCTCATCCTGCACGGGCGGGACGCCGAACGCCTGGCGACCGTGGCCGACGAGATCGCGGCATCCGGAGCCGAGCGCCCGCGGGCGGTGCTCGCCGACCTGGCCGATCTGGCGCAGGTGGCCCGGCTCGCCGAGGACGTCGCCGGCATGACCGACCGGCTCGACGTGCTCGTGAACAACGCAGGCATCGGCTCGGGGGAGCCCGACGGGCGTGAACGCCGGGTCAGCGCCGACGGCTACGAGCTCCGGTTCGCGGTGAACTACCTGGCGGGCTTCCGGCTGACGCTCGGCCTCATCCCCAGGATGCGGGTCGCACGGTCGGCCGGACCGGCCCGGATCGTGCTGGTCGCCTCCCTCGGCCAGAACCCGCTCGACTTCGGCGACCTCATGATCACGCACGGCTACTCCGGGCAGCGGGCGTACGGGCAGTCCAAGCTCGCCCAGATCATGTTCGGCATCGAACTGGCGCACCGGCTGCCGGCCTCCGAGATCACCGTCAACAGCCTGCATCCCGCGACGTACATGCCCACCAAGATGGTGTTGCGCGAGGTGGGGCACTCGGTCGACACGCTCGAGGCGGGCGTGGATGCCACCGCGCGACTGGCCGCCGATCCGAGCCTCGACGGCAAGACCGGCCGCTTCTACGACCGCCAGCGCGAGGCCCAGCCGCACGAGCAGGCCTTCGACCCGGTCGCCCGCCGTGAGCTGTGGCAGCGCAGCCTCGAGCTGACCCGCATCCCCGACCCCTTCGCCTGAGTGCCACCGCCGCGCCACTGTTAGCCTGGTGCGAGCCAACGCCCGCTGGAGGACAGCCATGACCGATCGCCGACGCCGTGTACTTCTGAAATTGTCGGGGGAGGCGTTCGGGGGCGGGGCGCTCGGCGTGAATCCGGACATCGTGAGCGGCATCGCCAAGGAGATCGCCGAGGCCGCGCCGAAAGACCCCGATGACCCCGAAGGCGTCGAGATCGCGGTCGTCGTCGGTGGCGGCAACTTCTTCCGTGGAGCCGAGCTCAGCCTGCGCGGCATGGACCGCGGCCGCGCCGACTACATGGGCATGCTCGGCACCGTGATGAACGCGCTCGCCCTGCAGGACTTCCTCGAGCAGGCCGGCGCGCAGGTGCGCGTGCAGTCCGCGATCGCGATGACCCAGGTCGCCGAGCCGTACATCCCGCTGCGCGCCGAGCGCCACCTCGAGAAGGGCCGCATCGTCATCTTCGGCGCCGGGGCGGGGCTGCCCTACTTCTCGACCGACACCGTCAGCGCACAGCGCGCCCTCGAGATCGGCGCGGATGCCGTGCTGGTCGCCAAGAACGGCGTCGACGGCGTCTACACGGCCGACCCTCGCACGAACCCGGATGCCGTCAAGCTCGACACCCTCAGCTACCAGGACGCGCTCGTCCAGGGCCTCAAGGTCGTCGACTCGACCGCGTTCAGCCTGTGCATGGACAACCGGATGCCGATGGTCGTCTTCGGCATGGAGCCGGCCGGCAACATCACCAAGGCCCTGCGCGGCGCCAAGATCGGGACGCTGGTGACCGCATGAGCCAGGACGGCATCCCGACCATCGTGCTGGTGCCCGTGCGCCGCCGCGCCGTCTGGGACATCGCGGTGTCGATCATCGCGCTCGTGTTCAGCTACGCGGTCTTCTTCATCGGTGCCGTGTTCGCCGTGCTGGGAGCCTCCTTCGCCCAGGACTGCTCGTCGTGCAACACGGGGCCCGCGACCGGAGGCCTCGTCGGCCTCGCCGCGGCCCTCGCCTTCGTGGCTCTGATCGGCACGATCGCGACGATCGTGCTCCAGGTGTTCCGCCGGCGCACCTGGTGGGTGGCGGCGGCGACCCTGCTGGTGGTCATCGTCGGCTGGATCGTCGGTTTCGCGGTCTTCGCGAGCGCCCTCAGCGGTGCCTGAGCCGTTCGACGGGCACCTCGCCGACCGCTACGGCCCCGACGTGCTCGCCTCGGCGCGGGCGGCGGCCGCCGCGCGGGTGACCCCGACGGTGGATGCCACCCCCGACCTCGTCGTCGAACTGGCGGGCAGCGGCTCGGCGCCCGGCTTCGTCGGCGCCGTCATCCGGGTCGAGAAGGGCACCGTGGAGCTCGAGGACCGCCGCGGCGCACGCCGGGTCTTCCCGCTCGGCGCCGGGTTCCTGGTCGACGGCCGGCCGGTCGTGCTGCGTGCCCCCGCGGCCGCCGCACCGCGTCCGGGGGAGCTTCGCACGGCATCCGGCTCGGTGGCCCCGACCTCGACGCGGGCGCGGGTCGCCCGCGCCCACCGGATCTTCGTGGAGGGCCGTCACGACGCCGAACTGGTCGAGAAGGTCTGGGGTACCGATCTGCGCGTCGAGGGCGTCGTCGTCGAGTACCTGGAGGGCATCGACCACCTCGCCGAGGTGCTTCGCGAGGTGCAGCCCGGCCCGGAGCGCCGCATCGGGGTGCTGGTCGACCACCTGGTGCCCGGATCCAAGGAGAGCAGGATCGCCGCGCAGGTGACCGGACCGCACGTGCTGGTCGTCGGGCATCCCTTCGTCGACGTCTGGCAGGCGGTGAAGCCGGCGCGGCTCGGCCTCGAGGCCTGGCCGGTGATTCCGCGCGAGGTGGAGTGGAAGCACGGCGTCTGCGCGGCTCTGGGCTGGTCTCATGACGAGCAGGCGGACATCGCGGCGGCCTGGCAGCGCATCCTGGCGACGGTGCGCGACTACCGCGACCTCGAGCCGTCGGTGCTCGGACGGGTGGAGGAGCTCATCGACTTCGTGACCGACTGACCGCGTCGGCACAGAGGCTAGGCTTTGGCTGACGCTGTTTCGAAGGAGTGTGCCGTGATCAGTGACGTTCTCGCCGAGGCGACGGAGAAGATGAACCGCGCCGTCGAGGTCGCCAAGGAGGACTTCGCGACCGTCCGCACCGGCCGCGCCAATCCCGCGCTCTTCCAGAAGATCCTCGTGGAGTACTACGGCACGCCGACGCCGCTCGCGCAGCTGGCGAGCCTGCAGAACCCCGAGGCGCGCACCCTCATCGTGACGCCGTACGACAAGACCGCCCTCAAAGAGATCGAGAAGGCGATCGTGAGCTTCCCGAACCTGGGCGCGACGCCGACCAACGACGGCACCCTGATCCGGGTCACGATGCCCGAGCTCACCGAGGAGCGTCGCAAGGAGTACGTCAAGATCGTCCGCGCCAAGGGCGAGGACGCCAAGGTCGCGATCCGCAACGTGCGCCGCAAGGCGAAGGACGATCTCGACGCGCTCAGCAAGGAGGTCGGCGAAGACGACATCTCGCGCGCCGAGAAGGAGCTCGACGCCCTGACCAAGTCCCACGTCGACGGCATCGACGACGCCTTGAAGCGCAAAGAAGCCGAACTGCTCGAGGTCTGATGGCGACGCCAGACCCGCCCGTGCCGGATCAGCCGACGCCCGAGCGGCCCGCCGGCTCCTCGGCCCGCAAGCACCCGCCGACCCGCGCCGACTTCGAGGCGAGGGCGCAGGAGGCCCGGGCCGACATCGAGGCCCGCGTCGAGGCCACCCGCGCGCAGTTCGATGCGACGCAGCAGAAGATCCGGGCGCGCACGGGCCGCAACCTGCTCGCGGCGATCGCCATCGGGGTCGCGCTCGGCGCGGTGTTCGTGGTCAGCCTCATCATCCTGAAGTGGCTGTTCATCTTCTTCGGCGCCGCTCTGGTCGGGTTCACGGTCTTCGAGCTCGCCAGCGCGCTGCGGCAGGCCGGCCGGGACGTGCCGCGGGTCGCCTCGACCGTCGTCGGCGTCGCCGTGGTGCCGATCGCCTTCTTCTTCCACGCACAGGGGCTCTGGCTCGCCACGCTGGCCGCGGTGCTGCTCATCTCGCTCTGGCGCCTGGTCGAACTGGCGCTGCGTCCCAGCCATCGAACCGGAGCCACGGCCGTACTGCTGGACCTGGGCGCCGGAGCGTTCATCCAGATCTACGTCACCTTCATGGCCGGCTTCTACCTGGTGCTGACCGGATCGGACGGCGGCGAGTGGTGGACGCTGGCCTCGATCGTCATCGTCGTCGCCACCGACACGGGCGCCTACGCGAGCGGTCTGCGCTTCGGTCGTCACAAGCTCGCGCCGAACATCAGCCCCGGAAAGACCTGGGAGGGCTTCGCCGGATCGATCCTGGTCGCGATCGTCGCCGGGGTGCTGCTCGCCGTGCTCATGCTGCACCAGCCGTGGTGGGTCGGGGTCGTCATGGGCGTCCTGCTGGCTCTGGTGGGCACAGCGGGCGATCTGACCGAGTCGCTCATCAAGCGCGACATCGGCGTCAAAGACATCTCGAGCTTCCTGCCGGGGCACGGCGGATTCCTCGATCGCCTGGACTCGATCCTGCCCTCGGCCGCCGTGGCGTACGCGATCTTCCTGATCGGTACCCACTAGCGCGCCGCCGCTCCTGCGGCGCGTCCGCTCCGCGACACGAGCGTGGTCGTGTCGCTGTGCTGGGCCCACTAGCACGCCGCCGCTCCTGCGGCGCGTCCGCTCCGCGACACGAGCGTGGTCGTGTCGCTGTGCTGGGCCCACTAGCACGCCGCCGCGCGCCGGGTCGGCGGGGACTCAGCATCGCCTCCGGTACCATGGCCCCGTGAGTTCGACCTTCCCGCACACCCGCAAGTCGCGCCTCGGTTACGACGTCGACGAGGTCGAGGAGTTCCTCGAAGACGCCCGACGCGCCTACACGGCCGAACGCAGCGACGCGACCCTCGTGAGCGCCGACACGATCCGCGACACCGCCTTCACGATGCGCAAGGGCGGCTACTCGCCGACTCACGTGGATGCCGCCCTCGAGCGCCTCGAAGACGCCTTCGCGGCCCGGGAACGCGATCGCGCCCTCGCCCAGGCGGGCGACCAGGTCTGGTACGCGCAGGCCAGAAGCGGCGCACAGGCGGTGCTCGATCGCATCGTCCGGCCGCGTGGCAAGCGGTTCCGTCGCGTGTCGATCTTCACCGTCGGCTACTCCGTGCGCGAGGTCGACGCCCTGACCGACCGGGTCGCCCAGTACTTCCAGAGCGGCAAGCCGCTCAGCATCGACGACGTGCGCACCTCGGCCTTCCGGGGCCAGCGCGGCGGATACCTCGAGGCCCAGGTCGACATCCTGCTCGACGCGGTGACCCGCGTCATGCTGGCGGTCCGATAGCGCGCTCGCGCTCGGAGGAGCGGCATCCCCGCCGGTTCCTCGTCGGGCCCGGGTAGACTCGTGCAACTGTGAGCGGCTATCGGCGTCGGGGGACGCAATATCGGCCATCGGCCGGTACAGCGGCGACCCAACGTCACGTCCGGCGGCCGGGGTCGCTGTCGGTCTTCGCCGCCCTCGCCAGCCTGGGTCTCGTGCTGGTCACTCTGGCGTCGCCCCATGTGCCCAGCCAGGCGGAGACGCTCGCGTCCGCACCCCACCGCAGCACCCAGAGCTACGCGGTCGGGGAGGATCTCGTCGCCGCGGTCAGCCGGGACGGCTACCACATCACCAAGCTCCCGACCGCCCGGCCGGTTCCGGCGGCGGGGATACCCGATCCGGGGACGGCGCAGGCCATCGCCCTCGAGATGGTCACTGCGCGCGGCTGGCCGTCGACGGAGTTCGACTGCCTGGTACTGCTCTGGAATCGCGAATCGCACTGGAACGTGTACTCCTCGAACGCCTCGTCGGGGGCCTACGGGATCCCGCAGGCGGTGCCCGGGAGCAAGATGGCGAGCGTCGGCGCCGACTGGGCCACCAATCCGGCCACGCAGATCACCTGGGGTCTCGGCTACATCCAGGGGCGGTACGGCACCCCGTGTGGCGCCTGGAACCACAGCCAGAGCTCCGGCTGGTACTGAGCCCGCACGGCACCCGGGTCTGAGCCGCCGCTGAGGAGGCCGCCTCGCACCTCTGGATAACCTGGGGTGTGGACTACTCGCTCGTCGCCGTCGGTGGAGTGGTCGTCGTGGTCGCGGCGGCCGCGTTCTCGAAGCGCCTCGGCATCGCGGCGCCGCTGCTGCTCGTGGTGATCGGCATCGGCTACAGCTACATCCCCGGTGTGCCGCAGATCCACGTCGATCCGCATGTGATCCTGGCCGGCGTTCTGCCGCCGCTGCTCTACGGTGCGGCCGTCAACGTGCCGCTGGTCGACTTCCGGCGAAATTTCGGCAGCATCACGGGGCTGTCGGTGCTGCTCGTGCTCGTCAGCGCGCTGGTGACCGGCTTCGTGCTCTTCGTCATCCTCGAGCGGCTCGACCTCGGTGCGGCGATCGCGCTCGGCGCCGTCATCAGCCCGACGGATGTCGTGGCGGCGACCGCGATCGGCAAGCGTCTTGGCCTGCCTCCTCGCCTGCTGTCGATCCTCGAGGGCGAGGGGCTGGTCAACGACGCGACGGCGCTCGTGCTGCTCAAGAGCGCGGTCGCGGCCATCGGTCTCACCGCGTCGAGCGGATTCAGCCCGTGGGGCTCGGTCGGCAGCTTCGCCTACTCGGTCGTGGTCGCCCTCGTCGTGGGGATCGTCGTCGGCTTCGTGACCGTGCTGATCCGGCGCCGGCTCAACGACCCTGTGCTCGACACGGCGATCTCGTTCGCCGTTCCGTTCATCGCGTTCCTTCCCGCCGAGGAACTGAAGGCCTCCGGCGTCATCGCCGTCGTCGCGGCGGGACTCTACTCGGGGCACTACGGGCCGCGCTTCCTCAGCCCGCAGTCCCGGTTCTCGGAGCGGTTCAACTGGCGCACCATCCAGTTCGTGCTCGAGAACGGGGTGTTCCTGCTCATGGGGGCGCAGCTGGCCGGCATCGTCGCCGACGTGCACGTCGAGGAGCTGTCGGCCGACAAGGCGGTCTATCTCGGCCTGCTGCTGGCCGCGATCCTGATCGTGCTGCGCTTCGTCTTCGTCTGGCCGTTGCTGGCCGTCGTCCGGCAGGGCGAGGCCCGCCAGGAACTGCGCGTCTCGCAGCTGACACTGCTCGTGGACCGCCTGCAGGGCGCGGCGATGGGCACGGCGCGTTGGGCGCGGCAGGTGGCGCGGGGGAGAGCGTCCGGCGGTCCCGGTGGCGCGAGCGATGCGCCGGGACGGCGTAGCCAGGAGCGCGCCGAGAAGCGCCGAGCCGGCTTCGTCCGTCAGGTCGAGCGCCGGCGGAACGACGTCGCACAACTCAAGTCCGAAGGCTTGAGTTGGCGGGGCGGCGTCGTGCTCGGCTGGGCCGGGATGCGCGGCGTGGTGACCCTGGCGGCCGCGCAGTCGCTGCCCACCTCCACGCCGTACTACGAGCAGCTCGTGCTGATCGCCTTCACGGTGGCGATCGTGACCCTGCTCCTGCAGGGCGGAACGCTTCCGCTCGTGATCCGGCTCGTGAAGATCCGCGGGGCGGATCGGGTCGCCGACCGGCACGAACTCGCGACCCTGCTCGACGAGATGAGCGCGGCGGGTCTCGAGGTGCTCGAGAGCCCGGACTTCGAGTTGCCCGGCGGCGGTTCGGTCGATCCGGAGATCGTGGAACGGGTGCGCAACGACACCCTGCTGGCGACCCAGTCCGCCTGGGAGCGCGCGGAGCACGCCGACGCCGATGACGGCATCCTGAAATCGCCCCATCAGCAGTACCGCGCCCTGCGCCACGAGGTGCTGGCGGCCGAGCGCGCCGTGCTGCTCGACGCCCGCTCGCGCGGCGCGTACGCCTCGCGCATCATGGAGCGGGCGCAGAGCCTGCTCGATCAGGAGGAGTCGCGGCTCGAGCAGCTCGACAGCGGCGGTCGCACCGAGTGAGGCCGGCGGCTCGCGCATAAGCTGGGAGCATGCCCCGCTCGAATCGTCCGCGCTCGTCGCGGTACGAGCCCGAGGCGGAGCCCCTTGACCTGGAGCGCGCGCTCATGGGCCGGCTGCGCACCGAGGTCAAGCGCGACGGCCTCTGGAACGTGCAGCCGCAGGCTGCGAGCTCGGCGGTCAAGGTGTACCTGTGCCCGGGCTGCGGTCTCGAGATCACCCCCGGAACCGCGCACCTGGTCGCCTGGCGCGCCGACGGGATCATGGGCGAGGCCGACGACCTCGCCGGGCGTCGGCACTGGCACTCGCACTGCTGGAAGATCCGCACATGATCGAGATCGCCGGCGGCGTCGAGCTTCCCGCCCGTCGTGAGAGCGTGCGCCTGCAGACGACCGATGGCCTGACCCTGGTGGGGGAGCTCGCGCTTCCGCTGGAGCGGGAGCCGGTGGCGACCCTGGTCTGTCTGCACCCGCTGCCGACGCACGGCGGCTTCATGGATTCGCACGTCATCCGCAAGGCCGCCGCGCGCCTGCCCGCCCTCGCCGACCTCGCGGTGCTGCGTTTCAACTTCCGCGGCGTGAGCTCGCCGCACGGCACCTCGCAGGGCGAGTTCGGCCACGGCATCGAGGAGCGGTACGATCTGGCCGCCGCGATGGAGTTCGTGGCGCAGCGCGCCCTGCCGGACCCCTGGCTGCTTGGCTGGTCGTTCGGCACCGAGGTCGCGCTCAAGTGGGGGCTGTCGCATCCGATCGTGGGGGCGATCCTGCTCTCACCGCCGCTTCATCGGGCGACCGCCGACGAGCTGGCCGCGTGGGCCGGCAGCGGCAAGCGGCTGGTGGCGGTCATCCCCGAGCTTGACGACTACCTGCGCCCCGCCGAAGCGCGCGAACGCTTCGCCGCCGTTCCCGAGGCGGAGGTCGTCGCCGTCGAAGGCGGCAGGCACCTCTGGGTCGGCGAGAAGCAGACCCGCCGCGTGCTCACCGAGATCGTCGAGCGCCTCAATCCCGAGGCCTTGCCGCTACCCACCGAATGGAACGGACCCCTGTCATGAAGTCGATCACCCCCACCGAATTCGTCGCCCTGGGCGCCGGCGCCGTGCTCGTGGACGTCCGAGAGCCCGACGAAGTGGCGACGGTCCGGGTGCCGGGGGCCCTCGTGCTGCCGATGAGCACCCTCGACCAGCACCTCGACGAGCTGCCCGACGGCTCCTTCTACGTCATGTGCCACGCCGGCGGCCGCAGCGCGCGGGTCGTCACGGCGCTCGAGCAGCAGGGCTACGACGCCGTCAACGTGCTCGGCGGCATCACCCAGTGGGAGCAGGAGGGCCTGCCCGTCGAGCGGTAGCTCGCGGGTCGCCAGGGCGGCGGCTAGAGCTCGTTCTGACGCGGGACGACGACCTGCTTGATGATCAGGAGCACGGCCGCCGCCACGGGGATGGCCACGAGCGCCCCGAGCACCCCCAGCAGAGTTCCGCCGGCCAGGGCGGCGATCACGACGACGACCCCCGGCACGCGCACGGCGCGGTTCATGATGTTGGGGCTGAGCACGTAGGCCTCGACCTGCATGTAGATCACGTAGTAGATGATCGGCAGGATCACGGTCGGCCAGCCGTTGAACAGCAGCACCAGCAGGGAGATGATCACCGACCCGGTGATGGTGCCCACGAGTGGCACGAGTGAGAAGAGGAAGGCGATGAACGCCAGCAGGGCGTAGTACTTCACGTTCACCCCGAACAGCAGCAGCACCGAGAAGAAGATGAAGCTCAGGATGCCGTTGCACAGTCCCAGCGCGCCCTGGCCGATGACGTACCGGCCCACCGACTTGCTGATCTGCTCGGCGATGTCGATGAACTTGTCCCGCTTGGTGGCGGGGACGAGCTGGTACAGCCCGCGTTTGATGCTCGACAGGGAGGCCACGAAGTACAGGGTCAGGATCAGCACGATGATGACCCCGAAGACACCCGTGGCGATCGTGAAGACGGTCGAGAACAGCCCGCCGGTGATGTTGCCGATGTTCTTGGTTAGGAAGTCCTGCACCTGGGTCAGGGCGTCGGAGAACTTCAGCCAGGGGATGCTGCCATCCCACCACTTCTGGATCGTGTTGTCCCTTTGGATTGCCTTGATCACATCGGGAACGCTCGAGATCAGGTTGTTGACCTGATCGATGATCACGGGGATGACGGCGAGCACCAGGCCGGCGAAGACGGCGAGGATCGCGACGAGCACGGTCACGATGGCCGCCCAGCGCGGGAACTTGTGGCGCTGCAGGAACGACACGGCCGGGTCGATGCCGAGGGCGAGGAACAGCGCTGCGCCCACGTAGGTGAGGATCGTGGCGAGGGTGCCGACCCCCGTGCCGATGGCGACGGCGACCAGCACACCGAGCCCGCCGAACAGGCCGACACGGAACGCGTTCTGGATCTTCACCGGCTGCTCGGCCTTTCGTCGTGGGCTGCTCCGAGGTTAGCGGAGGCCTTCGGCGGCCGGCGGGTGTCAGCTGGCGTGTTCGTGCTCGCGGCTCTGCTCGTCGATGTCGTCCGGGTGCTCGGGGTCGGCCGGCTCGGACTCCTGGGCCGGGGCGTCGGTCACCACCGAGGTGGCTCCGGTCAGCACGGGCTCGTCGGGTGCCGCGGTCGGGAAGCCGTGCTCGGACGAGACGCGCTCCGCCGAATCGAGCACGCCGCGGAGGTTCGCGATGTACCCAGCCACGGACTCGCGCTCGACGCGGATCTGCTCGAGACGCTGCTCGGCATCCTTGACGAGGGCCGTCGCCTTCTTCTCGGCCTCTTTCACGAGCGCCTTGGCGCGCTGCTCGGCGTTGCCGAGCACCTCCTTGGCGGTCGCCCGCGCCTGCTCGGTGAGCGACTTGGCCTCGGCTTTCGACGAGGTCTCGAGCTTCTCGGCCTCGGCGCGCTTCTCGGCGGCCCGCGCCGTCGCCTCGCTGAGCTGGGCCGCCGCCTCGTCGAGGTACTTCTGAGTGGATGCCGCGGCCTCCTGGTGCTTCGCCACGTACTCCTTCTCGGCCTCGTCGCGGCGGGCGGTGAGCTCGACCTCGAGGTCGGCGCGCGCCTGGGCCGCCGCGGCAGCGAGGGTGGTGGACTGCGTGTCGGTCTCGTGCGCGATGCGGGCGCGGTGGTTCTCGAGCTCGTGGGCGACCTCTTCGCGCTGGCGTGCCAGGTCGCGATCGTGATCGGCGCGCTCCTTCTCGAGCGTCGAGAGGTGTGCCGCCTTCGCCTGGGCGAGTTCGTTGTCGTGCGCGGCGCGCTGGCCGGTCAGCTCGGCGGCGAGCGATTCGCGTGCGCCGGCCTGTTCGGCCTCCCACGCGGTCCGGGCGCCGGTGATCTCGGCTTGGAGTGACTCGGTCGCCTTGGCGATCTCGGCCTCGAGCGCGATGCGCTTGGACTCGACCTCGGAGTCGATCGCGGTGCGCTTGGCCGCGACCTCCTGATCGATCTCGGTGCGCTTCGAGGTGATCTCGGCCTCGAGGGCCGAGCGATCCCTCGACATCTCGGCCTCGAAGGCGGAGCGCTGCGTCGAGATCTCGGCCTCGAGCGCCGAGCGCTGCGTGGTGATCTCGGCCTCGACCGCCGCGCGCTGCGTGGCGATCTCGGCCTCGAGGGCGGCCCGCTGCGAGGCGAGCTCGGCAGCCAGTTCGGCCTTCGCGGTCTTCGTCGTGGCCTCGCGCTCCGACTTCCACGCGGCGACCTTGGCGGCGTGCTCCGCGGTGGCCTGCTTGGTCTTGGCGTCGAGTTCGGCGCGCCCCCGCTCGGTGTCGGCATCGAGGGCGGCGTTCGCGGCGGCGGTGTCGCTCTCGAGCTGAGCACGGGCGTCCGCCGTCTCGCGCTCCAGGTTGGTGCGACCCTCTTCGAGGTCGTGCTCGAGCTCGGCCCGCCGACGGGTGTTCTCGGCGTCGAACTCGGCTCGGCCGCGCTCGATGTCCCGCGCGAGCTGGGCCGCCGCTTCGCGGGCTTCGGCGACCTCGCGCTGGGCCACGATCTTGAGCTCGGCGATCTCGCGCTCGGCCTCGGCGCGCAGCGCGGCGACCTCGCGCTTGCCGCCCGAGCGTGCTTCGGCGAGCTCGGTGGCGACCGCCCCACGGATGGCGGCGGCCTCGCGCAGCGCGTCATTGGTGACGGCCTCGGCTTCGGCGGCGGCGCGGGCCACCACCGACTCCGCCTCGTCGCGGGCGCCGCTCGTGATCTGCTCGACGTGGGCCTGGGCCTCGGTGATGAGCTTTTCGGCGTGCTCCGCCGCTTCTTCGCGGGCCCGCTGCACCTCGGCGGTGACGCTGGCGCGCAGCTTCTCGGCGTCGATGTCGGCCTGGCTGATGAGGCGGGTCGACTGCTCTTCGGCGATCCGGAGCGTGTTCTCGAGCTTGGTCCCGAGGCCGGAGTAGGTCGGGCTGCCGACCTCGTCGAGCTCGGCCTGAAGATCCTCGGCCACGGCATGGAGCCGCTTGAGCTCCTTGGCCTGCTCCGCCTTGTCGGCATTGGCCTTGATGAGGTCGCGCCGCAACTCGTTGACGGCCTGGTCGACTTCGTCCTTCTTGTATCCGCGCAATTCGGTGCCGAAGCCCGCGTCGTCTGCCGCCACAGTTCGCTCCTTGGAGTGGAAAGTTCGGTGAGTTATCGGCCCGGATTCGGGCGGGGGGAACCCTCCGAGTGTAGCCGCAGCACCATGAGCGCCGGGGCTCGAGTGCGGCCTTCGATTCAGCAGACTGTCAGGTTACTGTCAGGTCATCCCGCCGTCCGAGCCGGGGCATCCGGTAACCTGGTGTGTCTTTGTCTGCTGTCCCGACGTCCTAGCCCGTCGGGTTCCCGCATCCGGCCCTCGCGGCGGATCGGGCCGTGGGTTCGACCGTCGGTCGCTGCGGCAGCACAAGAAGAGGAGTTCACCCTTTGCGATTCGTGATTGCGATCGTGCTGTTCCTGCTGGCCTTCGTGTCCATCGGTTACGGCATCGCGCAGCGCACCATCCTGGCCGGCCCGGCCTCCTTCACGGCGAGTGTCACCACCGACGCGAGCACGCCCATCACGCTCATCGACGGCGCGACCCTCCACAGCTTCGAGGGAACCCAGGCGATCACCGTGTCGGGAGCCAAGAAGGTCTTCGTCGCCGACGGCCGCACGAGCGACGTGCTCGCCTGGGTCGGCAAGACCAGCTACACGAAGGTGACCTTCGACGCCGTGAAGCAGAAGCTCACGACGAAGCGCGTGCGCGGGGAGGCCGACACGGCGCCGTCGCCGGTCGGCTCGGACCTCTGGGACCAGGAGTTCAGCGGCACTGATCAGCTGATCCGTCGCGTGAACGTGCCGACCGACGCGACGGTCATCATCATGTCGGACGGCAAGAAGGCCGCCCCCGACCACATCGCGGTCACCTGGCCGCTCGACAACTCGGCCCCCTGGTCGGGCCCGCTGATCATCGGCGGCATCGGCGCGCTGCTGCTCGGCCTCGGCGCGTTCCTCTGGGCACTCGTGCACGCCCGTCGCCGCCGGGGGCCGCGCCGCCGTCAGCCCCGCCTGCCGCGCAATCCGAAGCCGCCGCAGCTCAAGCGCGGTCGCACCGGAACCCAGCCGGCCCTCACCGCGGGCGCCGCGCGCGGCCGGCGCCGCAACCTCGTCGCGGTCTCGCTCGTCCTCGGCAGCACCCTGGCCCTCAGCGGATGCTCGGTCTTCGGCTCGTCGGGGGGGTCGAGCAGCTCGGCAACCCCGACGTCGACCTCGACGGTGCCGGGCGGTGCCGGCCTGCAGCAGATCGCGGTCACCGCTCCGCAGCTCAAGCAGATCGTCGCGAACGTCGTGCAGACGGTGACCGCCGCCGACGCCAAGAGCGACGCGAAGCTGGCCGCGACCCGGCTCGACGGGCCCGCCCTGCAGCTGCGCGTGGCCAACTACGCGATCCGGGCCGCGGATTCGACTCAACCCGCCCTGCCCGCGATCCCGCAGGGCGAGTTGAAGGTCTCGCTGCCGCAGCAGAGCGACACCTGGCCCCGCGCGGTTCTCGCGGTCATCCAGCCCACCGACCCGAAGACGGCGCCCGTCGCGCTCATGCTCGTGCAGAAGGCTCCGCGCGACAACTACAAGGTCGAGTACCTGATGACGCTCGAGCTGGGAGTGCCCAAGGTGGCGCCGGCCACGGTCGGCGCCGCCCGGCTGCTCAACGACAACAAGCTGGGGATCCTCGCTCCCTCCGACCTGGCGGCGGCCTACGGCGACATCCTCATCAAGGGCGATGCCAGCACGTACAACGATCAGTTCTCGGCGACGGGCGACAAGCTGCGCACGGCGGTGGGGTACGCCCACAAGCAGGACCAGAAGTCGAAGCTGCCGAGCACGGCGACGGTCGCCTACAGCAACGGTCCGGGGCCGGGCGAGTCGATCGCCTTCGGCACCAATGACTCGGGCCAGATCGTCGCGGTGAACCTCGATGACACCGAGACGGTCACCCCCACCGAAGCCGGAGCCGCGATCAACCCGCAGGGCCAGGTCAAGCTGCTGTCGGGCAAGGCCCAGAGCGTCAAGGGCATCACGGCGACCTACGGCATGCAACTGCTGTTCTACGTGCCTCCCGTGAGCAAGTCGGGCGCCAAGATCCAGCTGTTGGGGTTCGGCCAGGGGCTCATCTCGGCGAGCGAGGTCCCGTGAGTCCCGTCGCCCGCCCGGCGGTGAGCGGGACGGTCCGCCGGATGGAAGACTTGTCGACGTGAGCAACGTTCCCGGTCCGAGTCTGCGCGGCGCCGTCGACCTGTCGTCTCTCGTCCGCCGTGCGAATGCCCCCCAACCGGCTCCCGGCGCACCGGGTGCCGCCGACGCGCCGGTTCCGGGCGCGAACGGGCTCGTCTTCGCGGTCACCGACGCGAGCTTCGAGAGCGTCATCGAGCTCTCGAGCCGCGTCCCGGTCATCGTCGAGTTCTACGCCCCCGGCATCGCGCCCGCCCTGGCTCCCATCGTCACGTCCTACCGGGGCAAGCTCGCGCTCGCCACGGTCGACGGCTCGGTGAACCCCCAGCTCGCCCAGGCGTTCCAGGTGCGCGAGGTGCCGGCCGTGGCGGCGATCATCGCGGGGCGTCCCGTCAACCTGTTCGTCGGCCTCCCGGCCGATGCCGAGGTGCGCCAGGTCTTCGACGAGCTGCTCGCGCTCGCGGCCCAGAACGGGGTCACCGGATCGCTTCCCGTCGAGGGGGATCACGGTGCGGATGCCGCAGATGGCCAGCCCGCCGAGCCGGTCGAAGAACCGCTTCCTCCGCACCACCAGGAGGCGTACGACGCGATCGCCGCGGGTGACTACGCCACCGCGGTCGCGGAGTACAAGCTCGCGATCGCTCAGAATCCGCGCGATGCCCTCGCGGTGGCCGGCCTCGCGCAGGCCTCGTTGCTGCAGCGACTCGTCGGCGCGGATGCCGCCGCGATCCGGTCGGCAGCGGCCGCAGCGCCCGCGGATGCCGAGGCCGCCCTCGCGGTCGCCGACCTCGACGTGAGCGGGGGTCATCTGGACGATGCATTCGACCGCCTGCTCGACCTGTTCCCGTCGCTGGACCAGAAGTCGAAGGACGCCGTGCGCGCCCGCCTGCTGGAGTACTTCGAGATCGCCGGGGCCGACGACCCGCGCGTGCTGACGGCGCGCCGTCGACTGACGAACCTGCTGTACTGAGCCGCCCGGTACGAGCCGAGCGGGCTCGGGCCCCGCTGAGGGGCTAGCGCTCGCCCTTCAGCCACACGGCCGCCAGCGGCGGCAGCGTGAGTTCGACGGAGGCGGGATGACCGCCCCACGGCTCGGCCACGGCCTCGACTCCGCCGAGGTTGCCCACTCCCGAGCCGCCGAAGTCGGTGGCATCCGAGTTCAGGATCTCGGCCCAGTGCCCGACGAAGGGCAGGCCGACCCGGTAGGGGCCGACCGGGTTGCCGCCGAAGTTGACGAGGCAGGCCAGCGCCTCGCCCGCGCGTGACCAGCGCACGAAGGCGACCACGTTGCGCTGCGGATCGTTGGCGAGCCACTCGAAGCCGGCGGGGGTGTTGTCCTGCTCCCAGAGCGCCGGCTGCTCGCGGTAGACCCGGTTGAGCTGCCCGACCAGGCGCTGCAGGCCCTGGTGCTCGGGGTGGTCGAGAATCCACCAGTCCAGCCCGCGCTGCTCGCTCCACTCGCTCGGCTGACCGAACTCGCTGCCCATGAACAGCAGCTGCTTGCCCGGATGCGCCCACATGAACGACAGGTACGCCCGCACGTTCGCGAGCTTCTGCCACTGGTCGCCCGGCATCTTGGCCAGCAGCGACCCCTTGCCGTGCACGACCTCGTCGTGGCTGATCGGCAGCAGGAAGCTCTCGCTGAAGGCGTAGAGAAAGCTGAAGGTGATGTCGTTGTGGTGGTCGGCACGCCACATCGGGTTCTCGTGCATGTACTGCAGCGAGTCGTGCATCCAGCCCATGTTCCACTTGAGCCCGAAGCCCAGGCCGCCGCCCTCGGTCGGGTGCGTGACCCCGCCCCATGAGGTCGACTCCTCGGCGATCATGACGATGCCCGGATTGCGCTTGTAGGCCGTCGCGTTCGCCTCCTGCAGGAACGAGATGGCCTCGAGGTTCTCCCGTCCGCCGAACCTGTTGGGCAGCCACTCGCCGTCTTTGCGCGAGTAGTCCAGGTAGAGCATGCTCGCCACGGCATCCACCCGCAGCCCGTCGATGTGGAACACCTCGAGCCAGTAGACCGCGTTGGCGACCAGGAAGTTGCGCACCTGAGAGTCGCCGAAGTTGAACACGAGCGTGCCCCAGTCGGGCTGCTCGCCGCGGCGCGGGTCGCTGTGCTCGTAGAGCGGCTGCCCGTCGAAGCGGGCGAGCGCCCACTCGTCTTTGGGGAAGTGCGCGGGCACCCAGTCGACGATCACGCCGATGCCGGCCCGATGCAGGCGGTCGACGAGGTAGCGGAAGTCGTCGGGATGCCCGAACCGGCTGGTCGGGGCGTAGTACCCGGTCACCTGGTAGCCCCACGAGCCGCCGAAGGGATGCTCGGCCACGGGAAGGAACTCCACGTGCGTGTACGCCAGCTCGCTCAGGTAGTCGATGAGCTGATCGGCCAGTTCGCGGTAGCCGAGCCCGGGGCGCCACGAGCCGATGTGCATCTCGTAGACGCTCATCGGCGAGTTGTGCGGATCGATCCGCGCGCGCGCCGACATCCACTCGGCGTCGCCCCAGGCGTAGCGGGTCTGACCGATGACGGAGGCCGTGGCCGGTGGCACTTCGGTGTACTGCGCCATCGGGTCGGCCCGGGTCACCCACACGCCGGCCTGCGTGAGCAGTTCGAACTTGTACGCGCTGCCGGGCTGCAACCCGGGGACGAACAGTTCCCAGACGCCGTTGTCGTCGAGCCGGCGCATGGCGTGCTGCACGCCGTCCCAGCGGTTGAAGTCGCCGACCACCCGAGCGGCGAGGGCGTGCGGGGCCCAGACCGAGAAGCCCGTCCCCTCGATCCCCTCGTGCGGGCGGTAGTGGCTGCCGAGCACGTCCCAGAGCTGCTCGTGACGGCCCTCGCCCCAGAGGTACAGGTCGACCTCACCGACGGTGGGCACGAAGCGGTACGGGTCGTCGGCCGTCCAACTCGGCGCACCCGCGTAGCTCGCCTCGAGCGCGTACGCCTGCCCGGCGCCCGGGGCGAATCCGTGCCACAGCCCGCGGGCGACGTGCTCGAGACGGATGCGGGTGCCGTCCGCCCGGATCGCCGTGACGCTCTCGGCGAGCGGTCGGATGGCCCGGATCACGAAGCCGCTCGCGCCATCCAGTTCGGCCGGATGCTGCCCCAGTGCGTCGTGCGGACGCGGATGCCGCCCCTCCACGAGCGCCGCCAGGTGGTCGGGGTGCAGGGCCGGCAGCCCGGAGTCGACGGGCGGCGTGGCCGGCGTGCGGTTCGCGGGCATCAGGCCTCCCCACGCGCGGGGGGTTCGGCGTGCCGGATCGACAGGATGTGCACGGGCTCGGCGAAGGCGTCCAGGCGCACGTAGTTCGACTCGCTCCAGTCCCACTCGGCGCCCGTGATCAGCTCCGTCACGACGAAGCGATCGCCCGGCTCGAGCCCGAAGCGGGTCAGGTCGAGGTGCACGATGGTCTCGCGCACCGAATGGGGGTCGACATTGGCCACGACGATGATGCTGTCGCTGACGCCGGAGGGCGCGAAGGCCCCGTCGAGGTGCTTGCCGTAGACGAGCACCGATTCGTCGTCGCTCCAGTGCACGCTGAGGTTGCGCAGCTGGGCGAGCGCGGGATGCTCGGCGCGGATCTCGTTGAGGCGGGTCAGGTACGGGGCCAGCGAGGTGCCCGCCTTGGCGATCCGCGCCCAGTCGCGCGACTTGTACTCGTACTTCTCGTTGTCGATGTTCTCTTCGCTGCCCGGCCGCGCGACGTCTTCGAACAGCTCGTAGCCGGTGTAGACCCCCCAGCTCGGCGACGCGGTCGCGGCGAGAGCGGCCCGGATCTTGTAGGCGGGTGGCCCGCCGAACTGCAGGAACTCGGTGAGGATGTCGGGCGTGTTCACGAACAGGTTCGGGTGCAGGTAGTCCGCCGACGGCCCCGCGATCTCCTGGAAGAACTCCTCGAGCTCGGGTTTCGTGTTGCGCCAGGTGAAGTAGGTGTAGGACTGCTGGAATCCGGCGCCGGCCAGCGAGTGCAGCATGGGCGGGCGGGTGAAGGCCTCGGCGAGGAACACCACGTCCGGATGACTCTCGTTGACGACCCCGAGCAGCCACTCCCAGAAGGCCAGCGGCTTCGTGTGCGGATTGTCGACCCGGAAGATCCTGATGCCCTTGGCGATCCAGAACTCCACGATCCGCAGCACCTCCGCGCGGATCCCTTCGGGATCGTTGTCGAAGTTCAGCGGGTAGATGTCCTGGTACTTCTTCGGCGGGTTCTCGGCGTAGGCGATCGAGCCGTCCGGCCGCCGCGTGAACCACTCGGGATGCTCGGTCACCCAGGGGTGGTCGGGAGAGCACTGCAGGGCCAGGTCGATCGCGACCTCGAGCCCGTTGCGGGCAGCCACCCCCAGGAAGTAGCGGAAGTCGGCCCAGCCGCCGAGCTCAGGATGCAGCGCGTCGTGGCCGCCCTCGGCCGCCCCGATCGCCCAGGGGCTGCCGGGGTCGCGCGGGCCGGCTTCGGTCGAGTTGTTTGGCCCCTTGCGGAAGGTGCGCCCGATGGGGTGAACGGGCGGCAGGTACACGACGTCGAAGCCCATCGCCGCCACCCCGGGCAGTCGGCGGGATGCGGTGCGGAAGGTACCGCTGATCCAGGTGCCGTCCTTGGCGCGCTTCGCGCCCTCCGAGCGCGGGAAGAACTCGTACCAGGCGCCGACCGCGGCGCGGGCCCGCTCGACGCGCAGCTCGAGCGACTCGGACTCGGTGACGAGCGACTCGACCGGCTGCGCGGCGATCGCAGCGGTCAGCCGCGGATCGTGCGCGAGCTTGAGACGGGCGGCGGGGGTGAGGTGCGTGTCCGCGAAGGCGGCGCGAGCCTCGCCGAAGATCTTGCCGCGGTGCCCCTCGAGCAGCTGCACGGCGCCCGCGAAGACGAGTTCGACATCCTGGCCCGCGGCGATCTTGATCTCGGCGGTGTGCAGCCAGCTGGCCCAGTCGTCGCTCGCCGCGCGCACCCGCCAGGGCCACCGGCCCGTGCGATCCAGCCGGACCTCGGCCCGCCACCGGTCGGTTCCGGGGGCGATCAGCGTCATCGGGTGCGTGGACTCCACGCCGTCGGGGTCGCTCAGCACGAGTTCGACGCGCAGCAGCCCGTGCCCCTCGCGGAACACGGTCGCCTCGAAGGGGACCACCTCGCCCGCATACCCGGTGGCCGGCCAGCGGTTCTCGGGCTGCTGGGGTGCCAGTTGACGGATCGGGATGCGGCCGATCCGCGCGGGGACGGTCGGCAGGATCGCCGATGCGGTCGCCGATCCCGGGGGACGGCCCGACGCGGGGTCGCTCGGGGAACGCGCGGCAGAGACGTTGGCGGGCATCACCTGACGGTACCGCGTCCGGCCGCGGCGTGGTGAGGACGCTTCGCGTGTCCCCCGGAATCGACGTCGAGGGCGCACCGAGTTGTACCCCGGGTACAAAACCGGAATTTGCAGGAAATGAGATACAAAAATGCTGATCAGAGCCGCGAATTGCGGATGAGAAAATCCCAATGACCGTGCCCTTTAGTGGGGGTGGTTTGCGGGTTGTCCACCCTAAGGAGGACACGTAGTGTCTTCGTCGGGGGAAGTTCCCTGTGCATGCCGAGCGCTCAGCCGAACGGTCTGCACTTCACCCGATTGGCACGCACGGAACCGTGCGAACCCGATATCTCTCTCGTCTCGAGGCAGTCACCTCGTGAGCGGCAGCATGCCCTCGCGCGCCTCGAGCCCCAGAACTCGACATCACTGCGATGCCGTGAAAGGAAACCCGAAATGAACAAGCTCACCAAGGGCGCCATCGCCACCGCGGCCGGCGTCATCCTGCTCATGGGCGGCGCGGGCACCCTCGCCTCGTGGAACAGCTCCGCGAGCGTCGGCTCGACCCAGACCATCAGCTCCGGCTCGCTCGGCGTCACCGCCGGCACGGCCGGGGTCTGGAAGTCCGGCAGTACCACGATCAACCCCTCGACCTTCAAGGTCGTCCCGGGTGACACCCTCACCTACACCCAGACCTTCAACCTGGCCGCCACCGGCGACAACCTGCTCTTCACGGTCGTCACCACGCCCGGCACGATCTCGGGTGCGACGACCGGTGCCGCCGATGTCGCCCTGGCGACCGCGCTGACCAAGAGCGCCACGTTCTCGATCAGCGGCGCCAACATCGCCGCGAGCACCACGAGCGGAACGTACAAGGTCGCCTCGAACAGCGGGACCAGCACCGTGACCGTCGTGATGACCGTCCAGTTCCCGTACGCGTCGGACAACTCCTCGCAGCTGGGCAACGTCACCTTCGGTGCCGGTGCCGTCACGCTGACGCAGACCCAGACGCCGTAACCCGCTTCCCCGGGGGTCCGCCGTGTCCCACGCACGGCGGACCCCCGGGGGAACACCCTCGCCCCACCTGCCTTACCCGCCCCGCCCGCCTCACCCGCCCGCCTCACCCGCCCGCCCCACCCACGAAAGGTCGCAGACCATGAGCCAGGCACGCATCCTGCGCCGCACGGCCGTCGGTCTCCTGCGGGTGGGCCGGGCGATCCGAACCCGGTCGGCCTCTCGCGGCGTGATGCGCCTCTCGGTGCGCGCGGCGCTCGGCGCCACGGCCGCGCTCGCCACCGGCATCCTGGTCGCAGCCGGTCTGGCCGGGGGCAGCTACGCCTTCCTCAACTCGCGCGCGACGACCCCCGTCATCACGATCACCAGCGGCAACCTGGCCCTCACCGTCAAGTACGGCACCGGCACGGCCGGGACGGTCGCCGCGATCCCCACCACCGCCTGGGCGACCATGCTCCCCGGCGATGTGGTCGGGCAGCAGCTCACGATCGCGAGCACCGGCTCGGCCTCGTCGACCCTGACTGCGCGCCTCGCCGCGACGACCGCGCCGTTCGAGATCCGGATCGCGTCGGGCACCTGCCCGGCGACCGTGATCAGCGGCGCGGCGCTCACCACCACGGCGGCGGCCGCCGGGACCCTCGCGGGCGGTGCGAGTTCGACGGTCTGCGTGCAGGCGACCCTGCCCGCATCGGCCGCCGCGTCGGCCGCGGGCGCCTCGACGGCGTTCTCGCTCATCCTCGACTCGACCCAGGTGCCCAACTGATGCCGCGCCGTCTCGCTCGCTTGCTGCCGAACCCGGGAACCGTCCGCGGCAAGCTCGGCATCGCCGCCTTCCTCGTCGCCTTCTTCGTCCTGGCCGGCAGCACGGCGGGTTACGCCTACTGGGTCACGAGCGTCTCGGCCACCTCGACGGTGGGAGCCGCGACGCTCAGCCTGAGCACCTCGAACTTCACCTCGGTCGGCTACACCTTCGGCAACGATGCCCTCGTCACCACCGGCAGCGTCACGGTCGCGAACACCACCACGACCAGCAGCACCCGGTCGGGTGCGGTCACGCTCACTTTCGGCCCGGCCGCGACCGCGACCCTCGCCGGCAAGGTGACGGCGTCGGTGTGGTCGACCACCTCGGCCGCCAATTGCACGGCGACCACGACGGTTCCGGGTGGCGCCACGACCGCGCTGTGGTCGGCCTCGCCCGCGGTCTCGACGACTCTCGCACCGGGGGCCAGCGCGGTCTACTGCATCCGCAGTTCGGTCGCCTCGCGCGAGACGCTCGCCACCTCGGGCGGCAGCATGACCTTCAGCCCCAAGATCACGGCGACGATCACCGTCGGCTCGTTCACCGGCTCGACCTCGGCGACGACGACCCAGTCGTCGCAGTACGTCTACCCCGCGGCGACGCCCGACACGACGCACTGGATGTGGATCCGGCCGAATTTCTCGAACGCGAGCTACGACTACTGCGCCGACGTCTCCGGCGCCGGCAGCACGACGGGCACGATCGTCATCTCCTACGACTGCAAGACCTCGGGTGCGGCGAACCAGCAGTGGGACCTCAGCCCCAGCGGGGTCACGGGCTACTTCACGATCGCGCCGCGCAACGCGTCGGGACTGCGCATCGACGACAACAGCTCGACCGCATCCGGTGCCGCCGTCACGGTCAACACCGCGGGCACGGCCTCGACCGCCACGAATCAGCAGTGGCAGCTGCAGACCGTCTCGCCGGGCGTCTACGAGATCGTGAGCGCCTACTCGGGCATGTGCCTGACCTCGATGAGCGGCACGGGCGAGAACCTCGGCGGCATGACCCAGGCGCCGTGCGCCGGCACCGTCTACCAGCAGTTCCTCCTGTCGCAGGCGTTCCAGAGCTTCAGCTGCTCGACCGGGCTCGGCTCATGGACCTGGTCATGGACGTCGGCGGCGACCGGCCCGTACCACGTGCTCGTGACGCACGGCGGCACCACGAGCGAGGTGGTCACCACCGCGACGACGGCCTCGGGCGCGACGCTCGCCTTCTCGACGGTCAGCAGCTACGGCCTCGGCACCTTCAGCGTGAGCTTCGTCGACGGCAACGGGACGCTCGTCGGCACCGGGACCATCACGGCGAACTTCCTCAACCTCGGCAACGGCTGCACGGCCAACGACCTGCAGTGATCGCCATGGGAACGCAGACCATCCACCGGGCACCGCGCCACCGGGCACCGCGTATCGCGGTCGCCCTGACGACGGCCGCGCTCGCCTCGGCCGCGCTGTTCGCGGGACCGGATGCGGCGCGAGCCGACTCGCCCTCCGTGCAGTTCAGTGCGGACGGCATCCACTGGGCGTCCGACTACAGCGGGCAGCTGTTCGCCGGGGTGCTGATGGTCCCCGGGAGCATCGCGACCCGCTCGGTATACGTTCGCAACGCGGCGACCGGGTCGGGACTGCTGCGCGTGACGCTCTCCCGGGTGGCGACGGATGACCTCGCCCTGGCCGACGCGACGAGCATCACGACCTCGAGCGATGCCCGGCCCGGCGCTCCGGTTCCCCTGTCGGCCGCGCAGCCCTGCGCCGCGCTCGCCGACGGTCAACTCGTCGGCTCGGGAGCCGCCGTGCGACTCGACAACGCCATCGCGGTCTCATCGCTGGATGGCACGGCCGGCCAGTCGGGCTGGGTCGCCTTCGAGCTCAGGGTCACCTTCCGCAGCACCGACAGCGCCGCGCCGGCGCCGGCCGACTGCCCGAGCGACGGCGCATCGGTCGGGGGACTGCCCGCCCCGCGCGACTCGTCGACGGGCCCGACCCCCTACCACCGCACGGCGCGCGGATGGGCGGCGGGCAGCGGATCCGTCTCGATACCGCAGGCACCCGTCACCACGGGTCACGCCCAGCCGCCCCGCGACGTGGGGTTCCTCGTCGCCAACACCGAGCGCTTCTTCCAGGAGTACACCGTCGAGTTCTGGATCGCGATGTGGGTGCTCGGCACCCTGCTCTTCCTGCTCGTGCGCCGTCGCCGAGCAGCCCGCGACACACCCGAAACGAAGCTACGACAGATCGGAATGGATCGATGAACGACATCTCACCTCGCGCCGCCGCCCCGGCGAAGCGAAAGGGCGCGCTGCACTACGTCGGCGTCGGACTGAGCCTGGGCCTGATGGGCCTGGTCGCGCTGATCGCCGTGCTGGTGATCGCGCTGCCCATGGTCAGCCACGCCACGCCGTACACCGTGCTGACCAGCTCGATGACGCCGAGCTACCCGGCCGGAACGCTCGTCGTCGTGAAGTCGGTCGACGTGCATCAGATCCGGCTCGGCGACGTCATGACCTATCAGATCAAGTCGGGCCAGCCCGAGGTCGTCACCCATCGGGTCATCCGGATCATCGAGCCGACCACCCCCGGCGGCGAGCCGAGCTTCATCACGAAGGGCGATGCCAACTCGCTGCCCGACTCACCCGCGGTGAAGCCCGTGCAGGTGCGCGGCGTCGTCTGGTACGCCGTTCCCTACATCGGCTGGGTCAACAACGTCGTCAACGGCGGTCTGCGCAACGTGATCGTGCCCCTCGTGGCGGGCGTGCTGTTCCTCTACGCGGGGTTCATGATCGCCTCGGGTCTCGTCGAGGCGCGCCGCCGGAGGGCCGCGCGCACCTCCGCCGCGGCGTCGGTGGTGTCGGATGCCCCGGCGACCTCGGTACCGGTTGTGACCGCGGCGAGGGCCGAGGAATCGGTCGAGGAGGACCTCCACGACGAGGCGCGCGAACTCGTGGGGTCCCTGCGGTCGTAGCCCCCCTGCGCGACCTCGTAGGGTGGGCAGGTGAAGGCCATCCGACGATTCACCGTCCGTACCGTCCTGCCCGACAACCTCTCCGCGCTCGATGAGCTCGCCAGCAACCTGCGCTGGTCGTGGCATCAGCCCACGCTCGAGCTGTTCCGCGACATCGCCCCCGAGACCTGGGACGAACAGGGCAAGGACCCGATCGGCCTGCTCGGCGAGATCGCGGCATCCCGGCTCGCCGAATTGTCCGCCGACGAGGCGTTCGTGGGCCGCGCGAACGCGTTGCGCGACGAGCTGCGCGACTACTTGAGCGCGCCGCGCTGGTTCCAGTCGCTCGAGGGGGAGGTGCCCGGCACGATCGCCTACTTCTCACCCGAGTTCGGCATCGCCGCGGCGCTACCTCAGTACTCGGGCGGGCTCGGGATCCTCGCGGGCGATCACCTCAAGACCGCCTCCGACCTCGGCGTGCCGATCGTGGGCGTCGGCCTCTTCTACCGCGCCGGCTACTTCCGTCAGTCGATCTCGCGCGACGGATGGCAGGAGGAGAGCTACCCGGTGCTCGATCCCGACGGTCTTCCGATGCGGGTGCTGCGGTATCCGGACGGGTCGGCGGCCCACGTCGTGCTCGCCCTGCCCGAGGGCCGCGCTCTGCACGCGCGGATCTGGCAGCTGGCCGTCGGGCGCGTCACCCTGCTGCTGCTGGACACCGACGTTCAGGAGAACGGCGAAGAACTGCGCGGGGTCACGGACCGGCTCTACGGCGGTGGCGGCGAGCACCGCCTGCTGCAGGAGCTGCTTCTCGGAATCGGCGGTGCTCGGGCCGTGAAGACCTACACCTCGCTCGCCGGAATCCCGGCGCCGCAGGTCTTCCACACCAACGAGGGCCACGCCGGATTCCTCGGGCTGGAGCGGGTCAGCGACCTGATCGGCAACGGACTGACCTTCGACGAGGCGCTCCAGGCCGTGCGCGCCGGCACGGTCTTCACGACCCACACGCCGGTTCCCGCGGGCATCGACCGCTTCGAGGCCTCGCTCGTGCGGCGCTACTTCTCGACCGAGCTGCTGCCGGGGGTCGACGTCGACGACGTGCTCGCCCTGGGTGCCGAACCCGATGGGATGAACGCCGGCGCCCCCGACGCGTTCAACATGGCGGTCATGGGCCTGCGCCTCGCCCAGCGCGCCAACGGCGTCTCGAAACTGCACGGCGACGTGAGCCGCCACATGTTCGGGGCGCTCTGGCCGGGATTCGACGCGGATGACGTGCCGATCGGCTCCATCACCAACGGGGTGCACGCCCCCACCTGGGTCGATCCGACGGTCTCGGCGGTCGCGGCCTCGCGGCTGGGCACCTCGGACACCACGGTGGCCGACTGGGCATCCGCCGCCGTGAGCGATGCCGAGCTGTGGGCCATGCGGGGTCGTCTGCGGTCGCAGCTCGTCGCGGATGCCCGGCGCCGTACCTCGGCGGCGTGGGCGGAGGAGAACCCCGGAGTGGGCGACCCCAGCTGGTTCGGCAGCCTGCTCGACCCGCAGATCCTCACGATCGGGTTCGCCCGACGGGTTCCCACCTACAAGCGGCTGACGCTCATGCTGCACGACCCGCAGCGACTGCGGGCGCTGCTGACGCATCCGGAGCGGCCGGTGCAGATCGTCATCGCCGGCAAGTCGCATCCGGCCGACGACGAGGGCAAGCGGCTGATCCAGCGGCTCGTCGAGTTCTCGCAGGAGGTCGACGTGCGCGAGCGCATCCACTTCCTGCCGAACTACGACATCGGCATGGCCCAGCTGCTCTACCCCGGCACCGACGTCTGGCTGAACAACCCGCTGCGGCCCCTCGAGGCCTGCGGGACCTCGGGGATGAAGGCCGCGCTGAACGGCTCGCTCAACCTGTCGATCCTCGACGGCTGGTGGAACGAGTACTACGACGAGGAGGACGGCTGGGCGATCCCCTCGGCCGACAGCGCCGGCGACGGGGCGGAGCGCGACGCGCTCGAGGCGGCGTCGATGTACGACCTCATCGAGCACCAGATCGCGCCGACCTTCTACGACCGAGGGGCCGACGGTGTGCCGACCCGATGGGTCGCGCACATCCGGCACACCCTCGCGACGCTGTCGCCGGAGCTCTCGGCGACCCGCATGGTGCGCGAGTACGTCGAGCAGCTGTACCTGCCCGCGGCGGCCGCCGAGCGGGCCATCAGCGCGAAGTCGTACCAGCCGGCCCGCGAACTGGCGGCCTGGAAGGCGCGCGTCGTCGCGGCCTGGCCCGGGGTGCACGTGACGCACGTCGAGTCCGGGGGAGTGGACGCGGTGCCGCAGGTCGGGGAGCAGCTGCAGGTGCGCGCCTTCGTGCAGCTGGGCGGCCTGAGCCCTGACGACCTGGCGGTCGAGCTGGTCTACGGTCGCGCTCGCGACGGCGACGAGCTGGCCGAGGTGCGCACGATCGAACTGGAGCTGGACAGCGTGGATGCCGTGAGCTCCCCGGCGGCTCTTGCCACCTATGCGGGCACCGTGGCCCTCGACCGCTCGGGGAGCTTCGGCTACACCGTGCGGGTCGTCCCGCGGCATGCACTGCTCGCCTCGCCGGCCGAGCTCGGGCTGACCGCGGTGGCGTAGCCGCCGTCGGGTAGCCGGCCGTCGCGTCGCCGGCGGGGCGTCAGCCCGTCGCGATCGCGGCGATCGTCGCCTCGGTCGCCCGCACCAGATCGGCCGGGGCGAGCTCGATGTCGAATCCGCGGCGCCCGCCGCTGACGAAGACGGTGTCCCAGAGCTCGACGGTCTCGTCGAGCACGGTCGGGTGCCGGGTCTTCTGCCCGATCGGGCTGATCCCGCCGACGACGTATCCGGTGCGCCGCTCGGCGACCGCCGGATCCGCCATGACCGCCCTCTTGCCGGCCACCGCGGCGGCGAGCCCCTTGAGGTCGAGCTTGCCGGTCACCGGAACCACTCCGACCACGAGCCGGCCGTCGACCTCGGCCAGCAGGGTCTTGAACACGCGATCCGGCTCGACGCCGAGCGCCTGCGCGGCCTCGAGGCCGAAGCTGATCGCGGTCGGGTCGTGCGCATAGGCGTGCTCGACGAAGGGGATGCCGGCGGCGACCAGGGCGACGGTCGCGGGTGTTCCGCTCATGAGCCTCAGGCGTTGGTCGAGTAGCCGCCGCCGTCGAGCTGGGAGGCCCAGATCGACAACAGCACGATCCCCACGAAGAGGGCGATGGTCAGGAACGCGCAGATGAACCCGACCAGGATCCCCGCGATCGACAGGCCGCGACCGGTGGCGACCACGCCCTCGGCGGCGAGCTGCTTCGAGCGCTGCAATCCGACGATCGAGACGATGCCGCCGGCCAGGGTGTTGAGCAGGAACGGGAAGAGGATCCCGCTCATCGACAGGATGAACCCGACGAGCGCGGTCGTGTTGCGTGCGGTCGGCGCCGGGGCGTATGCGGGTGGACCGCCGGGCGCGGTGCCGAGGGTGTACCCGGGCGGTGCGGCGGGCGGGGCGCTCGCCGGCGCGGTCGCCCACGCCGGAGCCGGGGCCGGCGCAGCGGCGAAGTCGGGCGACGGCGGCGGAACCGGGGCGAACGCGGGTGCCGACGGCCGCCGATGCGGCGACCAGCTCGTCCCGTCCCACCAGCGGTCCTGACCGGCGAACTCGGGATCGGGGTACCAGCCGGCGACGGGAAGAGGATCGGACATGAGGAGATTTTAGTGGGCGCGACCGTGCCGAACGCGCCGCGCCTAGTGGGCGCGGAACAGCCGCATCGAGGTCGGCCCGACCTCGAGGTCCTCGCTCGGCACGTGCTCCGTCTCGACGCCGTGCAGGTCGTCGTGCGCGGAGTCCCAGAGCAGGGTGTATCCCGAGACGCCCTCGTGCTCCGGAAGGGTCACGGTGACGGTCGTCTCGAGCCCGTGCACCACGAGCAGGATGCGGTTGAACTCCTCGAACTCGGGGGTCGAGGCCGCCAGGAACTGCAGGGTGCGCTCGGCGGGGGAGTCCCAGTCCTCCTGCGACATCGACAGGCCCTGCTTGTTGTACCAGTCCATCTGGCTCGCGCTGGGCGTCGTCTCGCCGAAGCGCCCGTAGCGGACCGGGCGCAGGGCGGGATTCTCGCGGCGCAGCCGGATCAGCTGACGCACGACCGCCGCCAGCTCGCCCTGCCAGGGCTCGCGCTCCCAGCTGAGCCAGCTCAGCTCGTCGTCGTGGCAGTACGCGTTGTTGTTGCCGCGCTGGGTGCGGCCGAACTCGTCGCCCGCCGTCAGCATCGGGATGCCGGCGCTCAGCAGCAGGGTGCCGAGCAGGTTGCGCACGGCCTTGCGCCGCGTCGCGAGCACGACCGCATTCGGGGTGTCACCCTCCACGCCGTGGTTGAACGACTTGTTGTCGTTGGAGCCGTCGTGGTTGTTCTCGCCGTTGCCGATGTTGTGCTTGCGGTCGTACGACACGAGGTCGGCGGCCGTGAACCCGTCGTGCGCCGTGATGAAGTTGACGCTCGCGAGCGGGCCGCGCTCGAGTGAGAAGACGTGGTTCGATCCGGCCAGGCGGCGTGCCAGCGAGCCGATCCCCTCGCTGGGCAGGCCGGTGTCGCGGGCGGCCGCGATGTCGCGGAGCCAGAAGTTGCGCATCCGGTCGCGATAGCCGTCGTTCCACTCCGACCAGGGCTGCGGGAAGTTGCCGACCTGCCAGCCCCCCATCCCCACGTCCCAGGGCTCGGCGATGAGTTTGACGCCCTCGAGCTGCGGGTCGGCGGCGATCGCCGTGATGAGCGGATGCTGCGGATCGAACTCGGCCCCGGCATCCCTCGCCAGCGTGGCGGCCAGGTCGAAGCGGAAGCCGTCGACCTGCACCTCGTTCGCCCAGTAGCGCAGCGAGTCGAGCACGAGGCGCTGGGCGGCGGGCAGCGAGTAGTCGATCGTGTTGCCGCATCCGGTCGTGTCGAGGTAGCTGCCGTCCGGCAGATGACGGTAGTAGTGCGCGTCGTCGAGGCCGCGCAGCGAGCTGGTCGGGCCGCCGCGGCCCTCCTCGGCGGTGTGGTTGTAGACCACGTCGAGCACGACCTCGAGGCCCGCCTCGTGCAGCAGCCGCACCATGCCCTTGAACTCGCGCAGCACGGCGCCCGTTCCGCCGAACTGGGCGGCCCGGCTCGCGTAGCCGGCGTGCGGGGTGAAGAAGTTGAGCGTGTTGTAGCCCCAATAGTTGACGAGCCCCATTTTCTGCAGGCGCTGCTCGCTGACCGCCTGATGGATCGGCAGCAGCTCGATCGTCGTGACGCCGAGGTCTTTCAGGTACGCGATGGTCGACTCGTGGGCGAGGCCGGCGTAGGTTCCGCGCAGCTCTTCGGGCACCTCGGGGTTGAGCTTGGTGAGCCCCTTGACGTGCGCCTCGTAGATCACGGTGTGGTCGAGCGGGATGCCCGGCTTGCCGACTCCGCCCCAGTCGAACCAGCCGTCCTGCACGTAGCCGCGCCACTCGCCGTCGGGCGTGCGGGCCAGGCCCCGCGCGTAGGGGTCGAGCAGGTTGCGGCCGGGTTCGAAGGCGTGCATCGGACCGGTGGGCCCCTTGGCGCGGATCGCGTAGTAGGTGCCGGGTGACAGCGACCGCGTGGTCGCGCTCCAGACGTCGTACGCGTCCTTGCTGAGCGGGACGGTCTTCGAGACCCAGTTGGGGTCGCGGCCGTCGAAGATGCAGAGATCGATCGCGGTCGCGCTCGCGCTCCAGACCCGCAGCTCGCCGCCGCGGCTCGAGAGGTGCACCCCGAGGTTCCTCAGCGGGTCAGCGGGGGCCATGCGCTCTAGGTTAGGTCCTGCACGTGACGGCAATATTTCGGGAGGCGAGCGTGGCGATCTATCTGGATCACGCGGCGACCTCGCCGATGCGTCCCGAGGTGGTGGCCGCCTACACCGCGGCCCTGCCCCTGGTCGGCAACCCCTCGTCGATCCACGGGCAGGGGCAGGCCGCCCAGGAGCTGCTCGAACAGGGGCGCGACCGGGTCGCGGCCTCGCTCGGAGCCGACGGAGTCGAGGTCGTGCTGACCGCCGGGGGCACCGAGTCGGTGAACCTGGGGATCAAGGGGCTGTTCTGGGCCCGTGCCCCGCGTCGGCGCATCCTGGTCCCGCTCGCCGAGCACCACGCCACGATCGACTCGGTGGAGTGGCTCGCGGCACGGGAGGGCGCGGTGCTCGATTGGATCGAGGTCGACGAGCTCGGCCGCATCCGACTCGACGCCCTCGAAGCGGCCCTCGCGGTGGGCGGCGACGACGTCGCGCTGGTCACCGCGCTGTGGGCCAACAACGAGGTGGGGACCATCCAGCCCGTCGCCGAGATCGTCGCCGCCGCCGCGCGCTACGGGGTTCCCGTGCATCTGGACGCCATCGCCGCATACGGGCAACTGCCGATCGACTTCCACGCCGTCGGGGCGGCCGCGCTGAGCGTCTCGGCGCACAAGATCGGTGGACCGGTCGGAGTCGGTGCCCTGCTGCTCGCGCGCTCGGCGAGCATCGAGCCGCTGGTGCACGGCGGCAACCAGCAGCGCGCCCGCTCCGGAACGCAGGATGCCGCCGGCGCCTCGGCGTTCGGCGTCGCGGCCGAGCTGGCGACCGCGTGCCTGGTCGAGCATGCCGCCCACCTGGCCGAGCTGCGCGACCGGCTGGTGGACGGCATCCGGGCCTCGGTCGACGGCGCCGTGCTGCGCGGCGACCCCGACCCGGCCGGCCGGCTGCCGGGCAACGCGCACTTCACCTTCGCCGGGTGCGAGGGCGACTCGCTGCTGTTCCTGCTCGACGTCGCCGGCTTCTCGGTCTCGACCGGCTCGGCCTGCCAGGCGGGAGTGCCCGAGGCCTCGCACGTGCTGCTCGCGATGGGGGTGAGCGAGGCGGATGCCCGCGGCGCCCTGCGCTTCACCCTCGGCCCCGAGACCACGGCCGCCGAGGTCGATGCGCTGCTCGCGGTGCTGCCGGGGGTCGTCGAGCAGGCGCGCGGCGCGGGGCTCGCCGGGCGTTCGCCGACGCTCGGGCGCCAGTAGGGGCGGCGGCGCCCGCACCCGACGTCGCCCGACCTCGCCCGACGCGCCTCGCGTACCCTGGAACCCATGCGGGTACTTGCGGCGATGAGCGGCGGCGTCGACAGCGCCGTAGCCGCCGCGCGCGCGGTCGACGCCGGCCACGACGTCGTCGGGGTGCACCTCGCCCTGAACCGCAACCCGGGCACGCTGCGCACCGGAGCCCGTGGCTGCTGCACGATCGAGGATTCGATGGACGCGCGCCGCGCCGCGACCCGGCTCGGCATCCCGTTCTACGTCTGGGACTTCAGCGAGCGCTTCAAGGCCGACGTGATGGACGACTTCGTCGCCGAGTACGCCGCCGGCCGCACGCCCAACCCCTGCATGCGCTGCAACGAGCGCATCAAGTTCGCCGCCCTGCTCGAGAAGGCGCTCGCCCTCGGCTTCGACGCGGTCGCGACCGGCCACTACGCCGACATCGTCACGGTGACGGGCCGCGACGGCGCCGAGCACCGTGAGCTGCACCGCGCCGCCGACTGGGCCAAAGACCAGAGCTACGTGCTGGGTGTGCTGACCGGCGAGCAGCTCGCGCATGCCATGTTCCCGCTCGGGGCCACCCCGTCGAAGGCCGAGGTGAGAGCCGAGGCAGCGGCCCGCGGGCTGACGGTCGCGCAGAAGCCCGACAGCCACGACATCTGCTTCATCCCGGATGGCGACACCCGCGGCTTCCTGGCCGGCCGGGTCGGTGCCGTCGACGGCCCGATCGTCGACCGCGACGGGCGCCGCCTCGGCACCCACGCCGGAGCGGCCGCCTTCACGGTCGGGCAGCGCAAGGGGCTCAACATCGGCTTCCCGACGGACGATGGGCAGCCGCGCTTCGTGCTCGAGGTGCGCCCGGTGAGCAACGAGGTCGTCGTGGGGCCGCGCGAGGCGCTCGCGGTGACCGAGCTGGCCGGATCGCGGTACAGCTGGGCGGGTCTCGACCCGGTCGCGTCGGGCATCGCGGACGCCGCCGCCACCCCGTTCGCCTGCGAGGTGCAGGTGCGCGCCCACGCCGATCCGGTCGCGGCGACCGCCTCGCTGGTGGCCGGCGAACTCGTCATCTCGCTCGACGCCGCGCTGCTCGGCGTCGCCCCCGGCCAGACGGCGGTCCTCTACGTGGGTACCCGCGTGCTCGGCCAGTGCACGATCGATCGCACGGTCTCCGCCGTGCCGGCCCGCACCTAGCCGACCGGTCCCGGGCACGTCGCGCCGAGCGTCGCGCCAACCACCGCGCCAACCACCCCGCTAGTCCGCCCCGTCGGCGGCCGCGTCGATCGCCTCCTCGCACTCCTCGATCGCCTCCCGAGCCCAGCCCTGCTGCTCCTCGGTGCCGAACTCCTCGGCGTCGCGCAGGGCCTGCTCGAACTCCTGCAGGGCCGCGGTCAGTTCCCCGTCGCCGAACAGCGCCCACCCGCGGTTGTTGTGCAGCGAGACCCGCCAGCGCTGCGTGCGGCGGTCGGGCGCGGGATCCGCGTCGAGCACGGCGAGGGCCGCCGCGGTGTGGCGCTCCGACCGCGCGGCATCGGCGATGCCGAGCATGTGCAGGGCATCCACCCGCACGAATCCCGCCCAGGGTTGCGACCCGGCGGCCTCGGCGATCGCGGCCGCGTTCTCGAAGAACGCCACGGCCTCGTCGGGATGCCCTGCCGAGTTGCGCAGTCGCCCGCGCTCCAGCGCGACCCGGGCGCGGATCGCCGGAACGGGCGCGTCGACGTCCTCCAGCACGCGATCCGCCTCGTCGAAGCGCCCCTGCAAGCCCAGCGCCCGGGCGAGCTGGGTGCCGAGCACGGCGCGCGCGGTCTCGTCGTCGTCCGACCCCGAGCCGATGGCCGAGATCGCGCCCCGGAAGGCCGCTTCGCTCGCGATCGGATCGGTGAAATCCCAGAGCGCGTCCAACTGCTCCTG
Source organism: Lysinimonas soli (assembly GCF_042655435.1). Classification (NCBI taxonomy): domain Bacteria; kingdom Bacillati; phylum Actinomycetota; class Actinomycetes; order Micrococcales; family Microbacteriaceae; genus Lysinimonas; species Lysinimonas soli. The sequence goes on from NZ_JBHSMG010000006.1 coordinate 86,322, forward strand.
CGAAACGGTCATCCCCTCATCGTGGCCGATCCCGCGTCGGGGGTCGACCGTAAACTCGACCACATGGCGCGCGGGAGCAAGGCAGCGGACCCCATCGAACAGGTCCCCGAGACCACCGGCTCGGCGCTCGCCGCCGCCAAGGTCGAGGCCGACTCGCTGACCTCGCGCATCCTCGAGCTGCGCGAGGCGTACTACGAGCGCGACGCCCTGCTGGTCAGCGACGACGAATACGACCGCATGATGCGCCGGCTCGAAGAGCTCGAGCGCCTGTTCCCCGAGCTGCAGAGCCAGGACAGCCCCACCCAGACGGTCGGTGGCCGCGCCGAGACGACGCTCTTCGCCCCCGTGCGGCACGCCGAGCGGATGCTGAGCCTCGACAACGTCTTCAGCCGCGAGGAGTTCCTGGCGTGGGCCGCGAAGGTCGAGCGCGACGCCGGCCGCCGCGTCGACTACCTGTGCGAGCTCAAGATCGACGGGCTCGCCCTCAACCTGCGCTACGAGAACGGCGTGCTGGTGAGCGCGGCGACCCGCGGCGACGGGGTCGTCGGCGAAGACGTCACCGAGAACGTGCGGCTGATCGCGGCGATCCCGGCCCGGTTGGCCACGCCCACGCCGCCGCCGCTGGTCGAGGTGCGGGGTGAGGTGTTCTTCCCCGTGAAGGCCTTCGACGAGCTCAACGCCGCACAGGCGGCCGCGGGGGATCGGCTGTTCGCGAACGCGCGGAACGCGGCATCCGGATCGCTGCGTCAGAAAGAAGAGGGCAAGAGCGCCGACGCGCTGGCGCGCATGCACGACCGCATCCGTCGCCTGCAGCTGCTGGTGCACGGCATCGGCGCCTGGCCCGATCCGCGCGACGACGCCGGACAGCCGATCGCGAGCCAGTCGGCCACCTACGAGCTGCTGAGCAGCTGGGGTCTGCCGACCAGCCCGTACTACCGGGTCGTGCCGACCGCCGAGGCCGCCGCCGAGTTCATCGAGTACTACGGAGCCCACCGCGACGGGACCGCCGACGACCCGGTCTCGCACGAGATCGACGGCATCGTGGTCAAGGTCGACGAGCTGGCCCTGCACGAAGAGCTGGGCGCCACCAGCCGGGCGCCGCGCTGGGCGATCGCCTACAAGTACCCGCCCGAGCAGGTCAACACCAAGCTGCTCGACATCGTCGTCTCGATCGGCCGCACCGGCCGGGCCACCCCCTTCGCCGTGATGGAGAAGGTGCGGGTCGCGGGCAGCGAGGTGCGGCAGGCCACGCTGCACAACCAGGACGTCGTGAAGGCCAAGGGGGTGCTGATCGGCGACACCGTGGTGCTGCGCAAGGCCGGAGACGTGATCCCCGAGGTGCTCGGCCCGGTGGTCGAACTGCGTGACGGCACGGAACGCGAGTTCGTGATGCCCACCCGCTGTCCCGAGTGCGGAACGCTGCTGGCCCCCGCCAAAGAGGGCGACGTCGACCTGCGCTGCCCGAACGCCCGGGCCTGCCCGGCCCAGGTGCGCGGCCGGGTCGAGCACATCGCCGGCCGCGGCGCGCTCGACATCGAGGCGATCGGCGAGGTCGCAGCGGCGGCCCTGACCCAGCCGCTGTATCCTCCGACCCCGCCGCTGCCGACCGAGGCGGGTCTGTTCGAGCTGCGGCTGGAGGACATCTTCCCGATCGAGGTGGTCGTGCGCGATCACGAGACGGGCCTGGTCAAGCAGGTCGACGACGACGAGCCCGGGCGCCCCTTCACCACGCGCGACGGGGTGGTGCTGCGCGTGAAGGTCGACACCCCGTTCAAGCGCCAGCGCAAGAAGACGGGGGCGGCGGCCGACCCGGCGTTCGACCCGAGCCTGTCGGGCGCGGACTTCGCGGGGGATGCCGACTACGTCCCCTCGAAGACCGCGCACGAGGTGATCGCCAACATCGAGGCCTCGAAGCAGAAGGAGCTGTGGCGGTTCCTGGTCGCCCTGAGCATCCGGCACGTCGGGCCGGTCGCGGCGCGGGCGCTTGCGGGTTACTTCGGGTCGCTCGGCGCGATCCGTTCGGCCACCCGCGACGAACTGGCGGCGGTCGACGGGGTCGGAGGCATCATCGCGGATGCCGTGCTCGATTGGTTCGAGGTGGACTGGCATCGCGAGATCGTCGAGCGGTGGGCGGCGGCGGGGGTGCCGTGGTCGATTCCGGGGCACCCGGGGCCGGGCAACGCGGGCAGCGCCGAGGGGCCGCTCGCCGGGCTGACGGTGGTGGCGACGGGGTCGCTCGAGGGCTTCACGCGCGAGGGGGCGCTCGAGGCGATCATCCGCGCGGGGGGCAAGGCGGCATCCAGCGTCAGCAAGAAGACCGACTATGTCGCGGCCGGGCCGGGTGCCGGGTCGAAGCTGGCCAAGGCCGAGGAGCTCGGTGTGCGGATCATCGACGCGGCGCAGTTCGCGGCCCTGCTCGAGGGCGGACCGGCGGCGCTCGGCGACTGATCGGAGCCTCGGCGGCGGTCGGCTCGGTGCCGGTGCTGCGTCGCGATCGACGTCGCGATCGACATCGCGCTCGATATCGCGATCGACATCGCGCTCGATGTCGCGCTCAGGGGTCTGTTCGGCGTCCGGTCGGCATCCATTCGGGGGCGTCTCGGGAGCCATTCGGGACAGGCGACCGCCCTGTACCCCGCGCGGGGTACGAATACCCCCGCGCCGGTCGCATCCTGCGTATCGGGCAGCGCCGCCGTCGAGGTCCCGCAGCCGAGCGTGGCGGATCAGGGGTACACCTGGATGCCGGCGAAGGCCCTGATGACGGGGCTGCCGACACGCCAGGTCTACCCTCGAAGGCGTTACGTTGTCCCCCTTTCGGGTGACAATTGAGTTAAAACAGTGCCATTTTGAGTTTCCAACTCATTAAGTCCCCCATTTGGGGCGCATAACGACCTTAGAATGCGTTCGTGCAGCACTGAGCTTCGTCTGGGAGAGGTTCGGGGGCACGCTGGGCTAGGAGACAACCCGATTTGCTGGTGGACGTCACGGCAATTCTCTCCACCTCGTCGACACAGGGCACCGTCGACGAGGCCTTCAGCGTGTCTGCGTCGTGGCAGACCAGCATCGTGACGCCCGCCACGATGTCGCCCGAGCAGACGGCCTGGATGGCCGCCCTCGACAGCGTGTCCCGGGACTCCTCGGCCGCCACCCCGCCCGACCCGTTCATCGGACCGCAGCCGGTGACGGCGGCCGTCTCCCTTGAGCAGCTGCCGAAGCTGCGGGGCATTCAACTGCTCGACCAGTTGACCCTGCTGAGCGCCCCCCAGCTCAACGCGTTCGTCTCGAAGCACGCGGATGTCATCGCGGGTCTCCTCCAAACGCCTCCCTCCGCGAGCAAGGTCGCCGCGCTGTGGACGCAGACCTCGGCGGCACAGCACGCCGCCATGCTGTCGGGGGCGCCCGAGCTGGTCGGCGGGCTCGAGGGCTTTCCGTACTCGGCGCGCGACATGGCCAACCGGGTCAACCTGTCGACCGCCGAGCACGACATCCGCCAGCAGTTGAAAGCGGGGGTGGGCCGGGCCGCGAGCGACGAGCTGACCAAGCGACTGCACATGCTCGGCCAGGTGCGGAAGGCGCTCGACGTCGGCAGCTCCGGCAACCGGCGTGAGCTGGTGAGCCTCGACCCGACGGGGGAGGGCCGGGCCGTCATCGTGATCGGCAACGCCTCGACCGCGGACTACGTCGACTACCTGATCCCCGGGATGTTCTCGGACGTCGATACCCAGATCGTCGCGTTCGCCGACAGCTCCGACAACATCGCAACCGAGCAGCAGGCCTGGATCAAGCGGCTCAACCCCGGGGTGGCGTCCGACAAGCTGCCGACCGTGGCCACCTTCGCCTGGATCGGGTATCACACCCCGAACATCGTCAACGTGGCCTCGATGCAACTCGCGCGCGAGGGGCAGCAGTCGCTGACCGCGTCGATCGAGGGCCTGCGTGCCGAGCGCGCCGCCCGGGTCGTCGACGGCAAGCCCGGCGCGCAGCCCTATGTCGCGATCCTGGCGCACTCCTACGGCACGACCGCAGCCATGCTCTCGCTCGAGGAGGATGACGTCACGGTCGACGCTCTCGCGATCGTCGGTTCGCCCGGAAGCCCGGCGCGTTCGGTCAGCCAGCTCAAGGTCACCGGCGGAAACGTCTGGGTCGGTGCGGCACAGACCGACCCGGTGCCCCAGACCGGGATCTTCGGCAGCCAGCCGCTGTCGTCGTCGTTCGGGGCGCACCGCTTCGGGGTCGACGGGGCGACCGACCCGCTGACCGGCAAATCGATGCGTGATGCTCTCGGGCACAACGACTACTTCGTGACCGGCACCGAGTCGCTGCGCAACATGGTGCTGATCGGGATCGGTCGAGGCGACCTCGTGCTCGGTCAGGACGGCAAGTCGGCGCTGTCGATCGGCAAGGGGCGGGCTGTCGTCTCCTCGGGGCCCAGCGTCTGACGCGGTTCGCACTTGAGCCCGGGATGGAGGGCGGGCTGCTGGGTCGACGTGCGCTCTCCTAGACTGGAAAGCGCCGAGCGGCCTCAGCCGGGCGGCACCAGCCATCGCCCCACCGTTCCGCCGCAGCACCGCGCCGGGAACGCCCTCCTCACGTTCGGAGCCTCCGCCATGTCCGAGATCACGCCCGAGGTCGTGACCCATCTCGCGAGCCTCGCCCGCATCGCGCTCAGCGACGACGAGATCGCACGGCTCACCGGCGAGCTGGGTCACATCGTCGACTCGGTCGCGAAGGTCAGCGAGGTGGCGACGCCCGACGTCGTGGCCACCAGCCACCCGATCCCGCTCGGCACGGTGACCCGTCCCGACGTCCCGGGAGTCACACTGACGCCCGAGCAGGCGCTCTCGGGTGCCCCGGAACGCGACGGCGACCGCTTCAAGGTCTCGGCGATCCTGGGGGAGGAGCAGTGAGCGGGTCAACCGAGCTCATCCAGCTCTCCGCTGCAGAACTCGCGGCGAAGCTCGCGACGCGCGAGGTCTCGAGCGTCGAAGCCACCCAAGCGCACCTGGACCGCATCGCCGCCGTCGACGGCGACATCCACGCGTTCCTGCACCTCAACGTCGGTGCGCTCTCGACCGCCGCGCAGATCGACGCGGTCCGTGCAGCCGGAGGCGATGACGCCGCCGCCCTCTCGCCGTTGGCCGGTGTGCCCGTCGCGATCAAGGACGTGCTCTGCACGATCGACATGCCCTCGACCGCAGGGTCGCGCATCCTCGAAGGCTGGATTCCGCCCTACGACGCGACGGTCGTCGCCCGGATGCGCGCGGCCGGCCTGGTCCCGCTCGGCAAGACCAACATGGACGAGTTCGCGATGGGCTCGTCGACCGAGCACTCCGCGTACGGCAACACGCACAACCCCTGGGATCTGAGCCGGATCCCCGGCGGCTCCGGTGGAGGCTCGGCCGCCGCGGTGTCGGCGTTCGAGGCGCCGCTCGCGCTCGGCTCGGACACCGGCGGCAGCATCCGCCAGCCGGCCGCCGTGACCGGCTCGGTCGGCGTCAAGCCCACCTACGGTGGGGTGTCGCGCTACGGAGCGATCGCGCTGGCGTCGTCGCTCGACCAGGTCGGACCCGTGACGCGCACCGTGCTCGACGCCGGGCTGCTGCACGACGTGATCGGCGGGCACGACCCGCGCGACTCCACCAGCATCCCGGATGCCTGGCCCTCGTTCGCCGAGGCGGCGCGGCTCGGTCAGCGCGACGGTTCCGTTCGCGGGCTCAAGATCGGCGTGGTGCGTGAGCTCTCGCAGGAGGGCCAGGGCTTCCAGCCCGGCGTGCTGCAGCGGTTCCGCGAGTCACTCGCGCTGCTCGAGGCGCAGGGTGCCGAGATCGTCGAGGTCAGTGCGCCGAGCTTCGAGTACGCGATCGCGGCCTACTACCTGATCCTGCCGGCGGAGGCGTCGAGCAACCTTGCCAAGTTCGACTCGGTGCGGTTCGGGATGCGCGTGACGCCGATCGACCCGAAGACCGGGCTGCCCGGTGGCACGGTCGAGCAGGTGATGGCGGCGACCCGCGAGGCCGGGTTCGGCGACGAGGTGAAGCGTCGGGTCATCCTGGGCACCTATGCGTTGTCGGCCGGTTACTACGACGCCTACTACGGCAGTGCGCAGAAGGTGCGGACGCTGATCCAGCAGGACTTCGCGCGCGCCTTCTCGACGGCCGATGTGCTCGCGACACCCTCGGCGCCGACCACGGCGTTCAAGCTGGGCGAGAAGATCGACGATCCGCTGGCGATGTACCTGAACGACCTGACGACGATCCCGGCGAACCTGGCCGGGGTGCCGGGGATCTCGTTGCCGGCCGGTCTGGCTCCGGAGGACGGCTTGCCGGTCGGCATCCAGTTCATGGCGCCGGCCCGTGAGGACGCCCGGCTCTACACCGTGGGTGCGGCGCTCGAGCAGCTGCTGGTCGCGCAGTGGGGCGGTCCCTTGCTGACACAGGCGCCGACGCTGGGCTGAGGCGTTGGGCTGACACGTTGGGCTGATGCGTTGGGCTGATGCGTTGGGCTGACGCGCTGGGCCCGACGCGGGGTATCGGCCACGCGGCGCGTGAGGTGAGCGGGCGGCTCTACTTCTGAACCGGAGCCTCGGGGCGGCGTGGCGCGACCGTCAGCAACCCGGGCACGCTCATGCCGCTCAGCACGTGTTCCTCCCAGAGCCGGACGACCTCGTCGACCTGACCGGTGGCGATGGCGTCGCTCAGGGCATCCCGCAGGGTTACGTGGTTCTGAGCCAGCTGCCCGTCGGCGAAGTCGTGCTCGAATCCGCCCGCGATCAGCACCAGACGGATCTGGTCGGTGAGGTCGCCGAATCGCGAGCTCAGCCGCGGCATCCCCGCCAAGTCGACCACCGCGGCGTGGAAGGCGGCGTCGGCGGCAGCGAGCTCCACGTCATCGCCGGCCTGCCGGAGGCGCTCGATGGCGTCGTCCAGGGTGTCGAGGGGGCTGGAGTTCTTGACGATCATGCGCACCGCAAGCACTTCGTCAGCGGCGCGGAGGGCGGCCAGCTCCGGGACGTCCGCGACGGCGAGCCCCGAGATCCGGTAGGAGCGGTTGGTGGTCTTCTCGACCAGCCCGGACTGCTCGAGCAGACGCAGCGCCTCACGCACGGGGGAGCGGCTGATGCCCATCTGCTCGGCGAGAACCGAGTCGCGCAGGGGGTCGCCGGGCCGAAGCTCCCCGTTCAGGATCTGGCTGCGGATCTGCCGATGAGCCTGATCGACGAGCGACGCGGCACGGATCGGCTCGAACCCGCTCGCCGATGTCATAGCCATCCCTTAGTCATAGCCATCCCTCGATCGTAGCCGACTGAAGATTGTCGACAGTAGACAGAATGCAGTGCACGCTGATAGCGTCCTGCCCAACAGGTCCACGATGTGTGGACAGACATCTCTGAGCAAAGGAGCTCGCGTGTCCTCGACCACCCCCGCGACACCGCCGATCACGGCAGAAGGCCACTCGGCCGGACAGCCCACAGACGTGCCTCCCCCCAGCCCACCCCGCAAGCTGTCGGTGCGCACCACCGTCGCCGCCGGGTTCGGCACCGTGATCGAGTGGTACGACTATGGCCTCTACGGCATCGTCGCCGGTCTGGTGATCGCCCCGTTGTACTTTCCGCAGGCCACCGGTGCGGTGGGGCTGCTGGCGACCTTCGCCACCTTCGCCGTGGGCTTCGCAGCGCGTCCGATCGGCGGCATCGTGCTCGGCGCTCTCGCCGACCGCTGGGGTCGTCGCCCCGTGCTCATCCTGTCGATCGTGCTGATCGGCATCTCGACGACTCTCATCGGGCTGCTGCCACCGTTCGCGGTGATCGGCGTCTGGGCTCCCGCGCTGCTGGTCGTTCTGCGCATCACGCAGGGCTTCGGCGCCGGTGCCGAGTTGGCGGGCGCGATCACGATCCTCAACGAGAGCGCGATGCGCTCGCGCAAGGGCTACTTCTCGGCGTTCGCGATGTCCGCAGGGCTGGCGGGCAGCATCCTGTCCACCGTGCTGTTCACCATCATCAGCGCGAGTGTCAGTGCCGATGCGTTCAGTTCGTGGGGATGGCGCATCCCGTTCCTGCTGAGCGCGGTCCTGACCGTCATCGGGCTGCTGCTGCGTCGCGTCATGCCGGAGTCGCCCGAGTTCGAGCAGGTGCAGGAGGACCGGAAGAACGGTCTCGTGGCGCCCGCTCGTCGTAACCCGCTCGTCGCCGTCGGGCGGGCGATCAAAGCCAGCCCCCGCAACTGGATCGCCGGGTTCCTGTTGCCGTCGGGGCTCAACGTGACGGGCTTCGTGGCCCTCTCGTTCGGTATCTCGTACCTGACCAATCAGATCGGCCTGCAGCGTCCGCAGACTCTGACGGTGACCCTGGTCATGCTCGTGGTCGGGGCGCTGGTCTGCCTCCTCTTCGGTCGTCTTGCTGACCGGATCGGTGCCAAGAAGGTCATGTACATCGGCATCGTCGGCGGAATCGTGTTCGCCTATCCGTACTTCCTGCTGTTGGGGACGGGGAACTTCCCGGTCATCATCGTGGCGAGCGCTCTGATCTTCGCGTTCGCCTGGAGTGCCGGATCGGCTGCCCACACGGTGCTCATGCCCGCCCTGTTCAAGGCGGACTATCGTTCGGCCGGCCTGTTCTCGTCGCGTGAGCTGCAGGGAGCATTGATCGCCGGACCGGCGCCGTTGATCGCGACCGCCCTGGTGGCGGCGCTGGGCGGGCAACCGTGGCTCGTCGTGGCCTTGATCGTGGTGTCTCAGGTACTGAGCCTGATCGGGCTCGTGCTCGGACGCCCCTTCGTGTCGCAGTCCGAGATCGATGAGACTCCTGCGCTGCAGGGGGTGCGGGCGCGCTCGTAGTACTCGGCAGCCCGGGAGGCGAGGCCAGCCGGGCATTCGCACCAACCACCTGCGCATCCGCGCAGGCGACTGACAGGAAGTGAAGCATGCCGTTCCACCACCTTCGTTCACGCGTTCATGAGGGCGCGGTGATCGGGACCACGGTCGCGATCCCCTCGGCGATGGTCGTCGAGGCGCTCGGGGCATCTCCGTTCGCCGCGATCCTCATCGACGCGGAGCACACGCCGCTCTCGATCGACGGCTTGGAGCATCTGCTTCGAGCGGCGGATCTTGCGCCGATGGCCGCGCTCGTCCGCGTGCCCGAGGTCGGGTCGTACATCGCGCGCGTGCTCGACCTGGGCGCGGCGGGACTCGTCGTGCCTCGCATCGAGACGGCGGCGCAGGCAGCGGAGGTGGTGGAACGTGCGCGCTATGCGCCCGAGGGGCGCCGGGGCGCCGGTCCCGGGAGGGGGCAGGCGTACGGTGCCGAAATGGCGGGGTATGTCGCCGCGGCCAACGCCGAGATCCTGATCGCCATCCAGATCGAGACGGCGGCGGGCCATGCCGCGGCCGAGGAGATCCTTGCGGTGCCCGGCATCGATGCCGTGGTGATCGGACCATTCGATCTGGCGACCTCTCTCGGCACGACCGTCGGGTCGGCTCAGCACCGGGCTGCCGTGGCCGACATCTTCGCGGCGGCGGAACGTCACGGTGTCGCGAAGGGCGCTTTCGCCTTCGGAGTTCAGGATGTGGCCGACTATCTGACACTCGGGGCCACCCTGATCTTCGCCGGCATGGACATCTCATCGGTGATATCGGGGGCGCAGGCGACGTGGGACGAACTGGCGCCCTTGTTGGCGACGACGCCGGTCCTGTCGGGGAGGGCATCCGCCCTATCGCCATCGATGACGTCGACGCCATCGCCATCGCCGACGCCGACGCCATCGCCAACGCCGACGCCGTCGACGTCGACCTCGCCGTCGACCTCGCCGTCGTCTGCCACGTCGGGGACGGTGGCTCGATGAAGGTCGTCCTGACGAGCACCCTGATTCCGGTTGGCGCCGCCGACCTGGCGGTCTTCGATGGGCTGGGCGTCGACTTCGTGACGGTCGACGGCAACGATGGGCAGGCTCTGCTCGAGGGCACGCGCGACGCGGATGCGGTGATCGTGCTTGTGGAACACATCACCCGCGCCGTGATCGAGAACATGCTGCGCTGCCGCTCGATCACCCGTTTCGGCATCGGCGTCGACACCGTGGATGTGGAGTCGGCCACCGAGCATGGCATCTGGGTGACCAACGTGCCCGACGCCAACTTCCGCGAGGTCGCTGTTCACGCGATCGCCCTCGCGCTCGCCGTGTCGCGTCGGTTGCCGGCGCTGGATGATGGCGTGAGGCATCGTGGCTGGGCCTCGTCGTTCGCTCCGGGTGTGCACCGCCCCGACACCCAGGTGTTCGGGTTGCTGGGTCTTGGCCGAATCGGTCGCCGGGTCGCGGTGATGGCGAAGGCGATCGGCTACTCGGTGATCTGCTTCGATCCGATGATCACCTCCGCGGATGCCTCTTCGGTGGGGGCGGAGTTGGTGCCCCAGGGCGAGCTGCTCGCTCGGAGCGACGTGCTGTCGCTTCACGTTCCGTTGATCGATTCCACACGTAATGTCATCGACCGGGCGGCCCTGTCGGCGATGAAGGAGGGGGCGGTCCTCGTGAACGTCTCGCGCGGCGGGTTGATCGACGAGGAGGCCCTCGTGGATGCCCTCCGCAGCGGTCATCTCTTCGGGGCCGGTCTCGACGCGTTCGCGCATGAGCCGCTCGAGCCGGGGAGTGCGCTGCGGGAGCTGGACTCGGTGATCCTCACGCCTCACGCCGCGCACTGGAGCGAGGAGTCTTGGGATGAGACTCTCGCCAAGGTGCTCGCCGAGGCGGCGCGGGTCTTGCGTGGCCTGCCGCCGCGCTACCCCGTGAACCGGCCGCTCGAGCGCGCCTAGGGGGCGCCGGCTGCGCTCAGGGAGATGGTCCGGTGACCAGGTAGGCGCCGACACTAGGACACCGAGTCGATGAGCAGCCGACGCACGAGGCCCGTCTTGGGCGGGGCGAGGATCGGGGTCTGCGACGGGTCGAGGGATCGTGGCGGCACGAGGTGGTAGTCGGCGAGCTCGCGCGTGACACGCCATCCGTTGTCGTGGATCAGCAGGTGATGGTGCCGACAGAGGAGGATGCCGTCGGCGATGTCGGTCCGGCCCTGATCTCGGACCCACTCGTTGATGTGGTGGGCCTCGGTCCACGAGGGTGGGCGATCGCAGTCGGGGAACCGGCATCCACCGTCTCGGGCCGCCAACCCGATGCGCTGCCGCGGGGTGAATCGCCGCTGCTCGCGGCCGACGTTGACGACCTGGCCGGCGCTGTCGAAGTGGATCGGGACGGTGCCGCGATCGCAGATCTCGCGCTCGGCGGTGGCGATGCTCAATGGCGCGGTCTGGCCCTCGATGATGACGTGGCCTGCGCGCCGGGCGAGGTCGTGATCAGTCACCAGTACGCGCACGGCGGGGCGCTGGGCGCCGACCACCTCGGGCGCTGCGGTTGAGCCGATGCGGATCAGCTCGACGAAGGAGTCCACGGCGATCTGTTCGGTGGTGCGCTCGTCGCGAGCGAGTCGTTCGGCGCGGGCGATCTCGTCGGGGTCGACGAAGCGGGGCCCTCCACGGCGCGGTGAGGTGGCCGCGTCATAGGCGGACACCACGATCGCCGCCGATTCTGGGTCGAGGAGGCCGGAGAGCCGCGTCATCCCGTCGCCGACCGGCGTGAGGCGGAGGTAGCGCGCGTCGCGCAAGGCCCGCTCGCGGTCTTGAACGTGCTGCTCGTCGAGCTCCGCGCCGCATTCACGGGCGCGCGCGGCCAGCTTCTCGACTGTCAAGGCCGTCGCGTCGTGCACGAGGATCTCGGCTGCCGCGGCGATCGACTCCGTCGGAACCGACGCGTCGACCGAGCCGAGCCCGGCGCGGATGACGTCGGCGGCATCCAGGGTCAGGCGACCGTCGGCGACGGCTGAGCCGACGGCGTCGAGTGGTGTCGGCTCGGCCAGTGCCGACTCGACCAGGATCATTCCGACCCGCACCATCGTGTGCGCCTCACGCGCGCTCGCCCCGGTGACGTGCTGCACGAGCAGTTCGGGAGTGCGTGCACCGTGCCGCTGCGCAAGGCCTTCGCTGCCGAGTTCGCGGCGCGATCGGTGGGCGATCTCGGCCGCCACGGCCGCCGACGACGCATCGACGCGTCGGCGGATCTCGGCGAGGGAACGCTGAACGTCGAGCAGCTCGCGGTCGTCGAGCACGGCCACCGGGGGCACCGCGAAGGAGGCCGAGGGGTCGGCCAGCTTCGCGAACGCGGTGGGGAATGGCATGCATCGATTGTCTCAAGAATCGAAGATATGTTCTAGTGAATTTGATAACTCGTCAAAGTTCAGCCTGTGGAGGAGAGGACGAGAGGAGCGCGGACGGGACGAGGCGGACGGGAGGAGGCGGACGAGAGCAGCGCGGACGGGAGGAGCGCGGACGGGACGAGGCAGACGGGAGGAGCGCGGACGGGACGAGGCAGACGAGACGAGGCAGACGGGACGAGGCAGACGGGGCGAGGCGGGGCCCCCGCGCCATCCGTAGAATCGACGTATGGCCAAGCCCGCTCTCATGGACTACGACAAAGCGCTCGAACTCTTCGAGCCGGTGCTCGGCTTCGAGGTGCACGTCGAGCTCAGCACCGCGACGAAGATGTTCTCAGACGCCCCCAACCCGGCGGCCAAGCACGCCGACCAGAGCGTGGGGCCCAACACCCAGATCACCCCGGTCGACCTCGGCCTGCCCGGCGCACTCCCGGTCGTCAACGCCAAGGCCGTCGAATACGCGATCTCGCTCGGCCTCGCCCTGGGCTGTGAGATCGCTCCCAGCAGCCGCTTCGCGCGCAAGAACTACTTCTACCCCGACCTCGCCAAGGACTACCAGATCAGCCAGTTCGACGAGCCGATCGCCGGGGAGGGCAGCGTCGAGGTCGAGCTCAGCGACGGCAGCTTCTTCACCGTTCCGATCGAGCGCGCGCACATGGAGGAGGATGCCGGCAAGCTCACCCACGTCGGAGGCGCAACCGGCCGCATCCAGGGTGCCGAGTACTCGCTGGTGGACTACAACCGCGCCGGAGTCCCGCTGGTCGAGATCGTCACCAAGATGATCATGGGCGCCGAGCACCGCGCCCCCGAGGTGGCGAAGGCCTACGTGTCGACGATCCGCGACATCGTGCGCGCGCTCGACATCAGCGAGGCGCGCATGGAGCGCGGCAACCTGCGCTGCGACGCGAACGTGTCCCTGCGCCCGCGCACCGCCCCCGGCGAGCCGCCCGCCAAGCTCGGCACCCGCACCGAGACCAAGAACGTCAACTCCCTGCGCAGCGTTGAGCGCGCGGTGCGGTACGAGATCCAGCGTCAGGCGCAGATCCTCGCGGATGGGGGAACCATCACCCAAGAGACCCGCCACTGGCACGAGGACACGGGCACGACATCCCCGGGACGCGTCAAGAGCGACGCCGACGACTACCGCTACTTCCCCGAGCCAGACCTGCTGCCGATCGAGCCGAAGCCCGAGCTGATCGCCCGTCTCAAGGAGGCGCTGCCCGAGGCTCCCGCCGGCCGCCGTCGCCGGCTGCGCGAGGAGTGGGGCTTCACCGATCTGGAGTTCCAGGATGTCGTGAACTCCAACCTGCTCGTCGAGATCGCCGACACCGTGGCCGCGGGTGCGTCGCCGCAGGCCGCGCGCAAGTGGTGGACCGGCGAGATCGCCCGCCTCGCCAACGCCGCCGACGCCGAGCCGACGGCCCTGATCTCTCCGGATGACGTGGCCGAGATCGTCACGCTCGTCGAGAGCGGCGACCTCACCGACCGCCTCGCCCGCCAGGTGATCGAGGGCGTCATCGCCGGCGAGGGCACCCCCGGCGAGGTCGTCGCGAAGCGCGGACTCAAAGTGGTCTCGGATGACGGCGCGCTGATCGCCGCGATCGATGCGGCCCTCGCGCAGCAGCCCGACGTGCTCGAGAAGATCCGCGACGGCAAGGTGCAGGCCGCGGGAGCCGTGATCGGCGCCGTCATGAAGGCGATGGGCGGATCCGCGGATGCCGCCCGCGTGCGCGAGCTGGTGCTGGAGCGCGCGCAGGCGACCGAAGGCTAGCTAGCTGTAGTGCCCAGGGACGTTGTTTGATCTGGGTTTCGTGATGTGACGAGGACCTCCTCGGCAGAGTGGAGCTGCTACCACTTCGCTCTGACCCAAGGAGGTCCTCGTGTCTCACGGTAATGC
>NZ_JBHSMG010000007.1:0-965 GCF_042655435.1 Lysinimonas soli
AGGAGGTCCTCGTGTCTCACGGTAATGCGGCGTTGACGCCGCGGCATCGGCTTCGTCTTGCCCGGCAGGTGGTTGATGAGGGGTGGTCGATCTCGGCTGCTGCTGCTTACTTCCGGGTGTCGTATCCGACGGCGGCGAAGTGGGCCCGCCGCTATGCCGAGCTTGGGTCGGAGGGCATGGCGGATCGGTCGAGCCGACCGCATACGCATCCGAACAAGACCCCGCAGCCGATCGTGAAGAAGATCGTTCACCTTCGGATCAAGAAGCGGCTCGGACCGGTTCAGATCGCGGGTCGGCTCGGCATCGCGTCCTCGACCGTCCATGCTGTCCTGGTCCGATGCCGGCTCAACCGGCTATCCCATGTCGACGTCAGGACCGGAGAGCCGGCCCGGCGTTACGAACACGAGACGCCGGGAGCGCTGATCCACGTCGACGTTAAAAAGCTTGGCAACATCCCCGACGGCGGCGGTTGGCGCTCCGTCGGGCGAGCACAGGGTTATCGGAACCGGTCCGTCACCGGGAAGCGAACCGGCCAGCGAGGCATCGCTGGCGACATGACCACCGGGCATGCCTTCGTCCATACCGTCATCGACGACCACTCCCGCGTCGCCTATGCCGAGATCCACGACGACGAACGCGCTGAGACGGCGATCGGGGTCCTGCAGCGAGCAGTGTCCTGGTTCACCGACCACGGCGTCACCGTCGAGCGAGTGCTCTCCGACAACGGCTCCGCCTATCGCTCGCACGCATGGCGAAACGCCTGCGCCGGGCTCGGCATCACACCGAAGTTCACCCGACCACGCCGCCCGCAGACCAACGGCAAGATCGAGCGATTCCACCGCACCCTCGCCGACGGCTGGGCCTACTCGCGCCACTACAACTCCGAGTCAGCCCGCCGCGCCGCTCTCCCGGCATGGCTGCACTTCTACAATCAGCACCGGCCCCACACCGCCATCGGGAAGCTC